>NZ_WMJX01000004.1 GCF_009711045.1 Myroides albus | reverse complement strand
GTATCTTAATTGTCCACTTTTTGCTGACGATTTACACTACTGATCAGGGATTGTCCTCCCGTTAAAAATTTAGACAAACTAAAGCTAGCCCCCCCTATCAAGCACTATAATTATGCTAATAATAAAAGATGACCTAAGATGAGAAACTAGTAATTATAAACAGTGGAAAATCTATACACTATACTATTTACATTACTGTCATTCACAATACTTTCTGATTGCCTGTTCTATCCAGTCTTCAGTAGATGATAAATAGAAATCAGGTCTCACTCCTTTACCCTCATAGGATAAATACTTGCGCCAATGCGTATTTAGACCCGAAAAATGTATTTTAAAAAAAGCAGAAGGACTTACCTTATCTACAGCATAATTTCTACCATAAGTAAGCATTCTTTTGGTATTACCACCTAATACCATCACATTATTTAATTTCTTCAATTTTAGTGTGAATTGCTCTGCATTACTAATGGTATTAAAATTTACAAGTACATATATATTTCCTTTAAACTTCTTAAACAAGTTATAAAACTCTGCAGAGCTCTTGTCTCCTACTCCACTATTATTCCTTAAATCGAGAATAAAATTCTTACTTATCAGATTATCTTTAATGGAGTCATAAAAAAAAATACTTCATAAACAGTTAAATCACTCCGTTATAAATTGGAAAGAAATACCACAGTTATCACTTCTTATCCCTTTCTTGCTCCATCAGCTCTATACGCTGTTCTAACGTATTTTCTGTCTGAATAATATCTAATATGACCATCTTAAATGTCTGTTTGATGCTCTTATCCGTCTTATCCATATTAGAATACAAAAGATTCATTAAAAAAGCACTCTTATTACTTAACATTTGCTTTAAGTCCTCGATATTAGTCATAGCAGCTACCTTATCGTAATCAATCAGATCAATCTTAGTCGCTGCAATAGAGCGCCACGCAGTTGTTTTAATCTGAGGAATGAAGATTCCCTTAGACTCCATGACTATCTGTTGTAGACTTTTCTCTTCGTTATCAACGTACTTTTCTAAGGCTTTGACCAAATCTTTCTGTATAGGGAGAATAAACTCTATCTCCTCTCTAGACTCCTTTAACTCACTATAAACAGTCGAAAACACTTGATTGATATAAGCTTGGTCTTTTCTATGAGCATTCCAATTATCAATAAAAATAGCAATAAGAATACCCACCACGATAGGAATAATCTCTTTAATAAAGTGAATACTATAATTTTTAATCTTTTGTTTCATCTAATGGTTATTTGTTAAAGTTAGAGATGATTTATTCCTAAAAACTCAAAGCTAATTTAAATAAATAATTGAAAGATGGGAATGGTACTACAAAAAATGTATTGTATAAATGATAATATATCTTAATCCACTGATGAAATAGCCGCCCCTCTTTTATCCAAGATCTAAAAGCAACAACTCTACATCACTTTCATAATCACTCATGTCCTTTGATTGTAAAATTAGATTAGTATTATTCTCTAATGCTATGGCCAGACGACAACTACTTTCGACAGACTGACAATAGATACCTTTTATCCTCACTCCGATGGCCTCTAATTCTTGGGATTTATCTAGGTATATATAACTATCGTCCTCTTCTATTTCTTTTATCTTTTCCATCACTGCAATACCTGCGTCAATAAAAAAGTCAAACCAACCTAAAGCTTCTACTTTTAAATAAAGTACAATTACATTATCACGTTCATCACTCATACACGTTATTACGCGCTCTATCCTCAAGCCATTTAACTCTACACAAACGAATTCATCATTCTGATACATTCTCTCCATCGTTTCTACCTATTTTATTAAAAGTACATTAAACCCAAAAAAGCTAGTATCTCTACTAGCTCTACTGTCTTATTCTACTGTAATATCAATCTTATTAATCCAAATCGTTTTTCTATCTCTAGTTTTGTCAAAATTATCTAATATAAATGCAGTATTATAATCTACTTTCTTATCATAGTACAACCTACCATTGATATAAACTTTAATCTTATTCTTCAGGTTTACCATTTCAGGAGAAATGGCTATAGATAAGGATTTAACACGAGATGTTTCTATTCTAAATTCATTGTCTTTATAACGGGCTACAGCCTTACCTGATAAGCGTGGCATATCGAAAGCGTTCTTATCTACTTCTATCGTTTGCAGGTTTTCAGCTTTATCATACTCTAGCCATCTGGTAATTTTAAAGTTTCGTTCTTTATGCCAATCAGCTTTCTGATCAAGCGTATCTAATTTGATATTAGTCAACCAATCCACACCTCCATAAGCATTGTCGTCAAACTCCCATGTCAGCTCTTTAGTAAAACTCTTGCGTTGTCTCTCCTTAAGATCTTTAAACAATATCTCATAAGCTGGTTCTGACTCGTCAAACTCTGGGAACCAATGTGGAAAACCGTTATAACGATACTCTTTATAGTCTGCCTTTAACTCATTCATCATAGCTGTAAAAGAATCATTTGCGTTAGGAGGATAATAATAGTCCTCATCTGTAGAGAAGTTGATAAAAGAACGATTCTTTATATTCTCTATAAAAGTTCCTCCTGTGAATACCTTAGGTTGAGTATTAAACCCATAGAATCCTGCAAAGGGAGAAGAGTCTTTCATCAAATAAGAGAATGAACCCGTAGCTCCATTAGAATGTCCTGCGATAAACACCTTATTATCATCTACATTAATAGCCTTCTTAACCTCTCTCAGCATAGCAGATATCATAAAGAAGCCATCATTAGGTGTCATCCAATTATACTTCTTCCCTCCACTTGGGAATATTAATATCACCTCATCTAGATCTCCATATTTCGTATAGTATCTATTCCATCCTCCTAAACTAAGTTCTCTAGTCTGAAACTCTTGAAGATTATTATATCTAACTGCTCCATGCAAAAAGAATAACACTGGATATTCCTTCTTTGGAGAATAGTTCTTAGGCAAATGAATAAAGAAAGACGTCTTCACCGTATCATTTATAGTAAAGCTTATAGAATAATCTTGTTTTGCCTTAGGCAGATAAGGATTGTACGCTTTGATTTCTTCATATAATTTCTTTCCATTAGTAGAGGTTAACTCTTTAGTAGATTTCACCTTATAGAACTCTTCCTCTTCCTTTTTTAAATTTACATCAAACTTAGCTTTTAACGCATGCGCTTCACTCATCATAGAAGCCCATCCAGGATCATCTAATAAGTTCTTGTATTCTTCTAAAGCACTTTTATTTGTTACATTTTGCCAACCTGGGAAGCCATATTGTGCGCGTTCTATCTTTATCAACCGATCTAGATAAGCAAAGGCTTTATCTGCCTCTTTTAACTCCGAGGCAATAATTGATATTTCTGATAAATCAGCTGCTGTTATACTGTCTGGAAATGACTTAAACGCCTTTTCATAAAGAGAAAAAGCTTGTCTTTTACTTTGCTCATCCTCGTGCTCTTCTAACAAATCATCTGCTTGATTGATCAACTTAGAGTATGTATTCTGTCCAAAACTAACGATACTAAACATAAATGCTAGTAGTACATGATATCCCTTCATAATTCTAATTATTAATAAAGCGAATGTAAACAACACTACAATAATAAAATTGTACAAATGGAACATCTATTTCTCTAGATGCCAAAAAGTATCTTTGCTTCCTAGCTTAGTACCTTTCTCAAAGAAGTTTTTAGGAGAATTATTGGTCATTGCTTTATAGGTTTTAATCAAATGAGACTGATCATTAAAGTTAAAGCGATAAGCAATATCAGTCAACTTCTCTTCAGGAGAGGTATAGAGTTTCTGGTTCACCGTTTTTCTAAACAAATAGATATCGTAAAACCTCTTTAAAGATACTCCCATATTGGCCTTAAAAACTCTATTTAGATGTTGTCTGCTCACTCCTAGTCTATCTGCTAACTCTTGTACAGAGAAGTTATCTTCTTCACTGAAGATATACTCTATTGCTTGTTCTAGAAGGCTATTTGAGAATGGCTTATATCTCTTCTCTAGCGCTGTATCTAACAATGTAGTAATAACATCTACATCAGTAGTAGCGAAGACTTTTGCTAACTCTTTTTCCTCAATAAATTTATAATCAGTAATTAGATTGACAAAACTTAAATGGCGATAAAACTGCTGTATCCCTAATGGGTGAAAGACAATAACGACTCTGTGCACTCTCCCCACCTGCTTCACATGAAGTATGTCTTCTCTAATAGGAGTGAATATCTGATAATCATCTGCTCCTTTATTAAACGCCATCGATCCATCACTAGCTAGCTGATGAGAGGCGTAGATAGAGATTGTATTATTATAATGAGGAAAGCACTGGTACTCTCTCACCTCATTATTGGGCTTTATATCTAAGTAGTAATAGTCCACATACTTCTTTACTAAAGCACTATTAGGACTAAAGGTTTCAAAAATCTCTTTCATTACCGCTTAATTTATTTAGTTATACATTACTTACCTCTACTCTATCCCTATTATTAAGTCCACTCGTTTAATAGTATCCCCCATCGGTTCTATATCACTATCTGACAAACTTCTATTCCACTCAGCATTCCATTCTTTTGGGCACTCTGCTGTACTCCCCATAAGACTCTGATAGTGGCTTTTAGCATAATTAGATGGTAGTAATTCTATTGCGTTTATAAATCTTATCTCTATAAGTTTAACTCCTTTATACGAAGGTATTATAAAACCTCTTTAGTAAACTTGATAAAGCACAATCTTTCTAAAATATTTTTATTACAATTTGGATAGCTAAACACAATAGTCGTTTTAAAGGATAAGCCATTTTATACTACATCGTACACACCTTATAACGAGATAAATATATCAAAAAAAAAGCTACTACATTAAACGTAAAAACCATTATTGTCAGTAAATTGCATAAAAACAATTCATCGACAATGGAAAAGAAATTAGTAGTAATCACAGGTGCTAGCTCTGGCTTCGGTATGGAACTAGCTAAAGAATTCGCTAACAGTGGACATCCTCTACTATTATTAGCGAGAAGACTGGATAAAATGGAAGCTTTAAACTTACCAAATACACTATGCAAAAGTGTAGATGTAGCTAATAAAGATGCTTTCGAAAAAGCAATCCGTGAAGCTGAGGCAATATATGGCAAGACAGACTTATTAATTAATAATGCAGGTGTAATGCTATTAGGTGATTTAGCTACTCAGGATCCTCAAGAATGGAAACAAATGCTTGATATCAATGTATTAGGTGTCATGAACGGTATGCAAGCTGTAATGGGAGATATGAAGGATAGACAAACAGGAACTATTATCAATGTATCCTCAATAGCTGGTGTATTACCCTTTCATAATCACGCTGCCTACTGTGCTAGTAAATATGCTGTAAGAGGAGTAACACAAACTGCTCGTTTAGAACTTAGTCCTTATAATGTGCGTATTATTTCTGTTGAGCCTGGAGCAGTAGCAACAGAGCTCTTAAGCCATACAACTAGTGAAGATATTAAAGAGGGCTATAAAGAGTGGATGAAATCATCTGGAGCAAACCGTATTCAAGCTATTGATGTAGCGCGTACTATCAAATTTGCTTACGACTTACCTCAGAGCGTATTATTACGAGAACTGATTATCTCAGATACAAAACAAAACGCTTAAAATAACAAAACGCTTATAGCTATAAACTATAAGCGTTTATTTTTACTTTATATTGTGCATTGAAATCTGGAAATCACTTGGCCTGACATTAAACAATTGCTGAAAAGTATTGCTAAAAGCAGCAATATTAGAATAGCCAACATCGAAGGCTATTTCACTCACATTCTTATCTGTACTCATCAGAAGCTCCATAGCCTTAATCATTCTTACCATCTTTAAATATTGCAAAAACGAAATATCTAAATGAGATTTAAATAATCTTGTCAACGTCCTCACACTATAGCCAAATAACTCAGCTATTCCATTTAGAGTTAATGCTTCTCCTAAATTCTTTTGCATATACTCTGTGATCAACAACATTTTAGGCTCTTCTGTTGTAGGCAATTGAATAGAAAATGATTTACCTGGATGCTGCATAATATAGTGCTTCATCGTAGATAAAAACTCATACACCCAAGTATCAGGTAGGATAATTCCCTTCCACTGCCTAGCATAGATCAACATCTCATACATCAAATTACTCACTGGATAAATGTATAGGCTTCCCAAAAAACGTAACAGTTGTTAATTCGAAATTACTATTTTTACACTAAACAAACTAAGCAATAATCTGTAATTGTATGGAGATCGAAAAACAACATCAATACTTTATTCAAGCGTTAAACAATAGACTTTGTCTGTTACAACAAAACATGGTAGCCAATTTGAAAATGCTTTTTGAAGGAGATTATCTACCCTTAAAAAATGAATATTCCTTCGAGTCTATCGAATGTTTTTACTTTGAGTATATGTATGATTCTTTAGACATTGTGGTTTGGGCACAGGACATACAAGAGGATGTGATTTCTATTGGTGCCAAGAAAATGCTATCAGACATATCAGACTCCATCTTTTCAAAGGAGTTAGATAGAGCCTTTTACGACTTAGAAGAACAATGGGGAGAAACCGAAGAAGAACTGGATGCTTTTGACAAGTTAACAGAACAACTAGATCAAAGCAAAGATGAAATACTTACCAAATGGTTTGTAGAATGTTGGATAGAAGCAAAAAAAGACAGCGCCTACAACCAAAGGGGATTCTTTAGTATACACGATACAATATACCGCACTTGCCTACCCTAAATACACATTGTTTAAAGAAACTTTAGCTAAGATTCCCTTTAAGCTATAAAGCGCCTTAGATTACATCTTTCACCATTAAACTAACACACTTTGCCATTGTCCAAACAACTCCAGAGGAATTGATTCAGCAAGCGCCTTGGAATTGATATCATCTCCTATAACCCTATACTGAAACTCATACCCTTGTTTAAACAAGTCAAAAGCCACAAACTGCATTAGCCTTGTACTATTCTCTATAGAATCAAATGATGGTAATACCACAGGCTGTACATCCACTATCTCATTACTTTGCCTCCATTTAACAGCAATGGCTATAGCGATTAACTCCGCATTTTCAATTATCCCGTATAAGTTTTGTTTTTCAAAATCAACTGATAACGCATCTACACCACTTGCAATTAGAGATGATTCAAACCCTTTGAGTAATGCTGAATCTTCTGCTAACAACTTGCGAACACCAACTGTACTAATAATCCCATCTTCAAAATCATCTATCAAATCTTCTTTTTCTAATTCACCAAAGTAGTAAAGCCCATAAACACATGAGAGTCTCAACCCCATCTGCTTTACAATAGAGTGGAATATTTCCAAGCTCATATCCTCTTCTTTTGCAATTCGTTTGGCAAACTCACTACTCGCACAAACAGTAGCAATACAATGTCCATTGTTCATTTTCACAAGGGCAATTTGTTCACTTTCACTTACATTTTTACTAATTAGTAAGGTCAACAGTTCATCGGTATGTAGAAGTTTTGCCCTCCATAAGTTGTTTAGCCCAATACTTTTGGATTACATCGGAAAAAATGCGATTCATTTTAAAGTCAGTTTAAAGCTACAAAGCTAAGTAGTTATTGCCATTATTAATACTTTATTATATCAATAACACTTTGTTTACACAAAAGATAAACCTAACCTTCAGATTAACACAATAAAAAAAACAATTACCAACAAAAGTAATTTATGTTGTAAAATAAGTAAATAACACCTTAAAATACAATTCAGATGCACAGTTATATCCTCTTATTCTTAAACAAAGTCTAATCTTGTCTTTTTTTAAAAGTTAACAAATACAAACAATGTTAATCAATATACTTTTTTCTTCTATTTTAACTTTTAAAAACTAAAAATAAATTGTCTTTACAGTAAATTTGGACAAGACATAAAAAAAGATTTATACTATGGCAACTATGAAAGCAGCACGTTGGTATGCAGCAAAAGACATCCGCGTGGAAACTATCGACATCCCCACTCCTGCAAAAGGACAAGTAAAAATTGCCGTTCAATATGCTGGGATTTGTGGATCTGACTTACACGAATACGTACATGGGCCTCAACTTATCCCCTTTGACAAGCCATACCCTTTAAACGGACACCAAGGGGTGACAACACTTGGGCATGAGTTTTCAGGAATTATCGAAGAAGTAGGACAAGGCGTGACAAATCTAAAAAAAGGAGATCGCGTTGTTGTTGAACCAATTTACAAAAACTTTGACAGCCCATTTGTAGCCTCAGGAGAATACAACTTAGGAGAACACTTAGGTTTTATTGGATTAGCTGGCAACGGCGGATTTGCAAACTACGTGGTAGTAGAAGATTATATGGTACACAAGATTCCTGATACAATGTCCTTTGAACAAGGAGCATTAGTAGAGCCAGCAGCTGTGGCTGTATATGCTGTACTTCAAAGTGGATTAAAAGTAGGACAAACTGTTCTTATCTCAGGAGCCGGACCAATTGGACTATTATGTGCTCAAGCGGCTTTAGCGGCAGGAGCATCAACTGTTATTGTCACTGATGTTGCTCAAAAGCGTTTAGAAAAGGCAAAAGAAATCGGAGCTACTCATGTGTTTAATGCCACAGAAGATAATCTACCTGCGAAAATTAAGGAATTAACAGCGGGCTTAGGAGTAAACGTATTCTTAGACTGCGCAGGTGTACAAGCCTCTTATAACACAGGGATTGCTTCTACTCGCAATGGAGGTACTGCTGTATTAGTAGCTTTATTTGGAAAACCAGTACAACACAATGCTTTGGACCAAGTACTAAGAGAGGTCACTGTTAAAGGAGTTATTGCTTATAGAAATATATTCCCAGAGGTAATCAACTTAATTGATTCAGGCCGCATGCAAGTAGAGAAATTAGTAACTAACAAAATTGCATTAGACCAGATTGTAGACCAAGGTTTTGAAGCTTTAGTAAGCAATCCTGAACAGGTAAAAATTCTTATTGATATCAATAGATAAATTCAATAATAGACAAAAAACGCTTAGAGGTTATCCCCTAAGCGTTTTTTATTTGACCATATAGAAAAAGTAAACTACTCTACTTTCAAATTTCGAGGATCAAACTCGCTTACTCCCTTTAGCTTACTTTGGAAAATCAACAGCCCTGCCCCGATAACAATAAAGGGAATACTAAGCCATTGTCCCATATTAAGCAGCATATCTTGTTCGAATTCGACTTGATTTTCTTTGAAGAACTCCAATACAAAACGCGTTGTAAACATCAATATTAAAAACCAACTAAAGATAACTCCGTTTGATTTTACCTTATTGCTCTTGTACAATACCCACAAAAACACACAGCTAAGCAAATAACCCAATGCCTCATAGAGCTGAGTGGGATGACGGGCAATCATATCGTCTTGGGCAAAAATAACACCCCATGTTCCACTTGTTGGCTTTCCGTATATCTCAGAATTCATAAAGTTTCCAAAGCGAATAAACGCACCCGCAATTGGCACGCCTAAAGCAATGCGGTCCAAAACCCAAAACACTCCTACTTTGTACTTTCTACAAAACAAGTAAATAGCCAACAACACTCCAATTGCTCCCCCATGACTCGCAAGTCCTTGAAAACCAACAAAAGTATAAGAACCATTAATCTCCTGAAAAGGAATAAAAATTTCTAATATATGATTCTTATAATATTCAAAATCATAGAACAAACAATGTCCTAAACGCGCTCCAGCTACCGTCCCCACTATAATATAAATAAGCAGTTTATCCAGGTATTTAATATCTATCTTCTCTTTATTAAATACTGTTTTTACAGCAGTGTACCCCAGAATCAACCCCAAAGCAAACAATACTCCATAATATCTAATTGGAACACTTCCTATTTTGAATATCTCAGGATCAACGTCCCATACCATCACAGCTAAATTCATTTATTTGTTGTTTTATTTAAGGCGTGCAAAGTAATAAAATTCACCTACAAATGAGTGATTTTTTTAATTAATCCACAATTCACATCCCTTATTGTTAGTTTTAAACAGATCAAAAAAAGCGTTTAAAAGAACCATACTGCTCTTTTAAACGCTTACTATTTACTGTAGACTAACAGTTAAGATAGTCTTTACCTCTTTACATGACTGGCGATATTGTGTAACATATATCGAATTTCTTTAAACATAGCCTTGGTATCTGGTTCCTCTAAATCCTCTGGCTTAAATTCCTGAGTGGCGATACTACAAGCATATTCCCAAATTTCAATAATATCATAAGCCTTTACAGTATAAGGCTCATAGAAGGTATTGTCTGAGTGCAACTCGAAAGTTTCTTCATCTATGCGATACACGCGCTTATACACCACTCCTTCATTAGCTGTTATCACAATGTAAGTTCTACCGTCCCTAACATCGCTTAAACGCTCAATATAACTTCCAATGATAAAAGACCCCTCTTGATGAGGAGGCATCGAATCCCCCTCTATGGGAAAAGCCCTATATTTTCCCTCTCTAAGAAAAGGAAGAGATATTTGCTCCAAATTCTGAATAAACTCAGGGTCCGCATATCCTGTAAGGTATCCAGCTCGAGCTTTATGAGGAATAATCTCTATATAGTTATTCCCTGTGGTAGAATCCACCATAATAGGCAACAAAATACGATTATCCTCAAGCTTTAATAAATCTTGCATAGGAACTTTGCGCAAATCTACCGAAATCATAAGATCGACACTCACGTGAAAAAAACGAGAGATGCGCAACAATACTTCCAAAGGTGGCTCAGAGGCTCCCTCTTCATATTTCGAATAACGAGCACGTGTAATTACTAATTCGTCTGCCACCTTTTGTTGTGACATACTTTTCTGTGCTCTCAAATACCGGATGTTATCTGCTAAAAATGACATTTGCTACTATTTATAGCATCAAATATAATAAATATTGCTAACATATATAGTAATTTCGTTTAATAAATTTTGAACTTCATTAAAATGGATCGGGCAATAGCACATTTAGATTTAGATACTTTCTTTGTCTCTTGTGAGCGTTTACAGGACTCCTCTCTCAATGGGCTTCCCATTATTATTGGAGGAGGCGATCGCGGTGTAGTTGCGAGTTGCTCCTATGAAGCTCGTTATTTTGGCGTGCGTTCTGCTATGCCTATTCGCATGGCGATGAAACTGTGTCCTCAAGCCAAAATCATAAAAGGAGATATGCAACTCTACTCCAATATGTCCCACTTAATAACGGATATTATCTGCGAGCAGGCTCCCGTTGTTGAAAAGGCAAGTATAGATGAATTTTACCTGGATCTCACGGGAATGGACCGCTTTTTTGGGACGTATAAATGGACAAGTGAACTGATTGAAAAAATAAAAAAAGAGTCTGGGCTTCCCCTGAGTTATGCTTTATCGATCAACAAAACAGTTTCTAAAATTGGAACTGGTCAGGCCAAACCCATGGGAGCATTGAGCATTCCCTCTTTACAAGTTCGACCTTTTCTCAACCCTTTGTCGATTCGCAAGATTCCCATGCTTGGCGAGGTTACTTATACTACTTTGTCCAGAATAGGAATACGAAATATCAAAACACTATCGGAAATGCCTATACAAGTCTTGCAGCAGATGCTCGGGAAAAACGGTGTAGATATATGGAAAAAAGCCAATGGAATTGACCTTACCCCTGTAGAGCCGTATAGAGAACGCAAGTCTATATCGACAGAACACACTTTTGATCAAGATACAATTGATATTGTCTTAATCAAATCCATTTTATTGGGGATGGTTGAGAAATTGGCTTTTCAACTCAGAACAGAGCAATGGCTTACTTCAGTGATTACAGTGAAAATTCGATATGCAAATTTCGATACCGAAACAAAACAAAAAAGAGTTACCTATACTTGTGCTGATCACACCCTAAGTCAACTTGTCTATGAATTATTCGACCGCTTATACCTCAGGAGAATGAGGCTTCGACTAATTGGCATTCAGTTTAGCGGACTAGTTAGAGGAACCTATCAAATAGATTTATTTGAAGACACCCAAGAGCTCATGGCGTTGTATCAGGCTATGGACAAAATGAAAAAGAGATATGGAATAGATGCTGTAACTCGTTGTGCAGCCGCAAACTTAAAGCACAGAGAAAAGCAGATCAAACAGATAATCGACAAATAGCAAACACACATTAATTCTCACTATTAAAAACTATGTTTTTAAACTGTCATTCATATTACAGTCTGCGCTACGGTATGCTGCCTTTAGACCAACTTGTCAAGCAAGCCCAAATACACCAAGCAAGCGCTATTGCCCTAACAGACATTGACACCTTTAATGGTATTTATGACTTTGTCACCCTATGCGAGCAGGCCAAAATAAAGCCCCTTGTAGGAATGGAGTTTAGAGATAATCGAGGACTTTTATATATTATTTTAGCAAAAGAGATAAGAGCCATAGCTGAGATAAGCTCCTTTAGAACAGCCTACAATAAATCAAAGGCCCCTTTACCTGAATTTGCTCCAATATTTGAACATTGTATTGTTATCTATCCCCTTGACAATGTACCCAATCAATTAAATAAGCAAGAGTATATCGGCATTACTAATCATCAGGTAAACCTACTCTACCAAAACAAATGGAAACAAAAGATAGATAAAATGGTTGTCCTTCACAGTGTTAATCACCACAGTGAAGATGAATTTACTGTGCATCAAATTCTAAGAGCAATAGACAAAAATACCTTACTGTCTAAATTAGCTCCAGAAGATTGCGCCTGTACAACAGATACTTTTATCTTGGAGTCTGAACTGATAAGTCACTTTGCAGATTATCCAGTGATTGTCGAAAATACAAAGGTAATCATCGATACTTGTAACTATGAATTTGAATTGCATAAGCCGCGAAATAAGCAACACTATACCCAAAGTAAAAAAACGGATATGGAACTGTTGACCCAACTCACTTATCAAGGGATGAAACACATCTATGGACAAGATCATCAAGAGGCAAAACAGCGCATAGAAAAAGAGCTCAAGGTAGTAGATCAACTAAACTTTGCTGGGTACTTTTTAATTACTTGGGACATTATCAGATATAGCAATAGCATGGGGTTTATGCATATCGGTAGAGGTAGCGGAGCCAATAGTATCATTGGATATTGTTTGGGCATTACCAATGTATGTCCTTTAGAACTGGATTTATACTTTGAGCGTTTTCTCAATGAAAACAGAAAATCACCACCTGATTTTGACATCGATTGGTCGTGGAGAGACAGGGATATTATATTAGCCTATATATTTAAACGCTATGGATCGGAATACGTAGCTTTCTGTGGAGCGATCTCCACCTTTAAATACCGCTCAATTATACGCGAAATAGGTAAAGTTTACGGACTACCCAAAGAAGAGTTAGACAGCCTGACTCGCCATACACTTGAGCAACATGAGCCAAACAGCATTGTAAAACTCATTCACCGTTATGGTCAAATGTTGGAAGGCTTCCCCAATCAACGTACTATGCACCCTTGTGGAGTTCTAATTTCAGAAACGCCTATGACAAACTATACAGCTTTGGATTATCCACCCAAAGGATTTGCTGTAGCACAATTTGATATGCATATTGCTGAAATGGTTGGCTTTGACAAATTCGACATTCTGAGCCAGCGAGGAATAGGTCATATTAACGATGCAGTCATGCTGATTAAAGCCAATCAAGGTATTAACCTGGATATTAGAAATATTGCTATATCAAAAGACGAAATAAACTGCAATGACTATTTGCAAAGAGGTCATACAATAGGTTGTTTTTACATTGAAAGCCCAGCCATGAGAGGGCTACTGAGACGATTAAAATGCGACAACTACAAAGTACTTGTCGCAGCCTCATCTATTATAAGGCCAGGAGTAGCACAAAGTGGAATGATGCAAGAATACATCTATAGACATAACCACCCAACAGGCTTTGAATACTTCCACCCTGTATTCCAACAGCAATTAGCAGAGACCTACGGCATTATGGTTTACCAAGAAGACGTAATCAAAATTGCATTACATTACGCTGGTTTACCTGCCGCAGATGGCGATATACTGCGTAGGGCAATGAGTGGAAAGACGCGCTGCAAAGACGCACTTACTTCAATCAAAGAGCGATTCTTCGAATGTTGCTTGGACAAAGGGCACCCAAGAGAACTAAGTGAGGAAATTTACCGTCAAATCGAATCTTTTGCAGGATATTCTTTTTGCAAAGCACATTCTGCTTCCTATGCTATAGAAAGCTACCAAAGCTTGTACTTGAAAGTGTACTATCCCTTGGAGTTTATTACCGCTGTGATTAACAATCAAGGAGGCTTTTATCGCACAGAAGTCTATGTACACGAGGCCAAAATGTCTGGAGCCACTATCCTACCACCTTGTGTAAACCACAGCGATATGGAGGCCACTATACAAGGCAAGACCATTTATTTGGGCTTTATGTTTATTCAAGGTATCAATACAGAGTTAATACAGGCCATACTACACGAACGAGCATGTAAAGGCGATTTCACTTCTTTAGCTGATTTCACACAGCGGGTAGATATTGGAATAGAATCCCTACAAAAATTGATATTTATTGGAGCTTTCCACAGTTTTGGCAAACAAAAAAATGAATTACTCATACAGGCCAGATTACTTTTTGCACATCCCAAACAACCACAAACACTAACTTTGCTTCAAGAGCCAATACAAGAGTATAACTTCCCCGTACTGGAACGCTCCGTTTACGAAGATGCTTTTGACGAGATAGAACTATTGGGATTTAGTATCTCATGCACTCCCTTTGACCTATTAAAAACAAAATTTAGAGGAGATGTAATGGTGCAAGACCTCATGAAACACCATAAAACAACAGTGCGTATGTTAGCCTATCTCATTGCGAGAAAACACGTACCTACAAGTAAAGGGACTATGTATTTTGGTACTTGGATTGATTGTAATGGAGATTACTTTGACACTATACACTTTCCCGATAGTTTACAGCAATACCCCTTTCAAGGAGGAGGCTGTTATTTACTACTTGGTAGAGTCGAAGTAGAGTATCACTTCCCTTCTATCCAAATAGTAAAAATGGCAAAAATGCCTTTTATAAATGATCCACGCTATCATTATGAGGATGAAAAAAGTAGTCAATCACAGCAAATCTTAAAAGAAGATTTCAGTGGTACCAATCGCGCTGCCTATCCTAAAGTAACTGAGATCAATTTACCCAGACATCGCATGAAGTTCAAAACAAATTAGCCTTAATAAAAATCCCCTACTATGACAACAAAGCAAGGGATTTAATCTATCAATAACCAACCTTATGAATTCTTTTACCAACTCTAAAAAACGAATTAGAGCTTTGAAATAACGATAAAAAAAGCATCCCAATTCAAGGGATGCTTGCATATTTTAAACGTTAATTAATTTTAATGAACCTTGTAGTTCAGGTTTTTCTTTTACATAACCTGATACCCAACTCGTTAATTGATCCACATCATATGGTAACAATTGTTTAATTGCTTTTTGAAGCTCTTTGTAAAACAACTGAGGATCGAAACTTACATTTTCTAAAATTGTTCTAGCAAACTCAAACATATTAAGTGATTTCATTCTTTATACATTTAGTGTTTTTTATTATACTATAAACTTAAGCATTTAATTATTTATTATATACTATTCAAATAAAAATTAATAAAATTTTAATAACTAAACAAAATATTATCTTTTTTCAATCTAAAAAGAACAATAAATAATAAACTATTGCGTTAATATTCTTTATTGTTATCTCAAAACCGATATCAAGCTAATGAATCAGTATGAATTCGCAACAAAAATAAAAAAAGCACTTCATGCGAAGTGCTTTTTAATATTATGCGTTTATTAAATTTAATGAATCATGTAGCTCTGGTTTATCTTGTACATATCCATTTACCCAATTCGATAGTTGTTCTACATCATAAGGTAATAAATGGTTGATGGCTTTTCTTAGTTCCTTATAAAACAACTTAGGATCGAAACTAACATTTTCTAAAACTAAACGTGCGTAATCGAACATTGCTCTTGTTTTCATAATCTAACTTTTTTCTTTACTACTGTAGTAAATATAGCACATATAATAGGCTTAGCCCGTTTTTGGATTAAATTTTAATACAATTTTAGCAATTATTATTTCATTTTCACTATTTAAACCGATTCTATATAATAAACTCAAATAAAAATCATTTTACTGAATTTTCTTCAAAATACAGTACCAGCATCAAAAGTTAGCATATGTAGCAAGTCATATAATTACTGCCTATTGAGTCTGAAATGAAATCCATTTACAGCCTAGTCAAAGACCACAAAATTGAAATCAGTAATAAAGCATCTATTAAAACTACCTTAACAGCTAAAAGATAAAACTGGCATTATATCAAAAGTGCTTATCCAAAAGGATAATTAGTAAATCAGTACTAAATAGATGGGACTTTCTTGAGGTTTTCTAGGAGATTGCTAGGGGTTTTCCTGCTAAAATGCACCTTTCAGCGAGTAAAAGTGCAAGGATACAGCAAGAAAAGTGAAAGAAAGCCCAAAGAAAACAGGTTTTATATTCAATCCAAAGTTGAATAATCAACAAGAAAAAGCTGTAACATAATTTGAATAATACCCCAATGTGAAACAAACTTATATCCTGTCATCCCTTAATTGATCAAGCAGATCCTTAATCATTAAGATCTCAACGATATAAAAACGAAAAGGCACCCTATAAAAGAGTGCCTAAACTATGGTTATGCAATAATAAACTTATTTACTACTATGACTGACTAAATAATGTTCATATATTATTGATTCAACTTATAACAAATAGAAAAACAGGATTATCTACCTGTTTACAAGAAGTAAAATTACTGATTCTATCTCCAAATGACTATAACTTTAATACAACTTTAGGACAATATACGGTCAGGTAATAATGCTCAAAAAAGACTTTAAAATACTATCATACAAACAAATTCATAGATATTGTACTATACGCCTATTGATTATCAATAAAAAATAGACTTACTTTGATTAGTATAATTATTTAGTTTTATTAACTGATGAACCTACTAAAAAAAACAGATTGGGCAAGGCTTGGTATTATTGCATGTACAATCATTTTCTTGATTACAGCTGTTACCTTCGAAATATTTGAATTAAACACCTTACCTGCTCAATTCTTTGGAACATTACTTGGTGTTGTAATTACGGCTATTATAACAGTCTTACTACTACAAGGTCAAACTAAAAGTGAAGAAAAAAGAGAGCGACACTTAATGGTTTTTGAAAAGAAACAGGAGGTTTTCTTTCAATTCCTAACACAACTAAACACAATCTTACAACGAGAATCGCTTAGTCCTCACTTGGCTACAGGTAAGAAGATAGAAAAGGAAGTGAACAACCTACATGATCTTATATTTGAATTCGGTTTTCTTCAAATGCATACCTCAGCAGAGACATTCGATAAAATCTTAGTTCACGTAGGCAATTTGATGATAGAAAGCAGTCAAATAAAAGTTGCTGAAAATCAATCTGTAGAGAAAGTAGAACAATACTATTTAACTCTTACTTCGGATTTCTTTTCGATTGTATCGTTATTAAAACAGGAACTATACAATGAATTCTCTCCTGATATTGATAAAGAAAAATTAGACCGCATTATACGTTTATCATTTTAAAGTAAACAATAATAGGGTGACTTCTCAGTCACCCTATTAAACAAAAAAAATCGATAATTAAAAAGTAAAATTAATAAGAAGCTACTGGCCAAAACATCCATGGTATTCGGCTTAATATTAATATTAAACCAATCACATAGTAAACAGCAACAGTACGGTTTTGTTTCTTAGCATCTTTCAAGCGCTTTGCCTTTGAAAAACCTATAGTGATGATCACTGCAGCAATAATCATAACAAGCGGATGTTCAACTGTGTAAAGTCGCAATAAAGTATCCTGCATGGCATCTGCACTGAGGCTTTTCATACCCCAAGGAGAAAGAAAATACATCAAAACACCTGCTACAATTTGAAAATGGGTTGCTCCCAGCCCTATAGCCGCTATCTTTTTGTTGTACGGCTGATTACTCATATACGCCTTCCAAGCATATACTATTGAAATTAAAATACCTAATAGCACCACATATCCCATAAAAGAATGTAAATGTTTTATCCCTACGTACATATTTATTGTTTTTAAATTGATAATTCAGTTTGTGGAATAAACACTCCTCAACACATTAGTTGTCAAAAGCTAATTCGAACAATCAGCTCTTTAAACACATTGTATTTCAACTCTCATTAGCATATAAAAAATAAGAAACACAAGAACTGTAAAGCTGCTAACGATCAAGGAGTGCTATTATCTAAATGAAAACAAAGTCAACATTTAGAACACAGATTAAAAAATGACGTCAATCTCTAACCTTCAATATTTTTATGTAGATTCTTTTAATCTACACCACCACCTAAAGCACGATAAAGTTTAATAGCGGATTGCCACTTGAGTAAACGATCGTTTGTGATTTGCATTTGCGCATACAAATATGATTGTTCACTTGTCAATACATCCGTATAATTAGTCGAAGAATGATATAACAGTAGCTTTTTGGTGTAATCTACGGCCAAGGAAAGTTTCTCTACTTGTATTTGCCTATTTTGTTCTTGAGTTTCAGCAGTCTGATACGCGTAAAGTGCGTCCGAAACTTCTTGACCAGCCACTAAAAGTGCTTTTTGAAAATTGTAAACCTTCTCCTGGTAATTTGCTTTAGCAACCTCTAATCTGGTTTTGTTTAAACGTTTATTAAAAATAGGTTGCAATAACCCTCCAGCTACATTGGCAAAGAACCCCGTAGATGTAAACCAATCCTTAAACTCATAACTCGAGAATCCCACCCCTGCTGTTAAAGTAAGAGAGGGATAAAATGCACGTCTTGCTGCACTTACTTCCTCAAAATAAGAGGCTAACTCATACTCTGCTACTCGAACATCGGGTCTGTTTTGTAGTAGTTGAACAGGAATACCTACTTGAATAGATTCATACATTTTCTGACTCTCAAAACTTCCTCTATCAATCACCTCTCCCACTTGACCTATCAAGGTACTTAGCGCATTCTCTATCTCTCTAATTTGGCGATACACTCGTGGCAAATCTGCTTGAGCGTCATAATAGTTTGCTTCACTTTGAACAACCGCAGCTCCAGTAACAACACTAGATTCCTTTAAGTTCTTCATAGTCTTGACATCTTCTTGTCTATTTTCAATAGTTTGCTTCAAGATGCGCACCTGCTCATCCAAGGTCAATAATTGATAATAGTAGTCAGCTATCTGAGCAACTAATTGCGTTTGTACAGCTTGCTGAACCGCTTCGGTTTGCATTAACCTATAAAAAGTAGCGCGTTTACTACTAGCGAGTTTTCCCCACACATCAAGTTCCCATGATGTATTGGCAAAGACATCGTGTTGGGTTGCATCTTTTACAAAGCCAAAGCCCTGTGGATAAGCTAAACGTGACCTCTTTAATCCACCACCGATACTCAAATCAGGTAGAAAGGCTGCCTTTGATTGTTTGAGCATTGCTTGAGCAGCATTAATTCTCTCAATCCCCATCTTTAAATCAAGATTGTTATCTAATCCTTTTTGGATTAAATCTTGCAAATAAGGATCCGCAAAGAACTCTTGCCAACTCACATCAGCTATATTTGTTGTATCAGTCGATTGAATATCTCTGTAGAGTTGAGTATCAACACTTTCTTGAGGTTGATACCTTTTGCTTGAACCACACGAGGTCAATGCTCCCGCAATGGCTAAAGCAAGTAAAAGTTTATAATGAGTTTTCATTGTCTAATAATTTAAAATCACAATTGATTCTCTGGGCAAAACAGTTAAGTAAAAGAGTGGAGGTACTCAGTCTAAAAAATACCTCCCACCCTTTTTATATAACTAATTAGCCTCCTCCATAGCAGTATCTGCCAGCGTTTCAGGTGCTCCTGAAATTTTTTCTTGAAGGGATTGGAACACAATAAAAAGAGCTGGTATTACCATTACCCCCACTAAAGTACCAATCAACATTCCTCCTACGGCAGCAGTACCAATTGATTTGTTGCTCAATGCTCCGGCACCAGTAGCCAACATAAGTGGTAATAAACCAAATATAAAAGCAAAGGAAGTCATCAAAATTGGGCGCAGACGCAAACGCGCTCCTTCTATTGCTGCATCGGCAATTCGCTGTCCTTGCAGACGTCTTTGCAGTGCAAATTCAATAATAAGAATAGCATTTTTGGCCAATAATCCGATTAACATAATCAAACTAATCTGCAAGAAAATATTGTTCTCTATTCCAAATAACTTGGCAAACAAAAAGGCTCCTGCAAGCCCAATTGGCAATGAAAATAATACTGCTAATGGCAAAATATAACTCTTGAACTGCGCACTAAGTAAGAAGTAAACAAATACAATGGACAATATGAAAATAACTATGGTTTGGTTTCCACTTGTACTTTCTTCTCTTGACAAACCAGAATACTCGAATCCGTATCCTTTTGGCAAAGTCTGAGCAGCTACCTCTTCAATTGCGTTAATTGCATCTCCCGAACTGTATCCTGCATTAGGACTACCATTTACAAAAGCTGAATTAAACAAATTAAAGCGAGTTAAGAACTCTGGGCTATATACTTTCTGCAAATCGATAAAGGCAGTGATAGGTGTCATAACACCTTGACTATTTTTCACATACAATCTATCTATTGCTTCTTTATTTTCTCTAAAGTTAGGATCAGCTTGAATCATCACTTTATACTGTTTTCCAAATCGGTTAAAATTCGTAGCATAAATACCTCCTAAATACCCTTGTAATGTCGTCAAAACTTCTGTTACAGTTACTCCTGCTTCTTTCGCTTTTGCAACGTTTACAGATACTTCATACTGAGGAAAATTAGTATTAAATGAAGAAGTGGCATACATAATTTCAGCACGTTGATTCAAGGCTCCTAAAAAGCCACCTATCACCTGTTCAAATTCTTTATAATCTCCACCGGTTTTATCTTGAAGTTGAATTTCGAATCCCGAACTATTACCAAATCCTTGTAAGGTAGGTGCGGCAAAGAAAACGATATTAGCATCTTTGATATGTGCTGTTTTGGCAAATAACTGTCCTACTACACTGTGAATATCTTGCCCTTTTTCCTTGCGTTCACTCCAGTGTTTTAATTTGATAAACTCAACAGCATACGAACTACCATTTCCACTAAAAAAGTCCATACCTGCCAAACGAGAAGTAAACTTAACCTCTGGGATACTCATAGCAATACTGTCAATCTGATTGGAAATGCGCTCTGTTTCTTCTAAAGAAGTAGACGGAGCTAAGATAATATTACCATATATTGAAGCACTGTCTTCATTAGGAACAAATCCCGTTTGAGTTGTTTTGGTTAAATACATAAATATACCCGCAAAAACAACTACTGTAGTTAAGGCAAGCCACAAGCGCTTGTTTAAAAACTTCAAAACACCAACATAGCGATCAGTCATTCGATCAAAACTGCTGTTGAAAGCTGTTTTCAGCCTATTTATCACTCCTCTTTTTTCTTGATGTATACCAGATTCTGGCTTTAACATAATCGCACATAATGCTGGACTCAAAGTCAAGGCATTAATAGCTGATATTAAAATAGCAACTGCTAAGGTGATACCAAACTCCTTGTAAAATACTCCAACAGATCCTTCAATAAAAGTTACAGGTACGAATACTGCTGACATAACTAAGGTAATCGAGATAATCGCAGTAGTTAACTCATCCATTGCACTGATTGTTGCCTTTTTAGCACTTTCAGCACCTTCATATAACTTGGCGTGTACCGCCTCTACAACGATAATGGCATCATCCACTACAATCCCAATGGAGAGTACAAGGGCAAACAAAGTCAATAGGTTAATTGTAAATCCGAACAAATTCAAGAAGAAGAATGTTCCAATTATCGCTACTGGTACTGCAATAGCAGGAATAAGTGTAGAGCGCCAATCTTGTAAGAATACCAATACAACAATAAATACCAAAACAAAGGCTTCAATCAATGTTGATATTAATTTGTCAATCGAAGCTAATAAAAAGTCATTTGAGTTTGCATAAACAGCAAATTTAGCACCTGCTGGCAGGTCTTTTTCAGCCTCTTGCAAGACTTGTTCACATTGCTTAATAATATCATAAGCATTCGAACCCGCTGTTTGGTTTACTGCTACATAGGTACCGTGTTCTCCATAGGCAGTCATCGTCATTGCATACGAATAAGCCCCCAAGTCAATCTCGGCAACATCTCTTAAATACAATACCTTACCATTGCCTAAAGATCGAATAACAATATCTCCAAATTCTTCTGGAGTTTCTAATCGCCCTGTGTATTTCAGCGCATATTGGAAACTCTGTTGACTATTCTCCCCTACCTTACCAGGAGCGGCTTCCACATTTTGCTCGTGCAAAGCATTTATAATATCTGTTGGAGTCAAACTATACGATGCCATGACATTTGGCTTCAACCAAATACGCATACTGTACTCTCTTCCTCCATATATCGCAGCATCTCCTACACCATTGATACGCTTTATCTTTGGCAATAAGTTAATGCGTGTATAATTCTCTAAAAACGCCTGATCAAACTGTCCATCTTCACTATAGAAAAGGAAACTAAAGATCTCACTTGCCAATCGCTTGGTAGTGGTAACCCCTTGTTTGACAACTTCTTCTGGAAGTTGACTCATAGCCTGACTTACGCGGTTTTGAACGTTAACGGCAGCCATATCTGGATCTGCCCCTTGATTAAATGTAATTGTTATAACAGCAGAACCATCATTACTCGCTTTTGAGTTGATGTAAGCCATATCTTCTACTCCGTTAATCTGCTCCTCTAATGGTGTGATTACACTCTTCATCACAGCTTCTGCATTAGCACCTTGATAATTTGCAGTAACCTGTACCGTAGGTGGAGCAATCTCAGGATATTGTGTCATCGGTAAAGATGACAGTCCTAACACCCCGAGTATCACAATAATAATTGATATTACTGTTGATAATACGGGATTCTCTATAAATCTTCTCAACATAATTATATCCCCTTACTTTATAGTTTAATTTGAGTACCATCACTTAGGCCACCAATATCTTCACTGACAATTTTATCTCCTTGTTTTAATCCATCTTCTACAATGAAAAATTGACTTGAAGGTACTTTATCCATAATCTTGATTTCAGTACTTTTTACAATTCCATCAGCTCCTACGACATAGACAAATCGCTTTCCTTGTACGTCATAAGTAGCTTTTTGAGGTACTAATATTGCCTCTTGTATATCTTCGTATACGCGAAGAGTAGCACTATTACCACTTCTCAATAATGCTTTTGGATTTGAAAATACTGCTCTAAAATTAATACTCCCTGTTAGTGGATCAATTTGCCCGCTTACTGTATTAATCTTTCCTTTGTATGCATATTCCCCTCCATTAGCTAAAATCAAACTCACCTCTGGAAGCGATGCAATACGCTCAGATAATGACTTGTCTTGTGCTTTCTGCATAAAATCAAAAAACTGTTTTTCGTTCATTGAGAAATAAGCATTCACAGAAGTAATATCAGAAATAGTGGTCAACGCTTGAGCAGAAGCACTACTTACTAATGCACCAACTTTATATGGAATAAGTCCAATAACTCCATCAAATGGCGCTACAATTTGTGTATATCCAACATTAGCTTTTGCATTGCTTAGATTTGCTTTAGCTTGTGCAAGTTGAGCCTCCTTGCTTCTCAAAGCATACTGGGCAGATTCTAATTCGTAATTACTGATAATTCCCTCTTGAACAAGTGGTTTAGCTTTGGCTACTTGCATTATAGCATCATTCAATTCAGCTTCAGCTCTTTTTACATTGGCAATAGCACTTGCATTTTCCTCTTGAAATTGAGGGGCATAAATCGTAAACAATACTTGCCCTTTGCGAACAGACTGTCCTTCATCAACCAGTATAGACTCAATAAATCCATCTATTTTTGGTCGTAATTCCACATCTTTTACCCCTTGTAAGACTACTGGGTAATCGCTGTATATATTTGCTTTCTCTTTTTGTATTGAAAGCATTGGATAAGCCTCAACTTGGCCTGTATATCCGTGTCCTCCATCTTGGTTTTTATCTTGACAAGCCCCTGTAAAGGCTAAAATGGATAAGGTCAAAAATGCTGTTGTTTTGTTCATTTTTTAATCGTTATTAATGATGACTAAAAAGCTTAGAAGTAAATCTTCTATTTTTATCAATGGCAAAATTATCTGTTCAAAGGGTAGGTATAAAGGGCTAAAAAGCAGTTTTTTTAGTCAAAAGGTAAGATTCCCATCAATAAACCAAGTACCAAACAAATAGTTATGAAGTATAGCAACATTCCTTAAACAGCCTGTTACAAATCACAATCCTAAAAAATAGTTTTATTACATTCTAAAAACTCTTTGGCAAAATTCCTTGTATTGTGAACTACAAACAATTAATAAAGTTCGGTATAATTGTACAAAAACACGGATTAAGTACTTTTAAGTATATTTTAATATTTAGATTAAAATGAGCCTAAAAAACCAATAAATCACTGTAAACAAATTACTTGAGAAGGAAAAACATCCTTACAAACCAAAAAGAGAGTGTCTTATAAAAAAGACAAGTAGGCCAATTGAAGGTTAAAAAACACTTGATATTGGTAAAGAAAATTCAATCAAAAAGACAATCATAGATTCTCTCGATAGTTACTTGGGCTAATTCCCGCGTATTTTTTAAAGTATTTACCAAAAGTACTTTGGTCAGGAAAGTTTAATACCTCAGCAATAGTTCCCACTGATATCGTATGATCTTGCAGCAAAACTTTTGCTTCTAACACTACTTGAGATTGTATCCATTCACTGGCAGTCATTCCTGTTTCTGTAGAAATAACATGACTGAGATATTTGGGGTGTACATGTAGATACTCGGCATAAAACTGAACACTTCGTTGTTGTTTGCAATGCTTAGCTACAGCCTCTCGAAAACGCAAATCTAAAGAGTGAAGTGCTTTAGTTTGGTTACCGTATTTTTCATACATATACGCCACCTCATTAATCATGCTGTAGATTGCACCACGTACAACTTCAATGTGAAATGGATTGTCAGAGTTCACACGACTATCTATGACTTTAAACAAAGTCAGAAAATTAGTAAACTCAACTTCGTTTAATTGAGTCACACAACCACCTAAACTCGACAAATCAGAAAAAGAATTCAACACATTATTCTCAATAAGCTTGCTCTGCATAAAGTCTTCAGAGAACAAAATAGTACGCATTTCATAAGTGCGCTTGGTTTTGTCCCAACGTTTAATCGAAGTGGTATCTGCAAAGATAATAGCTGGAGCTTGGATGTGATAACGCGTT
This sequence comes from Myroides albus, assembly GCF_009711045.1. Lineage (GTDB taxonomy): Bacteria > Bacteroidota > Bacteroidia > Flavobacteriales > Flavobacteriaceae > Flavobacterium > Flavobacterium album_A. Next base: position 125,979 of record NZ_WMJX01000004.1, on the reverse strand, counting down.
AAATCAATATAGAAAGTAATCTCTCCTTGTTCTAATAGACCAATTCCATAATAATTAGATCGATAAGGTTCCCCTGGATAATAGTCCAAGTTAATAGTAGGCATATAAATAAACTCACCTTTAGCCTCCAGTTCTTTAAAACCTGCTTTTAGTCTATCGAGTGTCTCCCATTTAATGTCCTTCATACTTTTGGTTGTATATCCTTGTAAGCAAATATATTTTATTTTGACAATAACTACAATAACCCACGACTTCATTCACTTATAGAATATAGCGCTTGTTTAACTCAAACACGATAAAAATGAACATTATTAATTATATTTGCTTTTCGAACAAAATCACAGACAGGATAGACTATGAAGACAATTGGATGGATAGGACTTGGAAATATGGGAAACCCAATGGCAGAAAACCTTTTAAAGGCTGGATATAAGCTTAATATATACCAACGCATCCCTAATAAAGTATCCCCATTAGTGGCGAAAGGAGCTGTTGCTATTCAAGAATTAACTGCTTTCATTAAAGCATCTGATATAGTCTTCTTAACCTTGCCTAACGATGCAATTGTAGAAGATACATTCAACCAAATTCTCACACAGGAGATAACGGGAAAGACTTTTGTCAATAGCAGTACTATATCACCTGTCTTAGCTAAAAAACTATATCAACAAATACAAGAAAAAAAGGCTCATTATCTAGATGCTCCTATATCAGGAAGTGTAAAGCCTGCTGTAGATGGTACACTACTATTCTTAGTAGGTGGAGACAAAACAATCTACGAACGCACTATCCCATACTTCGAGGTTATGGGAAAAAGTCATTACTACTTAGGAGAATCAGGTAGTGGTAGTAAAGCTAAACTAGCCATTAACTACTATATGTCTGTAGTAGTACAAGGACTAGCTGAGACTGTGCTATTGGCTGAACAAAATGGAATAAATAGAGAGATGATGACTGCTATCGTAAATGATAGTGCATGTGGCTCTGGTATGAGTAAGATAAAGACCTCTGCTATCCTAAGCGATGATTATCCTGCTGCATTTCCACTAAAATTTATGCTAAAGGACATTCGCTTAGCACAAGAGGCAGGATGGGATACTGCTCTGACACAGGCTGCAGAACAAGCGTATGCAAAGGCCAGTGAACAAGGATTAGCAGAACAAGACTTAATGGCGGTAATCAAAGCCATTCAATAATTATATATTAACAAACCTCAATCTAATACAGATGACGCACTTACAAGAAGTAATCGAAAAAGCGTGGGAAGACCGCTCACTTTTACAAGATCAAAACACTCAAAATACTATTCGTGAAGTTATAGAGCTGATTGACAGTGGTAAATTGCGTGTAGCTGAACCTAAGGGAACAGAATGGCAAATCAATGAATGGGTAAAAAAGGCAGTGGTACTTTACTTCCCTATCCAAAAGATGGAAACTTTAGAAGCTGGTATCTTTGAATATCACGACAAAATGCCTCTGAAGAAGAATTATGCTGAAAAGGGAATCAGAGTAGTGCCTAATGCTGTGGCTCGTCATGGAGCCTATATTTCTGCTGGAGTGATATTAATGCCATCATATGTGAATATAGGTGCTTATGTAGATCAGGGGACGATGGTAGACACATGGGCTACAGTAGGATCATGTGCTCAAATTGGAAAGAACGTACACTTATCAGGTGGTGTAGGTATCGGAGGAGTACTAGAACCCCTACAGGCAGCTCCTGTAATTATAGAAGACAATGCATTTATCGGATCGCGTTGTATCGTAGTAGAAGGTGTTCGAGTAGGAAAAGAGGCTGTATTAGGTGCTAATGTGGTACTGACAGCGTCTACTAAAATTATAGATGTAACAGGAGATACTCCTAAAGAAATAAAAGGATATGTACCAGAGCGCTCTGTAGTGATACCGGGTTCGTATACAAAGAAATTCCCTGCTGGTGAATATCAAGTGCCGTGTGCTTTAATAATTGGAACACGCAAAGCATCAACGGATTTAAAGACATCGTTAAACGATGCCTTAAGAGAGTATAATGTAGCTGTATAATCATGTTACATCTGTTAAAACAGAGTACTTACGGGTACTCTGTTTTAATTTATTACAAATTATTAATCAAATATCATGAGTAAACTTCTTTCTCAAAATTGTATTTTATTTTTCAAAAGATTTGCTTTAATCTTTATCTTCTATCAAGTATGTAGAATAGGGTTCTATTTCTATAACAGTCACTTGTTAGATCCATGGGATTGGAAAGTATTTATAGGTGGATTGCGATTTGACCTTGCTGCGCTGGGATTTTTAAATATGGCTTTTGCCCTACTTCATATCTTTCCAGGTAAATTTCAAACCAGAGCAGGTTACCAACAATTCTTATTTTACAGTTTTTACTTAGTCAATATTTTCTTTCTATGCTTGAACTACGTAGATTACGAATACTTTAAATTCATTGGTCGCCGTAGTTCTTATGCCTTCATTACAGCTACTGGAATGGAGCAAGAAATACCAGGTCTACTAAAAAACTTTATTGTTGATTATTGGTGGATACCACTATTCATGTTTTTATCTTTCTTTATTTTTTGGTTGATTTACAGAAAGATAGATTACAAAATAAAAAGAAGTTATATCAACGTAAAAGATATCATTATAGCAATATTAGTTATAGGTATTATGCTTGTTTTAGGCCGTGGTGGTTTACAGCATAAACCCATAAGATTAGTAGATGCTTCTCAGTACGGTGGGCTAAAAAACACAGCACTTGTCTTAAACACACCTTTCTCTGTTATCAAGACAATGGGGAAAAGTGAGGTCTTGGAAGAAGTACAATTTTTCACTGATAGCGAACTAAATAAAGTCTTTAATCCTATACAAGAATTCAAGTATGATAGCATAAATAAAAAGAATGTTGTCCTATTAATAGTGGAGAGTTTTGGTAGAGAAACCATGCACAGAGGCTTAACTCCTTTTATGGACTCTTTAGCACAAAACAGTCATTTCTTTGAAAATGCTTTTGCCAATGGTAAAGTTTCTATAGATGCTGTACCTTCAGCTATCTCAAGCATTCCAAGTTTAATGAACAGAACCTTTATATCATCGAGCTATGCACTAAACGATGTATATACCCTACCCAAAATCTTAAAAGAAAATGGTTATCACACCGCTTTCTTCCATGGAGCATTTAACGGAAGTCAAAACTTTGACCAATATGCAAATGTGGCGGGATTTGATGAGTATTATGGAAAGAATGAATATCAAGGTCCAGAGGCATTCGATGGTGCATGGGGAATATTCGATGAAGAGTTCTTACAGTTTTATGCAAAAAAACTAGATGAGTTTAAAAAGCCTTTTTTTACGACTTTATTTACAATTTCATCACACAACCCCTATACCATACCTGAGAAATACAAAGGGAAATTTCCAAAGGGAAATGCTGACATTCACGAATCTATTGCCTATGCAGACTACTCCTTGAAGAAATTCTTTGAAACAGCTAAAACTAAAGAGTGGTACAACAACACAATCTTTGTTATTACAGCTGATCACACTTGCTCAGAACCCAAGGAAGACCATTGGAAAACTAATGTAGGTAAGTTCAGAGTTCCAATCTTATTTTTTGCACCTGGAGACGAAAGTCTTTCAATAGAAAAAGTAGAAAAGAACTTTCAACAGATTGATATCTTGCCAAGTTTAATGGATTATCTGCAAATTAACACCAAAATAGTTACTTATGGTAAATCGTATAAATCAGAGCAAGATTTTGTTGTTAACTACTTAGACAATATATACAACTACGAAAAAGGCGATTATTACTTAGCTTTTGATGGAAAGAAAACATTGGGATTATACAATTGGAAAACAGATCCATTACTTAAGAACAATCTAATGAATACTGAATTAGAGGTTCTAAAACAAATGGAAGATTTCATCAAAGCTTACATACAATCATTTAATTTTAGAGTAAAAAATAATCAACTTACCATAGATTAAAAATTACAACATTAACACTATCTTTATACAGCTTATATACAACGAACAATTATGCCAATAACTGGATTAGTAATAACATTTAATGAGGAAAAAAACATTGGAAAGTGTTTAGATTCATTATTTCAGTACTGTGAAGAGGTAATCATCATTGATTCAAATAGCACAGATAAAACAGTCGAAATAGCAAAGAGCAAAGGAGCAAAAGTTTATTTGCAAGCATACTTAGGTGATGGTCCACAACGAACGTATGGTTTGCAATATTGTAAAAATGACTGGATAATGAACTTAGATGCTGATGAGTTCTTAGACGAGGATGCTTTAGCATTTATTCGCAAAAAAGAATATGAAAACAGCACCATTGATGCCTATAAATTTAGAGTCAAAAATTTCTTAGGAAACAAACTTATTAATTTCTCTGGATGGTATCCCGATTCAAAAGTTCGCTTTTTTAATAAAAAAACAGCTTTTCCTTCAGATCATATGGCTCATCAATACATTATCGCTACCAATGAAAAAAGCGTTAATGTACACATCTTGCACTATGGGTGGGAATCTTACAAACAAGTAATAGACAAGAAGAATCAATATTCTACTTGGGCTGCACAACAATTATTTGAAAAAGGAAAAAAAGTCTCGGCTTTTAAACCTATTTTAAATGGAACAGTTGCTTTTGTGAGATGTTATTTCTTCAAAAAAGGCATTCTTAACGGAATTGATGGTTTTGCATTTTCCTTAATACAATCTTTCTTTTCTTTCATGAAGTATGTCAAGTTAATCAATTTACATAGAGCAATAAAATAAATCACATAAAGTTATATTAAACAGATAGCTATTTTATAAAGTAGGGACCAAATAAAATGAAAAACAAACTAACACTTCTAATTCCAACCAAAAATGAAGAAACTAAAATTAGGGACTGCATTTTATCTGCTATTGATATAGTAGAAGAGGTCTATTTAATCGATTCTTGTAGTACGGATAAAACTGTAGAGATAGCAACAGAGTTAGGAGCAAAAGTGTTAACAAGAAAATTTGATAACTACTCCGATCAAAAAAACTGGGCTATCACACAAATAGACACAGAATGGGTTTTATTATTAGATGCAGATGAACAATTAACTGCAGAATTAAGAGAAGAAATAATCGAACTCTTTAAAAACAACAAACAAAATCAATATCAAGCTTACTGGGTTTTTAGACGTAATTACTTTTTTGAAAGACCAATTAATTATTCAGGATATCAGAATGACAAAGTAGTTCGCCTTTTTAAAAAAGACAATAGTTTTTATGTAAATAAAGTTCACGAGAATTTACAAGTGGAAGGCCAAATAGGTTTTCTAAAGAATAAACTCTATCACAATACCTATAGGGGTTTTGACTTTCACGTACAGAAATTAAGTCACTATGCAACATTACAAGCAGAAGATTACAACCTAAAAACAGGCAAGCTGACCTTCTTTCACTTTATTTTAAAACCAGGATTGCGTTTTTTAAAACACTATTTTTTAAAACAAGGTTTTAGAGATGGAATACCAGGACTTATCTTGTCATTTTTAAATGGTTATGCTACCTTTTTAAGGTATGTAAAACTGTGGATGCTTCGAAATAATATTGAAAAATAATCATAGTAAAAAAGGTTTTAGGCTTGAGTCTGAAACCTTTTTTTATACAAGCTTTTTAGCTATAGTAAAAGGCAATTTTATCTTTTTAAGTCCATTGAAACATTAATTTTCAAAATCTTATTTTTTAGTCTATTTTTGTGCATTACAACAACAACTAAATATTCTTAACGCAATGATTCATTTCTTCGAAAACCCTTCGAGAAAGTTCTACACAGTACAGGTGGAGAACAACTTATCTAATGAAGATATCCAAAAGTTAAACTGGTTATTTGGCAATGCCAAGCACATCAACGAGAAAACAATCAACGCTAAATTTGTCGGTCCACGTGCTACGATGATTACTCCATGGAGTACCAATGCTGTAGAGATTACTCAAAATATGGGAATCACTGGAATTATTCGCATTGAAGAGTTCGTAAAAGCAGAAGACTGTGAAGCATTCGATCCAATGTTATCACAAGAGTTCGAAACACTACACCAAGACATCTTTGCAATCAATATTGCTCCAGAAGCAATTAACTACATTGAGGACATCGCTAAATACAACGCACAAGAAGGTTTAGCTTTAAACGATGAAGAGATTACTTACCTAAATGACTTAGCGACTAAATTGGGACGTAAACTTACAGACTCTGAGGTATTCGGATTCTCACAAGTGAACTCAGAACACTGCCGTCACAAAATATTTAACGGTACCTTCATCATCGACGGAGAAGAGCAACCTACTTCTCTTTTCAAATTAATTAGAAAAACATCTGAGACAAATCCTAATGATATTGTTTCGGCTTATAAAGATAACGTTGCTTTTGTCAAAGGACCTAAAGTAACGCAGTTTGCTCCTAAATCGGCAGACAAACCTGACTTCTATGCAGAGACTGAGTTTGACTCTGTTATTTCATTAAAAGCAGAAACGCATAACTTCCCTACTACTGTAGAACCTTTTAATGGTGCTGCTACAGGATCTGGAGGAGAGATACGCGACCGTTTAGCTGGTGGGCAAGGTTCATTGCCGTTAGCAGGTACTGCTATCTATATGACATCATACTCTCGCTTAGAAGAAAACCGTCCATGGGAACAAGCAATGGACGAAAGAGCATGGTTATACCAAACGCCTATCGATATCTTAATCAAAGCTTCTAATGGTGCTTCTGACTTTGGTAACAAATTCGGTCAACCCTTAATCACAGGGTCTATCCTTACATTCGAGCATGAAGAAGACGCTCGTAAATTAGGGTTTGACAAAGTGATTATGCAAGCTGGTGGTATTGGATACGGTAAATTAGACCAAGCTTTAAAACACAAACCAACTGAAGGTGACCAAGTGGTGATCTTAGGTGGTGAGAACTACAGAATCGGTATGGGAGGTGCGGCAGTATCTTCTGCTAATACAGGTGCTTTCGGTTCTGGAATTGAGTTAAACGCTATCCAACGTTCTAACCCAGAGATGCAAAAACGTGCTGCTAATGCTATCCGTGCGATGGTAGAGGCTGAACATAACCCTATCGTATCTATTCACGATCACGGTGCAGGTGGACACTTAAACTGTCTTTCTGAATTAGTAGAAGAAACAGGTGGAAATATCAACTTAGATGCTCTACCTGTGGGTGACCCTACGCTATCTGCTAAAGAAATTATTGGTAATGAGTCTCAAGAAAGAATGGGATTAGTAATCGGTCAAAAAGACATCGATACTTTAGCGAGAATTGCAGAAAGAGAACGCGCTCCGATGTACACTGTTGGTGAGATTACTAATGATCACCGCTTTACGATAGAATCTAAAACAAAAGGAGATAAACCAATGGACTTCGCTATCGAAGATATGTTCGGAAGCTCTCCTAAGACAATCATGGATGATCAAACAATCAACCGTGTATATGCTGATTTAGATTACTCTGTATCAAAAGTAGAAGAATACTTAAACCAATTGTTACAATTAGAAGCTGTAGCTTCTAAAGATTGGTTGACAAATAAAGTAGACCGTTGTGTGGGAGGTCGTGTGGCTAAACAACAATGTACAGGCCCATTACAATTGCCATTAAATAACTTAGGTGCTATGGCACTTGATTACAAAGGTAAAGAAGGTATCGCAACTACTGTAGGACACGCTCCTGTAGTAGCTATCGTAGATCCTGCTGCAGGAAGTAGAAATGCTATTGCTGAGGCTTTATCTAATATCGTTTGGGCTCCTCTTAAAGAAGGAATCAAAAACGTTTCTTTATCAGCAAACTGGATGTGGGCATGTAACAATGCTGGAGAAGATGCTCGTTTATACAAAGCTGTAAAAGCGTGTTCGGACTTCGCTATCGAATTAGGGATCAATATCCCTACAGGAAAAGATTCATTATCAATGAAGCAGAAGTATCCTAACGATGAAGTTATTGCTCCTGGTACTGTTATTATCTCTGCTGCAGCAAACTGTACAGATATTACTAAAATAGTAGAACCTACTTTAAAGAAAAACGCTGGTTCTATTTACTATATCAACTTGTCTAAAGACAACTTCAAATTGGGAGGTTCTTCTTTTGCACAAGTACTAAACAAGATTGGTCAAGAGGTTCCTACTATCACTGATGCGGCTTACTTTAAAAATGCATTCAATGCTATTCAAGAATTAGTAGCTAACGAACAAATCGCTGCTGGACACGATATCGGAAGTGGTGGTTTAGTTACTTCTCTTTTAGAAATGACGTTTGCAGATGTGAACTTAGGTGCTAAATATGACTTGACTGCTCTTAACGAGAAAGACACCGTAAAAGCATTGTTTAACGAAAACATCGCGCTTATCGTTCAAGCTAAAGACGACGCTACTTTAGAACAAGCATTAGCTGCTAAAGGAGTTGTAGCTGTTAAGATCGGTACGGTTACTACTGATGAGAAAGTATCATTCACTAATGGATCAGATCACTTCGCATTTAGCGTACCTGCTATTAGAGATACTTGGATGAAAACGTCTTATTTATTAGACCAAAAACAAACAAAGAATAACAAGGCCGCAGATCGTTATAACAACTATAAAGAACAACCTTTAAACTTCAGTTTCCCAACTCAGTTTGACGGTAAAAAACCTGTAGTTGACGCTTCTAAACCAAGACCTAAAGCAGCTATTATCCGCGAGAAAGGTAGTAACTCAGAAAGAGAGGTTGCTAATGCAATGTTCTTAGCTGGTTTTGATGTAAAAGACGTTCACATGACAGACCTTATTTCAGGTAGAGAAACGCTTGAAGATATCCAATTTATCGGAGCTGTAGGTGGATTCTCTAACTCTGACGTATTAGGATCTGCAAAAGGATGGGCTGGTGCATTTATGTACAATGAGAAAGCAAATACAGCATTGAAAAACTTCTTTGCTCGTCAGGACACTTTATCTGTAGGTATCTGTAACGGGTGTCAGTTGTTTATGGAATTAGAATTAATCAATCCTGAGCACGAAGTACACGGTAAGATGCAACATAACGAATCTCAAAAACACGAGAGTATCTTTACTTCTGTAACTATTCAAGAGAACAACTCTATTATGCTTTCAACTTTAAAAGGAAGTACTTTAGGAGTATGGGTTTCTCATGGAGAAGGTAAATTCAACTTACCTGAGACAGAAGATAAATACAATATCGTAGCGAAGTATGCCTATGAGGCTTACCCTGCTAACCCTAATGGTTCTGACTTTAACACTGCTATGATGTGTGATACAACAGGACGCCACTTAGTAATGATGCCTCACATCGAGCGTTCATTATTCCAATGGCACTGGGCTAACTATCCAGAAGGAAGAAAAGATGAAGTTTCTCCTTGGATGGAAGCATTCGTTAATGCACGCGAGTGGATTGAAGCAAACAACGCTAAATAATCAAATAGCTTACATACAACAAAGCCTCCTAATGGGAGGCTTTGTTATTTGTATTACCTTGTTCTTGTTCACAGAGTATTTATAACAATACACTTATTTTGTGTGTCTTTGTTTTAATACAGCCTCTATGTCACTTAGCATAAAACCTTTTGCCTTTAAAAGGATTAAATAGTGGTACAATAAATCTGCTGCTTCATTCTTAAACAAATCATCATTGTCATCTTTAGCTTCGATAACTAACTCAACTGCTTCTTCCCCTACTTTTTGAGCTACCTTGTTTATACCTCTTTTGTAAAGTTGATTGGTATATGATGACTCTATATTATCATCTATTCGCTCACTGATGATTTGTTCTAATTGATAGACAAAGCCTTTGTCTGCCATTTCTCCAAAACAAGAAGTAGTTCCTGTATGACATGTTGCTCCTACTGCCTCTACGGATATCAAAAGGCAGTCCTGGTCACAGTCCGTCTTAATATCTTTGACCAATAAATAATTTCCTGAGGTTTCTCCTTTGGTCCAAAGCCTATTCTTAGTACGACTGTAGAACGTTACTTTTCCCTGTGTGATTGTCTGTTGGTAGGCCTTTTCATTCATATATCCTTGCATCAATACTTGCATAGAATCTTTATCCTGAATAATCACAGGTACTAACCCATTTCCTTTATTAAAATTGATATTTAATTTCATCTTACACTTATATTATTTGTTTTTAACGCCTGCTTTAACTCTGGTATACCTACTTCTGCATAGTGAAAAATACTCGCTGCTAAGGCACCTGTCGCTTGCGTCTGAGTGAATACCTGTGTGAAGTGTTCTATAGCACCTGCACCACCTGAAGCAATCACAGGAATATTCACTTCCTTGGCTACCTCAGCTGTAATATCCAGTGCAAAACCGTCTTTTGTACCGTCATTATTCATAGAAGTTAATAATATTTCGCCTGCCCCTAAGCGCTCTACTTCTCTTGCCCACTCTACAGTCTTAAGATCTGTTTTAATACGCCCGCCTGCACTGTATACCCACCACTCTCCATCTTCGTATTTTGTATCTATAGCTACAACAGCGCACTGATTACCTAGGCCTTGTGCTATTTCGCTAACTAGTTCTGGTCTTTTAATCACAGCAGAATTAACACTTACCTTATCCGCACCTGACCTAACTAATTCGATCGCCTGTTCTTTAGTGCTAATCCCTCCTCCTACTGTAAATGGTATATTTATCTGACTCGCGATCTCATTTACTAAACCAATTAATGTCTTTCTATTCTCGATTGTAGCAGTGATATCTAAAAAGACTAATTCATCTACGCCCTCCACTACATAGCGTTTTGCCAATGTTATAGGATCACCAGCTCGCTGTATATCAACGAAGTTAATCCCTTTGACCACCTGGCCATTCTGAATATCCATACAGGCTATTATTCTCTTCTTTAGCATAATTCACTCAACTCTTTTAAGGTTATCTTTCCTTCATAAATAGCTTTGCCTATGATTACTGCTTCACAGCCTATCTCTTTTAGCTTGTACAATTCGGCTACAGTAGTTAACCCTCCACTAGCGATCAACTTAACTTCTGTATTCGCTATAATCTCTTTATACAGCTCTATGGCAGGTCCGCTTAGCATTCCGTCTTTTTCTATATCAGTGACTATGGTATAAGACACCCCTCTCTGCTCATACGACTGGATAAACTCTAAAACGTCTGTATCGGCAGAGTCTAACCATCCTTGAGTCATAATCTTGCGTTGCTTACAATCTGCTCCCAATATTACTTTCTCACTTCCATAAGCATCTAACCACCTTAAGAATAGTTCTGGCTTAGTCGCTGCTATACTTCCTACAGTCACTTGCTTAGCACCGCTATTAAAAGCAGTAATGATATCTTCATCCTTCTTAATACCTCCACCGAAGTCTATCTGTAGATTGGTTTGAGTAGCTATCTCTTCTAATACCTTAGCATTCATTATTTGGCTCGACTTAGCACCATCTAGATCCACTACGTGTAGATACTCAATTCCTGCATCTTCAAACTGTTTTGCCACTTCCACTGCACTGGTATTATACACTTTAGAGGTGTTATAATCCCCCTTAGATAGTCGAACGCACTGCCCTGCTATTATATCTATCGCTGGTATAATTCTCATAATTCTAAAAAATTCTTTATTAATAGTTCTCCTACTTTACCCGACTTCTCAGGGTGAAACTGCACTGCATAGAAATTATCCTTTTGTAAAGCCGCCGAAAAAGGTTGTATATAGGTATTCACAGCAATAGTACTCTCACTTAATGTTGCGTAATAACTATGCACATAGTAAAAATCATCTGCCAATTGTATTCCTTTAAATAAAGGTCCTTTCACACTACTAAAGTTGTTCCATCCCATGTGAGGAACTATGTCTAAGGCAGGAAACAGCTTTACCTCATTATCAAAGATACCTAAACCTTCTACTCCTCCCTCCTCACTCGATTTACACAACAACTGCATTCCTAAACAAATTCCCAAAACAGGTTGTTGCAATCCTATAATTACTTTATCCAACCCCTTGTCTATTAAGTATCTCATCGCAGATGAAGCCTCTCCTACTCCTGGAAAAATCACCTTATCTGCACAGGTGAGCATCGCTAGATCATCTGTCACTATAGTCTTATACCCTAAGCGTTCTATTGCATTCTGTACAGACTGTACATTACCTGCATTGTATTTTATAATTGCGATCATAGTATACCTTTAGTACTAGGGATATTGTAATTTTCTGTCTTGCTCACTGCCATCTTTATTGCCTTAGCAAAGGCTTTGAATATAGACTCTATCTTGTGGTGTTCATTATCTCCCTCTACCTTAATATTTAGGTTACAACTCGCTGCATCAGAGAACGATTTAAAGAAGTGAAAGAACATCTCTGTAGGCATATCACCTACTTTTTCTCTCTTAAACTCAGCCTCCCATACTAACCATGCCCTTCCTCCAAAATCAATAGCTACCTGTGCTAAACACTCATCCATCGGAAGTAAGAATCCATATCGCTCTATCCCTTTCTTAGTACCCAATGCTTTTTTAAAGGCTGTACCTAAGGCTATAGCAGTATCCTCTATCGTATGGTGCTCATCTACTTGCAAATCTCCTTTTACCTGAATCTCCAAACCGATATTACCATGTCTGTTCACCTGTTCTAACATGTGATCAAAAAAGGCTAATCCAGTATTAATCTTACATTCTTTAGCACAGTCTAAGTTTACAGATATATCAATAATCGTTTCATTGGTCTTTCTATATTCTTTCCCTATACGAGGCTGTTGTTTTAAAAACTGATAGATTTCTTCCCAGTCCATTGTAGACAGAGCAGCTCTATCATCCTTTAATTCATTGATATAAATAGCTTTACTCCCTAAGTTCTCTGCCAATTGTATATCTGTAAATCGATCTCCTAATACATACGAATTAGCCAAATCATAATCACCATATACATACTTACCTAACATTCCGAGCCCAGGTTTGCGCGTAGGTTTATTCTCATGTTCAAAAGAATCATCTACATAAATATCTGTAAATGTCACTCCCTCGTCTGCTAGTGTATCCAAAATAAAGTTCTGTACTGGCCAGAAAGTGTTTTCTGGAAATGAAGCAGTTCCTAGACCATCTTGATTACTAACTAATACAAGTATATAATCTAACTCTCGAGCAATTTTAGACAAACTAGATATTGACTTGGGTAAGAATACTAATTTTTCAAAACTATCTATCTGAAAGTCTTCAGGTTCTTTAATAATAGTTCCGTCTCTATCTATAAACAATACTTTCTTTTTCACGTTCTATAGCTTTTAATGCAGTTATTAATTGGTTGTTTTCCTGTGGTGTTCCTATCGAAATACGCAAAGTATTTTCTACTACTTTACTTCTATTTCTCACGATAATCTGTCTATCTATTAACTCTTGATACAGTTGATCAGCCTTGTCGAATTTAACTAAGAGATAATTAGCTTCTGAAGGATAGATAAACGATGTAATAGACAATGTACTTAATTCTCTAATCACTCTTTCTTTCTCACTTAAAAGTAGTGCTATTCTCTCTTTAAAGCCCTCGACATCCCTTAACGTTTCAATCGCAAGTTGCTGATTAACAACACTCAAATTATAAGGAGACTTCACTTTATTAAAATAGTAAAGCACCTCTTCATTCATCCATGCCATACCGATGCGTAGACCTGCCATTCCCCACCCTTTAGACAAGGTCTGTAAAATGATTAGATTACTATATTGTGACAATTTATCTAACCAAGAAGGTTCATTACTAAAATCAATATACGCTTCATCGATTATAACGATTCCTTTAAAGCGATTAAGCAATGTGACTATTGTTTCTTCACAGATTAGATTGCCAGTAGGGTTATTAGGCGAACAGATAAACATCAACTTCACAGTATCATCGTTTAGATAAGGCTCTACCATTGCTTGTTCGATCTGAAATATCTCATCTAGAGGAAGTGTAATTAGCTCTACAGCATTGATATTAGCATACACTTCATACATTCCATAGGTTGGTGTAAATACAATAGCTTTATCCTTATTGGGCTCACAGAATATACGATAGGCTAAGTCAATAGCTTCATCACTTCCATTACCTAAAAACAATTGGTCAGCACTACCTCCTTTTACCTTACTAATCACTTGTTTTAACTCAAGTTGATAAGGATCAGGATAGCGGTTCACTTTACCATAAGGATTCTCATTCGCATCTAAGAATACCTCCTTATCTCCTTTATACTCATCTCTTGCACTGGTATAAGGAGATAAGATCTTAATATTAGGGCGTACTAATTCGTTTATATTTATTTTACTATTACTCATTACTTAGTTTTTTAAGGCGAATACTAACAGCGTTTTTGTGAGCGATTAACTCCTCTGCTTCTGCCATTACTTCTATTGTTTTACCTATATTTTTCAGCCCTTGTTTTGTTAACTTTTGAAAAGTAATCTTCTTTACAAAACTATCTACAGATACCCCGCTATAGCTCTTGGCATATCCATTAGTAGGTAAGGTATGATTCGTTCCGCTAGCATAGTCCCCTGCACTCTCACATGAGTAAGCGCCTAAGAATACTGAACCTGCATTGATCACTAAGTCTATATACTTCTCGGCATTCTCTATATTCAAGATTAAGTGTTCAGGTGCATAAGCATTGCTAAAAGCAATACATTCTTCTATAGTCGATAATTCTATCATCAAGCTATTCTTAAGTGTCTGTATGGCTAAGTCCTTTCGAGGTAATTCTTCTAATTGTTTTTCTAAAGCCTCTGTTACTTCACTTATCTTTTGTCTTGTTGTCGTTACCAAGACTACTTGACTATCTGTCCCGTGTTCTGCCTGTGACAACAAATCTGCAGCTATATAATCTGCATCTGCCACCTCATCAGCGATAACTAAAACTTCACTAGGCCCCGCTGGCATATCAATAGCTACACCTTCTGCCTGTACTAGCTCCTTAGCCTTAGTCACATACTGATTACCAGGCCCGAATATCTTATAAACTTGAGGAACAGTCTCTGTACCGTAGGCCATAGCAGCAATAGCCTGAGCTCCTCCTATTTTAAAAATTGTATCTATTCCTAAATATTGAGCAGCATAAAGTACTACTTCATTTACCTTGCCTTGTTTGTTACACGGTGTACACAATATCAACTCTTTACAACCTGCTAACTGAGCTGGAATAGTTAACATTAATAAAGTAGAGAATAGAGGAGCTGTTCCCCCTGGTATATAAAGTCCTACCTTTTCTATTCCCACACTCTTTCTCCAACAGTTAACCCCTTCTGTTGTTTCTACTTTTTCCTCTTGTATGATCTGAGATTGGTGAAACTTTTTGATATTAGATGCAGCTATCTTTATAGCTTCTTTTATTTCCTGACTAACTGAAGTAGTGGCTTCTTCAATTTCTTGTTTGCTTACTCTGAAGTTTTTCAGTTGTACTCCATCGAATAATGAGGTGTAATTCTCAACAGCTACATCCCCTTTGTCTTTAACTTGTTTTAGTACAGTACTAATACTCTCATTTAAACTTTCTGTAGTAATAATAGGGCGTTTGATCAATCCTATCCATTCCTCTTTTGTTGGTTTGTATATTGTAATCATAACTTCTTAGTTTAGTAAATCATTTTTTCTATTGGAGCTACTAGAATTCCCTCTGCTCCTAAGTTTTTTAACTCATCGATAATATCCCAAAACTGATCTTCTTGGATGACAGAGTGTAAACTGCTCCATCCCTTATCAGCTAATGGAAGAATAGTAGGACTCTTCATACCTGGTAATATTGAAATGATTTGTTCCAACTTATCGTTAGGCGCATTCAATAAGATATACTTGCGTTCTTTTGCATTTAAAACGGACTTTATTCTAAACAAGAGTTTATCTAACAGCGCCTGTTTCTCAATACTTAAAGCTTTATTACTAATTAGTATTGCCTGACTATCCAGTACCTTATCTACTTCTTTAAGCCCATTAGACATTAACGTAGATCCACTACTCACGATATCACACACACCGCTAGCTAATCCAATACTAGGAGCAATCTCAACACTACCAGAAATAAACTCTATAGTAGCACTTACTCCTTGCTCTTTCAAATACTTCTGTAAAATGAATGGATATGAAGTAGCTATCTTTTTCCCTTCAAAGTATGTTATCCCAGGATAATCTACTTCTTTTGAAACAGCTAAACTTAAACGACAACTTCCGAAGCCTAAGTATTCTAAAACATTCACAGAAAGATTAGCTTCAATGAAAACATTCTCTCCCACGATACCGATATCAGCTACTTGCTGTTCTACGTATTTGGTTACATCATCATCTCGCAAGAACAATACTTCAATAGGAAAGTTTTTACTTTCGGCAATTAGTTTACCTCCACCATTGGGAAACTTAATACCACACTCTTTTAATAATTCTAGGGATTTCTCACTAAGACGTCCACTTTTTTGGATTGCAATTTTTAATTTACTCATCATATTTTAGATTATAATGTTTGAGTAAATCAATAGGAAATATAAAATAGCAATATGCTTAAAAACAAAAAATCCCGTCTGATTTACTCAAACGGGATAATTAGATATTTTGGATTCAAATACACCATATCATTACCAGCTCGTAAGAGTACAAGTAGAATGATGACGATGATGTAATTGATTAAGATACATGTCTTTTATTGTTTATTTGATAGGTCAAATGTAGGTATTATTTTCATACCCTCGACAAATATTTTTTATTTATTTCTTATACTTTTCAAACATTCGCTTCTAAAATCAATACTCAAACCCAATGAAAACAAGAAGTTTACAAGATTATTACTTTAAGTAAAAATTTGCCATTTTATCCATTGTTAGATTAAAATGTATATCTACTTCTTCAGCATTTTTACTTGTCAATGGGTAGGGAACCATATGAGTATAATTAAAAGGATAGTCTAATATATCCACTTTAATATCAATATCCCTATAAGGTCCCTTTAGCATATTTAAGGCTTCCACTGGAGGTGCTACTTCATCATTTTTTAGATTAATAGACATGATTTGACCTTGTAACTCTCTTAGCCGCACTTCACGTTCAGCTTGAAAATGATTATACCTCAACATTGTTTTAAACCAACTCTCTCCAGGATGTAATTCACATGATTGATAGTGATTTAATCTTGGTTCGGCAGCAAAGCTTGTGGTTAATAATTGTGCGAATATCTTCTGCATCATTATAGTTGCACGACCATCCATGATGTATTTTGAAACTGGGAACATACGATCTATGGTCATCCCACCACAAAAACACACCAACTTAGCCTTATCCAATATATTGTTAGGATTAGCCATCATTAAAATAATAGATAAAAACGACCCAATAGAATATCCAAAAAGATCAATATTTGCTTGAGAAGAAACAGTAGAAAAAACTCCTTTTCTAAGAGCCTTTTCCCATTCGATAAAATCGTAATAAGTCTGCAAGCCCGACCAAAACATCCGTTGAGGATGAGCCTCCATTCGCGTACTAATAG
The DNA here is from genome assembly GCF_009711045.1 of Myroides albus. Classification (GTDB taxonomy): domain Bacteria; phylum Bacteroidota; class Bacteroidia; order Flavobacteriales; family Flavobacteriaceae; genus Flavobacterium; species Flavobacterium album_A. Next base: position 108,496 of record NZ_WMJX01000004.1, on the reverse strand, counting down.
CAGCATTGACATAGCTACTATCAGAATTCTCCTTCCAATCTGCTGCTCGTTTCTGTGCAATTTCAAACATCATTTTGCGATCAGACCACTGCCAGGGTGTACGATCCATGTGGAAACTAATAGGAAATAAGACTACAGCTTTTTTTGTTCTTTTAGTTAGTTCATACGCCCAAGGTAAGTACTTATCCCATTTCTTTTCGTTAAGACCATGAAACATAACAATCACATCTTGGCAAACTTTCACATCGTTGGGTTTCACAACAATAATTTTAAAATCTAAGTTTTCCTTTACACTAAAATCTGGAACATCTAAAAGCGTATCGGTATCCGCTGTATATTTAACAAAACACTCTTGGAATTCAACCTGGTGATCTTCACAAAATAATCGCTCTGAACCTATTAATATTCCATCTGCTTTAGTGGATTTAAAAGGATACTTGTGAATCTCTATTGCCAAGTTTTCATCACAATGAAAATCACCTTGTTGATGAAAAAGTTGTTTTAATTCTTCATGAAGTTGATAGTAGTGCATTATGCTATATTTTATAAGGTGAATATCCGTTGCTATAAAGGTAAACGCTTTGACTATCAAACTTATTACAGAACTTACATAGAATATTTACATATTTAATTTTTATTCACAATATTCGAGATTCACTATAAATCAATTACCTTTAAATATTACAAAAAACATACATTATGCTAATCCATCCCAATAGGATATTGATTATAAAGAATCTACTACCTAAACAATTCGACGGACTAACTATCTTTCCTTTTATTATCCTAAAAGATAAACAAGAGATTGATAATCACATTTTAATTCAACATGAATGCATCCATTTAAAACAACAGTTGGAATTATTGATTATCCCATTCTTTATCTGGTATGTCATTGAGTTTACCTACCACTTTATAAAGAATAAAGACTCTTTTCATGCCTATCGATGCATCAGTTTTGAAAAAGAAGCCTATACACACGAAGACACACTTAATTATTTACACAATAGAAAGAGTTATGCCTTTTTAAAATTTCTCAAATAAGATTAAAATACTACTATATAAAAAGCCCAAAAGCAATGCTCTTGGGCTTTTCAAATCTATACTTTACTTTTTAGAACTGTCTTTTATAATCTTCAATTTCTGTTACTGTTTTAATCAATTCAGGTCCGAGATGTTTATAACCGTCATTGTTAATTAAAAAGTTATCCTCTATACGAATACCTCCAAAGTCTTTAAACTTATTGAGTTTTTCATAATTAATAAACTCCGCGTATTTATTCTCTGCCTGCCACATCTCGATTAACTCTGGGATAAAGTAAATACCTGGCTCTACCGTTAGTACATGTCCTGCTTTTAATTCTTTTCCCAAACGAAGCGACTTAATACCAAACTGTTTTGTATCCTTAGGCTCTTCAGCGGTATATCCAACATATTGTTCACCTAAGTCTTCCATATCGTGTACATCTAATCCCATCATATGTCCTAATCCACATTGGAAGAACATCGTATGGGCATGATTAGCTACAGCATCTTGTGCGTTTCCTTTCATCAAACCAAAATCTATTAGCCCCTGCGCTAATATCTCACAGGCTTTTAGGTGTACGTTTTTATATTTTACTCCAGCTTTAAGTTCTGCCTTAGCGCCCTCAAAAGAGTTCAAAACTATATTGTACAGATCACGTTGCTCTGATGTAAAAGTTTTATCCACAGGATAGGTACGCGTCAAATCTGATGCATAGCCCATTGATGTCTCACACCCAGAGTCGTTTAATAACAACCTACCTGACTCAAGGGTATTCATTTTATAATGATTGTGTAATATCCCCCCATTCACAGTTACAATAGAAGGATAAGCAAGCTCACAATTATGACTTCCAGCCACATGTTCGATAGCACTCACAATCTCATATTCTTTAGCTCCAGGTCTTGCCATTTGCATAGCCAATAAGTGCATTTGGGTAGAAACTTTAAGGGCACTCTCAATCTGCTCAATCTCTTGTGACTCCTTGATTTCTCTTTGTTTTACAATAGCCTGAATCATAGCCACAGAAGCTTTAAAATCTCCAAGTGAAATTTGTAATAATTCGCTTAATAAGATTTTATTTACTGATTGATAAGGTGGCAGGTAATGAATAGGACGCTTAACACTTAAAGCAGTAGCCAAATAAGTAGCTAAATCTGCGTAGGGGCGAACATCTAAAACTCCTGATTTTTCACATTTATCTTTTAATGTTTCTTGACGTCCCATCCACACAATCTCATCGATTGACATTTCATTTCCAAATACAATTGATTTATTCTCGTCTAAATCAATAATCGCTGCTAATTTTGGTTGTTGGATACCAAAGTAGTATAAAAAAGTACTATCCTGTCTAAAGTGATAGGTATTATCTTCAAAATTTACAGGGTTTTCAATATTTCCAAAGAATAACAATATACCTTTTGACTGTACATTGTTTACTAAATTTTGTCTGCGTTTTATATAAGTATCTTTATTGAACATAGTGTTGTTGTTTAAGTTTCCTAAGTTAACAACTTTATTGAATTAGATCCTCTAAAATAAGCATAAAAAAAGGCCATCTATTTCATAGAAAGCCTTTACTGTATTGTTTAGTTAAATTTATAACCAATCGAAAACTGTACTCCAAAATTCTTACTCTCGTCATCTTCAAGTTTAATGACATTTGTAACTCCAAATATTCCACGAGTCTCAATAAAGACACGATTATCAAACTCATATCCCAGACCAAAATTAACAGCAAAATCTGTTTTTTCAATCTTCTTATTTTCATAATAAGAATACCCATCAAACTTCGACTTGGTATGTAATGCAAAGCTTAGCTGCGGTCCCATTTGTAAATTAAAGCCTTTGTAGAGGTAAAACTTTGCCATAATAGGAATAGACAAATAGTTTAAAGTAACCTTACCATCAAAATTATTAGGTATAAAATCTGTTGATGTAAAATTTGCTCCTAAAGTAGAATACATCAATTCTGTTTGTAGCGAGATATTAGAAGTAACAAATTTCTCTGCAACAAAACCTATATGAAATCCAGACTTTCCTAAAAAGTCATCGTGATTAGTCAGTATTGAACGATTAAACCCTGCTTTTATACCTAAGAGTAATTTACTGTTATCCTCTTTCTTGGTTTGCTGTGCTTGTACAGAACCTAAGAGTGCCAAAGTTACAAAGCAACTAACTATTATTCTTTTCATATATGCCATTTCTTGATTATAAGGAATTCACTGGTTACTAATGTACTAAAACATCGCTAACAAACAAGATAAAATTACAAACAATAAAAAAAACAAGTATATCAATTATCAAAGAATACCCTTACATCTTGGTAAATATTGTGCTTGGCTGACACTTTTAAAAGAAACTGTGTAAAGTCATTTCTGAACAAATAACGTTTAGAGGACTTAGCAAGTAGTATTTCTTTTAGCAAGTCTACATATTGATTCATACGCTGGTGACTTGCTGTTAGATAAATATACTGCACCAACATATAATCATATTCCTTATTAGTCAAATACGGCAATTCAAAAAGCCTGTGAAGTTGTATCTCTACAATATGCCTCCACTGTTTATCATCTTGTATATTATTAATCGACAAAGCAAATCGTTCAATATATTCATCAACGTACACACCAAGTTTTTTACTATAATGAGATACCCTATGATCAAAGGCATAAAGGGTATCTAAAAAAGTTGAAAAAATCTTATAAGCAATAGGTTTATTGATATTTGCCACAACAAAAGTCTCCACTGGCTCCAAGGCAATAGTTAGTAGATCTAATATCTTTTTTATCTTAACAGCTTCTAATGTTTTTCGCTTACCAGCTACCGAGGCAATAACTTGTTCGGTTGTCTCCTTTACTTGCTCTGGTGTATAGCTAATTTCTTTCTTTCCAAAGGTAAGTAAGAACTGCTTCTCGAAAGGTTTATTCTTTTTAAACACCTCTTTTAACCAATGCACCAAAACATCTTTGTCCATCTGTAATAACAATTCGTCGCTTTCTGTTAGCTTTGCTTTTCTACCTTTGGTTTGCTTGCTTTTTGTAAGTCGCTTTTGTTCAGTAAACTTATTTTTAATAGCCATTACCACAGCTATTTTATGCAAACAACTATCTTCTTGTACATGACAATCACAGTCCGAGACAATAATTACTTCGCCATCCAAAACAATAGAAACATCAAAACTGTGCTCCGCATCATCAACAAAAGCAATGTATTTGCCCTTTGGATCTAACTCCAACTCTCTAACAGGGAATTTCTTAGATTTACTTAAGTCTTGTCTACTTTGCTTTTTTAAAAATTCTTGAATGGTCATAATTACTTTCTTGTCAAACACACACTATACAAATCTAATCTTCCCTTGACAAATAAAAAAATACTCTGCTTAAAATACAGCAAACTTGCAGTAATTAATCTGTCCAATACTACTATATTAAACAAAAGAGGTTAACATGATATTATTCTGTCAACCTCTTTATTATATTATTGCTGCGCTTTAAACTTTTTATCCATCTATAGCAACACCATCTTCAAAGTGTCCTTCAACTAAAGAAATAGTCAAGATATGTTCGCCAAAAAGCTCTTTGTTTCCCTCATAAGTAAACTCTACTTCCTGATCTCCTGTAAAGTATAAAGACACTAATTTTATGTCTTCCATAAACTCCTCTTCTGTTATAGCACTTTTCTTTGTGTAGGCATCAAACAATTCATCTGTAATCAAGCGAACACCTCTTTTATTCAAATGCTCAAAATCTTCCATTGTCTTGTTTACATCTACCAAAATATCTTCCAAGTTATCATCTCCGTTATAGATACTTAGGATCACAGGTTGATCTTGAAAATCAATAATACACTCAATTGTTTGCTCATCATACTCTGAAGGGATAAAATGTTCAGCTGTATATTTCATATTCCTATTGTTTTAGTTCTGCTCAAAAGTAAATATTTAATACTACTACACCCAACCTACAAGCTAATAAATATTATCAAAGGTAATATATCGTTATCCTTAGAATGAAATTACTAGTTTATAACTAAATAGAACGCTTATGTTCCTGTCAATTAATATCTCATAACTTCAAGATAATTAGACTTATCCTTTGTGATTCTCAACTTAAAAGACAAAGTAAACCCTTTAATAACAGGATTACTAACACTTTGTTTAAATGCAAAAGAATATCCAACTCCAATATCTAACAAATTTAGCATAGTTACACCTATTTGAGGCTGTATGTGATGTGTAGATAAACGAGTTGAAATAAATGCTAAGCCATTGCTTCTTGTAAAATCTGCGTAAGGTAACCAATACCACTTATCTCGATAGGGAGTTGCCATTACACCTGCTCCTACAAAATTCCACCTTTCTGTTAATCGCGTTCCAGAAATAAAACTATATTCTAAACCAGCGTAAACTTGACTGTGAGAATTGAATTGATACCCCATATTCACAATTGGTTTATACGCTCTCCAATCACTTTGCCCAAAGCAAATACAGGTGAATAAGAGACTTAAAAAAACAAACAACTTTCTCATAACCACCCTTTTATACAATCAGCTAATTTGAATATACAATTTCTAAAAAGCAAGCTAAAAACAATACCTTTTTCTTTTATTAACCTACAGAAAACACTTACTAATCAACAAGTCATTTAAACATATCCTCGAATGCCTTGTTAACTATATTAATTAGCTCCTGTGGAGTCATAAACTTTTGCATAAATTCCTCTAAACTTCCTTCATTAGTCACTTCTCTAAAGAAAACCTCATGATCAGTACCAAATAATGTAGGATTGTCTTGATTGGGATCGTCTATACAAATATAAAACTGATCAGGAAAACTATAACTATAAAACAACTCCATCATTTCAGGCTGTTTTAACCCTGTAGCAGAAATAATCTCAGTAAGATCCACCTCTTCTTCACGTAAAAAATCACTACTCCACTCCTCATAATCATCTGTTCCTTCCTTATAGGGTGTAAAAGGAGTTGCTGTCCAAAACATCTGCCCTCTACCTTCCTTAGTTATTACATAATAGTCTGCAATCATTTTATCGTAGAAAACTTTTCTGTCTATATTAATCAACTCCTGATGCTTGTCTATGTACTCTGCTAACCCACAGATAGGCTCTTGTTCATCTGCTTTTGCCCATGCTGTATCTTCTGGTCGCTGGTATAGTACAGTATTAAAAGTAATCGCCATTAAGTCTTCTTGTAATGACTTTCCTTTTACTTGACTAATATCTCCACCTAAAGCCTTTATTCTATCTAAAATTGCTTGTTTCATTACTATCTACTTTTGTTTTTTCTCGACAAGTGTCTTGATCTTTTTATTCAAACTTCCATCTGTATACCTATACTTCATCAATTTCTGCACGATATCTTTTGTTGAAAATTTCTCTACAATAAACTCAGCCAATCTTTCATCAGTATATCTAGGATAAACAGGAGTTTGTCCAATGCTCATAACCTTGTCTAAGTACGATGCAGCATTAAACTTACACATCTGTTCACCATAAGCCCACATTACATCTTGAGGAACATCTCTAGTTAGTACTTCCAGCATTTTCTTATAATTATGCTCTGTTTCCAGAATTGCAAAATACAACATAGAGGCTGATTTTGCATGATGAAAGTTATTTCTTAAAATACTTAAAACTTTAGTTCTAAACCTCTTAACCTCTTCCGGATCCTTTAAATACTTAATTACATAATTATAATCTTCAAGGTCATAGGTCTGAAAGAAAAGTTGCTTTTTTATGTTTGCTATACCACTTTTATCCCCATTATTCTCATAAATCTCTTCTAGTATCTCTAGATATGGCTCATTATACTCTATCTGAATATTACTCTCTATTATTTTTAAACAATACTCCTCTACTAGTTTAACATCTATATCCATTAACCCTTTTAGTAATAGCAAATTGTATTCATTCTGAAACCTAACTGGTTTAAACAATTTATAACAATCTTTTAAAACTTGTTGTTCAACAGCTATTATCAAAAAGAACAAATACATCTCTATCTCAACAACATAATTATTATCTTGATAATGCTTCATTATTTTCACTACCTCATCCCCACAAAGAGAAGTATATCTCTCATCTTTACTTTCGTATAGTTCTATAACTAATGCAGAGACTAGACTGTATTGTAAACTATTCTTAGGCTCATACAGTTGTTTCAATAAATTGATTATCGTTTTCTTGACAACATCTTGGTCTTTGACATTTAATAATGCTAATACATATCTTTCAACAAACTTATTCATATACGTATCAACTCGTTTACTTGTATAATTCACACTATACTTTAACGTAAATAGAGAAGACATTATCTTTAAATAAAGTTCTAAAGCAATAGGTTTTGTTATATTAACAACGATGTATTTATCCACTGGCTCTAATGCAAGTGAAACCAAATCTACCAGCTTCTTAATATCTTTAGTATCAGCATTCTTTCTTTTTCCAAAAACAGAAGTATAAATATCTTTCAATATTTTATCCACGATATCTACAGTATACTCAGCAATATCTTGTTTTTTAAAAGTCAATATAAACTCCTGCTCTACCTCCTTATTTTTCTTAAACAATTCAGTCAGCCATGTATATACCTCCTCCTGGCTAACATCTTGAAGTAATGCTACACTTTCGCTTACTTTCTTTTTACTCAAAGCTTTTTTCACAACAGGTTTCGTAGCAATTTTCTTCCCTTTTAAGGCATCATTTATTGCCATGAGTAGCTTAGTCTGGTGTGAACACATAACTATATTGTCAATCTCACATTCACAACTTCTACTAAGGACTTGTTTCCCCTCAATAACAATCTGTACATCATAACTTTCCTCTTTATCATCTACAAATGCTATCCAGTGTCCTTTACTCTCCTCCTCTACTTCACGTATAGATAATTGGGCTGCTTTTCTTACAGTAGCTCTTTCTACAAATTTTAATAACTGTGCTATTGTCATCTTTTACTTTTTTCTATCTACAAATATACTTACTCTTCTCACACTCTCCACTTAGGTGAACAATTCCCTGTCATCATATCTAATACATCCTCTATCTTATCTCTCCACTGAGGGACTCCATCATATACATTGCCCAATGCTGTAAGTATCTCTACCGCTCTTTCTTGTCCTCCGCCTTTCAACTTGTAATCTTTTAAGTAAGCTAATACTTCTTTTGTAAAAGCCTGTTTTTCTTCACGTACTAAATCTAAAATATACTTTCTTAATTCTACCTCTAATTGTATTTGAAATAGCAGTTCTTTTACTTGTCTGCCCAAATCCTCTATGTTGTGATAGAGAATATGATAATCCGATATACCAGACATTGTAGTAGAATGTGATGCGTCAGCCTGACGTAGATAGACTACAGGTTTGCCTTGTGCTTTAGCATATCCTGCTTCTATCCCTATACCAATTCCCTTATCTGTAGTCTCTGCAAACAAACAACAACTCTCATCAATATCCTTCATCGCTTGCCTCATCATCTCTTTCTCTTGATGAAATTCAAACTTATAGTGCTCTATAAACACAAAAGGGCGATAACCTATCGTATCTATCTGATATTTTAGTTGATTCATCACTTCTCTAAGCTCCTTTTGCATAGAAAAGCTACACGAAATATATATTTGTTTCATAATACATTAAATCCTTTCAAATATATTTAAAATCCTCTTACATTCCTTAACAAAAAACAAGCAATACTACTTAAATACCCTTTTGATAATCAACAATATAACAACCTTATTCTTAAATAATAAGTATCTTTGTACAAAAATTACACTAAATGAAAAAATTAATCTTATTGTGCTTAATATCTATAAGTGCACTATTTACCTCTTGTAATAGTAGTTCCAACGATTATTGGATAGACAATCCAACAGAAGAACCTATCACTGTCTATATCGATGATACTGCTTATGATATTCCACCTGTAACTATGATACAAATTTCCTTGGAATATGGTAAACACCAACTTAAATACAACGATCAAGAAATCACTATTCACAATGGTGGTCGTGTCAATAAAGGACAAGCGATTATCAATCCTACACAGAGCACTTACATATTTTACAAACAACTATTTATAAATGAAAATGATGAACGAGCTACTGAAGAATTCATTGAATGGGCTATAGGAACACAAAGTGACTCTGTTCGTTTAAAAATAAACGATTCTATCGTGACTGTATTTATTCCTTTCAAACCTTGTAATAAGCTAATTATTGACAAACATGACTTTGATTGGAAGTATAATTTAGATGAACCTATGCCTGAAGGTTTAACCTTAACTCCCTCTATTATCACAAGAAGTAACCGCAGTCTATTAAATGACCCTAACTATCAAGCAGGGAAATTCCAAGAGACTGCTTACAAAATATTCAGAGAACAAGAATTTAAAGACTATCTTAAAACGGTGAATGATGCTACAATAGAATTCTTAGTCGAGAAAACACCTTATGCTTCATTACCAAAAGCAAAAATAGATCTAACCTTGCTAAACGATATCTCTGATCCTGAATACAAAAAAGCATTAGAGGCACAAGTACAAAAATTTAATCAATGGTTAGATGCTAAGGGAAGTAAATCTACTGATGGTTTTAAAGAAGTTCTTATGGGAAGTGAACTAAACAAACTAAAATCAGAGTTTGCTAAAAAACACCCTAACGATTTTACTTTCAGTAAAGCAAGTAATGAATTTGAGGAACAAAAAAACATATTCATGAGATATCAACTTAATATTGTAGAATAATACTATATCTCAAAAACAATATTAATAAACTAAGGCTGAGTATAAAACTACTCAGCCTTAGTTTATTCTACTCTATCTGTCTTAATATCCCTGTATCTCTGATACTGCCATCTCTGGATAGAATTAAAGCTTTAGATACAATCTCAATAGTCTTAGGATCATCATCTACAAAAGGTAAGAACAACTTCCCTCTATCCTGTGTATGTACAGGCTCGATATACAAGTGTTTTCCTGGTATCAAGTGAATCACACCACTACCGACATGTAAGCTATAGGTTCCCTTAGTCCCTGTGATAACAAGGTGACGTTCTTTATACTCTATATTTGTTAGTTTCAATAATCGTGCTGTTTCTCTGACAACAGCCATGCGCATCTGTACAGTAGATAGACTCGTCTCTGGATCTACTCCTCCTACATAAGCGACACTTACTACCAAGTCCAGGTCTCTCATTACCTCACTAAAGACAATAGGATTAACCTCTCTTAAGGCAATTACTTCATCGGTAGAAGCTTTAGTGAATAAGATATGTTCTAAGCTGACATAGTCTCCATAATCTGCATTGCTTCCCCCTGAATAGTCAATATAAACTTCAACGCGAATATCCTCATCAAAATACAGCTTACTGTAATTAGCATAATATTCATATTGCCAGTTTCTGGTCTTAAACAATCCTAAAGTCTGATTATCTTTAACCTGATAGCCAGCATAGCGATTAGAACTACCTATACTTGTTTCTTCTGCTTCGTTGTGTAAATACAACTCTCTAAACACTTGCTTAAAGGGCTGTTCTATTTGTTTATCAAACAAATAGGCCTGTATGTTGACCCACTGCCCACTTTGATATAAATCATAACAATGTGCTATTACGAACTCTTCCTCTCCTTTCACCTCCATTACCTCTCCATCCATAGTAGTAAATACTCCCTCTACAAACAAACCGTAAACCTCACCACACTTAAAAACTAACTTAGCCAAGTGGTGTTTAATAATCGGGTGCAGTAACAACTTCTGCATCTCTGCATAAGAGAACACATCCTGTCTTAGCATGGCCTGCTCTAAGTTCACACGAGAGCGACTATACTGTTCTTTCAGTGCCTTCTGACGTTCTACTAAATCTATGATTTGTTCATTCTTTTTCAGTTTAGCAGGTATCGCTTTTAAAGGTTTATCCCCTTTACTCTTCACCGTCAACTCTACTTTTCCCTGATCAGATACAGTCAAAGAGAATGTATACTCATCTAATACCAATTCCTTGTAGTTCTCCAGAATAGACTGCACTTGTACACTCTCCATAGACCATTGAAAGCGCACTGCATCAGTATACCCAGCTGCCCTTGCGATGTTCTGCATCGCTACGTTATAGATCTTTAAGTCATTCTCTTGGCGCATAGCTCCATACTTCTTAGAACCTTTTTTAAACTGTTCTAATAACTCATATCTATCCATCAGATCTCCTTCTCTATCTGTCTCAGATAAGGGAAACAAACCACATGCACGTACATAGTTTCTATCGCGTTTAGAGAGAACTTTTGTTTTCAAGTCTTTCATAGATACCTTGCCCAAGAGTACATCTGCATACAGCTTCACACGAGTATGTCCCTCTACAGCCATAAACTTAGTTGAGTCATAAAGCATCTGCCAACGTTCTTCTCCTAATACGTGATAAAAACTAAAGAACCAATCTATATCTACTACACCTGCTTCAAACTCCTCTAACGCTATAGCAGAATAGCGTTGTATCTGTTTTTGTATCTTGTTTCGTTCCTCTTCTTGTTGATTGTCCAGCAGATGAGCGAACAGCCACCATATTGCAGACTCTAATCCTTGCCAGTCTAAGTAAGATGTGATGTACTTTATCCACTGCGGACATGCTACAGCCACCTCTATCCATTGTGCTGCACTGAAGTTTATCTCTGCTACTTGTGCATTAAACATCTCTTGAGTATCAGTACTTAGAGGTGTTGTTCTACGAATAAGTTTACTATAGATTTGCCCTAATTCCTTAATCGTGATTTGCATCTCAGCATAGTAATAAATACTTTCTTGTGAAATCCCAGCCGTTTTTACCTTATGCAATAACCCAAAGAAATACTGCATTCCTTCTATCTCCTGAAAGTCAAAGACAATATCAAATACCTTAGTCGTAGGGTTATCCCTATCCATAACCTGTTGTAAATAATACGCTTTAAACTCAACTAAGACTTGCTCTACTTTATCAGTTATAAATCGCTTTGTCAAAGCAGGTAACATTGAACTGAAATAAGTCTTTCTATTATCTATGGCAACTAAATACTGTATAAACTCATCTCGCGTAATTTCATTCTTATCACAGGCAAAAGCCATCAATTCAAAAGGCAACAGATAATAACTATCATCTGCTTTATTACAATTCAATTGACGCCAACGCAATAGTTTGAAATATGCTAAACACTGTTCTTCTGTTAAGTCCTCTATAGATATAAACTCTGCATACCAAGATAAATCTGTATAATCTACCCATGTATAGTTATACTCTTCTCCATAAACACAAGTGCGTATTTCTATATCTAAAACCTCTTGAGTAACACTGTTATAGATTGTTTTTAAACCATCTAAACAATAGGCTGTTTTTTCTTTAAATGGATACTGATAGGTTAGGCAAGTAAACACCGTTCCCATCGCATACCAATAGTTGTCATATTTAGCTGAGAGTTCATTATAAAAATAAGGTAACTTCCCTTCTAATAACGGTTTTACTAAATCTGGAACCTCTGTTTTTAAAGTAGCACAATGCAGTAAGAATAAGTCTAAAGTATCCAACTTACTATCCATGTACCACTGCTGCCATACTTCATACAGTGGGTAATCTTGGAAGTGCTGTTCTGCTGTCCATTTGCCATCATCTGCATAACCATGCATCTTCGTGAAGTGCGTTGCTAAGAGTACCTTCTCTGCTTTTCCATAATTAAAATGTTCATATTCATACGTAGCATATTGTTTTATCAACTGCTCAAGACTATCTAACTCACGTACTACCTCCTCCCATTTCTTAGAAAGTCCCCAATTATGTGCAATGCGCTGACTAAATAAAGTATTCTCTTCCACTAAAGGCAATGTGATAGCACTCACCACAGTAGCATCGTATAATGCTATATCTGTATCTTGTCCTTGTTCTGCTTGACGTCCATAGTCGCGCAAGAGTACTAAGTATTCTTCTTCCTGTTTTGAATATTTAATATCCAGAGCATCTAACTGTGCAAGCCAAATACCTAACTGATGATGTATTTCATCTCTCTGAGCAAGTACCAATAGTCCTTCCATTGCGGTTAAGCGTTGATTCACATCATCACTCAGTATCAATTGCTCTAATAGTCTATCCTTAAAATCATCTTGTCTTGAGATTAATAAACGGATAAAGTGCTGTTGTGCCTTTTTAAACTTTCTTTTAAAGTATGCTACTATTTCTTCTTCGTCTTTACTTGATAAAGTAGCGATTGCTAAAAAGCGCATACAGCCAAAGGCTATTGTTTCTTTGCGCTCTTTCAAATAAGCGAAAGCTAACTCATTTTGTACTTCATAGGTAGGCTGTATCTCTCCTGTAAAACTATATCCATATCCCTGAAGCCCATATTCTTTAGCTTCAAACAACAAGACATTTAATAATTCTTCTTTAAACTCTGTAGTAAAAGTGTTTCGCTTATCAATAAACAGTCTCGCCTTTTCTGATGATTCTTCTGTTAGATACAAAAGTGAAGTCAACAACTCTTCTTTATTCAATTCAAAGCTTCTGTAGTAATCTGGTATTACACTACTCTTTAAGATAAGTGTCTCTCCACTTTTATACTGCTTATATAAGTCATAAAATACCTGATAGACCTCCTTATAATTTTCTTGTTGTATAAAATACCTTGAAGATCTGCTTCCTTCCAAATATTGGTTTATTCGGTTTAGAAGCATAGCGATAAACTCTTGATCTCTACTTGCTAATACTTTACTAAATAGAACAGACTCTACCGTATATTCATTAAAGTTAGGTAAGAACTCTAATATTACAAGCTGAAACTTGCGCTTTACTTGCTCAAATGCACTCTCTACAAAGTCAAATGCTATCTCTCTGTGTATCCACAGATAACAGTGCATCAATGCGTAAAACTCTTTTTCGTTGAATGTAGATAATTCTTTATCATCAAAATACTCATAGTGATTTATAGTATAAATCATCAACTCACATAGTCGCTTTACATTATCTTGTTTGTCATCCTCTACATGACTTCTAAAGTGGTATGGTAACTCTGTACGCACTGCTTCATAACGCACTAAGTTATAAGAGAGAATAACTTCTAAAAAATACTTTAAGTTAGCTACCTGTACATGTGATAACAACCTTGTAATATCTTGTCTAATTCCCTCTTCGCGCCCTGCATTTACAAGAATATCTTTTACCTTCTCCCAATACTTTGATTGTTTTGATGCCATTAACATCAATAAAAAAGAAGGTGTCCATCGCCCATACTCATTATCTCCATCACAGATATCCTCAACTGTTTTGCTTAATTCCACATCTCCCTTATCTAAAGCCACTGCCCATAGATAAGGAAGATAGTTAGGTAGCGAGAGGTGCATACTATACTCCACCTGCTTATGAAGTGGCAACTCTACACTATAAGAATCATAATCATAATTATCATAGAACGAAATACCATTTAACAGTCCTGAAATAACATTACATTGCTTTAAGAAAGAATGCTCTTGATTACGCCATGTCGCTTCTTTTATATCATATTGTCCTCCTAAGATATACTGATCCACTCGATCTAATAATTCCTGTACCCAAGGCGCTAACCTCTCTCCAAAAAAGTATACCAATAAAGCGTAATACTCCGTTTCTCTCCACATTCCAACAGAATTATTTACTAATATCTCTACAAAACTCTCATCATAACGCGTAAATACCTTAGGGCTATAAATAGAATCTTCCGGATCACTGCTATTGCCAGTAAAATGTAGTCCTAACACAGCAATATGTGGTTCTAATTTCATACCTACATAATCCTCGTTATACACCATCGCATAAAGCTCCTTATGCATCTCTGCGTAAGTACGGTTCTCTACTTGATGGTCTCTTAGTATAGTTACAATATTATTATTCATCGGGGTCTGTTTAAAAACTATTTTTTAAAAAATTAAGGGGAATAAAGACAAAGGCATCTGTATCATTTAATACAATGACCTCTTCTAATGACAGTAACTCTCGCTCTGCATAAAACAATAAGAACAACTGATCTTCATACGCCTGTATCACGCGCTGTACTTCTTCTGCTATATCGATATCTCTGTACTTCTCAGGTGACTTGAAGCGAAGTTTACTACTAAACAAAATAGTATCTAATGCTTCTTGTGTAGTGGTTAATTGCGCTACAGTATCGCGCTGTTTGAACTTCTGTATGTGTTGCTCTACCTGCTGTATCACTACGGCACGAAGAAACTCTCTTACCGTGACTGCTTCTGTAGGCACTACTATCACTATGGCCAGTTCTTCTACCTTAGTACTTAGTCTATTCAATTGTTTGATCTGTATATTCACTTGCTTTACAGCCATAATCTCTTTCTTTTTCAAAGAGGAAAGATAAGGAATTTGAAATAAAAGTAAAAAGCAATATGTAGTGATAATTTATCACAATAGAATGAATTTCTTAAAGCAAGCAAAGGTTTTAAATCAGATGACAATCTTGCTATTGACAATTTCTACTTTATCAATACTCTCTAACCTTTTAAGAGTTCTAATAACCGTCTCTACCCTAAGACCTGTCATATCAGCAATCTGTTGTCTGGTCAGATCAATTAACAGTCGCTGATTATCATCTCCACTATGTTGGTGTGTCTTTAAATAGTTTAACAAAGTCATGATCCGATTCTCAGAGTCTTGAGTAGCTATATCAGGTGCCATAATAGACTTATAATAAAGGCGCTTTGACAAGCTTTTGTTTATTGCTAAAGAAACCTCATTATTTTCTTGCATCATCACATAGAACTCTGCTTTAGGTAGTTGAATTACTTTGGCTTGGGTAACAGCTATAGCATTAGCAGGATAACATTCGTCTATAAACAAAGGCGGTTCACCAAAACTTTGCCCTGAAGCAAATATATTCTGTATAAACTCTTTGCCATCTGCACTGTAATTATTCATTTTTACTTTTCCCAGAAGTACTTGGTAATAATGACTTGGGTAATGCCCTTCTTGGAATATTACTTCTCCTTTTTTGTATTCTTTAATTTCAGCGCTATACTGAAGTAATAATTCTACACTTATCATGTTTATTTAATTTACTCTTTGTCAAAGCTACTAATAAAGGCTAAACTAATACATTAAAAAAAGCGAAAACACAAAGGGTATTTTCGCTTTCTTAAAGTAAAAAATTAGACTAATGACGCAGGAGAAAACTCTTCATAAAAGATCTGTTGCTCATTTATATTCATGGCTTTTAAATCTCTTAACTGTTTATCTAAAAACGGACGAGGTCCACATAAATAATAATCTGCATTACTGTCAAAAGTATATTCTTTAATAGCAAATAAATCAACTATCCCTGAATAAACGCTTGCTTGAATACTTTCAGTTGGAGTTTGATCATAAAAGTAAATAGGCATTACTTGTGCACAGTTATTACTTATATAATTTAACTTATCCTTGAAGGCTTGAACCTCTTTATTTCTACAGCCGTGAATCCAAACGATATTTTCCTGAGTATTACCACTTAATTCAATTGCCTCTAACATAGATAACAAAGGTGTTTGTCCTATCCCTCCGCTAATAAACACTTTATCTCTATTATTCTCTTGTAAGACAAAATTGCCCGATGGCGAACTAATCATTATAGAATCTGCTTCATTTACATGATCGTGTAAATAATTACTAATCAGCCCATTCATATCCAATTGCTTTCCTACTTCTCTTTTTACAGATATGCGATAGTACTCGTGATTAGGAGCACATGAAATGGAATATTGTCTGATTTGCTCTAAGCCTATTTGCTCTAAAAATACCTTAACACTGATATACTGACCTGGCTGATGTAAAGCAACTAAGGCTCCATCCTTGGGAACTAAATAAAAGGAAGTAATCTCATCTGATTCTTCTACTTTGCTTTTAATGACAAACTCTTTCCATCCTACCCAATTATTCTGCTCATTCTCTTTAGCATGATAAATTTTACGTTCGTGACCTATCATGATATCAGCTAACTGTTGATAAGCTACAGCCCAGGCCTGTACAATTTCAGAAGTAGCAGCACTACCAAGAACTTCTTTAATAGAAGCTAATAGATGCGTTCCTACAATTTCATACTGTTCTGGCTGAATATGTAAACTGGCGTGTTTATGTCCAATCAAATCTACTACAGACATCAACTTTTCGGGTTGCGAAATATTCTCTGCATACCCCAACACAGCCATAGCTAAAGCCATTTGTTGTTTTCCTGCTCGTTGATTTCCCATATTAAATACATTTTTTAACTCAGGATGATGGTCAAACATTCTCAAGTAAAAATGTTTCGTCAACTCTAATCCCCTTTCTCTTAGCAACGGTACTGTTGCTAAGATTAACTGTTTTTGCTCTCCTGTTAACATGTCTTAGTTGTTTTATATTGTAAAATCAAAGTTAGAAGTTATACTACTGCCGTTCTTATGACTATAATCATAAGAAAAGTCAAAATATGTCTTACTTAGCATAAATCCACGAACAAACAATGGAGTTTTCATGACAAAAAGCCTTTAAAAAGACAAGAAAATACCCCTGACTACCATTTTTGCGAATATTTTAATCTCAAAGCCCTTCTTATATAATATATCTAAATAATATAACATTATTTAGAATGAATACAATTAAAAACAAATCAGTATTCTCCCAAATACTCAATATCCAAAATAAAAACAAAAACCTGTATATCAGCAATTTAAACCATCATTGAAAATGCTAATTTTTAACTAAATTTTAAATATTCAGATATTCAATACATTTGCATTTTATTTTAATTAAGTCTAAATAATGAAAACATTATTTCATGTAGTAAAGTCTTTATCTCATTACTTTATTTACATAAGCGTCCTGTTGATTGCAACAAATGTAGTCGCCCAGAGTTCTAAAACATTTACAGGGTTAGTATTAGATGCACATGGTAACCCTTTGGAATTCGCCTCTATCGCTCTTGACAACAACCAAGTGTATTACACTAACAGTACTGGTCACTTTTCTTTTTCAACAAGAAAAGAATTCGAACCTTTTAGTATTCACTATGCCAATAAAAAATCTATTTACATAAAGGATTTAAAAACATATCATTCTTACAATCAATCATTCACTATGATTGACTTATCCATCACCTTAGAGGAAATTAACATCACTGCTCCTATTCACAAAGCTCAATCAGGATCTAACTCTGCCATTATTATTGACAGAGAAAAAATCAGCGAAGCACAAGCTTTCAGTTTAAAAGATGTCTTAAATACTTTACCTGGTCATGCTACAGTAGCTCCTAATCTAAATACAGCACAAACTATCAATTTAAGAGGTGGAAGTTTCGACAAGTTTACAGGAGGTACTTTGCAACAAATGAATAACTCTTTTGGAGTTGCTATCATCATAGACGATGTCACTATCTCTAATGATGCTAATATGCAAACCCGTAGTTTGAATCAATTTGGATTGACTAATGCTTCTAATACAGGAAGTATCGCCAATTTAACCTATCAAGGAGTAGATTTACGCGAAATTCCAGTAGAAAACATCGAAAGCATAGAAGTTGTACAAGGGGTAGCATCAGCCAAATATGGAGAGCTTACCGATGGAGCAATCATCATTAATAAACAAGCAGGAAGAACTCCCTACAGTTTCACTACTAATATAAATAGAGGAGCCACCTCATATAGTTTGTCTAAAGGGTTTGGACTGCCAAACAAATGGGGAGCCATAAACTTATCTGTAAATTACTCCAAGAGTAATAATGACCCTCGAGATAATATCAAAGAATACAATCGCATAAATCAAAGTATACTATGGACAAAATCATTCTCATCCAATGTAAAGAATAACTTAAGTTTTAGCTTTAGTAAGAGGTTAGATGGTGTACGCGAAGATCCAGATGATCAACAAAGTCGAAAACTAAAAGCTACAGACGAATTTTTTAGATGGTCTAATCGTACATCGGTTCAATTCAATTCGCGCATTATTAAATCGTTAAATATTAACCTTAATGGTTCTTATGGAATTAGCAATACATATAATCAAGAGCGAATTAACAAAGGTCCTTTTCCAGTTGCAAACAGAGATACAACAGGGGTATACGAAGGTTATTACGTAGATGGTCGCTATATAGCTGTAGAAGAAATTCAAGGTAGGCCTTTGAGCTTAGGTTCAACACTTAATGTATCCTCTAATACCTTTGGCAACAAATTTGAACACTTAATCACTGCGGGAATTTCTCTTAATTACCACGACAATTTAGGTAAAGGAACAATCTATAAAGCAGATCAACCTCGATGGTTTCAAAACAACAACCAAAATGAACGTCCCTATGATTTCAGGAGAAATGAAGGACAAGCTAACTATGGTATCTATATCATGGACAACTTTAAATCCTATCTCTTTAATAAGCCATTAGATGGTAATATTGGTTTTCGAACAGATATTCAAAATGGAAAAGTTAGCTATCAACCGAGGGTAAATATAGCTTACCAATTAACTCCTAACAGCAGATTGACCTTAGGATATGGTATCGCGAGTAAATCTCCTTCTTTGGCACACCGCTACCCTGCTCCTATTTGGTTAGATTTCCCCCTGTTAAACTTCTTTGATGACTCGAATATTAATAACAGTTTGTACTTGGTTAAGACCGTAAAAATCGAGTCAGACAACAATCATCTTAAACCTTCTACCTCATCACAATTTGAAGTAGGATACACTTTTTCAAACAAATTCTTAACCAATAATTTCTTTGGCTACTTCAAGGATAACAAGAATGGTTTTGGTGTAAAGAAAGAGTATTTCCCAATAGATGTGCCCGAATACAGAGTTATCGGTGAGTTAGAAAAAGGCAAGCCTATCGAATATGAAGCGACTGGTAACTATAATACACTAACGAACTATAGTATACGAAGAATGACCAATAGTGTGCGTTCAAAATCTTTTGGATTTGACTGGACTGTATCTACGCAAAAGATAAAGCCTTTAAATATGTATGTGTCTTTATCTAACAGCCTTTCTTACAGTGAGTATTACGATCAAAATCCAACGTATAATGAAATTTCCGAAGAATCTTACAAACGAGATTACGGTGTGTACTATACTGTCTTTTATCCAGCCAAAACCAAGTCGCTCTCTTTGATGAGTAAACTAAGATTAACCTACCACATTCCTAAAATAGGATTTATCATAACGATGAACAGTGATATCTTTTGGTTTAGAAAAAGTTTAAATACAGAACAGAAATATGCTAATGAATATTTAGATGTTGCTATGCAACCAATTAAAGTCCAACTTCCCGAGGATATTCAACAAACTATTTCTACTGCTGGAAGTAATTATGAACAGCCAACATTCTATGTAATAAACCTCAATGCTACAAAAGAAATACGCAAAAATATAAGAATAGGAATAAACACCTATAACTTCTTTAATATCAGAATAAATAAAGAAAAAAAACTATCTGATGGAACCCGATCAGTGATCAACTACAACGCTCCATTCAGTATAACAGGATCAATATCAATTAAATTTTAACCTAAAATGAGAAACAACGTACTATTAACTTTAGTTCTAATCATTTCAATCTTTACAACAAGTTGTAGTAAAGATGATAACTCAAGTGATTTTGCCAACACACTCAATGTCAAATTTGTTGCATCTGTATCACAAGAACATACAAATTTAACTATTCCATTAGAAGGTACAACAATAGAGTTTACCAATAGAGCTAATGGAAACAAAAACACTGTTACGCTTGACAAAAAAGGGGAAGCAACTGCAAACCTAAGAGTAGGAAACTACAATATCATTGCAAAACAAACAATGAGCAAACAGGCATTTAACCAACTCATTGATGCATCGAAAAGCAAAGAAGATAAAATCGAGGATGACAGCATCACTTTCACAGCGAATATCGACAATCTTGCTGTTAACAATGCTGATGATATTAAAATAGAACTACAAATGAATAAAACCAGTCAATCTGGCTTAATTCTAAAACAAATCTTTTATGCCGGTTCAAGTCTTCAAGATGGTTCTGGATATAGAGATCAATTTATTGAAATCTACAACAATAGTGCAGAAACAAAATATGTAGACGGAATCATGCTTGTCATGCTTCACAATACTACGAATAGTCAAGCAAATGGTCCTGATGATACAAGTTACTTACCTACCCGTCAATACGATTGGACTAAAGCAACTGGTAATACAGGTAAAGGAAACCTAAACAATGACTATGTTTATGCTAAAAAAGTATTGAGATTCCCTGGAACTGGAACTCAATATCCTATTGAAGCAGGTAAAAGCATGATTATTGCATCGACAGCTATAGATCATACCAAAAACTTCATCATCGGTAAACCTTCAGAATTTGTTGACCCAAACAAAACAGTTGATTTAAGCCAAGCTGATTTTGATGTTTACGTCTTAGATTATTTACAAAAAGAATATGGCATAGATATTACTCAAGCAAAATATCGCTACAACCTAAATACTTTAGGTATTGCTAAAATGGAAGTGCTAAGAGTACAACAGAGTGATTTAGCAATGCGATTTGCTACAGATGATGGAATACTATTAGTTCAATTGCCGAAAGAAGTGGCAGTAGAAACCTTCCCTACTATCAAAGCTCCAAAAAATAATGATTCAACACTGTGTTTAAGAATTCCAGTGGAATATGTTTTAGATGGAGTACAAATTAGACATTCGAAAGACAGTCGTGTTGCTCCTCGTAAAGTACCTGAATCTATTGACAGAGGTAGTACTTTTGTTCCAAATGGAACTTATTCAAGTCAATCTCTATTGAGAAAGACAAAATACAAATTAAAAAATGGCCGTCGCGTATTACAAGACACTGACAATTCTACAGAGGATTTTGTAGTCATCGAAAAGCCAATTGTTTCTAAAGGAGAAGACTCTTTCACTAATTAATTCATGAGAACACTATTTATCTTCATCACTCTATTTTTCATTCAAGTACTAAGTGCTCAGAACTATTCTGAGCGCTTAGATCTTTGGCTTATTGAGAAAAACAAACGTTCCTATGTTCCTGAGCACATTCTATTTCTCAATCAACAGACCCAAGAGTATGGTCGTCTATCGATAGATTATACTAAAGAAAAGGGAAATTACAAGAAAAGTCAAGACGCTGAAAGCAATAGAAAATATGCCTTCTCAGCTGAAGGATTTACAGATATAAGTAAATTCAAAGTCTATGGGAAATTCACATATGCCAAAACATTCCATGATAAACTGGCTAATGATCTAAGAGGAGTGAAAGACGAATTTAATCCCTTCTACTTCTATGCCAATCATCCAAACAATTTTCAAAACCAACAATATTTAGCCAACACGTTATTTAGTTATGAGTTAATTAAACAAAGGGTATTTGTAGGATTTGGAATAGACTTTAACTACAATTGGACAACAGGAAATAACGACCCAAGACCCGATGTAGTAAACTACTTCATACGCTATAAAGCAGATATCGCATGGCATATAAACAAACACAAAATAGGAGTAGGATTCGCTTATGGAAAGGTGACGGAGGAAAACAATATTATGTATAAAAACAATGAATACAAAAGCAGTAATAAATACAAAGAACGCTTTTTGAATATCAGTCTTGGATATGGTGATATTGTTTTGAGTGACCAAAATCTCTTATTGGATCGCAAGACCAAAGAGAATTCATACACCTTTGCTCATCATTATAAAGCAAAAAAAGTAGAAACTGCGACTCTTATAAAAATGAGCTATTTTGACCAAAACGCAGAACTAAATAAGTATAAGCAAAGCTTTGATGTCTATAATCAATTTAAAAATGAACAACTTACTGTACAGAGTATACTTACTTTTACTCCTACAGAAAACAATCAATATCAATTAAGCCTAAAATACAACAATTACGACGGTAAAAACCTAAGACAAATAGAAGGTCTTAACTATAAAGTTGATCACTTCAATGCAAATGCTCAATTACTTGCTTCATTTTCTAAACTATGGAAGAATACTGATGTACAAATAGGTATAGATCACACTCTTTACTCTACTATTCGAAAAGATTTCGCCATAGGAGTATACAGCGAAGAAAAGCAATTATTAAACAAGATTATTTTGAATACTATAATTGATCAACCTAATCACTTTTATCAATTTAATATTACTCCCCTATACAGACTCAAGCTTGTTAATGACTTGACCATTCCTGAAACACAATACACTAATTTTACAGATCAAGTAGTCATTCCTAACTACCAATATAACAATGACAATGCCATGGGGCTACAAGGCGAAATTGGCTATGGAAACAAAACTTGGTTAAACCAATACAGTATATACTTGGGATTATCAGGACACTATCTTCAGTCAAAAGGACAAGATCGCAGTAGTATTAATCTTAGCTTAAAACTATATTTATAATGAACAGAGCTATCTATTTAGCTATCTTATTATTTTCTATTTTATTTTTTAGTTTTCATCGAATAGAAAAGCCTTATGCAGAATATCAAACTATTGAAGATTTGCGTCAAGCTTATGAAAAGCCAACGAATTTATGGCCGTCCCCTACATTAGATAGTACGGCAGTTTTCACAGAATTAGGAGCTTTGCTACCTGCTCCAAGACTACGTAAAGAAGATAAGTCAAAAGCAGAATTGGGCAAAATACTCTTTTACGACCCAAGGCTATCCTCATCGAACAAAATAGCTTGTGCTACTTGCCATATTGATACTGCACATTGGGCAGACAAAGAAACCTTAGCAATTGGACATGAAGATTTAGTAGGAACACGAAATACACCAAGCATAGAAAATGTATGGATTCAAAAAGAGCTATTCTGGGACGGAAGAGCTAATAGCCTACAAGAGCAACAAATCATGTCTATCGAAAATCACGTCGAAATGTTTCAAGATATAGATGAACTTCCCAAGAAGATTGCTGCAATAAAAGGATACAAAAAACAATTCAAAAAAGCCTACGGAACTAACAATATCACAAAGGATAAAATACTAAATGCAATTGCCTTATTTCAGCAGACCATTGTTTCTAATCCTACACCTTTTGATAGTTTCATTGACGGTGATTACAAGCAACTATCAGACCAACAAGTTCACGGTCTACACTTGTTTCGAACCAAAGCCAGATGTATCAATTGTCACAGCGGACCTTACTTTACAGATTTACAATATCACAACCAAGGTTTTACATTCTACAAGCGGAAAAGAGAAGACTTAGGGCGATTTAACGTTACACACAAAGCCTCTGATGTTGGCAAAATGAAAACTCCTGGATTGAGAAACGTCATGCATACAGCACCGTGGTTTCACCAAGGTATTTTTCCCAATATAGAAAGCGTCATTGCTATGTATAATGCAGGTATGAATATACCCCACCGCAGAGAAGAATACAAAAATGATACTTTATTTCCTGTTACTTCCCCGTTACTTAAAAGATTGAATTTAACCAAGGAAGAACAGCAAGCAATTATAGCATTTTTAGAAGCATTATCTTCTAAACCTATGCTAATAGAAAAACCAACATTGCCAAAATAAAGTACTGTGAACTAAAAACTCACAGTACTTTATTTTTTTCACTAAGCAATACATTACTAAAACAAAAAACAATACTTCATACCTTTGTGATTACAAAACAAATAACCAATTATTTTTTAATCACAAAGGATTTTTATCATGACCGATATCGAAGATAATTTTGTAATTTAACTCTGTTTTTCAGCACTGTAATATTTTAAATCATGGAAAGAGTTATCAAGCTTGTTTTAGCCATCATGCTATTGTTTTGTTTGTTACAAATGCCTTATGGCTACTATTCTCTATTGCGATTTGCGTGTTTTGCAGGTTTTGGCTTCTTAGCTTATTTAGCTAAAAAGAAGGAAAATGATACGGAAATGTTTATTTTTGGAGCCCTTGCGCTATTGTTTCAACCATTTTTTAAAATAGCTTTGGGAAGAGCTCTATGGAATATAGTAGATATAATCGTATCGATTAGCCTTATTTACTCCATCTTAAATCACAAAGAACCAAAAGAAAAATAATATCCAAATGTTCAAAAAACACTTCTTACTTCTCTGTCTTGTCTGTACTTTATCCACTTTTAGCCAAGAAAAAACAGAAAGTGATACTCTAATTGCTTACGAGATAATCTACGTCAATAAAGAGGTGTTTGACAAACAGATTTTTTTGACAAATGTGGAATTGTTTTACACAGAGGAAGGTAAAACTTTTTATTTAGAGGGATTTAATCACACAGGAGAAAAAACTATAATCGCATTGAAATACGCGCAAACAAATAAGGGGATAGATTACTTTGAATTCTTCAACAATGAATATGAATTCATTAACGATGAAGAACAAGCCATTTTTTACTTTAAATCTAAATCTAAGCAAGTCAAAGACACCTCTGACTCCATGTATCGCGTAATACAGATACAAAAAAATTAGTAATCTTCGTACTTACTCTCCTTTTTGTGCTTTCTTGCGTAAAGTATAAAGGTAAAGACTTTCTACTTTCTCTCTGGCCCAAGGAGTCCTTCTCAAAAAAGTAAGTGAGGATTTAATACTTGGATCGTGTGTAAAGCAGCGGATATTAATCTGATCGCCTAACCCTTGAAAACCTCCATAATATTCTACTAATTCCTCTACTATATTTACTAACTTTTTTCCGTGTAAAGGATCTTTAGATTCCTGCATACTTCTTGTTTTTATTCTATGCAAAGATACACTTAATCTTACACCAAAAATCAGTGGCTTCCAATAAAAACCATTGTTGTGACGCACTGTATATCTCTGAACGGATGCAAGTATTTATCCAAACTACATACACTGTCTATACTTCCCTGCCTCTCTGTTGTGAGCTAAGGAATACTTTCCTACAAACAAACTGGCGATCCAATTAACCATGTTGCAACTAAACACCTAATAAAGAAAAGTTTACATTCAAACAACTAATACAAAAAAGCAATAGCCATCTCCCTAAAAAAGACGTATAGCCAAACATATTAGGCCGGGGTAACTGGTATCGTTATAATAAAATGATATAAACAAGTGTACAGTTAAAATCAGAATTATAAACAATAACTGTACAGCTATAGTAGGACGAGACAGAGATTTTAGGGGGTGGTCGGCTTGTGGTCGCATAGTGATCGCATAGTGGTCGCATACTATTAGGCAAAAAACATGCGACCACTATGCAATCAACTTCCCATCACCATGTGACCAATCGCTATCAGAATGCACAAAACCACTGCTCCATTTCTTTTGCCAAACAGCACAGCTTACCAAACAGCAACTTAAAAAAAGTATGAAACATAAAGCCTCCATTTTTCAAACATCAATACGCTGTGTTCAATTAGCTCTCAACAGCACTATAAAAATAAAAGGTCACAAATAGACATCGCCTACTTGTGACCTAACTCATTATATAGAAATGTAGTACTGTTACTACACTTTACATACTTATTTTAAAATGTGTAAATATCCAATGTATTTCCCTGTTCAAATACAACCTCAGCGTGCCCACTTGGTGCATCATAAGGAGCTTTCTCTAAAATAGAAGGGTTAGTTGGATAAGTTCCGTTAGTATACACCATTTTTTTCCACTCTCCACCTGACTTAACATTTAATATTTTCCACTCATTTTCCATAGTTGGCTCAACAAAAACAGCTCCCTCCATCACGGTAAACTTCGTGATCAACTTATACGTTGAATCTAACAACAACATAGTACACCCACCTGAACCACAGAAATATGAACCTGCAAGACTAACAAATATCTCTTTTTTTCCATCGTTGTTTAAATCTACTAGATACATTCTAAACTGGCGATCAGCTTCAGCGACCACTTTTAAATCAGCTTCAGTCAAAAACTCCGTTTTCAAGAAATCACTTACCCCTGTTGCCACTTCTGAAAGTGAAGTTTCAGCTTTTGACTCTTGTTGCTCTGTTACTACCTCTGCAGGAACTACTGTTGCTGCTTTCTGTTCTTTCTTACATGAAACAAACGCTAAACCTCCTAAAAGGATAGCAATCATACTAATTCTTTTCATACTTTAATTTTTTAATACTGACAAAGATGTATATTTAATTGATTGAACAGTGTCTTTTTAACAACAATTTGATAAACTATGCTCTCTTGCAGATTATTGCTTTCGACCTGCTATTCTCAATACATGAGCATTTCCTCTGTGGTAAAGGCCTTCGGTTAGTTCAACCTCTTTTTCCTCTAAGATATAGAAGTCAAAACCTTCAAAATCCTGCATTAATTCCGCTATGCTGTATAGCATTGCAACATTACCTGGACCACCAACATTGGGATTCTCTTTTTGTTTGACTGTATGTTTTTTTTCAAAAGCCTCCACAAGGAGTACCCCACCCTTTTTTAGATAAGTAGCTAATTGGCGATGGTAAGCCCTTCTTCTTTCTTCTGGAAAATGGGCGTAAATTAAAGCTAAGGCATCAAACTGCTCTTCTGTATAACGCAGTTCTTCTATATCACTAACTGTATAATCAATCGATACACTGAATCGCTCTGCTAACTGTAAAGCCTTCTGTTTTGCCTGTTGACTTTGGTCAAAAGCTGTTACTTGCCATCCTTGCTTAGCTGCGTAGACTGCATTTCGTCCCTCCCCTTCAGCGGCCATAAGTATATTTCCCTTAGATTTTATATCCCTTATTACATCACTAAAAAACGCATTAGGTTCAATACCATAGGCATACGTAGCTTCACTATATCTCTTATCCCAAAATTCTTTCATTCTTATTTGCTTTTTGCTTTTGATATCTTGGCTTTTGTTCCACCATTGATGACTTGAGTATATCCTTTGTTTTCTAAAATGCGTTTGGCTTGTCCACTGCGCATACCACTTCTACAAAATACAACAATTTTACTTTGCTGAGGTAATTTGTGTAATTGCCCCTCTAACTTATCCAAAGGAATATTCACTGCACCAGGTACAGAACCACTTTTAAACTCTCCTACTGTACGCACATCTACTAAGATTGCTCCTTCTCGAATATAGTTTGCCAACTGCTCGTTATTCCCGAATCCCAATAATTTATTGATAAAACTGATCATCTCTTTATTGTTTAAAAAGTAAAAATAGAGTTTCTATTCTAGGTTAAGTGTAACTTAGGTTACCCTGCATGAGAATATCTGGTAAAATGAGGCTTTTCAGCAAAAAGTATACGAACCATTTAGATAGGGCTGTGTTTTTGGAGAAGTACTCAAACTTTGGGATTCTGGGTTTTTAAATCAGATAAAAAAAACTTACTTTAGCACAGTTTAAAATTCATATTAATCATATAACAACACGATGAAACAAGTAACTTTAAATCACATACACGAAGGTTTAGGAGCTAAGATGGTTCCTTTTGCAGGTTTTAATATGCCTGTACAATATGAAGGAGTAAATGCGGAACACGAAACCGTAAGAAACGGAGTTGGGGTATTTGATGTATCTCACATGGGAATATTCAAAATCTCAGGACCAAATGCGTTGGCATTAATCCAAAAAGTTACTTCAAATGACGCATCTACTTTAGTAGACGGTAAAGCACAATACTGCTACTTCCCAAATGAAAAAGGTGGTGTTATAGATGATATCATTACGTATAGAGTGAATGAAAGCGAATACTTAATGGTGGTAAACGCGTCTAATATTGAAAAAGATTGGAATTGGGTTACTTCTCACAATGACGTAAATGCGACTTTAGAGAATTTATCAGATGGTTATTCAATTTTAGCTATTCAAGGTCCTAAAGCAATTGAATCAATGCAAAGCTTAACTTCTGTAAACTTAGCTGAGATTAAATTCTACAACTTTGTAGTTGACACTTTCGCTGGAGTAAAAGACGTAGTAATCTCTGCAACTGGATATACAGGTTCTGGAGGGTTTGAAGTTTACGTAAAAAATGAAGATATCGAAACAGTGTGGAACAAAGTGTTTGAAGCTGGTGCAAACTGGGGAATCAAACCAATCGGATTAGCTGCTCGTGATACTCTACGCCTTGAAATGGGGTACTGCTTATACGGAAATGAACTAAATGATGAGATTTCACCATTAGAAGCAGGTTTAGGATGGGTAACGAAGTTTACAAAAGATTTTATCGCATCTGACATTTTAAAAGCAGAAAAAGAAGCTGGTATTAAAAATAGATTAGTTGGTTTTGAATTGATAGGAAAGGGAATCCCAAGACACGACTACGAAATTGTAGATGCACAAGGAAATGTAATTGGAAAAGTTACCTCTGGTACACAATCTCCTTCATTAGGAAAGGGAATTGGTATGGGATATGTTCCTGTAGCATTAGCAACTGAAGGTAGTCAAATCTTTATCCGCATCCGCAAAAACGATGTTGAGGCAAAAGTGGTAAAAACACCTTTTTATAAAAAATAAGACAAAGTAAATGGGAGTTTAAAAATAAGCTCCCATTTTTTTTATGATATATATGAATAATACTATATTTTTGCACTATTAAAATTAAGTAACAATTTATTATGGGAAGAGCGTTTGAATTTAGAAAAGGACGTAAGCTAAAACGTTGGTCTGCTATGGCAAAAACGTTTACAAGAATCGGTAAGGACATTGTAATGGCTGTAAAAGAAGGTGGACCGAATCCCGAAGCTAATGCTCGTCTACGCGCTGTAATACAAAATGCTAAGGCAGCAAATATGCCTAAAGACAACGTAGAACGTGCCATTAAACGTGCTACAGATAAAGATACTGAAAACTATAAAGAAGTAATCTTTGAAGGATACGGTCCTCATGGTATTGCATTCTTGATAGAAACAGCAACTGACAACAATAATCGTACAGTAGCTAATATTAGAAGTTATTTCAATAAGTGCAATGGTACATTAGGTACTCAAGGATCAGTTGAGTTTATGTTTGACCACACTTGTAACTTCCGAATTCCAGCAGAAGAAGGCAGAGATTTAGAGGAATTCGAATTAGAGTTAATTGACTTTGGTATTGATGAAATTTTCGAAGATGAGGATGGAGTAATGATTTATGCTCCTTTTGAAAGTTTTGGTGCTATCCAAAAAGAATTGGAAGGTAGAGGAATTGAGATTTTATCTTCTGGATTTGATAGAATCCCACAAGTAACAAAAGAGCTTTCTGAAGAAGAAATAGCTGATGTGGAAAAACTATTAGAGAAAATCGAAGAAGATGACGACGTACAAAACGTTTTCACTACAATGGCATAATTTTGCGGCTTCGTTTGTATTAAAAAAAGACGAAATACTTATAATAGAGTATTTCGTCTTTTTTTATTCAGTCGTACTTAGTCAAATGAAATCGCTTAGGAGAATATCCAAAGTGCTTCTTAAAAGCTTTAGAGAAAGTTACAGAAGAAGAATAGCCTAAATCAAAAGCTATCTCTGCAATAGTATGATGTGCCTCTTCTAATTTCTTTATAGCGATATTCATTCTTCTATGTTGAGCATATTCAAATAAACCAAAATTGTATAAATGCTTAAACCCTCTCTTTAATTTATATTCATTTATAAAGAATAATTTAGATAGCTCCTCAGTAGTATAAAATTCGCGATAATTATGGTCGATGAAATCTTTTATATTAGATAATACTAATTCGTCTTCTATTGTCAGCTTTACGCCTAATTGTAACTTAGAACACTCCACTCTCCCTTCCTCTTTCTCATGTAATAACACAGATATTACTTCTAACACTTTGCCTTTTATATACACCTCTTTTGCTATCCCTTTGTAACTACATGTTTTAATCTCATTTAGTAATACTAAAAGTTCTTGTGTTACTTTAATATCCTTAATTAATCTACAGGTCTGGTCATTTTTTATCGCAGTAGTAAACTCTATAATAGTCTCATCATGCTGGCTCCATTCATTAAAGAACTCTAAAGGGAGATAGATATCTAGATGTTCATATATAGCATCTTTTTCAAATATAACATCCGCAATAGATCCTGTACTTAAATAAGTTAAATAACAATGAAAAGGCAAATACATATTAGGTATTCCATTTATAACATCTCTGACGATATGTTTGCCGAAAAAGAAACTTAACTCAACATACTCTATTTCTTCAAAGACATAGTGTAAGGCATAATTTTGTGTATATTTCAGATAATATTGGCGAATAACAATATCTGCAGAATCAAAAATATGATAGGTTACAAAAGTTCCTGAGTCATTAATTAATTCTTTTTTACTCTGGTTCATCTCGTTAGTTACCATATTCTCTAACTCAAAAAACTCAACGATCTGGTCACCTTTTTCCATAAAGCTACCTATTGATTACTAAACTGCTAATTTTTACTCCCTTTTGGCTAAGTCATTTCATAATATAGAGTCTACTTTTGCTTCCATATTCAAATTTATTAAATCTAAATTAATTATACGATGAAAAGATTCTTTTTAATCAACACAAGTAATAAACTCTTACTTTCAGGTCTATTATTGATCAACTTAAGTGTTTATGCCCAAGAAAAAGGAAACATCAGAGGAACAATAGTAAGCCATACTCAAGAAAAATTAGCGGGAACTACTGTTTCTTTAAATAACTACTCTTATAAAACAATATCAGATAATAACGGATATTATCTTTTAGAAAACATAGAATCAGGTAAATACCTTATCACTCTACAGTACAAAAATACAATTGCAAAAGACAGTATTATAATATCCGCAAATCAAACTACTACAAAAGATTTCATGCTATTTGATGATAACAGTGAAACTCTTGAGACAGTAGTGATTAATACTAACAAAAATATCCGCTCTTCTTCTTCTTTGCGAACAGCAGCTAACTTATTAGATGTTCCACAAAATATCCAAGTGATTGACAAAGGGTTAATGGATGATCAAATTAGTATGACAATGAGTGATGCTATTGCCCAAAATGTCAGCGGTGTAAGATCAGTATTGCATCAAGAACAGGCAAGTGCAGGAATATATGTACGGGGTTATAGTGCCAGTAACTTAAGAAATGGAATGGATATCTCTGGAAGTTTTGGTCCTATTAGAGAAGACAATACCTTCATAGAACGTGTTGAATTTGTAAAAGGACCTGCAGGCTTCATGATGGGAAATACCCAACCAGGTGGTTTCTATAATATCGTAACCAAAAAGCCAAAGGGTAGTAACAAAACGACTGTTAAAACTATTTTAGGTAGCTTTAATCTATATCGAGCAGAGGTAGATTTGGATACTAAACTAACAAAGGATGAAAAGCTTCTGTTCCGCATTAACGCAATGGCTACCAAAGCAAGTTCTTTCCAACTATATAATAAAAACAACTATTTATCCTTAGCACCTTCATTAAAATACAATATTAGTGATGATACAAATATTACCTTTGAATACATATTCAACTCTAATGAGTTTGAAGGTGGGTTTTCTAAATATGCTTATTCTAAAAAAGAGTTTAAAGAACTACCTCGCAAATTCACTTTTACTGACCCTATCGTAGACCCTACTATAGTTAAAGAACACAATGTATTTATTAATCTGAATCACAGATTAAGTGACGATTGGAATCTTACAGCCAAACTAGGCTATGTTGAAGCTACAATGGAAGGAGAAAGTTTATATTCAATCTACAACTCTATAGATGATAAGGGGAATGTACAAAGAGCTCTTTCAGTCAACGATGCTTATAACTCAGCTAAGGTTGGTCAAGTTTATATGAATGGTAAATTTAATATCACAGATAAGATTAAAAACAATGTGCTATTTGGTCTAGATATGGGACAAAAAGAGCATATGGCAGATTGGTCTCTTGTTTCTGATGCTAAAGGAAAAGCTATTCCTGTAGGTCCTTTATTTAATATCTACAATCCAGTGTATGGTAAACTTACTAAAAAAGATATTCCTACCTATGACCGTTCTCGTTCATTAAGAGAAAGAGCGGCAGGCAATATTCAAGAGTACAGCTATATCTCATTATATGTACAAGATGAGTTACTATTATTAGACGAGAAGCTTAGATTAGGATTTGGCGTACGCTATACCTCAACAGAGAAAACAACAAGTGCTTCTAAGGGAGATGTAGTAAAGAATCAAGCGTATACACCTCGCTTCAGTGTCACTTATAATATCTCCCCATCATTCTCAGCTTATGCCTTATATGATCAAAGCTTCCAAGAACAAGTTGGCCAATTAGAAAACAACAAGACAGCTGATCCTTCCAAAGGAACGAATAAAGAATTTGGATTAAAGAAAACATGGTTTGATAAAAAACTATTTACTTCATTAGCATTCTACCGAGTAGATAAAACAAATATCCTTACCCCACGTGATGCCTCTGCGAATAATCAAATCATGGTACAGAGTGGAAAAGCTACATCTAAAGGAGTAGAGTTTGACTTAAATGGACACATTACAGATGGCTTAACCTTGACAATGAACTATGCTTATACAGATGCAAAGATAACTAAAGATAATAATCCGGCTAAAAAAGGTCAGCTATTACCAGGAACTGCCAAACACAGTACAAATGCATGGCTTACTTATAGAATTCAATCAGGAACATTTGAAGGTTTAGGTTTCTCTCTTGGGTACCAATACCAAAAAGATCGTTCTCAAGCTCCTGTTCAAGCTAAAAAGTTTTTACCACACGACTATTTCACTCTTGATGGAGGAATATCATACAAAAAAAACAACTATGCATTTAACCTAATTGTAAATAATATCACAGATAGATATAATTATGTAGGTCACTTTCCAGGTGCTTGGGGATATACACACTATGGATGGAGAGCTACTACAC
Organism: Myroides albus; assembly: GCF_009711045.1. GTDB lineage: Bacteria > Bacteroidota > Bacteroidia > Flavobacteriales > Flavobacteriaceae > Flavobacterium > Flavobacterium album_A. The sequence continues at coordinate 74,730 of NZ_WMJX01000004.1, read as the reverse complement.
CACTCTCCTTTAAACTGAGTTTAGCATATTCATTCTAATAAATACAATCCCTTTCTAACATAGTTTCGAAAGGGATTATTGTTTTAAAAAAGCTATTCATCAATATTCGCAATATTTAAGGTACACTGTTCAATTTTTACTATTTTTGTTCGAAAATATTCTAAGGTATGAAATGGGAAGGCCGACGAGAAAGTAAAAACGTAACGGACAACCGAGGTAAATCAGCAGCAGGAAAAACTGCTATCGGTGGAGGTCTAATTGGTATTATAGCTATGCTATTGTACATTTTTGGAGGAGATACAGGTAAGCAAATTGCACCCGTATTAGAACAATTAAATACAGGCCAACAAACTGAGCAAGTAGAAACCAGAGCACTCTCTCAAGAGGAGGTTGCCATGGGTAAGATGGTTGCTGTTATGTTTGCTGACACAGAAGATGTGTGGCATAAAGTATTCAAGGAAAATGGACTCCAATACCGCGAACCAAAGATGGAGCTATTTGACGACAAAGTAAATACAAAATGTGGAAGTGCAACAGCTGATGTAGGCCCTTTTTACTGTCCTGCAGATGAAACTGTCTATATGGATCTGCGCTTTTTTGAAGAACTTCACACTCGCTTTGGCGCAGAAAGAGGGAACTTTGCTATTGCTTATGTTATCGCTCACGAAGTAGGTCATCACGTACAAACGCTCCTTGGCACAAATAGTAAAGTACACCAAGCTCAACAAGGCTTAAGCAAGAAAGAAGCTAATAAATTATCGGTTGGTTTAGAATTACAAGCAGACTTCTACGCAGGAGTATGGACTAAGTACAATCAAAAATACCTCGAAGCCAAAGACATCGATATCGCCCTTAGTGCAGCCCAAGCTGTTGGAGATGACGCTATACAAAAAAGAGTAACAGGCCAAGTTAACCCTGACTCATTTACCCATGGTACTTCTAAACAACGCAAAGAATGGTTTATGAAGGGATATCATACTGGCGATATAAAAGAGGGTAACACCTTTGATTATATCAGATAAAAACAATTAATAATTACAAACAACAAATGGCTCTAAGCCAATGCTTTCAATGAATAACTTAAACGATATTTTAAAAAACATAAAAGAAAACGGTTATCAAATTGCTCCTTTTCAGGTAATGGGTGAAGCTTTTACTTATTATAAGCGCACTTTTCTATCTGTTATTGCGACACTGATGTTTATCATCTTTGGAACAATGTTACTTATTTCGAGTATTATCTCCAATAATTATGACTTAAACAAAGAAGATCAAAGTGTCATGCAGGAGCAATTAGCTGAGATCATGAACAACTTTTTAAATCTATTAATTACTACCCCTTATATCTACTATTATTATGTTGCAATGATCTTCTTAACAGCTATTGGAAGTATTGTCATGGCAGGTTTCTTTAAGCTCAATGCCGATGCTTCACATGGGAGGTTACCCCGTTTCTTAGGAGCATTCAAATATTTTTTAAGTATAAAAGGACTTTACGTTTTTATAGCAGCACTAATTGTTACTACAGTTTTTATGGCTATTTCTGTACCTTTTCAATTAATGGGACTAAGCATGGTTGCTCTTGCGATCAATTGGTTAGTACATACACTAACGATCTTTACTATTCCCTTAATTATTTTTGGAAACCGTAATCCGTTAGCCGCTATCAAAGACAGTATCATGGTAGTGAATAAACAACCAATTCCAATCATTTTAACGATTGTCTTGAACTACTTTTTATTGATGAGTAGTTTGTTTATTTTCTTGATTGGAATATTCTTATTTCTACCTTACTTGTTCTCAGTTTACTTTACACTGTACAAACAAGTCATAGGTTATTATCCAGAAGAAGGACAACCGAAACACTAATATAGATTCGCTAACAAATAGATAAACGGATAGAGCAAAAGCTACTATCCGTTTTTCATTATATAAAAACAACCAAACACAGAACTAAATAGTTAACCGAGCCATCCTTCTCTATCTAAACTTCTATACTGAATAGCCTCGCCTATATGGTGAGATAAGATATTACTTTGTTTATCGAATCTCCCAGTAACGAGTATAAAAGAGAGTACTATCTTAAAAAAGAGTAACTCACATGCTCATTGTTTGAGGCGTTTTGAATCAAATGTTCTTAATTAACTAGTTTGAACAACGCATTTAAAAACTATCCAACTAGACTCTACAAATTACTTATCAGCTCTAAGAGCACTTTGTTTATCAAATATCAATTTATCCTCAACAATGCGAGAGGTGTTCTTGTTAGTTACACTCCTAGATAAGCCCACCAAGCAATATCTAATATCTTACTTGTACTGTTTTGCTTCTATTGCCAATACGGCACTGCCAAAAACCTTTGTTAACATACATTTGAATATTATAATAATTTTTTCATAATTAATATAGTAACCCTCGGTAACATGAGCATACTTCAACATATTCGGCAGTTCACAGTGTAGAACTGCTCCACGAAAGGCAACACTTTTTACATTTGAAAATTAAATTTATACCTTTGCCTGCTACAAATAAAAAATATCATTTTAACCAAAGCAACTCATTGTCTTTAAATGAATTACAACAAAGACACCCAATAGTTATATTGTCAAATACTAAAGTTTGGCATTAGTATTGAGTATAATACTGTAGATTAAATCTCACCTTTTAACAATTAAAAGAATTTTTATACAAATGATAACAAATAGAAAAACGGTTTTAGTAGCACTTTCAGCTTTAATCATGATAGGAACTTTGATAGGGATAAACAGCTGTAATATAGGATCTTCAAAAACATTAGATCCTAAAGAAAATGCTCTTGCATTACCTATTATCACTGTTGATACTGCTACTGCTATTACAGTAAAAGACTATATCGGAAATATCGAAGGGAAAGTAAATGTGGAAATCAGACCACAAGTAGAGGGTATTTTGGAAAAAATATTTGTAGATGAAGGATCCTTTGTAAAAGAAGGTCAACCTTTGTTCCAAGTTGATCCACAACCATACCAAGAGGTATTAAACAATATGATCGCTACAGAAAATGTCGAGAAAGCGAAATTAAAGAATGCTAAGCTTGAAATTGACCGATTAAAACCATTAATCGACAATGAAGTAATTGCTGAAGTTCAGTTGGAAACAGCTAAAGCAAATTACGAAATTGCTCGCGCTTCTTTAGCAAAAGCTTCTGCTGCTGTTGCAAGTGCGCAAATCAACTTAAATTACACGATTATCAAAGCGCCTGTAAGTGGGTATATCGGAAGAATGCCTAAGCGTATTGGTAACTTAGTATCTAAAACTGACAAAGAGCCTCTAACTGTTCTTTCAGACGTAAGTGAAGTTTATGTATACTTTGGAATGAGTGAATCAGACTTTTTATACTTCAGTAAAGACAATCCAAATAAGGCAGATTCAACAAGTATCACCAACTCTGGTCTAATGTTGCCTGAGGTTACCTTAATCTTAGCTGATGGACATGAATACGCTGAAAAAGGGAAAGTAGATATGATTAATGGACAGGTAAACCGCACTACTGGTTCTATCTCTATTCGCGCGTCATTTCCAAATTCTAAAGACGTCATGCGTTCTGGAAATACAGGTACTGTAAAAGTGAAAGAAACTAAGCCAAGTGTCATCATGGTACCGCAGGAAGTAACTACTTCTATTCAAGATAAAACATTTGTTTACATCTTAGATAAAGAAGACAAAGTTAAGTTACAATCAATCGAAGTAGATGGAGTATCTGGTTCAAACTTTATTGTACCTACAGGTTTAGCAGTAGGAGATCGCGTAATAAGAACAGGTTTTGACAAGTTAACGGAAGGGATGTATGTAAAGCCTATCCAATAATTTAATACACAAAACAAAAACCAAACTCAAACAAATATCACCTTACAAATTAAGATAATATGTTAAAAGCCATTATAAACCGTCCTATACTTGCTACGGTAATATCGATCATGTTCGTATTATTGGGCTTAGTTGGACTTACATTATTGCCTATAACTCGTTTTCCAGAAATTGCTCCACCAAGTGTAACTGTTTCTACATCTTACCCTGGTGCCAATGCGGAAACTGTAGCACAAAGTGTCTTATTACCTATTGAGGAATCAATCAATGGGGTTGATAATATGACTTATATTAGTTCTAAATCAAGTAACAGTGGTTCTGGTACAATCAACGTATTCTTTAAAGCAGGAACAGATCCTGATCAAGCAGCCGTGAATGTGTCAAACCGCGTGAGTAAGGCTTCAAGTGATTTACCTTCGGAAGTAAACGAAAATGGTATTTCAGTAACCCCGCGTCAGAGTGGTAATATTATGACTATAAACTTTTATAGTGACCACCCTGAGGAGGTATATGACGAAACGTTCTTACAGGCCTATACTCAGATTAACATCAACCGTGAGTTACTACGTGTACCTGGAGTTGCTTCTGTAGGTCGTATTGGAGCACGTGACTACTCAATGAGAACTTGGTTAAACCCAGAGAAGCTTGCCTTGTACAGCTTAACACCTCAAGATATTATCGCTGCTATAAAAGATCAAAACTTTGAAATAGCACCTGGTAATTTTGGGGAAACTTCAGACGAAGCTTTTGAAACAGCATTAAAACACAAAGGGAGATTTAGCCTTCCTGAAGAATATGATAATATAGTAATCAAAACCAATAAAGACGGTTCTGTATTAAAGCTTAAAGATGTAGCAAGAGTAGAATTTGGCGCATCGAACGTGGGTAGTGATAACAGTGTAAACGGTTATCCTGGTCTTACCATGAACATCACCCAAACAGCAGGATCTAATGCAAGAGATATTGACATTGCTGTTCGAGAAGTATTAGAACGAGTTTCAAAAGCTTTTCCAAAGGGAATTCACTATGAGATAAGTTATTCTGTGAAGGATCAAATTGACGAGTCAATTAGTCAAGTACAACACACTTTATTTGAAGCTTTCTTCTTAGTATTTATCATTGTTTACATCTTCTTGCAAGATTTTAGATCGACGATAATCCCAGTTATTGCTATCCCGATTTCATTAGTAGGTACTCTATTCTTTATCTATTTGATGGGGTTCTCAATAAACGTGCTTACAATGTTTGCCTTGGTACTTGCCATTGGTATTGTAGTGGATGACGCCATTGTAGTTGTGGAAGCAATCCACGAAAAAATGCATCAAACTGGACTCAAAGCCAAGGAAGCTACCATATCGACGATGAGTGAAATTACCAGAGCGATTATCTCTATTACACTTGTGATGTCTGCCGTGTTTTTACCTGTTGGTTTTATGCAAGGCCCAGCTGGTATCTTCTACAAACAGTTTGCTTATACCTTAGCCTTTGCAATTTTAATTTCAGCTGTAAATGCCTTGACTCTAAGTCCTGCATTATGTGCTTTGTTTTTAAAACAACCATCAGGCGAAGAATATGCAGCTAAGAAAGAACAAAACAAATTTAAACGAGTAAGAGCTAAGTTCTTTTACTCTTTCAATACAGCTTTTGATAGCTTTACTAATAAATATGTCGAGACAATCAAAAAGCTAATTACAAACAAAAAGGTAGCTATCTCAGGTTTAGCCCTAATCATTGGACTTGGTGTATTCTTTTTATACAAAACACCATCTTCATTTATCCCAAGAGAAGATGATAGTTATATCACTTACTCTTTGGCTATGCCTCCTGGAGCATCTCTTGCGCGTACCAAAATAGTATTGGCTAAAGCTGATAGTATCTTGCAAAAGAGAACTGATATCGAAGGAATGACGGCTATCTCAGGATATAACGCTATTGATGGAAATGCCAGCCCGTCTTTCGCCGTAGGCTTTATTAACTTAAAACCTTATAAAGAAAGAGGGAAAGTAAAAAACATCGACAAGATCATGGCAGAGATCCACAGAGATTTATCTGTAATCAACGAAGCGACATTCAACGTATTCCCAAGACCAACAATTCAAGGGTTTGGTGATTTTGGAGGTATTGAATTTGTACTTCAAGACCGTATGGGTGGTGGATTTGATGAGTTTAGTAAAATGGCAGATCAAGTAATCAGTCAACTAAATGAAAGACCTGAAATAGACAATGCGTTTACCTCTTTCAAAGCTAATTTCCCACAATACCTCTTGGAGATTGACTATGTAAAAGCAAAATCACTTGGAGTAAGTGTAAAAGATTTATTAACTACAGTTAAGAACTATTACGGACGTGTAAAAGCAGGGGACTTCAACAGATTTGGTCGTACTTATAGAGTATATATGCAGGCAGACATTGAGTACAGAGAAAGTCCGCAATCATTCAGTTCTATCTATGTGAAAAACAAAGACGGTGAAATGCTTCCTGCCAATACGCTAATCAAATTGAAAAAAGTATTAGGACCACAAACCGTAACAAGATACAACTTGTACAATGCCATTTCAATCAAGACAAATCCTGCACCAGGATATAGTACAGGAGATGCGATGAAGGCTATTGACGAGGTAACTTCTAAGATGCCAGGTAACTATTCGTACGAATACACCGGTATGTCATTGGAAGAAAAAGACTCAGGAAGTCAAGCAGTATTAATTTTTGCATTGAGTATAATCTTTGTTTACTTCTTATTGTGTGCACAATACGAAAGTTATTTATTGCCAATAGCAATTCTATTGACAGTACCAACAGGATTATTAGGAGTTGCTTTATTTGTCAATTTAGCAGGCTTGCAAAACAATATTTACGTTCAAGTTGGATTAATTATGCTAATTGGACTTTTAGCTAAAAACGCCATCTTGATTGTGGAATTTGCATTACAGCAACGCAAAAATGGTTTATCTATCTTTGATGCGGCTGTAGAAGGTGCTAAGATGAGGTTAAGACCAATCTTAATGACTTCGTTTGCCTTCGTAGCGGGATTGATTCCATTGATGTTTACTGTTGGACCTTCTGCTCAAGGTAACCACTCTATTAGTTTCTCTGCTGCAGGTGGAATGTTATTTGGAGTAGTAGCAGGTATTTTTATTATCCCAGTACTATTCTATGTTTTCCAGAATTGGGATGAAAAACTAAAAGCAAAATTTACTAACGACTAACAGAACAAAACAATCATGAATAGCGCAAATAAAATATTAAAATATACATTATACTCAGCAATGGTCACAGGAGGTTTATTAGTAACCTCTTGTGCTCCACAGTCAAAGTATAGAGCTCCTAAATTAGACGTTCCTGATCACTATAGAGGTCAAGATACCCTAACGATGGCAAGTGACTCTACAAGCATCGCAGATATTCCATGGAGAGAGTTCTTTGAAGATGAACAATTAATTGAACTAATTGACAAAGGTTTAGCTCATAACTTCGATATGTTAGATGCTATTAAAAACCTGGAAATTGCCAATCAAAGAGCAAAACAAGCAAAACACGAATGGCTGCCTTCTCTTAATGCCGATTTAGGAAATGTAAATTACCAATATAAATCTAAGAATTACTATGGTTCTGCTTCGGGAAATTACTATGACCACAAAGGCAAAGAAGCTCCTGAGAATATGTATGTAAACTCAGCTCAATATACTTCTGCCCTATCGCTAAGTTGGGAATTAGATATTTGGGGAAAAATTAGAAGTAAGAGTGCTGCAGCATTAGCAGAATACCTACAAACAACAGAGGCTACAAAAGCTGTACAAACAGAGTTAATAGCCAGTATTGTGGAAGGATACTACAACTTACTGCTTTTGGATGCACAAATGGAAGTTGCCCAAACCAACTATGATCTGACTAAAAATACACTGAAGATAGTCGAGCTTCAAAGAGATGCTGGACAAATTACTTCTTTGGCTATTCAACAAACGAAAAACCAGATGTTGGTTGCCAAAGCGTTAATTCCATCTCTAAAACAACAAATTGCCAATCAGGAAAATGCGCTTTCACTTCTAACTGGACAATTGCCAAATGAGATAGAAAGAAATACGAAACTGGCAGATGCCAAGGCGAATGAAACACTTGCTACAGGAGTTCCCTTATATATGCTAAGCCAAAGACCTGATGTTCAATCTGCCGAATTAGACTTAAAAGCGAAGAATGCTTTAGTTGGCGTAGCACAAACAAGTAGATACCCTTCTTTGTCTATTGATGTTACAGGGGGATTAAACAGTATGTTGGGCAAGAACTGGTTCAATATTCCAGGGTCGCTCTTCGGAGGTTTAATAGGTGAAGTAGCTGCTCCTATCTTCAACAAAAGAAAGCTGAAAACTGATTTTAAAGTTGCTAAGATAGAAAGAGAGCGATCTGAAATCAACTTACAGAAAACTGTTTACGGTGCAATAGCTGAAGTGACTGATGCTTTGATTAACTTACAGACCATCGACGAACAGATAGACATTGCACAAGAGCAAGTAACTACGTCAAGATTGGGAGTTAAACAATCTAACTTACTATTTAACAGTGGATATGCAACTTATATTGAGGTTATCAATGCACAAAAAAACTTGTTAGACAGTGAATTAAACTTGAATAAATTTAAACAAGCCAAATTACTATCACGTGTGAACTTATACAAAGCACTTGGTGGTGGTTGGAAATAATAAACAGTTCATCCTTTATTTATCATTCAAACAAGATAAATAAAGGCACTGTTAGAATAGCCAAACTCACAAACAACAAAACACGCCTTAAAAGACTGCTATACAGCAGTCTTTTTTTATTAGTCAATATACTAAATACACTCTTTTTTTTAATAATACACAAAGTATATCTCACCCCAAGAAGACTTGGTTGATTGCAACACAATATCGACCAGACGACTGCTATTAGTTTGCCTATCCTCTGATGAAATGCAAAAAAAAGAGAAACTACTTTGGAGCAGTTTCTCTTTTGATTCTCTATGATTCAAGGATACTATCGTATTCCTGCTTGATTCAAATAATTGTGATATCGCGCACTATTAGCATTGTGTTGTGCCAATGTTCTTGCAAACTCATGGTAACCAGGTCTATCAACACTTGCGCAAAAATAGATATAATCGTGCTCTTCTGGATTCAAAACAGCATCTATTGAAGTCTTGTCTGACATGGCAATTGGTCCAGGAGGTAGCCCTGCGTTTCTATATGTATTATATGGAGAGTCTAACTCTTTGTGTTTATTATATACGCGGTATATTTTTTGTTCAAAATCCCCTGTGTGAAGCTTATGTGCATACACAAGTGTAGGGTCAGCCTGTAATGGCATACCAATCTTTAATCTATTTAGATATGCTCCTGCCACTTTAGGTCTTTCATCTGCTTTTACCGTTTCTTTTTGTACAATAGACGCCAAAATAGAAACTTCAATTGGAGTCAACCCTATCGCCTTAGCCTTAGCCAATCGTTCTTCATTCCAAAAGCGAACATATTCACTTTGCAACTTATTTCTCAATTTAATTGGGCTAACGTTCCAATAAAACTCATAAGTATCCGGTAAAAAGATAACAAGTGCATTCTCTTGTGTGAATCCGTTGTCAGATAAAAACTTCTTATTCAAAAATGTTTCCAACAAAGCAAGACTATCTGCTTCGATTTGACTCGAAATACGACCTGCCAAATTCTCTATTCGCTCTTGATTATTGAAAGTTACTCGTGTCGGTTTATTATCTCTCAAAGCCTGAATAATGTCGTAGTTATTCATGCCATTTCTCAACTGAAATCGACCATTGATAACAAGTGCATCATAGTTTCTCTGTTCCGCAATAGTCTTGAAACTTTCAACATCTTTCAAATAAGGAGATAGCATACTCACCACTTTTTCAAAGTTGTCAGTTTCTGCAACGTAGATGTATTCCTTCTCGTTCCACCCTTCAAGATTGCTATTAAATGCCTTACCATACCAGATGTACAAATATCCCAAGAGACCAAAGGCTCCTAAAACAGCGATTAAAGTTATAATGTTCTTTACTTTCATTATTCTTGTTAAAAAATTAATTGATATAAACCTTCGTCTTTGTATTGATTTCCTTTGCGAGTCCACGCTTTTTTGATACCTACTAACTCAAAACCAGCACTTTCAAATAGGTTAATACTCGCCTTATTATCAGTAGATATATTTGCATATAACTGATTCAAATATAAGTGATTTTCTCCATATTGAATCATTAAATCTAAAGCCTCTGTACCGATGCCTTTTCCCCTTTCTTGTTCATACTGAATTACAATTCCAACACCAGCGCGGTTATTCTGAGGATCGTAATCGAATAGATCAATTAAGCCCAATGTCTTATGAGTTTCTCGATGACAAATTACCAATCTAAGTTGTTTGGCTTCGTAAATATCTTGATGGGCATTTTCTAAATATTGCTTAATGAGAAATCGACTATAAGGCGTTTGTGTATTGCTCACTTCCCATAGCTTCACATCGTTTTCAATTAAAAAAATAAACTCCAAATCTTCAGGCTCTAAAGCGCGTAGATAGATCAATTCCCCTTGAATAAACATTGTATATTAATTATTAAAAGTACCTTGGAAAACAAACTCTGCAGGTCCCGTTAAGTAAACATTTGTATAGGTATTGTCGCGTTTGTCAAAACTAATAGACAACTCCCCTCCTTCTACTTCAATGACAATGTCATTTGCATCAGCCTTTCCTTGGTGATACATGGCGATAGCTACTGCAGTGGCACCTGTTCCACACGACAGTGTTTCATCTTCAACTCCGCGTTCAAATGTTCGGATTCTAAAGCGATTCGGACCTTCTTGTTCAACAAAGTTTACATTGGTTCCAAAAGGAGCATACCTTTCGCTTTCTCTTATGGCTTTGCCTTTTACAAAAACGCCATATCTATCTAATTCACGAACCACCTCAACATGATGTGGAGATCCTGTATTTAAAAAGCTGAATTTCTTTTCTACATGAACCTTATCCACATCTATCATTTGCAAAGAAACTAATCCTTCACTACTGATTTTAGCAGTGTGCTCTCCGTCTACTGCAATAAAGCGACATTGGTTTTGAATCACACCTAAGTCCTTTGCAAAAGCGACAATACATCTTCCTCCATTACCACACATACTACTTTGCTTGCCATCCGCATTAAAATATACCATTTTGAAATCAAAATCTCTATCATTCTCCAATAGAATAAGACCATCGGCCCCTATACCAAATCGTCTGTCACACAACAACTCAATTAACTCCTGATTAGCCTTAGGAAAGTGGCTATCTCTGTTATCTATCATAACGAAATCATTACCTGTTCCCTGATATTTATAAAATTTCAACATATACTCTACGGTTTGATAAAAAGCAAATTTACAAATTAAGTTGTTAATCTCACTATGTTAAGTCTTGGTTAAACAACTTCGAAATCACTATTTCCTTTTTTATTTTTACATATCAAATCAATAAGCTTTTAGTTAATTATGAAGAAAACAATCAGTTTATTATTCCTATGCATCTTCAGTGGTGCAATAACCCTTGGAGGTTACAAATACTTTTTTGAAAATAAGTCAATTCCGACTTTAGAGCAAACTGCTAATTCAGAGCACACTCTGCCGTTAAAAACCTCTTCCATTGCTGGTAGTGCTGCACCGACAGATTTCACTCAAGCAGCAGAAAACACAGTAAATGCTGTTGTTCACGTTAAGAATTTGAGTTATACACGCACCAGAAGTAATTCGCTACTGGAATTCTTTTACGGATACAAGGGAGAAACACAAGCTCAAGTAGGAATGGGTTCAGGAGTAATCATCACAGAAGATGGCTATATCGTAACCAATAATCACGTAATAGCTAATGCTTCAGAACTTGAGGTGACCTTAAACGACAACCAGACCTATAAAGCAAAGCTTATTGGTACAGACAAACAAATGGACATTGCTTTATTAAAAATAGAAGCAGATAAGAAACTACCGTACTTGGTATTTGGAGATTCGGATAACCTAAGACTTGGAGAATGGGTCATCGCTGTAGGTAATCCATTTAACCTTACCTCTACTGTGACCACGGGTATCGTATCAGCTAAAGCACGTAACCTATCCAAATCAGGTATTCAATCCTTTATACAAACAGACGCAGTAATCAACCCAGGTAATAGTGGTGGTGCCCTTGTTAATACCCGAGGAGAACTTATAGGTATCAATACAATGATTTCTTCCAATACTGGTTCGTACGTCGGATATGCTTTTGCTGTCCCGTCCAATATTACCAAAAAAATAATTGAAGATTTATTAGAATATGGCGATGTGCAACAGGCCGTGTTAGGTGTTTCAGGTCTTGAACTAAACAACCTTATAGCAAAAGATCTAAAGATCGAACAAACGCATGGTTTTTACATACAAGATGTAGTAAAGCAATCCGATGCTGAAAAGGTAGGCTTAACTAAAGGTGATATCATCACGCAGATCAATAGCAAGCCAATCAAAACTTTTGTAGATATAAAATCCATTCTAAACACCAAAAGACCACAAGACAAAGTAGAAGTTACCTACATTAGAAATGGTCAGAGCAAAACAGATATGGTCGCGCTTATCAAAGCACAATCCCAACAAGTAAGTTACAATGGTTTTGAATTTGAAGAAATAACTGAGCAAGAAAGAGAAAGGCTTAAGATCAATTACGGTCTAAAAATCACTAAAGTAGACAACCCTAATTACGCACCATATAAAGACGAACTTGAACAAGGGATACTCCTATCTATAAATGGGCAAAGAGTACAAAACACTGCCCAAGCTAAAATGCTATTCGACAAAATAGTAAATTCACAAAAAATAAAGCTTGAAGTTATTAGTTCTTCGGGTGAACTAATAAGAATACTGCTTTAAATCCAAATAATCATTTAAAAGACTTCGAAAGAGGTCTTTTTATTTTTAACTCTTGATTTATTCGACAAAAAAGCAGACTTTTGCACTAATTTTATACAACACAATCTTATAATGAAAAATACAAGTTTATACGAAAAGGAATTGGCTTTTCAAGCAGATCGCAGAAAAGCATGTGTAGAGTTCATCAAAATCGTTAGCGATTTATGGTATGATAAATCTATTGAACTTTTAATGTTCCGCAATCAACTAATTGACCGTAGTGTTAGCGACATTATTAATCTTCATGAGTATGCTGCAAAATTTGTAGGAAAACCAATTAACATTTTCGACTCTGTAGAAATCGCTAAAGCTATTCAACAAGCTGATTTACCGCCTTCAAGAATAGATATCGGAAGACTGACTTACGAATACCACTTAGAAGACAATAAACACAATAATGCTTTAGGTTTCGTTGTAAGTAAATTAAAAGATGCTAAAGAAACTGAACAAATCGTACCAAAAGATGTTGTATTATATGGATTTGGACGTATTGGTCGTTTATTAGCTCGTGAATTAATGAATAAAATTGGTAAAGGACAACAAATGCGTCTTAGAGCAATTGTAACTCGTGATAAAAACGATCCAATTCTTTTAGAAAAACGCGCTTCTTTACTTAAATATGACTCAGTACACGGTGACTTTGAAGGTTCTGTAATCGCTGATCATGAAAACAATGCTTTAATCATCAATGGTACAACAGTACACATGATTTCTGCAGGTTCTCCAGAAGAAATTGACTATACACAATACGATATTGACAATGCTTTAATCATCGATAATACTGGTGCTTTTAAAACAGATGAAGATCTAAAACGCCACTTGTCATCGAAAGGTGCTTCTAAAGTATTGTTAACTGCTCCTGGTAAAGGTGTTCCAAACATCGTTCACGGAGTAAATCACACAGAATACGATCCAGCTCAAGTAGATATTTGGTCTGCAGCATCTTGTACTACAAATGCTATTACACCTATCTTAAAAGTAATGGAAGACAACTTCGGTGTGGTAAAAGGACACTTAGAGACAATCCACGCTTATACAAATGACCAAAACTTAGTGGACAATATGCACAAAAAATACCGTCGTGGTAGAGCTGCTGCACTAAATATGGTTATTACTGAAACAGGTGCTGGAAGTGCTGTTGCTAAGGCTTTACCTTCTTTAGCTGGTAAATTAACTTCAAATGCTATCCGTGTACCAGTTCCTAACGGATCATTAGTGGTATTAAACTTAGAAGTAGAAAAAAATACTACAGTTGAGGAGTTAAACGAAACAATGCGCAAGGCTGCTCTTAATGGTGATTTAGTAGAGCAAATCAAATATTCAATCAACAACGAACTTGTATCATCTGACATTGTTGGTACTTCTGCTCCATCTATCTTTGATAGTAAAGCTACAATTGTATCAGCAGATGGTAAAAACGTTGTAATGTATGTTTGGTATGATAATGAATATGGTTACAGCCATCAAGTTATTCGCTTAGCTAAATACATCGCTCAAGTTAGACGTTATACTTACTATTAATAGATAGAAGTCATTCTATTACAAAAAATAGTTCAGCTAAAAAGCTGAACTATTTTTTTTTGTTATAAACTGTTTCTAAAAATGGTGTTACTAATCAAAATGAAGTGCATAAAAAAAGTCCTACTTTAAACAGTAGGACTTTGATATTTAATTAAGAATACATCTTTTCTCTTAACTCTTTTACTTTTGGATCATCTAAGTAATCGTCAAAAGTCATATATCTATCAATTACACCATTTGGAGTTAATTCTAAAATACGAGTACCAACCGTCTGAGCAAACTCATGGTCATGCGTCGTTAATAGAATAGTCCCCTTAAAGTTCTTCAACGTATTGTTGAATGCTGTAATAGACTCCAAATCTAAGTGGTTTGTTGGCTCATCTAACATCAATACATTAGCTCTCATCATCATCATACGAGATAACATACAACGTACCTTTTCTCCTCCTGATAACACACGCCCAGTTTTAAGCGCTTCCTCTCCAGAGAAAATCATCTTTCCTAAGAAACCACGTACATAAACCTCATCTCTTTCTTCTTCTGTTTTAGCCCATTGGCGTAACCAGTCTACTAAAGTTAAGTCGTTATCAAAAAACTCGTGGTTTTCAACTGGCAAATAAGATTGAGTAGTAGTAATACCCCATTCAAACTTCCCTGCATCTGCTTGTTTATTTCCATTCAAAATTTCATAAAAAGCGGTTGTAGCACGAGAGTCTTTAGAAATAACAACTAACTTATCTCCTTTAGCCATGTTCAGATTCACATCCTTGAACAATATTTCTCCATCAACAGAAGCAGCAAGTCCTTCGATATTCAAGATTTGATCTCCTGCCTCTCTATCTTGATCAAAAATAATAGCAGGGTATCTTCTTGATGATGGTTTAATGTCATCTAATTTTAATTTGTCAATCATTTTCTTACGAGAAGTAGCCTGTTTAGACTTTGCTACGTTCGCACTAAAACGACGAATAAACTCTTCCAATTCAGCCTTTTTCTCCTCTGCTTTCTTGTTTTGTTGAGCTCTTTGTTTAGCCGCTAATTGACTTGACTCGTACCAGAAAGTATAGTTACCAGAATAGTGGTTAATCTTACCAAAGTCAATATCAGATACATGCGTACACACAGCATCTAAAAAGTGACGGTCGTGAGATACAACAAGAACTGTATTTTCGTAATGAGCTAAGAAATTCTCTAACCAACCAATTGTCTCAAAATCCAAGTCGTTGGTAGGCTCATCCATGATCAACACGTCTGGATTACCAAATAAAGCCTGTGCTAATAATACACGTACCTTTAATTTAGCATCCATTTCCGCCATTGTCGTATAGTGAAACTCTTCGTTGATTCCCAAGTTAGATAACATAGTAGCTGCATCAGATTCAGCGTTCCATCCGCCCATCTCATCAAAGCGAATTTGCAACTCACCTATTCTATCAGCATTTTCATCTGTATAGTTTAGGTAAAGCTCATCCATCTCTTTCTTTACATTATACAAATCCTTGTTACCCATCATTACAGTTTCTAAAACTGTATACTCGTCAAACATATTGTGGTTCTGGTTAAGAACAGACATACGCTTTCCTGGTTCTAAAGAAACATGTCCTGATGTAGGATCTATCTCTCCAGATAATATTTTTAAGAATGTAGATTTACCAGCACCATTAGCACCAATAATCCCATAGCAGTTACCTTGTGTAAAAGTTACATTAACTTCGTCAAATAAAACTCGTTTACCAAACTGAACTGACAGATTCGAAACTGTTAACATTATTATCTATTGATTTAAATTGCCGACAAAATTAATAAAATTATCCCACATATAAGATTAATTCTCAATACTTCCTTAATATCGCATTTTAACAGCTTGTTAACGACGATTGCCAACATGAAAACTTACATTTGCTATAGCGCGCATTTTAAAAGACCAATTTAAGAGGCTTTTTATAACAATGAATATTCAAACTATAAGTAAAAATATATTTTTTGCTGTAATACCTATTACACTATCTGTTACTTCTTGTCAACCCAAATTTGACGATAGTGATTACAGTGCCTATTTTCAGGGTGAAATAGTAAACCCCAACAGTGACTATGTCTTATTTTGCAAAGACAATGAGGTCTTAGATACACTCTATTTAGACCAGCACAACAAGTTTTCACATAAGTTTGATTCATTGACTCCTGGGATGTATATCTACAGACACAGACCCGAATTTCAATATGTTTACTTGGACAAGAATGACAGTTTAAACCTTCGTTTGAATACTCGTGATTTTGACCATTCTATTATTTTTTCTGGACGTGGAGCTGAAAAGAATAATTTCTTGATGGCTTTAAACATGAAAAATCTTGTGGACGAAAACTATAAATACGAGAATTACGACTTGGAACCAGGAGCATTTCTCCGCAAGCTTGATTCAACGCACGCAGCAAGAACAACCTATTACCTTAGAAGTAAAACACTCATTGGGTGGTCTAATGACTTTGACATTTATGCTAAAGCAAAATTGGATTTACACTTTTTTGCTCAAAAGGAAATATACCCTTTAGCTCACTACATTAGAACAAATCAAGATATACGTCAAAATTTACCAGAAGATTACTACAGTTTTAGAAAGAAAATCAACTTCAACGAGGAAAGATTGATTAGTTATTCTTCTTATACCCGATACCTATCCATGATGCTCAACTCAGTAACCAATGAAACTGAAATTGATTTTGACGCATCGAGAAAATTTGATAAGAACATTGAAAAACTAAATATAGTAGATACTTTAATCAAGAATAAAAAAGTCAAAAATGCTATTTTAGACAATATTGCCTTTATATACTTATTAGAAGATCAGAACTTAAATAACAATGACAAGTTCTTAGACCGATACTTCGAACTTTCTACAGATAAATCACAGCACGGGGAGATTATACAAATCCAAGAAGCTGTTCAAAATCTCAAATACGAAAAACGCTTGCCAAATGTTCCCTTAGTAAATACTGATGGAATACCGGTAGAGGTAAACAATATAATAAGGAAACCAACCTTAATGTTTGTCTGGACCAAAAACACACTTGGTCACGCAGATGGTGCACACAGAAGAGCAATGCAGTTATTGGATCAAAATCCAGATATACAAATTATCTCTGTTTGCATTGATGGAGAGCACACTGAGTGGGTAAAGTTTGTCAGCAAGTATAAACATGCTAATTTAATTGAATTAAGGAGTACAGATTTTAATCAAATGAAAGACAAGTGGATCATTACAAAAATCCAAAGAAGTATTGTCTTAAACGCAGATGGTACAATTAAAAATGCATTTGTCAATATCTTTGACCGAAATATTGCAACAACGATAAAAGAAAAAAAGGAAGATTAATCTTCCTTTTTTCTTTTATAAACGTTTGATTAACTATTTTTTTTGCCAAAAAAGCTCAAGGGTTTTACTAACTCACTTTTCTGTATTTTGACAAACACAGGATAAATTGAAATACTTTACCCCACAAAAATTCTTTACATCAATGGCTTACCACCAAATTCTCTAAAGTACTCAATCTTACTTAAAAACATCGCTGCCATTTTCTCCGCTCTCCACTTCGCCTCATCGGCAATCTTACCTTCATATAGCTCATCAACTGTACCATTAAAGATTACTTTCCAAGTTTCGAAATGCTCAGTATTCACTGGTAACTGTGCGTGAGGAGGAAAAGGCTTACCTCTATAAGTGTATTCCTCTAATAAAATAGTCTGCCAAAAGCTGTACATTTTCTCTAAGTGCTCTGGCCATTTCCCTTCTAACTTACTATTAAAAATAGGCCCTATCATTTCATTTTCTTGTACTCGTCCATAAAAGGTATCGACAAGTATCTTGATATCTTCTAAAGTTTCTATATCCTTTTTCATCTTAAATTGCTTAATTTTACAAAAATTGTTCCAATTGAAAAAACTGTTTGCTAAGTACTTATTATGATTACAATTTCAATCTTAGGAGCTGGTAAAGTAGCTCATCATCTTATTCTAAATATCTTAGAACAAGACAACCTAACACTGCAACAAGTGTATGCACGAAGCAAAAACAAAGTTAACGACTTAGTTTCTGAGAATCAAATAATAACAGACATCAATTTGCTAAAGCCTGCAGATATTTTTATCATTGCAGTCAGCGATGATGCTATTGCAGAAGTGTCCAATGCCATTCCTTTTGACAATGCCTTTGTAGTTCATACTTCAGGTACACAGTCAATGGATATTATACAGAAAACAAACCGCAAAGGAGTACTTTATATGTTGCAAACCTTTTCGTATGACAAAGAAGTTGACTTTTCCAAAATGCCTTTTTGTTTAGAAGCGGCTAAACCTACTGACTTCAAACTACTGGATAAAATTGCCATTTGTTTCTCTGAAAAAGTATACAAGATTAGCTCTGAACAAAGAAAAGTAATTCATTTAGCGGCAGTATTTGTAAACAACTTTACTAATCACCTATGTACTTTGGCTGAAGACATCTGTAAGAAAAACAGCGTTCCCTTTGACATTCTCAAGCCACTAATAGCGGAAACTGCTGAGAAACTACAAGTACTTTCTCCAAAAGAAGCACAAACAGGACCTGCAGCAAGAAAGGATATAGGCACGATTGACAGTCATCTTCAAATGCTTGAAGGAACAAACGAAAAAGAAATTTATCAATTAAT
The DNA here is from genome assembly GCF_009711045.1 of Myroides albus. Lineage (GTDB taxonomy): Bacteria > Bacteroidota > Bacteroidia > Flavobacteriales > Flavobacteriaceae > Flavobacterium > Flavobacterium album_A. The sequence continues at coordinate 55,738 of NZ_WMJX01000004.1, read as the reverse complement.
AACTAATTCAATACTAAATAGATAATGTCAAAACACTTCAAAGAAATAATGAATGACATCACTACGTTTATTTTAGACGTAGATGGTGTACTTACAGATGGTTCAGTACACGTAGCACAAGATGGCAACTTACTTAGAGTGATGAGTATCCGAGATGGGTATGCAATCAAAGCAGCAATCGAACACGGTTATAACGTATTTATCATCTCAGGAGGAAATAACGAAGGTGTGCGCATTAGATTGCAAAACTTAGGAGTTAAAGACATACACATGAGTGTATCTAATAAAGTTGAAGTATTCGATCAACTTCTTGCTAAATACAACCTTAACGCTGAAAACGTAATGTATATGGGTGATGACATACCAGACTACCACGTTATGCAAAAAGCGGCTCTACCTACTTGCCCACAAGATGCAGTACCAGAGGTAAAAAGTGTAGCTAAATACATTTCGCATGTCAATGGAGGAAAAGGCGCTGTAAGAGAAGTCATTGAACAAGTGATGAAAACACAACAAAAATGGTTTCAGCACTTTGATGCTAAATACGATTAATTAATTCACGCGAATGTTATCACAAATATTTAAAGATTACAATATTGTACTTGGTTCAAACTCACCAAGGCGAAAACAATATATGCAAGACTTGCAAATTCCTTTTACGGTAAGAGCATCGGATATTGATGAAACGTATCCAAGTACACTGCAAAGGGAAGCTATTACGGACTTTATCGCTAATGCAAAATCTCAAGCGATTCCACTATTGGCTCACAATGAAATAATCATTACCAGTGATACCACGGTTTGGAATAATCATACCTCTTTAGGAAAGCCTGTAGATCGTCAAGAGGCCTACACCATGATAAAGGGGATGTCTGGTAAACAACACGAAGTAATAACATCTGTGTGTCTAAGAAGCAAGAACAAAATCAAGATATTTAATTGTATTACTAAAGTTGATTTTATCGAATTGTCTGATGAGGCTATCTACTTTTATATAGATACATACAAACCCTATGACAAAGCTGGCGCTTATGGTATTCAGGAGTGGATTGGGCTTATAGGAATCTCTAAAATTGACGGTTCATATACCAATATCGTAGGATTACCTACAACAGAATTAGTACAAGAATTGATCGCTTTTATAAAAGAATAATATGCTACACATTTATTATCCGAAAATAGTTATTACAGCAATAATCATTATACTTTATTTTCCTTGTCGAAAATTAGTATCGTATATCATACGCTCCTTTTCTAACAAAGAGAAGCGTAAAGACAACAGAGTTATTTTGGTCATAAGATTATTCAATACACTCTTATTGGTTTTGTTTCTGATACTAATCTTAACCATTTGGGGAGTACAGCCCGAAAACTTTATGCTTACACTGACATCGGTATTTACAGTAATAGGTGTAGCGATGTTTGCTCAATGGTCTTTGCTAAGTAATATAACAGCAGGAATACTCTTATTCTTTTCATTTCCATTTAGAATTGGAGATGTAATACGAATACAAGATAAAGATTTTCCAATTGAAGGAACTATTACAGATATAAAAGCATTCTGTACAATAATAATTTCCAAAGAAAACGAAAAGATCTCTTATCCCAACAGTTTACTGCTACAGAAAGGGATTGTCATTGTTTCAAAAGAAGAATCTGAAGAAAATTTTCCTACAATATAAAATATTGGCATAGAAATTGTTTTTAAGCTAAACGGTTTTAATAGTCAAATGGTAGTGGTTAAGGCTAGTTATGGACCCTTTCTGTAACTAGCTTTTTTTGATTTTTGATTTGAAACTTTTTCATAACAATTTAATATTTATACTGTTTAGAATACCCCCATTATTCTAAAGTAAAAAGCGAAGTTTGTCTTTACATTCTTCGCTTTTTTATTGTTAAAACATAAATACTTAGTAAGGCCCTTACAAATATCAGGTTACCTACACAGAGTAAAGATCAAGCCTAAAGTAATGTTCAACTTACAAAATAGCTTCCTTAAATCCCATTACTTCAATGCGGATTAACTTTAACAGTAAAAGGTTCCACAACAATACGAGCATTTCATTAAAGCAATTCACGATTTAACTATTGTGTATACTAAGTTCATTGATACTCTTAATACGCTTATTTTACATCATCACAAAGTCACTCCTTAAATCTACTTTTTGTTCCTTTAAAAGGGAATAATGTAAAAGTTACACACCGGCATATCAGACGACATCTACTACAAGAATGCCCCAATTAAGTATTTAGGATAGAAAATTGACAACAAGACACACCGTAAAGATTGACAACACTCCTTTTCTAACTTAACAACAAACTTCCCTGTTTTGCCATTGCCTACTAACAATATGCAAAAAAATAGCCCAATCCTTTGGTTAAGGGATTGGGCTATATATTTCTTCAACGATGCATTGCTTTAGTCATGAGCAAATGGCAAACTCCATTTATACTTAACTGATAGCGCACGAATAATCATGATTGTACCAGCCGTAGCAATGTAAATCACATCCTTCTGCAATTGAAAATAATGTAAAAAGTAATACATCCCCCCACCTAAAATACAAGCAGTTGCATATATTTCTTTTCTAAAGATAATTGGAATCTTATTGGCTAAGATATCCCTAATTACCCCACCGAAACAAGCGGTAATTGTCCCTAAAGTAACGCAGATAACGGGGTGTAGCCCAATCCTCATTCCCTTTTCGATACCAATAAGAGTAAAGACAGCTATACCAATAGTGTCAAATAAAAATAGCGAATAGCGAAGCACATTGAATTTCTTGTAAAATACAATAGCCATGGCAACCCCAATAAGTGTAACGTAGAAATAACTCAAGTTAGTCAACCACATCACAGGAGTAAACCCAATCATCATATCCCGAATGGTTCCGCCTCCTATGGCTGTTGCAAATGCCAATATGGTCATTCCAAAAAGATCTAACCTACGTTCACGACCAGCCAATGCGCCGGAAATAGCAAACGCTAAGGTTCCGAGCAAGTCTAAAATCTCGAAAAAACTAAACATTAAATGAATAAAAAATTAAATTCTTGCAGTTAAATAATTGTAGTCTTTCAGTACTACTTCAATAAATTCTTGATTACTGTAGTGCTTAACATCGACAGACATAACCTCTGTTACTTTATTGACTAATTTGCGAAGCAATCGAGAATCTCTGTTTTTCTTATACAAAAGGTAAGTATCTTTGATAATGCGCAAATCATTGTCTGAGAGATTCAAAACTTGATTATAGACAGGAACGTAAGTATCCTCAACTTCTTGAAAGATCGTAGCTGAGAAATCCGTTCTTTCCTTATAAATTATAACGGCAGTACCTGCTAACATATCCCCTAACCTTTGGTTTTTCTTTGAAAAAGACATTGAAACAAGACCAATCAATGCACTAAAACTGTAAATATCAACCAGGTTCATAATCCATCGAATAGCATAATCCATAATTGTGGCTTGATAACCATCTATTTTAATCACACGTATTTTGGCTATCTTTTTACCAGGAGTAAACCCTTGTAGCACAATTTCAAAAAATAACGTATAAAAAATTACAGGAGCATATAACACAATAATTATTGCCATCTGTGACCAACTATCCATTACATTCTCAAACAAATAAAAACCATCGAATAACTTTATGATTAGAACAATATAGCACACTTTAAACAAAGTATCTAAAAAAAAAGCCATCACTCGGCTACCAACTTGAGCACTTTTAAACTCTAATTGTATATGTTGTGTTGTATTTATTGTTAAATTAGCCATAATATTTCAAAACATTTTCACTTCATGCGAGAAGTTGCTTTTATAAAACAAAATAAAGATCAATGGTTAGCTTTTGAAAAAACGATATTTTCAAATCAAACTCAAAAACCTGATTTCTTAGCGGACATGTACATTCAGATAATGAATGACTTATCATACGCGCAGACTTTTTACCCTAAAAGTAAAGTTACGCAATATCTAAACAATTTAGCTGCACAAACTTATCAAAAAATTTACAAACTAAAACGCATTGAAGAGAATAGAATTTCATATTTTTTTAAGACAGAAGTTCCATTAACGATATACCAATACAGAAATTACTTAAAATTCTCTGTTTTAGCCTTTTTAATTATTACGGCCATTGGAGTGATTTCTGCGCATTATGATTTAAACTTTAGTAGAGCTATTTTAGGTGATAGTTATGTAAATATGACCCTTAACAATATAGAGAGTGGCGATGTTATGGGGGTTTATAAATCTGGAAGTAATTGGGGGAGTTTTATTAGTATAACTGCAAATAACCTTAACGTTGGACTGCGTTTTTTTGTTTATGGTGTATTTGGCGGAATTGGAACGTTATTTTTTCTATTCCAAAATGCGATCATGCTAGGAACATTCCAATATCTATTTGTACAACACAATGCTTTTATGGATAGCTTCAGAGGTATTTGGTTACATGGAGCGATGGAAATAACAGCGATGGTTATCGAAGCTTTTGCAGGTTTTATTTTTGGTGGAAGTTTACTGTTTCCAAAAACATTTTCGAGAATGAACTCTTTTAAAATCGGCTTTAAAGCTGGGTTCAAAATATTTATAGCGACAATTCCCTTTACTATTGCAGCCGGGTTTATTGAAGGATATATAACAAGATATGCCAAAGAGATGCCCGATATCATTAATTACTTGATTATTTTCGGAACCTTGGCAATAATTGTTTATTACTTTTTTATCTATCCTTACAAAGTACATCGAAAACTTAATCCTCTACACTAACCTAACTATTACAAGATTGAAAATGAAATGTGTGATAACACTGCAGCATAATTAAACTTGTTTGTGAGACACAAAATCATATAGACTAATACGCAAAGCACAGCACATGAATAGTAAATTAATCAATATATATATCTTTTTTAGTTGTCTTATTCTAACTATACCCTATGGCTATAGTCAGCAAGTAGAAACTTATCTTGATTCCATAGCAGAAAAACCATATGGAGTAATTGGCCAAAAAGAATCAAAACCATGGACATACGACCTACCCCTAACAGTAGATACGGATTCTGCTCTTACTTTAAGGAAATTTAGAAGTGACTACAAAAAGAGATATTTAGAAGATAAGGATTTCCAATATGATGAATCCTTGGTTGTCCGTGACAATTTCTTACAAAAAATATTAAAAGCAATAAATGAGTTCTTCGACAATATTTTTGGAAATAGAACGATCACTCATAACGATGTATCTAACTTTGTAACAGGGATGAGAGTATTGGCGATATTAGTATTTTTCCTTATTGTTTACTATGTCATAAGAGCATTTATACAAAAAGATATTTATTGGGGATTCAAACGCAAAGGCAAGGACTTGCAATTTAAACTGCAAAATGCTGAGAATGATATTGAAAATGCTGATTTCCCTACATTGATAAAAGAAATGATTCAGCGAAAGGAATACAGAATTGGTATTCGCTTTTATTATTTATGGCTACTACAACATTTACAAGAACAAAACATCATTCAATGGCATGTGGACAAAACAAATACGGATTACTTACTGGAGATAAAGAATATCGAAACTAAAGAACAGTTTCAATATTTGTCTTATTTATACAATCACATTTGGTATGGAGAACACCTTATCACTGAAGAAGAATTCAACAAAGCCAAAGCAGCTTTTGACTTAACATTAAAACCAGGTAAAAATGAATAGTGCTACTAAAAAATTTATTATAGCAATTGTCGTAGTTATTGGACTGGTTGTAATCTTCAAAAAAAATCAAAAGCCACCCATTAACTGGGAGGAGTCTTATAGTGTTACGGATAAGAATCCATACGGAATGTATATTCTAAATAAAGAAATTGACTTTTTATTTCCCAAGAATAAATTAAAACACGTAGGTCCAAAAACCTATACTTTCTTATCTCAAGAACGCTATGACACCAATGTAAAAACATCATTGATTAGTATCCGAAATCAAACTAATTTTGACGTTTATTTATTGGATCAACTCCTTGATTACGTTGAAAAAGGAAATACAGCTTTAGTATTTGAAAGGCTTGGCTCTGAAAGTTTAGCTGAATCCTTAAAAATTCACATTGTATCACCCGAAATAAGACAATATAAGAAAGACAATTACACCTTAGAGTTAACAAATAAGAATATTAATACTTCACGCTTTACCTTTGAGAACAATAACAGCAACGTATTTAAAATAAGTGACAGTGTCAAAAACAAAGTAAAAGTATTGGGATATAAAACGTTATTAGACGGCCAAAAACATCCTAATTTGATTGAGTACTCTTATGGAAAAGGTAAAATTATTTTGGGTACTGACTCAACTATCTTTACCAATTACAATATGTTAAAGAGTAATAATCACCTATACATTCAAGGTGTACTTTCTTATCTACCAGAGGATAGAATAACTTACTTTGTTACCGATAAGGACAGTGATTCACCTTTTAGTGATGATGATTCAATACTGAGCTTTATACTGAGAAACAAAGAACTTAGATGGGCGTGGTACCTTTGTCTAACCACCTTAATTGTCTTTGTCGTCTTTACAGCTAAACGCAAGCAACGAGTAGTACCTATTATAGTACCCTTAACCAATACTACAGTAGATTTTACTAAGACAGTATCTAACCTGTATATTCAAAATAAAGATTATAGCGATATCATAAATAAGAGTATTATCTACAACTTAGAAAAGATCAGAAGGCTATATTGGATAGACACTTCCAAATTAGATGAAAAATTTGTAGAGTCTTATCATATCAAGACAAATAAGGATAGAAAGGATATTGTAGCCTATGTCAATTTTGTCAACGCATTTAGAAAAGCTAAATATGGGGCAAGTGAATCCGATTTAATAAAATTTAATAAACTTACAGAAAAAATAATTGACTAATTACACTATGGAAAACATACAAGAAAATACAGAAAACTTACAGTTTGAATCGCGTTTAGATTTGAGCTTATTGACACAAAAAGTTCAAGCGATCAAGCAAGAAGTTGCAAAAGTAATTGTCGGACAAGACAAGACAATTAATCAAATCTTAGCTTCGCTTTTATCAAATGGCCATATCCTCTTAGAGGGAGTTCCGGGAGTAGCCAAGACATTATCTGCTAAACTTATTTCGCAAACCATTAATATGGGCTTTAGTCGTATTCAGTTTACTCCGGATTTAATGCCTTCAGATATTCTTGGTACTTCGATCTTCAATGTTCAAAACAGTCAATTTGAGTTCAAAAAAGGACCTATTTTTTCCAATATGATTCTGATTGACGAGATTAATCGCGCGCCAGCAAAAACGCAAGCAGCCTTGTTTGAGGTAATGGAAGAAAGACAAGTTACAATTGATAGTCACACCTATAAGATGGACCAACCTTTTATAGTTATTGCAACACAGAACCCTATCGAACAAGAAGGAACCTATCGATTACCCGAAGCACAACTTGACCGTTTCTTGTTTAAAATCAATATTGAATATCCGAATTTGGAAGAAGAAATTCAGATTATTGAAAAAGAACACACATTAGTGGATCAAACAAAATTGGAAAAAATTGACAAGGTAATCCAACCAGAGGAATTAGTAGCGTTTCAGAAATTAGTCAAACAGATTATTATCGAAAAGAACCTCATGGAGTACATTGCAAAAATTATTGCCAATACACGTACTAATCCCCTTTTATATTTGGGAGCATCTCCAAGAGCCTCTATTGCCATTTTAAATGCATCAAAGGCATTTGCAGCCTTAAATAACCGTGACTTTGTCACTCCTGAAGATATTAAAGAAGCAGTATACCCAGTTCTACAGCACAGGATTATTGTTTCTCCAGAAAGAGAGATGGAAGGCATGACAGCCAAAGACATTATTTATCAAATCGTAGAATCGATAGATATTCCAAGATAATTAAAAAGCATTGTATGTTGGATTTACTTAAACGATTATACCTTTTAAAAGGAGTATATATAGGCTTTGGAGTAATTATCTGCCTGTTCGTCATATCCTTTTTTGTACCAGTCCTCTACGATTTGGTATGGATATTACTATGGCTTTTCTTAATTGCAATATTGTCCGATATAATGGCTCTATTTTTAGGTAATAACAAAATAGTAGCTGAGAGAACACTACCTGAACGCCTGTCAAATGGAGATGAAAATCCAATAAAAATAGCTGTACAAAACAAATACACTTTTTCGATAGACTGTCAAATTATTGATGAAATCCCCTTTCAATTTCAAAAGCGAGATTTCACTATAAAACAAAGGATTAAAAGCAATGAAAAACAAAATTTTCAATACGCCTTAATTCCCAAAAAACGCGGAGTTTATCAATTCGGCAAACTTAATATTTTTGTTAATTCACCTTTAAAGTTAGTTGCAAAAAGATACACATTCTCAGACAAACAGAACTTGGCCTGCTATCCTTCTTTCATTCAAATGCAGAAGTACGACTTAATAGCTTTTTCTAAAAACAAATTTGCCTTTGGTTTAAAGAAAATACGCAAAATTGGTCAGACTACGGAATTTGAACAGATTAAGGAATATGTCATCGGAGATGATATACGCACTATCAACTGGAAAGCGACAGCTAAGCGAAATGAGTTAATGGTCAACCAATTTTTGGATGAAAACACAGAGAATGTTTACTGTATCCTGGACAAAGGTCGAACCATGCAAATGCCCTTTAATGGAATGACCTTATTAGATTATGCTATCAATTCAACTTTAGCATTGTCCAATGTCATCATTAAAAAAAATGACCGCATCGGTATGATGACTTTCTCGAATAAAGTAGAAAACAAAATTTTGGCTGAAAACAAAAAAAGTCACTTAACCAAAATAATAGAGCAACTCTACAGTATAGAAACAAACTTTAAGGAAAGTGATTTTGGATTGATTTACAACCAAATAAAATACAATATCACACATCGCAGTTTAATTATCTTATATACAAACTTCGAATCCCTATCGAATTTGAATAGACAGTTAAAGTACCTTAGAGCCATTGCTAAAAGTCATTTGTTATTAGTGGTCTTTTTCGAAAACACAGAGCTTACAAAACTTGCCAATAAAAAGGCATTAAATACCGATCATATATTTGACAAAGTTATCGCAGAAAAATTTAACTTTGAAAAGCGTTTAATCGTCAATGAACTTACCAAATACGGTATCATGTCTGTCCTAACCAAACCAGATGAATTGTCGATAAACACAATAAACAAATACCTCGAAATCAAGGCAAAAGGAAAGTTATAATATGATTACTAAAAAGATAGAAAGTCCTCAAAACAGCTTTATAAAAAGCATTGTACAACTGCAAGAAAAGTCAAAAAACAGACGACAATCTGGTACATTTTTAATTGAGGGCCTTCGAGAAATAGAATTAGCTACAAAAGGAAACTATCAAATAAACACTATTTTGTATCAAGCTGATATTATTTCTCTTGACCAATTAAAGCCATATCTGAATCAATCTACAGAATTAATAGAGATATCTAAAGAGGTCTATCAAAAACTTGCCTATCGAGATACCACAGAAGGAGTCTTGGCTATTGCACGAACAAAAGAACTGAGCCTATCCGATTTAAAATTGTCAGATAACCCAGTTATTCTTGTAGCTGAAGCTACCGAAAAACCAGGGAATATAGGAGCAATATTGCGCACAGCTGATGCTGCAAATATAGATGCTGTTATCATCGCGAATCCCAGAACGGACCTGTACAATCCAAACGTCATTCGCTCAAGTGTAGGTTGCGTGTTTACCAACCAAATAGCCATGGCAAGTACAGAAGAAGCTATTGCTTTTTTAAAGCAAAAAAATATAGCCATTTATTGTGCTACTCTACAAGATTCGACCAGTTATCACACAAGAGATTACACCTCTGCAACTGCTTTTGTAGTTGGTACTGAAGCTACAGGACTTACACAGACCTGGAGAGAGGCCAGTACAAAGAATATTATTATCCCTATGAGTGGAGAAATTGACTCCATGAATGTTTCAGTTGCGGCGGCGATTTTATTGTTTGAAGCAAAAAGACAAAGGGACTTTAAATAAAAACAAAAAAGCGATGAAGATCTCATCGCTTTTTTTGTGCCTTTCCAATACTATCACAATGAACTACTCTATAGATAATCTCAATGCAAATTCAGCATCCGAAAAGAGACAATGTAGAATAAGTGCTTATAACCCAAAAGGGACGATAGACCTATAAACGACGACTCATTAAACAAAATAAGTCAGCATTAGTAATACAAACATGCCATAATCCGGTTTTAGAGTTAATGAAGAATCAAAGAAATAGCATTGCGTTGCGATATTGGGCTAACTCAGATTTTGAATTAATGATACTCATTCACAACTATAGACCCGAGGACACTTCAATATACACTATTCTCTAAATCACTAAGATGGTTGAAAAAAGAAAGCAGCCATAAAAAGCAGATTCCCATGCTTAATTAAGGGGGATTCCTTGCAGTTTCTTGGGGATTTCTTGCAGTTTCCTTGGGGTTTACTGGTCAAAAGCGCGGTTTTCTCGAAGAAAGGTGCAAGAAAAGTACCAAATACTCGCAATCTATCTCTTATCAGATGAGCACAAAGTGATAAGTAGCCCTTCCTATTATAAGTGTAAGTAATAGATCATCTACCTACCAGTTTTTAAAAGTGATATTCTGTTTCTTGTCAATTTGATTTTTAATACACGTCGCCATTACTTCACTGATTCTGACAAAAAAGTAAAAATTAAATTACTGCTATTAGTAGGTAAAATACAGTTGAAGAAAAAAGTGCATACGCAAACGATACAAGAGTAAATTAGAGTTTATACGAGAAATAGTATATCCCAAATACAGATTCCTCCAAGCATACTAATCACAACATCCCAATTAAAGATAGACAACTAACTTAAATCAAACACGTATAACGCTAGTGCCACAAACATTGCTCACCCTCCCGCTCTATTCCTTCCATTGCAACATCACCTTATTGTACAGACACTTGATCTCAAGTAAAAATCACCAAGCATCATAAGAGAAAAGCTAAATAAAATAATGAAGAAACAGAATTAAAGAGCAATTGCAATTATTTATAACGCAATAGAAATATCTATTGACAATACATAGAAAGTCAAATACAAAATCTTCAATTTAATCTTATATTTGTAAGAAGATTAACAATCTAAAAAAATTGCTACCCCCTATCAAATTACAAACCTACTTTTTCTATTTTCCCTTGGTAAAATAGATTCAAAAGCGTTTTTTTCATTTGGGAGATCAAAAAACTGAAAAAACTACGGCCAGTATAATAACTTTTAACAGTTGTCATACTAAGGCTAATTTGATTTTTTCATATATTTAATACAATATACAAACTCATTTAAGTGCTATTATTTTTATGACAGAGGAAGAGATTGAATTAGAGAACAAAGCGATTGCAAAAGAGTACAAAGAGTTACTGAAAATTAGTTATCAAACACTAAATGATGAAGATAAAAAACTAATTCGCAAAGCATTTGATGTTGCAGTAGAGGCGCACAAAGATCAAAGACGTAAATCAGGTGAAGCATATATCTTCCACCCTATTGCTGTGGCTAAAATAGTTGCCTCAGAGATTGGGTTGGGAGCCACTTCTATTGCCTCTGCATTAATGCATGATGTAGTAGAAGATACGGATATCACAGTCAAGCAAATTGAAGAATGGTTCAATCCTAAAATAGCTAAGATAGTTGAAGGTTTAACTAAAATGGCTTTATTAGAACCAGACCCGCATATTTCTATGCAAGCGGAAAACTACCGCAAGATGCTATTGACTTTAAATGATGATGTTCGCGTTATCCTTATTAAGATTGCCGACCGTTTGCACAATATGCAGACGATGGAGAGCATGGCAGACTACAAGCAAGCTAAGATTGCTTCAGAAACCCTGTATATTTATGCCCCCCTTGCCCATCGTTTGGGGTTATTTAACATCAAAACTAAGTTAGAAGATCTCGGTTTAAAATATACTGAACCCCGTATATACAAGGATATTGTAAACAGAATGCAAGAATCTAATGAGGAGCAGCTTGCCTATATCAAATCAGTAACGGATATACTGAAAGAATCATTAGATGAAGAACAAATCGAGTATTCGATGAAGGGAAGACCTAAGTCGATTTACTCCATACGCAGAAAAATGAAGGCTCAAAATGTAACTTTTGATGAAGTATACGACAAATTTGCCCTTCGAATTATCTATAAATCAACACCACACGATGAAAAATTCATTGCGTGGAAAATATATTCCATTGTAACTGATCACTTTAGACCCAGCCCAAACAGGCTAAGGGATTGGATTTCTGCTCCTAAATCTACTGGTTACGAGGCCTTGCACATTACTGTGATGGGACCAAAAGGTAGATGGGTAGAAATACAGATTAGAAGTGAGCGAATGGATGAAATTGCAGAGAAAGGATATGCAGCTCACTATAAATACAAGCAGGGAATCACAGAAGAAAACAGCTTAGACAAGTGGCTTAACCAATTGAAAGAGGCCCTTGAAAATGCAGAGACAGATGCTGTAGACTTTGTAGAAGACTTCAAATTAAGTTTATACGCAAAAGAAATTTACTTGTTTACGCCAAAAGGAGAGATTAAATCCCTTCCAAAAGGAGCGACTGCTTTAGACTTTGCCTTTTCTATTCACTCAGAAGTAGGCTTGAGAACAAGGGGAACACGCGTAAATGGACGATTGGTTCCTTTGAACCACGTTTTAGTCAGTGGTGATCAAGTAGAAGTTATCACCTCAGAAAGTAAAAAACCAAGTGTCAGCTGGTTAGACTATGTCACAACCTCAAGGGCGAGAAATAAAATAAAAAGTGCTTTAAATGAAGACACTAAGAAGATTGCCGATGATGGAAAAGAGCAACTACAGCGCAAGTTAAAACACCTTAAGGTGAATATGGATGAAAAAGTGATCAACGAAATGGTTGTTCACTTTAAACTAAAAACCAGTCAAGACCTGTTTTATCGCATTGGAGCTGGAGTGATAGACAATACACAGCTAAAAGAATATGCTTCTAACCGAAATAACACACTGTTTAATTTCTTCAAGAAGACTATTAAAAGAGCCCCTTCTATCCCTGCTATCAACAATGAAAGCAGCGATACTAAAACGCCTGACTTATTAGTATTTGGCAAAGAAAAAGAGAAATTAGACTACAAGTTAGCAACCTGTTGTAATCCAATCGCAGGAGATGACGTATTTGGATTTGTAACAATAAATGAAGGAATCAAAGTACATCGTACAGATTGTCCAAATGCCATCAGCATGCGTTCAAATTACGCTTATCGCATCATGAATGCACAATGGGTAGATTCTTCAACAGCAGCCAACTTTGAAGCGACAATTAATATCACAGGATTGGACTCAGCTGGACTTACTACAGAGATTACCAAAATAATCATGGAGAGTAAAGTGAGTAATATCAGAAGTATCTCATTAAGCGAAGATGCAGGAATATTTAAGGGATCAATCACTGTAATTGTACCAAATAATGATATTCTCAAGAAAATGATCAATAATATTAAAAAGATCGAAGGAATAGAAAAAGTAAGTAGAGTCAATCCAAATTAGGCCTTGAACAAGTCTAAACTAAGAGAAAGTACACTTTATAAGTTTTAAAAATGTATTTTTGAAAGATAAAAATAAGTAATAATTATAGCGACATAAATGTTCAATATGTAGTTTTATACAATTAAAAATAAAAATAGCTATATATTTGCAACTAAGTTATTTTTGATATGGGAAGTGAAAAAAATCAAGAAATAGTTAAGAACGTATTTACAAAGTTCTTAGAAGAAAAAGGACATCGTAAAACACCTGAAAGATTTGCTATTCTACAAGAGATCTACGATAGTGAAGAACATTTTGATATTGAGTCTTTGTATATCAAAATGAAAAATAAAAACTATCGAGTAAGTAGAGCAACTCTTTACAACACGATTGAAATCCTATTAGAATGTGGCTTAGTAAGACGTCATCAATTTGGTCAAAACCAAGCGCACTATGAGAAGTCTTACTTTGATAAACAACACGATCACATTATTATCACTGATACAGGTGAAGTAGTAGAATTTTGTGATCCGCGTATACAAACGATTAAAAAAACGATAGAAGATATATTCAATATCGAAATTCACAATCACTCTTTATACTTCTACGGAACAAGAAAGAAAACCGAAGAAGCTACACAAGAAGGTTCTGAAAGCACAAACAACTAATAAAAGAACATTTAACAACACAAACAATGACTGTAGATTTACTACTAGGCCTACAATGGGGCGATGAAGGAAAAGGTAAAATCGTAGACGTTTTAACCTCTAAATATGATATCATTGCTCGTTTTCAAGGTGGACCAAATGCGGGACACACTTTAGAATTTGACGGAATCAAACACGTATTAAGAACGATTCCTTCTGGAATATTCCACAAAAATGCAATCAATATTATTGGAAACGGAGTTGTTATCGATCCTGTTGTTTTCATCAAAGAAATTGAAGGTCTGGAGAAATTTAACATCGATATTTATAGTCGATTACTGATTTCAAGAAAGGCACACTTGATATTGCCAACACATCGTTTACTTGACGCTGCTTCTGAAGCTGCAAAAGGAAAAGCTAAGATTGGTTCTACATTAAAGGGAATTGGTCCAACTTATATGGACAAAACAGGTAGAAACGGATTAAGAGTTGGAGATATTGAATTAGTAGACTTCAAAGATAGATACCGCACTTTAGCTGACAAACACGAAGCTATGATAAAGTTTCACGATGTAGATATGCAGTATAACCTCAAAGAATTAGAACAAGAATTTTTTGAAGCAGTAGAGCAACTTAAAAAATTAACCTTTATTGATAGTGAACATTATATCACACAAGCACTCAAAGAAGGTAAATCTATCTTAGCAGAAGGTGCACAAGGTTCACTTTTAGATATAGACTTTGGAACATATCCTTTTGTTACTTCATCTAATACAACTGCTGCTGGAGCATGTACAGGTTTAGGTGTTCCTCCAAATAAAGTTAAAAACGTATTTGGTATATTTAAAGCTTATACTACTCGCGTTGGTAGTGGTCCCTTCCCTACTGAATTACACGACGAAATAGGTGCAACAATGGCAAATGTAGGTCGCGAATTTGGATCAGTTACTGGAAGAGCAAGACGTTGTGGTTGGTTGGATTTAGTAGCTCTTAAATATGCTGTTGAAGTAAATGGGGTTACTGAACTTTACATGATGAAAGGCGATGTATTATCTGGATTTGACACTTTAAAGATTTGTACAAAATACAAATACAATGGTCAAGAAATAGAACATCTACCATTTAACATTGAACCAGAAAACGTTGAGCCAGTTTACGTTGAGAAAAAAGGTTGGAAAGCAGACTTAACAGGAATGACTTCATACGAAGAATTACCTATAGAATTAAAAGAGTATATCGAGTTCATTGAAAAAGAACTTGAAGTACCTGTAAAAATAGTATCTGTAGGTCCTGATAGAACACAGACAATCATCAAATAAATGATATATAAAAAACACTTCCTTTCGGAAGTGTTTTTTGCTTTAATAGGCTATGTTATAATTTATTCACAACTAAAATCTTTGTTCACATTTTTTACTTAAATTTGAAAAAAATTTTAGACTTGAGAGCAATACATATTTCATTTATACTTTTACTCTTCACTTTCATAAGTTTCAGCCAAACTCCTAATAAGAATAAAATCATTATTCACCATGCTGATCGATCAGATATCAATGAGGAACTTTTGCCTAATGCAGTTATTTTGACAGGTAATATCCTTGCTGAACACGATGGTATGACTATGCGCTGTAATAAAGCTTATTACTTCAAAAATGAAGAATATCTAAAACTATTTGGCAATGTGCATATTGTCCAACAGGACACTTTAATTATGGACAGCAAATATGCTGAATATAACGCAATAAATGGTTTTGCTTATGCTCAAGGCGATGTAGAGCTTCGCAGTCCTGACTCAACTCTTGTTACAGATACATTAAAATTTGACAGAGGTCAAAACCTTGTGTATTACGATAGTTATGCAAAAATTACAAATAAGGGAAATGTCTTAGAAAGCAATAAAGGGAAATACTTTTCAAATGAAAAGAAATTTCAATTTTTCAATGCAGTAAAGATCACTACAGAAAAGGGAACAATAGTAAAATCAAACCACTTAGATTATTATGAAGTACCAGAACATGCTTATGTGTTCGGTCCATCTACTATTACAAGTGAAGAAGATTTTATATACACGGAAAATGGCTTTTATGACGTTCAACAAGATTTAGGAAAACTCTTAAAGAATTCCTATATATGGTATGATAAGAGAAAATTAGAAGCCGACTCGATCTACTATGCAAAATTACAAGACTTTGCTTCTGCTTCCTATAATGTGCGAATAACTGACACTGTTAATAGAGCTGTCATAACAAGTCATTATGCTGAAATGCACAAAGCGAAAGATTCTATTTTCGTTACTAAAAAACCATTAGTAAAAAAAGAAAACGAACCCAAAGACACTCTTTATCTCCACGCTCCAATTATAACGCTTACTGGCAAAGAGAAGCAAAGAGTCATTAAGGCATATCAAGGTGCGAGAATACTCAGAGATAGTATGAGTGGTAAAGCGGATTCTATACACACAAGCGAGCTGACTGGAATAACTAAAATGATCGGTAAGCCAGTACTTTGGAATGGAGAAAGTCAACTCTCAGGTAAGTTAATTCACTTGCTTAGCAATGTTGAAACGCAAAAGATGGATTCATTAAAAGTATTAGAGGATGCTTTTGTTATCGAGAGAGATACTATTGGCGATGGATTTAATCAAGTCAAAGGTGTGAACTTATATGGCAAATTCCAAGACAATAAACTCAATGAAATAGACGTAATTAAAAATGCCGAAATTGTATATTATATGTACAATGAGAAAAATGAGTTCGTAGGTATAGACAAAGGTATTTGCAGCCACATTAACGTTACATTTGAAGAAAACAAAATTGCTACTGCTTCGCGAATTGTCGCACCTACGAGTACCCTTTACCCAGATGATTTTTTACCTACAAACGCAAGAAAACTAAGGGGATTTTTATACAGAGGTGATGAAAAGATTACGGGTCTGCAAAATATCTATTCTCAAGAAGAATTAGACAAAGAAAAACTATTACTTGAAGAATTAAAATCTAAGAAACACATCTATGACTTGCCAATGGCAATTCAAGCCGAAACATTAGAGGCAGAATCTACGGGTGAGAATCTATTAGATCGTTCTCCAAGAAAAACCGATAGTAGTACTAATGTAAGTAGCCCATCGCCTACTTCAAAAGCGATAAACACCAAGAAAGAAGAAAAAGATTTAAACAAATTCTCTGAGCAAAAGAAAGAGCAACCTAAGATGTTGAAAAAAGAAGAAAAAGCACCAGAGAAAATGCTAAAGTTAAAATAACATAAGATTAGATCATGAAAACTGATTTTTACAAATACCAAGCACAAACTTCGCCTAATCCAATAGGTATGCAAGTGGCTTATGCTAAAGGTTCTTATATATACGACATTAACAACAAACCCTATTTAGACTTTGTAGCAGGAGTATCTGCTTGTACTTTAGGACATCAACACCCGAAAGTAAATCAAGCAATAAAAGATCAATTAGATAAATATTCTCACGTAATGGTTTATGGAGAATATATACAAGATCCTGCAGTAGAGTTTTGTAAATTATTAGCAGAGAATATCCCTGCTCCTTTAAACAAAACATACTTAGTTAATTCAGGTACAGAAGCTACAGAAGGAGCTCTAAAATTAGCTAAAAGAGTAACGGGAAGAAGTCAATTGATATCTTGCTTTAATGCCTATCATGGAAACACAATGGGATCTATGAGTGTAATGGGATTTGAAGAAAGAAAAAGGGCTTTCCGCCCCCTATTACCTGATGTAGATTTCATACACTTTAACAATGTAGATGACTTGCAAAAAATAACTACAAAAACTGCTGGAATTATCTTGGAAACTATTCAAGGTGGAGCAGGATTTGTAGAGCCGTTTGACGGTTTTCTTACAAAAGTAAAACAGCGTTGTCAAGAAGTTGGGGCGTTAATGATTGTAGATGAGATTCAACCTGGTTTTGGTAGAACAGGAAAACTATTTGGATTTCAAAATTACGATGTTGTACCAGATGTTATAGTCATGGGAAAAGGTATGGGTGGTGGAATGCCTGTTGGAGCATTTACTGCAAGTGACAAACATATGGATATGTTATATGACAATCCAAAATTTGGTCATATTACTACCTTCGGTGGTCACCCAGTTATTGCAGCGGCAAGTCTTGCAACATTAAAAGAGCTGGTAGAGACAGACATCATGGAGCAAACCCTTGAGAAAGAAAAGCTATTTCGAAAACTACTTGTACACCCACTTATTACAGAAATACGTGGACGAGGTTTGATGTTAGCTCCAATGACACTAAGTGCAGACATTACCAATAGAGTCATCATTAAGTGTCAAGAAAAAGGAGTTATCCTATTTTGGTTGTTATTTGAAGGAAAAGCAATACGCATAACACCACCGCTAACGATAAGCGAAACGGAAATAGAACAAGGATGTGCGATGATAATCGAAGCACTTGATGAAGTACAAAAAGAATTAGGACTTTAATACCTATATTAAAAAAGACAAAACAAAATGCATTTAGATAACGAAGAGGAAGAGTACAGAATGACTTTATCTCGTTTTGAATCAATGTTAAAGACGAATAAAGTACTATTTTTCGACTCTGAAGAATTTGAAAGTATTATTCTTCATTATTTGGATTCAGGTAAATTGACCCTTGCTAAAAAAGCACTTAAATTAGGTCAAGAACAACACCCAAATTCTACAAGTTTAAAATTAGTAGAAGTTGAACTGCTTATATTTCAAAATAAATTAGAAGCAGCAGATAAGTTATTAGATCAAATAGAGGAGATATACCCTACAAACGAAGAAGTGTACATCCAAAGATCAACAGTTTATTCGAAGAAAGGCAATCACCTCGACGCAATAGAATCTTTAAAGAAAGCATTGAAGCTAACAGAGGATTTAGCTGATGTGTACTCTCTTTTAGGGATGGAATACTTGTTAGTAGATGAAATTGAATTAGCTAAAGACAGTTTTATTCAGTGTTTAGAAAATGACGAAGAAGATCAATCAGCACTTTACAATGTGATCTATTGTTTTGATTTTCTATCAGAAAACAACGAAGCAATTGATTTCTTAACTGCCTATATTGACAGAAAACCGTACAGTGAAATTGCTTGGCATCAATTGGGAAGACAATACTTTGCTTTAAAGAATTACAAAAAAGCTGTTTGGGCATTTGAATATGCTACTTTAATTGACGATCAATTTTTGGGAGCTTACCTTGAGAAAGGGAAATCTCTTGAAAAACTTAAAAAATACAAAGAAGCTATAGAGAATTATGTCGTTACACTAGAATTAGATGATCCTACTTCTTATGTGTTATTGCGTATAGGTAGTTGTTATGAAGACTTAAACAACTTCCCTCAAGCTATGGAGTATTATAAAAGAGCAGTTCACGAAGATCCTTCATTAGACAAAGGATGGCTTTCCTTAACTGACTTATCCATCAAAGAGGAAAAGTATGACAAAGCTTTAATGTACTTACAGAAAGCGATTAATATCGATGAATTCAACGATAAATACTGGTTGAGATATGCTGTCTTAAACAAAACACTTCTGGACTTTAAAGAGGCAGAAAAAGGATATAAAAAAGCAGCAGAGTTAGGCAGCCATATCATGGAGCATTGGATAGGTTGGGCAGATACCTTATATGTTTTAGGTGACTATGAAGAGGCTATCAATAAACTTTTACAAGTAATGGACTTTGAAGCTGATAATGCTGATATTTTATACAGACTCTCTGTATTGTTCTTTACGATAGAGAATTACGACAAGGGATCAGAGTATTTAGAAATAGCCTTAACTAAAAACTTTGAAAAGAGAGAAATCATCAAAACCTACTTCCCTATTCAATGGGAAAGTCCGTTTGTTCAAAACACAATTAGAAAATTTACCAAACAATAAATTACAAAAGAGCGTCCCCAAAAAGGTTCGCTCTTTTTTATTGCTGATTCACATAAAATAACTAACTATGCATAAAGGTTATAATAACTAATTTTTATAAAACACACCTTATGACAAGACGCTTTGGTTTAATCGGTAAGAATATAGATTATTCGTTCTCAAGAAATTACTTTGACAAAAAGTTTGAGCGCGAGAAATTAAAAAACAACACCTACGAAAACTTTGACATTGATACAATAGATCTGTTTTCTACAGCTGTAAAAACACAAAAAGACATTTGTGGTTATAACGTAACCATCCCTTATAAACAAGATATTATTTCACATTTAGATAGTTTGTCAAAGACTGCCAAGAAAATAGGCGCAGTCAACACAATTAGAGTCACTAAAAAAGGTAATCTAAAAGGATATAATACAGACTGGTACGGATTTTATCACTCTCTAAAACCACTGTTGAAGTTTCATCATAAACGCGCATTAATATTGGGTACAGGTGGAGCAAGCAAAGCAGTAAAATACGCTTTAAAAAAACTAAATATTAAATATTTACAAGTCAGTAGAACCAAAACTGATAAAACAATAACATATAGTGAAATAACAGCTGAACTAATGCAAAAATACACCATTGTTATTAATACAACTCCCTTAGGTACATCACCAGATATACAAAATAAACCAGCATTAGACTACAGCTTATTCTCCCCAAGACACATTGCCTATGACCTAATCTATAATCCAGAACAGACAAGCTTTATGCATCATGCCAAACAACATGGAGCTATTGTCAAAAATGGATATGAAATGTTAGTGCTTCAAGCTGAAAAAGCATGGAGAATATGGAATAGATAACAAAAGTAAATAATAGATAAAAAAATTCTTGCTATTGAATGTCAACAAATTGATAAAAACAACAAGGTTGCAGTTTTTAGATTGAAATTTAATAAAACGCAAAGGATATAGCTAAAATACATTAGCAGTAAACACCTATTTTACAAGGTTATTTGTTTTTTTTTTGCTAAATTTGGTAAGAAGGTATATTACTTTAATTAATTAATTGTTAAACTATAAGCATCTTAATTATGTTAAATCACGAGACTGATAACCTGCACAAGCCAGCAGACGGACCAAACCAGGAATCCAATAGTAACAAGGTTGTCCAAACTGATAAAGAAAAGGCTTTAGATTCCATTAATGCTTCTAATGCGGAAGAGAGCGAAGATCATGCAGTACATGAAGCGAATCACATTCCCTTAGAAAATTATGAAACTTTCGATTTAGAAAAACTAACTAAGGAACTTCATAAACTAACAAGACTGCACAAGGTAACTGAGATCAAAGACCATGCAGAAGAAATTAAAAAAGTATTTACACGTAAGTATGCTGATTTAATCGAAGAAAAAAAAGAAGCTTTCTTTGAGGAGAATCCCGATGCGAATGATTCAGATTTTGAGTTTAACTTACCAATTAAGCACGAATTTGAAGAATATTACGAGGAATATCGAGAAAAGAAAAATACCTACTTCAAACAATTGCAAGACTCTTTGAATACAAACTACAAAAAGAGACTAAACATTATCGAGCAATTAAAAGACCTTGTAGATAATAAAGAAACAATAGACGATGCTTTAAAACAATTAAATGATCTAAGAGATCAATGGAAAAACGCTGGAGCTATACCTAAGGATAAATATAATCACCTTTGGAATAATTACCATTTTCACATTGAGCGCTTTTACGATCAATTGCATTTAGATAGAGAATCAAGAGATCTTGACTTCAAGCACAATTTAGAACAAAAGCAGAAGATTATAACAAGAGCTGAGGAGTTATTACAAGAAGAAGATATTGTAAAAGCTTTTAGAGAACTACAAACTCTACACCGTATCTGGAGAGAGGAAATAGGACCTGTTGAGCGTGAATATAGAGAACAAATCTGGGATCAATTCAGTGAAATTACAAGACAATTACACGAAAAACGCGAATCACTATTAGATAAACTAAGATTAGTTGAAAGACAAAACTTAGCACAAAAAGTGAATATTATCAGTGAGATTGATAAAATCTCTAAGCTACCTATTACTAATCACAATCAGTGGCAGAAAGAAATTGGCAAAGTAGAAGAACTTAGAAATAGATTCTTTTCAATAGGTAAAGTACCTGCTGAGAACAATGATGAAGTATGGGATTTATTCAAATTAGCAACGCGTAATTTTAATGCAGAGAAAAACACTTTCTACAAGACATTAAAAAAAGAACAACAAGAGAACTATGCTAAGAAAGTGGCTCTAATAGAGAAAGCCAAACAATACAAAGACAGTGAAGATTTTGTCAAGGCTACTCCTATTATGAAGAAAATACAGAATGATTGGAAAGAAATTGGACATGTCCCAAGAAAATATTCTGATCAGCTTTGGAAAGAATTCAGAGATGCCTGTAACCACTACTTTGATCGTTTACACTCAATCAAAAATCAAGAGAATCAAGAAGAACAAGATGCTTACAATAAGAAAAAGGAGTATTTAGATCTAATGAAAACTTTTGAGTTATCGGGAGATCATAAAACCGATTTATCTGAGATTAAAAACCATATCAACAATTGGAAAACCTTAGGTAGAGTTCCTCAACATAAGCGTTTTATTGAAGGTAAATTCAACAAAATTCTCGATAGCTTATTTGAAAAATTAAATCTAAGCAGAAGAGAAATGGAAGCGGTTAAATTCAATAATCGATTGGAAACTATTTTAGAGACCAACGACAAGAGAAAGCTGCAAGGTGAAGCTATCTTTATCCAACGCAAAATTGAGGAGGTTAATGGCGATATATTGCAGTTAGAAAACAACTTGGCTTATATTCAAAACCCTTCTGAAAGCAATAGTTTTGTAAAAGAAGTTCGCAAGAATATCGATAAATTAAAAGATGATCTAAAAATTTGGACAGACAAATTAGATCAAATTAAACATATTGGAGAAGACGATAGTAATAACGAATAGTGTTATCTGATTATCTTGTCAAAGACAAAAAAAGCATTCCTTGGAATGCTTTTTTTGGCATATGCATCACCCACAATGCCATACAAAAAAAGGAGCTGTCTATAGACAACTCCTTTTTCTATCATATCTAAAACAAATACTCTTAGTTTGATTTAGCCTCTAAAGCTTTTAATTTATCATTCATTTCCAATGCGCGATAAATATTCTTTAAAGTTTGAACAGCCTCTTGATTATTTGGATTAATTGAAATCACTTTTTCTAAGTCATTCATTGCATCTCTATAAATCCCATGCTTTTGTTTAAGCAATTCCTCGTATTGCTTATTTCCAGCAGCATTTAAAGGAAGGTTATTCATTTTATTAGTAATCTCTTCGTCTGGTTGAAGTTTTAAAATTGCAAGGTTTAAATATGCATTCTCTGATTTAGGATTAATGCGAAGAGCTTGCGTATAATACTCTTTTGCCTCTTTGTATTTACCAGCTTGGTAGCTAGTTACTCCTAAGTTATACAACAATACATCATCGTTAGGATTTTTAGCTAAAGCTGCTTTAGCTAACTCCTCATATTTCCCCATATTATTAGATTTTAAATATAAATCCATATGAGTTAACAACAAATTCATATCATCAGGATTAGCCGCACGAGCAGCAACGATAGCTTTCTCTGCTTCATCGTATTTACCCTCTTGATAATAAATCAGAGCTAAGTTCTTTACAATTTCTGGTTTTTTAGAATCCTCTTTTACAAACTTAGGGTCAGTATGTGTTCCTTGCTTAACCATAAGGTCACGCATTTTTGAATCATTACCAAAACTTTGAACTTGACCAGAGGCTTTCTCCACAGCTGTATAATATGATTCAGATCCATTATAATCTAAATCAATTAATTGTTCGTAATGCTTCACAGCTGTTTCGTAATCTTTTGCATTAATAGCTGTAGAAGCAGCGTAATATAAATAGATTGTGTCTGTAGGGTTCAACAAAAATGCTTGATTAAAACGTCTTGAAGCCCCTTTATAGTTTTGTGAACCATTGTCTTCAATTGCTTGATTAACAACTTTAGTTGCTACAGCTTTAATTTCCTCGTCAGCTTGTTTTACAATTTTACTGTTCTTATTGGTTTCAAATTCATTAACTTTTTTAAATGAATTTAAAATAAGTTCCACGTTAGCATCAACGTTTTTATCTTGTTCGATTTGTTGATAAGCCAAGTTACCTTGTAAAGCGTAATAAGTAGCTTTTTGTTCATTTGTAGCAGAACCCAGTACTGCTTCAACATTCTTAAGTGCAGCTTGTGCCTCAGTTAAGTTTCCTTTTTTCACTGCTTTTTCAGCCTCTTTAAGTTCTTTTTTCTGAGCGAAAGAAGCCCCTGAAATCATTAAAGCAGATAATAGATAAACATACTTTCTATTCATCTTTTTATAGTTTAAAGTGTTTAATTCAATTATTCTTCAGTGTTTTGATCATCTGACACTGTATCAATTTGATCTTCTATGTCTGTAAAATCAATATCCTCAATATCTTCATCGTCCTCTTTCATCACTTTACAAACAGCAGCAATCGAGTCATTTCCTTTGATATTAATTAATCTAACACCCTGAGTTGCACGCCCCATAACTCTTAAGTCAGAAACACGCATACGGATAGTTAAACCAGATTTATTAATAATCATAAGGTCATCAGCATCAGTCACAGAATTAATAGAAACGAGTAAACCAGTTTTATCCGTGATATTCATGGTTTTAACACCTTTACCTCCACGGTTAGTTTCTCTATATTCATCTAATGCAGAACGCTTACCATATCCATTTTCAGAAACAACAAGAATTTCACTGTTCAAATCACTAACAGAGATCATTCCGATTACTTCATCATTGTCATCAGCTAAAGTGATTCCACGAACACCAGAAGCAGTTCTTCCCATTGGACGAGTTTTCTCTTCATCAAAACGAACAAGTTTACCTGAACGTACAGCAATTAATACTTTACTCTTACCATCAGTCAATTTAGCCTCTAACAATTCATCATCTTCTTTGATAGTGATTGCCATAATACCATTTTGTCTTGGTCTTGAGTACTGCTCTAAAGGAGTTTTCTTAACTTGTCCTTTTTTAGTTGCCATAATCACAAAGTGATTATTGATGTATTCTTCATCTTTCAAATCCTGAGTACAGATAAATGCTTTTACCTTATCATCTGACTCAATATTAATCAAGTTTTGAATAGCTCTACCTTTACTTGTTTTTGTTCCTTCAGGAATTTCATAAACTCTCATCCAGAAACATTTTCCTTTTTGAGTAAAGAATAGCATATATTGGTGATTAGTTGCCACATACATATGCTCTAAGAAATCTTGATCACGAGTACCTGCAGACTTCTGTCCAACTCCTCCTCTGTTCTGAGTTTTATATTCAGAAAGTGGTGTTCTCTTAATATAACCAGCGTGAGAAATAGTAATCACTACTTGCTCATCGGCAATTAAATCAGTAATACTAACATCACCTCCAGCATATTCGATTTGAGAACGACGTTCATCGCCATATTTATTTTGAACTTCAACAAGTTCTTCTTTAATCAAGTCCATTCTCATTTCTTTACTTGCTAATAAAGCTCTTAAATGGTTGATTAATTCCATGATTTCTTCATACTCAGCACGCAGTTTGTCTTGCTCTAGTCCAGTTAATTGACGAAGACGCATTTCAACAATTGCACGAGCTTGAATTTCACTTAGACTAAAACGCTCAATTAATTTAGCTCTTGCTTCATCAGCATTTTTAGACCCTCTAATCAAAGCAATTACTTCATCAATATTATCCGAAGCAATGATAAGTCCTTCTAAAATATGAGCTCTCTCTTCAGCCTTTCTCAATTCAAATTCAGTACGGCGAGTAACCACATCATGTCTATGCTCAACAAAGTGATAAATCAAATCCTTTAGGTTCAGCATCTGTGGTCTACCATCTACTAATGCAATATTATTTACACTAAAAGACGATTGCAATTGAGTATACTTATAAAGTGTATTTAAAACAATATTAGGTACAGCATCACGCTTAAGAACATAAACAATACGCATACCTTTTCTATCAGATTCATCGCGGATTGTAGCAATACCTTCAATCTTCTTCTCGTTAACAGCTTCAGCAGTTTTCTTAATCATTTCTGCTTTGTTAACTTGATAAGGAATCTCAGTTACAATAATACACTCTCTTCCATCTACTTCCTCGATATTAGCTTTAGCTCTCATGACAACACGACCACGACCAGTTTTAAAAGCTTCTCTTACTCCTTCGTATCCGTAGATAATACCTCCGGTTGGAAAATCAGGAGCTTTGATGTGATTCATTAACTCATCAATCTCAATATCGTTATTGTCTATATAGGCCAATATACCATCAATAACTTCAGATAAGTTATGAGGAGCCATATTAGTAGCCATACCTACAGCAATACCAGAAGCACCATTCACTAATAAGTTAGGAATTCGCGTAGGCATAACCTTAGGTTCTTCTAAAGTATCATCAAAGTTAAATTGGAAATCAACAGTTTCTTTATCAATGTCAGCAAGAATCTCTTCAGAAATCTTTCTCATTCTCGCCTCAGTATAACGCATAGCTGCAGGGCTATCTCCGTCTACTGATCCAAAGTTCCCTTGTCCATCAACAAGTAAATAACGCATACTCCAGTCTTGAGCCATACGTACCATAGTGTCATACACTGAGCTATCTCCGTGTGGGTGATACTTACCTAGAACCTCCCCTACAATTCTTGCAGACTTTTTGTGGGCTCTATTAGATAATACCCCCAATTCATACATTCCAAATAATACTCTTCGATGAACAGGTTTTAAGCCATCTCTAACATCTGGAAGAGCACGAGAAACAATAACTGACATTGAGTAATCAATATAAGCAGATTTCATTTGCTCTTCTATGTTAATAGGAATCAACTTTTCTCCTTCAGACATAAGTATATAAAATTAAAATTCTCAAATATTAAACGTGCTAATATACAGAATTAATAGCTTTATACCATGTTTTTTCTTTAGTATTTCAGAGAAAAGCATACAGTTTATACATTTTTAAAAAAAACATATTTCACTGCTTTTTTAATATCTTTTTTTTCACCATATTAGCTATTATGTCAGTATATTTTAGTAGGTATGCTTTTTGCATTTATACTGTACAATAAATATTCACCTATTTAATATTATAAAAAATGGACGATAATTTTTCACAAGAAGTTAAAGATGTAATTTCTTACAGTAAAGACGAAGCCTTAAGACTTGGTCATGACTTTATTGGTACAGAGCATCTTATATTAGGGCTACTGAGAGTTGAACAAGGTGAAGCATCAAATATTTTAAACAATTTAGATATAGATGTAGATTTTCTACGACATAAAATAGAAGCTTTAAATCCAAATACAACAGGTCTAAACCCTTTAAATGAAAAGGCTTCCCTGCATTTAACTAAACAAGCAGAAAGAGCACTTAGGCTAACTTACTTAGAAGTTAAGCTATTTAAAAACAACGAGATAAATACAGCTCATTTGCTATTGTGTATTCTAAAAAACAGTGATGATCCTACAGCTCAAATACTAACCAAACTTAAAGTTACGTACGATGCTGTAAAACAAGAATACTTAAGTCAACAAGATGCTACAAGTATCTTTGATCAAGAGGACATTACAGAACAACCAAAAGCAGAAACTTTTGATGAAGAAGGACAAGATGACAGTAAAAATACTGACAAAACTGACAGCTCTTCTACAAAAACATCTAAGCGTACAAAAACTCCAGTATTAGATAATTTTGGTAGAGATTTAACTGAAATGGCTGAGAATGGAAAGTTAGATCCTGTTGTTGGCCGTGATAAAGAAATAGAACGTGTTTCACAAATTTTAAGTAGACGCAAAAAAAACAACCCGCTTTTGATTGGAGAGCCTGGAGTTGGTAAATCTGCTATTGCTGAAGGACTTGCTTTGCGCATTATTCAAAAGAAAGTATCAAGAGTTCTATATAACAAACGAGTTGTAACACTTGATTTAGCAAGTTTAGTTGCGGGAACAAAATATAGAGGTCAGTTTGAGGAGAGAATGAAGGCAGTGATGAATGAGCTTGAAAAAAATGATGATATTATTCTTTTCATTGATGAAATTCACACAATTGTTGGTGCTGGTGGAGCTACTGGTTCTTTAGATGCCTCTAATATGTTTAAACCTGCTTTAGCTCGTGGTGAAATTCAATGTATTGGCGCAACTACTTTAGATGAGTTTAGACAACATATCGAAAAAGATGGAGCTTTAGAAAGAAGGTTTCAAAAAGTTATTGTTGAACCTACAACCGTAGATGAGACAATCATTATCTTGAACAACATTAAAGAAAAATACGAATCTCATCACAATGTAACTTATACACCCGAAGCAATCGAGGCTTGTGTGAAGTTAACTAACAGATACATGAGCGATAGATTCTTACCTGATAAAGCTATTGACGCTCTTGACGAAGTTGGTTCACGTGTTCACATTACAAATATCAATGTACCACAAAATATTCTTGACTTAGAAAAACGACTTGAAGAAGTTCGCGAAGAAAAGAATGAAATGGTCAAAAAACAAAAATACGAAGAAGCTGCAGGCTTAAGAGACGATGAAAAACAATTAGAAAAAGACTTAGCTTCTGCACAAAACAGCTGGGAGGAAGACGTTAAAACTAATAAGATTACCGTTACTGAAGATGATGTTGCTGATGTTGTTTCTATGATGACAGGGATTCCAGTTAATAGAATTGCTGAAAAAGAGATTACTAAACTGGCAAATCTACCACAGTTAATAAAAGGTAAAGTAATCGGACAAGATGAAGCTGTTAGCAAAATAGCAAAAGCAATACAAAGAAATAGAGCTGGTTTAAAAGACCCTAACAGACCTATTGGTTCTTTTATATTCTTAGGCCAAACAGGGGTAGGTAAAACGCAATTAGCTAAAGTGATTGCTAAAGAAATGTTTGATTCTGAAGAGGCTTTATTGCGTATCGACATGAGTGAATACATGGAGAAATTTGCTGTATCTAGATTAGTAGGTGCACCTCCAGGTTATGTAGGATATGAAGAAGGTGGTCAACTAACTGAAAAAGTAAGAAGAAAACCTTACTCTGTTATTTTATTTGATGAAATTGAGAAAGCACATCCAGATGTATTCAACACCTTATTACAAGTTCTTGACGACGGCCACTTAACTGATAGCCTTGGTAGAAAAGTTGATTTTAGAAATACAATCATTATCATGACTTCTAACATAGGTGCACGTCAATTAAAAGACTTTGGACAAGGAGTTGGATTCGGAACTCAAGCCAGAAAAGAACAAACCGATCAAAACTCTAAATCAGTTATCGAAAATGCGCTTAAAAAAGCCTTTGCTCCAGAGTTTTTAAACAGAATCGATGATATCGTTGTTTTCAATGCACTTGAGAAAAGTGATATCGATTTAATTATTGATATAGAGTTATCTAAACTTTACAAGCGAATTGAAGATCTTGGCTACACACTTACATTGAGTACGGAAGCTAAAGATTTTATCGCCGAGAAAGGTTACGACAAACAATATGGAGCAAGACCTCTTAAAAGAGCTATTCAAAAGTACATAGAAGATCCTCTTGCTGAAGAAATTGTAAATTCGAAGATTTCCTTAGGTGATAATATATCAATGAACCTGGGAGAAAATAAAGAAGAATTAAAAATATCAATTGATACTGAAAAAAATAAGCCTACTAATTAGTAGGCTATTTTTTTATATAACTATCTAAGGATTCCTACTTTCATCAACTTTTGGTCTATTTAGCAATTAGAAATAGTAATCTAAACACAATTCCTTTCGCTATTTCAATATAAAAAACACTTAAGTAAATCCACTTCCACAAATGATTACCTATCTATTGAAAAGACTAAATCGTAAAACACAATATATTAAAGAGTTAAATTTTACTATTTTTTTACATACAGATATAAAAGCATTATATTTATTGTACTACATTCGCAACATAATATCATTATATGTTAGATAAAGTTATTGTTGGTAGTGAAGAGTGGTGCTCTTTTCCTACTTTTAAAATTCCTGCAATTAAAGCTCGAGTTGATTCTGGAGCGAAAACTTCTGCATTACACGCAGTTAATATTATTCCATTTGAAAAGGATGGAGATAAATGGGTAAAATTCGACATCAATCCTCTTCAAAACAATGGGAAAACAATCATTAGTTGTGAAGCTAAAGTAATTGATAAAAGAATTGTAAAAAGCTCTAGTGGATCAAGAGAATCGCGCTATGTTATTCGCACTGACATCGTGTTAAATGAAACTCCTTGGGAAATAGAACTTACACTAACAAATAGAGATTCGATGGGATACCGCATGCTTCTTGGAAGAGAAGCGATGAGTGGTAAAATATTAGTTGATCCTGAAAAACACTTCTTATTAGGTCAACCAACTTCTGAAAAACTCGATGAATACTACAGTAAAAATAAAGTTGATAGAAAAGGACTTAGAATAGGACTGTTAGCAAGTAATCCTGAATTATACAGCAATAAGAGAATTATTGAAGCAGGGGAATTAAGAGGTCATGAAATGCACTTTCTTAATTTAAAGTACTGTTATATGAAATTAGATGCGAATCAGCCAGAAATTCACTATCGTGGAGGTCGAGTACTTAATGACTTTGATGCTGTGATTCCAAGAATTCGCCCAAGTATGACATACTACGGATGTGCCTTAACTAGACATTTCGAGTCCCTAAAAGTATACAGTTTGAATAGTGCTGCTGCAATTGCACAATCAAGAGATAAACTTTTTTCACTACAGTTGCTCCTAAATAACGGTATTGACATTCCCACTACAGGGTTTGCCAATTCTCCTTTAGATACTAATGATCTAATCAAAATGGTTGGGGGAAGTCCTTTAATAGTTAAATTACTGGAAGGTACACAAGGTAAAGGTGTTGTACTCGCAGAAACAAAGAAAGCCGCAGAAAGTGTTATTAATGCTTTTAAAAGTTTAAATGCCAATATTCTTGTTCAAGAATTTATAAAGGAGGCCAATGGTAAAGACATCAGATGCTTTGTTGTTGATGGTAAAGTAGTAGCTGCAATACAACGAGAAGCAGTGCCTGGAGAATTTAGAGCCAATATCCACTTAGGAGGTACCGCATCGATAATTAAAGTTACACCAGAGGAGAAAAGAATCGCCATCAAAGCAGCTAAGGCAATGAACCTTAAAGTTGCTGGAGTAGATATTATTAGATCAGCAAAAGGTCCTTTATTACTTGAAGTTAACTCCTCACCAGGATTAGAAGGTATAGAAGGCGCTACTAATAAAGATATTGCCTCAGAAATGATTAAAGCAATAGAGAAACAAGTAAAATGGTAAATTAAAAAGGTAGTGATAGTTAATTTAGCTATCACTACTTGTTTAAAATTGTATAGATATGAACCCAAGTACAAACGGTTGGATTAATAAATACATAGCAGAAATAGACAAGTACAACATATTTAGTGCTACTAATATTGATCTATTAGTTGAAGAAATAAGAGCTATTGGTTTTAGTTTCGGAATAATCGATATTAACGCCCTACCTTCTATATTCAAGGAGTTTAAGTATACACAAGAAGAACTATCAAAAATCACAGTTCTACAGTTATTTTACAAAGTTTACCAGATCAATAGCAATTCTGCCGATCCAAATGCCTTTATAGAAAAAGTCATCGAGTTTTACACCTTGTTAATACCCCACAAAAACAATTACTTATCTTCTTTCTTTCAAGATAAAAATGCTTATGCTAAACTTGAAAATATCTTTACAATGAGATGGAAAGAACATTTCTTTTCTAACTCAAAATCAAATGATTTTATACTCAATAAGATAATTCTTTGTTCTGATGTAATTAGCTTCGAACACTTTTTAAACAACCCTGATCAAGTAACACCTAAAGCATTTAGTCAAAACTTTATTGGTACACTGATTGCTCTTTTACTGCAATTCAAACAAAATAAAGAAATTAAAAACGAGCAAGACCAAAGTCTTATTGCATTACTATCAAGATCCATTGATTCCTTAGAAGATTTTAAATTTCAAAAAACTACAAGCATTTTAGAAGCGAATTGCCTTGCGGATTTTATAATCTGTAATTCATGGAATAATACAACTAAGAAGGTAGAACTACCAAAATTAGAACAGATACCTTTTAGTCTATTAGATATCAATCAACATATCTACTCGTTAAGCAAGCACATGTTTGAAGAATTTGTTGTGAAACACAATAGCGAATACCACTTTTATAAGTCCACAACTTTATTCAACAATATAATCACTAACTCAAGCAATAATATCGAGCTCCTTTTGAGTAGAAACAAAACGCGTTTAGTAAAAGAAATTCAAAAAAATAAGCAATTGATGAAATTGCTTATGGATTCGACCTATCGCGATTTAAATTCGCAGGAGAAAAAAGTTGTAAAAAAGCAGACCATCGAAGTTATTAAAACCATACCTTCTTTAGCTATCTTTTTATTACCAGGAGGTACAATCATTTTGCCTATTATCCTTAATTTTATTCCCTCTCTCCTACCGAGTTCATTCAATGAAAATTTAGAGGAGGATTAAATCTTTTTAAAACGCAATTGATAAACCTCATCAAGGTCTTGATTATTGGTAACATTAACCTCTAAATCTGTCACATATCCAGAATTGAGTCCATAAACCCATCCGTGTATACTTAGATCCTGTTGTCTTGCCCATGCACCTTGTACAATTGACGTCTTTGCCAAGTCATAAACTTGTTCCTGAACATTCAATTCTACAAAGCGATTAAATCGTACAACTTCATCATCTATCTGATCAAGTTCCACATTGTGTAGTCTGTAAACAGTTTTTATATGGCGAATCCAGTTATCTATCAAACCATAAGATTCATTCTTCATTGCTGCTAAAACACCTCCACATCCGTAATGTCCACATACTATAATATTAGTCACTTTGAGAATATTCACAGCATAATCTAAAACACTCAACATATTCATGTCTGAATGAATGACCATATTGGCAATATTTCTATGGACAAACACATCCCCAGGTTCTGCACCAATAATTTCATTTGCAGGAACACGGCTATCCGAACAGCCAATCCACAATACAGGTGGTGTTTGTCTTTCAGACAAACGCTTGAAATAATTTGGGTTGATAGCTAACTTCTCCTCAACCCAAGCTTTATTATTCTCAAGTATTTTTAAATAAAAATCATTGTGTTTCAAAACAACTATTTTTTTACAAACATTTCCTTTACAAAATCTACTTCTCCAGTTTCCACCTTATAAAACGCACCTACAATACCTATCTCGCCTTGTTCATACATTTGTTTTAAAACGGTACTTTTATTGAGAATGTGATCGATGGTATACTCAACATTATGAAAAGCTACTTTATCCACAGCTTCCTTAGAATGAATATCTAAATCTTTATTGTTTTGTTTCACATACTCAATAGAAGGTTTAACCTTCGCTAACAAATCAGTTAAATGCCCCAATTCTGTTCCGTGACAAGCACCAGTAATTGCCCCACAATGAGAATGTCCTAATACAACAATTAACTTAGAACCTGCAAGCTTACAAGCAAACTCCATTGAACCGATTATATCGTTGTTCAATACATTTCCTGCAATACGAGTACTAAATATATCACCTAATCCTTGATCAAATATCAATTCTGCCGAAGTTCTGCTGTCTATACAGCTTAAAATAATAGCAAAAGGAAACTGATTAGCTTGTGTGTCGTTAACTTGCTCTAATAAGTTACTATGAGCCTTTAAATTAGCAACAAAACGTTTATTTCCTTCTTTTAGAAATGACAATGCTAACTCTGGTGTTAAAGACTTTTGATCCTCTATATTGTGTAATCTCATTACTTAATTGTTTTCAATTCTATAATTTGATAGCAAATGTAGGGAAAAATACACCCTAAAATATATTATTCGTATTTTAGTTTGTAATTTTTACCGATTATGCAATATATCAATATTTTTACTTCACATATTCAAACCATCTTTTCTATTTACTTTTAATATTAAATTGCTTTGCGAAATAGAAGTAAGAAAATCAACAATAGTTAACAATAATATAAATTGTAAAAAAAATTGCATTGATACTAAAATAGTTAATACATTTGCATCACAATAAACAGGAGGAAAAATTTGAACTGATTGCAACCTCGGTAAAAAATGCTAAAGCAGAAGTGTATTTATCTCCCCTTTAGCCATTTCCTCTATTTTTTACAACTTTAAAAATAATAATTACTATGGCTTATTACTTTACATCCGAATCTGTAAGTGAAGGACATCCTGATAAAATTGCAGATCAAATTTCTGATGCTCTAATTGACAATTTCTTAGCTTTTGACTCTGAATCAAAAGTAGCTTGTGAAACATTAGTTACTACTGGTCAAGTTGTTTTAGCAGGAGAAGTTAAGTCTAAAACTTATCTTGACGTTCAACAAATTGCAAGAGATGTAATCCAACGTATTGGATACACCAAAAGTGAATATATGTTTGAGGCAAACTCGTGTGGAATATTATCTGCAATACACGAACAATCAGCAGATATTAATCAAGGAGTTGACCGTGCATCAAAAGAAGATCAAGGAGCTGGGGACCAAGGGATGATGTTTGGTTATGCAACAATAGAGACAGAAGATTATATGCCTCTTGCATTAGACTTATCACACAAATTATTACAAGAATTAGCAGGTTTAAGAAGAGAGCAAAAGCAAATCACTTATCTTAGACCTGATGCAAAAAGTCAAGTGACTTTAGAATATGACAATAATAACAAACCAGTTCGCATTGTCACTATTGTACTTTCTACTCAGCATGATGACTTTATCAAACCAGTAGATAAGTCTGCTGCTGCAAAAGCTGACGCTGAAAAACAAATGCAATCTATTATAGAAAAGGATATCATTGATATTCTTATTCCAAGAGTACTTGCAAAGTATCCACAATATCAATACTTATTTGAAAACGCCGACATTGAATACCTAATCAATCCTACAGGTGTTTTTGTTATTGGAGGACCTCACGGGGATACTGGATTAACTGGAAGAAAAATTATCGTTGATACTTATGGCGGTAAAGGAGCTCACGGTGGTGGAGCATTCTCAGGAAAAGATCCAAGTAAAGTAGATAGAAGTGCCGCATACGCAACACGTCATATAGCTAAAAACTTAGTTGCTGCAGGTGTTGCCGATGAAGTACTTGTTCAAGTTTCTTATGCCATCGGTGTAGCTAAGCCTACTGGAGTTTATGTAAATACTTATGGTACTTCTAAAGTTAACTTAACCGACGGTGAAATTGCCAAGAAAGTAAGTGAACTATTTGACCTAAGACCATACTTTATCGAAACAAGCTTAAAACTGAGAAACCCTATTTACAGTGAAACGGCTGCTTATGGACATATGGGAAGAAAACCACAAGTCGTTACTAAAACTTTCACTCGACCAGGTGGAGATGTAAAAGAGATTCAAGTTGAACTATTCACTTGGGAAAAATTAGATAGAGTTGAGGATATCAAAAAAGCATTCAATATATAAATTGAATTACATACATCAGTATAAAGGGAGCTGCTAATGCAGTTCCCTTTTTTTATATCTATTACATATAATGGTCACTTTGCTCATGGGGTAAAAGTCCATGATTATCTTATTCATCGATTAAAAAAAGACTAACACACAAAGAACAATCTAATAAAAAAGCCTTGTAAGTAGCATTACTTACAAGGCTTTATTTATAGTGCAAAAGCTTAATTACTTCAACAAAGAGTCTAACTCAACTCTAAACTTAGAACTGTTCCAATCTGCTGCCCTAAACTTTCTTACAACAATATTACCCTTTTTATCTATGACATAAGTCGCAGGAATAGACTTTGAAAAAAGCATTACTGGCGTATTAGCTACTTCATAGAATACAGGCAATGAATAATTGTACTTATCCTGAAAAACCTTAACCTTATCTTTATCTTCATTTGTGATAAACATAAAGACTACTTTATCTTTATAGTCATCATACAATTCTTGAAAACTTGGTTTTTCTGCTATACAAGGAGGACACCATGTTGCCCAAAAATTAACAATTACAACTTTGCCATCCAAATCAGAAAAGTCGACCTTATTTCCTTGACTATCTAAGACCTCCCAACCATTGTAAACTACTTTCTCAAAATCACTTTCATTTTCCAATGATGGACTCATGGCGACTAATTGATTAACCCACACTTTAACACTTGTTCCCAAAGGCGTAAAAAGGATAACAATTAATATTCCAAAAAAAAGGATATTTGATAATAGTCGAAGTTTACTTTTCTTTTCTTTCATTTTCTCATCTTGTCAAAACCAAATATAATCAATAATTCAAATAAAATCATCTATAAACTTAAGCAAACACTGTTTTTCTATTTATTTTAACATAATTATTTATTTATATAAAATAATGCCTGATTATTATTTAATAGATATGTAAAACCTATTCATCTTTAAACATATCCTCGAATTTCACATTCTTTTTTCCAGGTAAAACAAGGTTTAAAACAATACCAATGATTGAGGCAAGTGCCATCCCCTCTAATGAGAACGCTTCTCCGATGTGAATTGCTGCGCCTCCAAT
Source organism: Myroides albus (assembly GCF_009711045.1). Lineage (GTDB taxonomy): Bacteria > Bacteroidota > Bacteroidia > Flavobacteriales > Flavobacteriaceae > Flavobacterium > Flavobacterium album_A. The sequence goes on along the minus strand of NZ_WMJX01000004.1, from coordinate 18,924 downwards.
TCCAATAATCAAAATAACAGAAGAAATAATTAGATTTCGCTTTATCTTAAAATCTACATTGTTTTCAACTAACATACGCAATCCGCTTGATGCAATAATTCCAAATAACAAAATAGATACTCCACCCATTACTGGAGCTGGTATAGTACTTAACAAAGCCGCTACCTTTCCACAGAATCCAAAAATAATTGCAAAACATGCAGCACCTATAAACACATAGATACTAAATGCACGTGTTATAGCAAGCACACCTATATTCTCTCCATAAGTAGTATTTGGTGGTCCTCCTATCAATGAAGCCAACATAGTGGCTACTCCATCCCCTAACATACTCTTATGTAGTCCAGGATCCTTTATTAAATCTTTACCTATCACTTTACTCAATACTAACTGATGTCCAATATGTTCAGCAATCGGCACAATAGCCACTGGCAACATTAACAAAATAACATACCAAGATATAGAAGGAGTATAATCAACAAATGGAAGCATAAACTCTGGTACTTCTATCCAATGAGCCTCTATTACTTTGGTAAAATCGACCACCCCCATAATTGCTGCAAATGAATATCCTCCAATAATACCAACCAAAACAGGTATAACACTTAAGAACCCTCTCGTAAAAATCGCAGTAATAATAGTAATCGCAAGTGTCACTAATCCTATGAGAACATAAGTTAAATCATACTCTCCACTTGGATTGTTCGTCACCATACCTACCGCTGTATTGGCTAATCCCAACCCGATTACCATAATTACCGGGCCTACTACAATAGGTGGCAACAATTTCATCAACCAACCTGTACCTGCTTTTGAAATTAACAATGCCACTAAAGAGTAAACTACCCCCACTAAAAAACTCCCAACCAAAAAACTTCCCACAGGCATACCTGATGCAGGATCTGCCTCTAATAATTTAAGAGCTATAATCGGGTTAATAAAAGCAAAAGAACTCCCCAAATAAGAAGGCACTCTCCCTTTTGTTATAACAATAAAAGCTAATGTACCTATCCCACTTGATATAAGGGCTATTGCGGGATTCATTCCTGTCAAAGTCGGCACCAAAACAGTAGCGCCAAACATGGCAAATAAATGCTGAATACTCAATAGGATCCACTGTCCTAACTTTGGTTTCTGATCAATTGCCAAAACAATCTTCTTATCGTCTAATTCACTCATGTTGTGTTATTGTGTATTTATAACCGCAAAATAACTATAAAATACAGTGTCGTACAAAAAATACTATAATAATATCAGTACTATCACAGTAATAAATAACAATTTTATCAAAAATTTGAAAATAAACTAATACTCTGAGACCTTTCAAAACATTCTATCTACTTACAATTATCGTTTTATTTTGTTCTTGTAGTTCAAGGCAGATAGTTTTAAATAAAGAAGTATTTAAAGACAATAAAAAAATAGCTGTTACAATATATAAACCAAAAGTCCATGTTCTAAAAAGTGGAGCACAAGGTTTGTTAGATATGGCTCTTACATCTCAAACAAAGTTCAAAAAAGGATTAGAACAAATAGATAGCATTTACAAACCTATTATTTATACAGCTATAAATAATGAGATAAAGAAAAAGTACGATTCTATTAATAAGGAATATATTTTTATAAAAATATCAATGCTCTTCCTGTAATACACAAAGCAGAAACAACAGAATTAGACTACGATTATATAAGAAAGAAAGAAATAAATATAATGTAAATCAAATTCAAGAAATTGATTTACACTATGGACTTACGGTCAATTACTATGGTTTTATCGTAGTAGGAAAAGAATTATTTATTAACATTACCTCTACCATAACAGACCTGAATAATAATATTGTCACACAAAAATATCACAAAAAGAATATCAATAAATTCAAGAAAAAATGGAAAGTAGGAGATTATGACTTACTAAAATCATCCATTAATGAATGTCTTTTAGTAGCTAAAAAAGACTTTATAAATCAATTTTAATAAAACAAAAAGAGTACCCAATAGGATACCCTTTCTGATTATAGTAGATATATTAATATCTATTTACCTGCTGCAATTAAGTTTAATGCAGAACCTGCTTTAAACCATTCTATTTGACTTGCATTATATGTGTGATTAGCTTTAATCACGTCTTTAGAACCATCTGCGTGTACAAACTCTAATGATAATTGCTTACCTGGGGCGAACTCAGTTAAGTCTAAGAAGTTGATAATGTCATCCTCTTGAATTTTATCATAATCTGCTTCATTAGCAAACGTTAAAGCTAACATACCTTGTTTCTTTAAGTTTGTTTCATGAATACGTGCAAAAGACTTCACTAAAACCGCTTTAACGCCTAAGTGACGAGGCTCCATAGCTGCGTGCTCACGTGATGATCCCTCACCATAGTTTTGATCTCCTACTACGATTGTCGGAATACCAGCCGCTTTATAAGCTCGCTGCACAGCAGGTACAGCTCCATACTCTCCTGTGAGTTGATTCTTAACTTTATTTGTTTCATGATTAAAAGCATTCTCAGCCCCGATCAACATATTGTCCGAAATATTATCTAAGTGGCCACGGAAACGCAACCAAGGACCTGCCATAGAGATATGATCCGTAGTACATTTACCAAAAGCTTTGATTAGCAATTTAGCTCCAGTAATATTCTTTCCATCCCACGGAGTAAACGGTTCTAACAACTGAAGGCGATTAGATGCTGGGTTTACTTCCACTACGACATTTGAACCGTCAGCAGCTGGTGCTTGATAACCTGGATCTTCTACATCAAATCCCTTAGTTGGCAATTCGTCACCAGTTGGAGGAAGTAATTTTACCTCTTGACCTTCATCGTTTATTAAAGTATCTGTGATAGGATTAAAACTTAAATCTCCAGCAATAGCTAATGCAGCTACCATTTCTGGCGAAGTTACGAAAGCATGCGTATTTGGGTTACCATCTGCACGTTTAGAGAAGTTACGGTTAAACGAATGCACAATCGTGTTTTTCTCTTGCTTATCTGCTCCTTCACGATCCCATTGACCAATACATGGTCCACAAGCATTTGTAAATACTTTAGTCCCCATCTTCTCAAAAGTCTCAATGATACCATCTCTTTCGATCGTATAACGTATTTGTTCAGAACCTGGGTTAATACCAAACTCTGCCTTAGGAGTGATTCCTTGAGCTACTGCTTGTTCTACAATAGAAGCCGCTCTAGACATATCTTCATAAGAAGAGTTTGTACATGAACCTATTAGTCCCCACTCTACTTTTAATGGCCATCCATTAGCTTGAGCCTCCTGTTTCATTTTCGATACAGGGGTTCCTCTATCAGGAGTGAAAGGCCCATTAATATGCGGTTCCAATTCTGATAGGTTAATCTCAATCAATTGATCAAAATACTTTTCTGGATTAGCGTACACATCAGCATCAGCTGTTAAGTGCTCAGCTACCTTATCAGCAGCATCGACTACATCTTGACGACCTGTAGCAGCTAAATATCTTCTCATTGAATCATCGTATCCAAATGTAGAAGTAGTCGCGCCTATCTCAGCTCCCATATTACAGATAGTACCTTTACCAGTACATGACATAGAAGTAGCCCCTTCACCGAAATACTCTACGATAGCTCCAGTTCCACCTTTCACAGTTAGAATGTCAGCTACTTTAAGGATAACGTCTTTAGGTGCTGTCCAACCATTTAACTTTCCAGTTAATTTCACACCTATTAATTTAGGAAACTTCAATTCCCAAGCCATACCAGACATTACATCTACTGCATCAGCTCCACCTACACCGATAGCTAACATACCTAGACCACCAGCATTAACTGTATGTGAATCTGTACCTATCATTAATCCTCCTGGGAAAGCATAGTTCTCTAGCACAATTTGGTGAATAATACCTGCTCCTGGCTTCCAGAAACCAATACCATATTTATTAGATACAGATGACAAGAAATTAAATACTTCTGAAGATTGATTCTGTGCAACTTGCAAATCAGTAGAAGCTCCAACTTTTGCTTGAATCAAGTGATCACAGTGTACTGTAGTTGGTACTGCCACTTTATCTTTTCCAGCATGCATAAACTGTAGTAATGCCATTTGTGCTGTTGCATCTTGACAAGCTACTCTATCTGGCGCAAAATCCACATAGTCTTTTCCTCTTTCAAATACTTGAGAAGGACTCCCTTCCCATAAGTGCGTGTACAAAATCTTTTCTGTTAGTGTCAAAGGACGCCCTACTAACTCTCTCGCTTTCTCCACGTGAGCAGGCATCTTTGCATACACTTTCTTAATCATTTCTATATCAAAAGCCATAGTAAAATACTTTTATTTACAAATTTATATTTACACCCAATTTAATATATTTTAAGGCTTATAAATTCTATATAAATGTTAAAACAATATATTTAAAATGATTCTACTTAAACAAAGTAGATTTGCAAGGAATACCCAAATACAAAGTATAAAGACGACATGATAACAAAAAAATAGATGTGTATTTTGTTTAAATTTGAATAAATCATTGATAGTAAGAGTTACTCTAACTCCACTACTATCTAAATACACAAAACAAAACATTTAGATAAGCCAATACTATGTACAAACATCTTTTTAAAGCAGCCTTAAATTGGATAGCGCCCGACAAGCAAAAAGAGTCAAACAAAAAGGTGTATGCCAAAAGTCACACTATCAAAATAGAGGGAAAAGATATTTTAGCTATTTCAGCAGCCAAAGCCTTTAAAGGAGATCCTAACTTGCTAAATCCAGAAGATTTACTATTGAGTGCCATTACCTCTTGCCACATGATGTCTTATCTGTATGTATGCCAACAACACAATATAGAGGTGCTTACTTACGAAGATAATTCACAAGCTACATTGGTACTAAATGATGATGGCAGTGGACGTATAACTAAAGTAGTTTTAAATCCGATAATACGCATCAAAGATGAATCGCAAAAAGAATTAGCCCTACAACTGCATACCCAAGCCAATAAACTTTGTTTTATTGCTAATTCTTGCAATTTTGAAATAGAGCATCATGCACAATGTTTCAGTTAAAACAAGCATCATATTATAATCAAGTATATCATAAAAAAAGCGAGGTAGTCTGTATGGACTACCTCGCTTGGTATATATAAATACTATTTAAATTACTTAGTAGGAATTGGCTTAAACTTAGTTAAGTTAATTCCTTCTACTGAAGCTTTATATTCTTCGATAGTTGGTATTCTTCCTAAGATAGCAGATAATACTACTACTGGTGTAGAAGCTAATAAAGATTCTCCTTTTTTGCGTTCTGAATCTTCTACTACACGTCCTTGGAATAAACGAGTAGATGTAGCCATTACAGTATCACCTTTAGCTGCTTTCTCTTGGTTCCCCATACATAAGTTACAACCAGGGCGCTCTAAGTACATAATGTTTTCATACTCTGTACGAGCATTGCTTTTTGGCAACAAGTCACTGAACTCAAATCCTGAATATTTTTGTAAGTATTCCCAATCTCCTTCAGCTTTCAACTCGTCGATGATGTTGTAAGTCGGAGCAGCCACTACTAATGGAGCATTAAACTTAACTTCACCACTTTGTTTTTCAATGTTTTTAAGCATTTGAGAAACAATCTTCAAGTCGTCTTTATGTACCATACAAGAACCTACGAAACCTAAGTCAACTTTTTTGTTGTCTCCATAGTAAGAAAGCTCTCTAATTGTATCGTGTGTATAGCGTTTAGAAACATCTTCGTTATTTACATCTGGGTCAGCAATCATTGGCTCCTCGATAATATCTAAGTCAATCACTACCTCAGCATAATACTTAGCATTAGCATCTGGAGTTAAAGCTGGTTTTTCACCTGATCTAATCTCTTCGATACGCTTATTAGCCTTGTCAATCAAGCCTTGAAGCACTTGATTTTTATTATCCATACCTTTCTCAATCATGATTTGGATACGGCTTTTTGCTATTTCTAATGATTCAATTAAAGTATCGTCTTGAGAAATACAGATAGATGCTTTAGCTTTCATCTCTGCAGTCCAGTCTGTAAATGTAAAGGCTTGGTCAGCAAGAAGAGTTCCGATATGTACTTCGATAATTCTTCCTTGGAATACGTTCTCTCCTGCGAATTGTTTCAACATTTGAGATTGTGTAGCATGCACCACGTCACGGAAATCCATATGTGGTTTCATAGTTCCTTTGAAAGTAACTTTAACTGACTCTGGAATTGGCATTGAAGCCTCACCTGTAGCTAGAGCTAAAGCAACTGTTCCTGAATCCGCACCGAAAGCAACTCCCTTAGACATTCTCGTATGTGAGTCACCACCGATAATAATAGCCCAATCGTCAATTGTAATATCATTCAATACTTTGTGAATAACGTCAGTCATAGAATGGTATTCACCTTTAGGGTCACGTGCTGTAATTAAACCGAAGTCGTTCATAAACTTCATCAATTTAGGGATATTAGCCTGCGCTTTTTTGTCCCATACAGAAGCAGTGTGACATCCAGATTGGTAAGCTCCATCTACAATAGGAGAAATAACTGTAGCAGCCATTGCCTCTAACTCTTGAGCAGTCATAAGACCAGTTGTATCTTGAGACCCAACGATATTAACTTCTACACGTACATCAGATCCAGCGTGTAATACTTTTCCTGGAGCTACTCCTACTGCATTTCTATTGAAGATTTTCTCTACAGCTGTAAGTCCTTGTCCTTCCACAGAAACTTCTTTTGAAGGAGCAAATACTGTTGGAGCTGTTATACCCAATACTTTTGCAGCGAAAGTTTGAATTTTTTTACCAAACACGATAGCATAAGAACCACCTGCTTTGATAAACTCCATTTTTTGTGGAGTTAAGGCTTTAGAAATATCGATAAGCTCTTTTTCTCCGTTATAAAGTTTTTTTGTCTTTGTATTAATTGTCAATACAGTTCCTGTTGCTACAGAGTAAACTTCCTCTAAGATAGGCTCTCCTTTTTCGTTAAGGACAACTTTTCCATTTGCGTCTGTTTTCTTTACCCAGTTCTTAAGGTCAATTCCGATACCTCCTGTTACATCCACAGTCGTTAAGAAAATAGGAGAAATTCCATTTGTACCTGCTACAATTGGAGCAATATTAACGAAAGGTACATAAGGACTTGCTTGTTTACCTGTCCATAATGCTACGTTATTCACACCTGACATTCTAGAAGACCCCACTCCCATTGTTCCTTTTTCCGCGATTAACATCACGCTTTTACCAGGATGAGCTGCTTGTAGCGCTTTAATCTCTTGTTGAGCCTGAGGAGTGATCATACACTGTCCATGAAGTTCACGGTCAGAACGAGAGTGAGCTTGGTTACCTGGAGATAATAAGTCTGTAGAGATATCCCCTTCACCAGCGATGAAAGTCACTACATCTATTTTCTCAGCCACTTCAGGAAGTTCAGTAAAGAACTCTGCTTTAGCATAGCTCTCTAAGATATCCTTAGCAATAGCATTACCAGCTAAGAAAGCCTCTTTTAGACGTAATGTATCTGCATCGTATAAGAACACTTGTGTCTTAAGTACTTTAGCAGCTTCTAAAGCGATAGCTTCATCATTACCTAATGCTAAATCTAAAAGAACCTCGATAGAAGGACCTCCCTTCATATGAGATAATAATTCGAAAGCAAAAGCTGGAGTAATTTCTTTTACTACAACCTCACCTAAGATAATTTCTTTTAAAAACTTTGCTTTAACACCAGCAGCACTTGTAGTGCCAGGTAAAACATTATAAATAAAAAGCTTAAGAGAATCCTCATGGTATTCGTTCTCAGCATCTTTTACTTGTGCTATAACTTCACTTAATAGTTCAGCACCGTCAATTGGCTTAGGGTTAAGTCCTTGATTTTTTCTTTCTTCAATCTCGTTGATGTAATCCTTATAAAGGCTCATAATTAATCTCTATTAAATTTAAGGCTGACTGATTAAATACAACTTGTTAATCAACCCGTAAAACATTATTCCTAATTAGTTATCATACAAGACAATTTCATTTCTCAAACAAAAGGTAAACGGACTACTTTTAAAACTTAGCATAACTGTGATTTCTCTACTTAAATAACATTGTATTAAATAAAATAAGTTTCGATTAAGAAACTCATATCACTCTTGCTTTAAGTGATTCAAGACCAATTAACTTTTAATCTAAAAAAGAGTTGTACTGGTATTTATTTTTGTCATCACAAATTTAATCAAACTTCTTTATTTTCAAAAATTTTTAATCAAACCCTCAAAACCAAAAATTATTATTTATAAAGATTCTATTTTGATGAATAAAACTCAGTACTTTTAATAATTAAAACCATTTTATTTGATATTAATTCTTTTTTAATGGTTAAAATAGGATTTTGTAAAATTTACCCTTTATTTTATAAAAAAACGACATTTCAGCCTATTGCTAAAATGTCGTTTTCTTTATCTCAGATTATTAAATTCTTATTTTTTGACCCAATTATTACGGAATTTACAATCGCGAAATTCACCTTGGATATTGATATAAGCATCATTTAGCTTCTTAGATATCCATTTTTGAAGTTCTTCTCCTTGTTTTTTATTCAATGCAAGGTTTCTAATCTTCGTATAATCTTCCGCAAAATCCATTTTATGTGATGGATACTTTTTATTTATCGTAACAATGCGGTAAGTTTTTTCTTGTTTGTGAAAATCGTACTTAATCGCTGGTTGAGATACTTCTCCTTCTCCAAGATTAGCAACTAACTGATACAATTCTCTATCATCCATATTATTTAACTCGAAACGCGGATCCATTGTCATCTGATCTCTCATAATACCGCCGTTTTGCTTGGTATCTTTATTATCTGAAGACGCTGCTGCTGCATCGGCAAAACTAATTTCTTTATTGACAATTTTCTCGCGAATCCCCTCGATTTTTTTCTTTGCTTCTTCTAAAGCCTCATCTGTAGGTTTTGGTACCAAGAGAATATGTCTCAAATCTAAATTCTGACCTCTAATTTTCTCTAAATAAATGATATGATATCCGAACTCAGTTTCAAATGGTTGTGAAATTTCACCTTCTGCTAAACTAAAAGCAACTTCTTTAAACTCTTTTACAAATGGCGACTTCTTTGTTATAGAATAAAATCCTCCATTTGTTGCGGACCCCTTATCGTCTGTAAATAATACAGCCTTACTAAAAAAGCTCGCCCCGTTCTCTAAAACATCTCTACGCATTTCATTTAAACGGTCAATTACTTTTTGTTTTTGCTCTTTTGAAACCTCTGGTCTGACAACAATTTCTGCAATCTCCACTTCATCTCCAATCATTGGCAATTCATCCTCAGGAATAGATTTGTAGAACTGACGCACTTCTTCTGGAGTGATAGTTACTTTCTCTACAATGTGCTTTTGCATATTCTGAGTTAATTTATTCTGCTTTACAATCTCAAAAAAGTACTCGCGAAATTCTTCTTCATTCTTTTTGTTGTAAAACTTCAAGATGCGATCCATCGATCCTACTTGCTCTACCATCCCATTAATCTGTTCAGACATAAAAGTAGTTACCTCTGCATCTGGAACATCTAAACTATCTTGCAACGCTTGGTGAGCATATAACTTATCCTCTAATAATTTTTCAAATAATTCACAGCGAGATAAACTTCCCACAGGGATATTCTGTGCTTTTAACTCCAATAATGTTTTGTCAATTTCAGAATCTAAAATCACATATTTACCAACTACTCCTACTACTCCATCAATCTTTCTCTTTTGAGTATTGGCTGATTGACCTTGGGAAATACCAACAAAAGACAATGACATAGCTAAAGCCAATAATGTCTTCTTATTAAAAAATCTCATACCTCTTATTATTTTTTGCATCTTTTATAATATCTTCTTGTATCTGTTTCATTAATTCTACTTTGCGGTCATTAATAATTAATGATCTCAATGATTTTTTTATAAACTCGAAAGGAATGATTCCCCCTTTGGGGATTACAGACTTCACACGTACAAAATATGTACTTGATTCAGCGCTATATTCAAAACTGTAATTCGAACGTAAAAAATCCCTCCTATTTTCTAATGTAATAAACGGCAATCTTTCGTAAATATTACCTACTTCAATCCACACATCGTCATTTAGAAAATAAGACTTCATCTGCAAAGATAAATTTTCTAATGAATTAATCTCACTTGACTTTGTAGAATTAAACTTTCTCTTAATAGTTGCAAAGTTTGTATTGTCATTTAATACATTCACGTAGGCCAACTGAACCAACATATCATCTACTAAAAAATTACTCTTATACGATTCGTAATACTCCTTTAACTGATTATCTGATATAATGGTGTCTATCTTATTCTGCACTAATAGCTCCAAATAAGCCTTTATAGATAAATCAGATTTAAAGTTCTCTACCAACTGATCGATTTCCACGACTTTATCTTCTGGTAAATTTAACTGTGCTGCTTCGATTAACAGTTGCTTTGTAGCCCATTTATCAATAAAACGATGTACAAAAGCAAGACTATCTTTGCCAGTTACCTTTACGGGAACAATATCTTCTAATTTATCTTTTGCCAAATAAGTATTGTTTACTCGAGCAGCCATATTATTCTTTGTTTCTGCATCCTTGCCATCACATGAATAAGCAACTAATGCTGAAAGAGATAAAAAGCACAACTGCAGGCATTTCTTTTTAAATTTAGTCATTTCCAAATACAATAGTTTTATTGTTTTAAAATTCAATCTTACAAAAATAACGAAATACTTTACTTATATATACTTTAGAGGCTTGAGTATTTAAAAATAAACCAAATTCTCTTTCTAAACCTTTTTTTCACTTTCACCACTACGCGAAATAGTGCAACGTAAGAAACGCAATTAACTTGAAAAACTAAATTATACAATACAAATTTAATCAGGTGGATAAAAGAAGAACTTCATTCTCTAACGCTCTGCTGACCCTATGTGAAAAAATTTGGTAAACGCAATACAAGATTAATTAACAGCTATCAAACCTAATCAACCAGAATCAAGAAGAATATTGCTGAGTTGTTGACCAAAAACCCAAAAAACAACATAAAGTATCTAATTAGAATTTCTTTTTGTCCCTTGAACCAATGACTACACCAAGTCGCAGCTTTTTTATTGAGTATATTTCTACTTAGGAGATTATTTAAAAACACAAACTTGTTTGTTATTGGGGTATCAGTCAATTGACATACTGACTTGTACTTGATCATTGCCCCTCTTTAAAGCTACAATATAGGTTTATTAAGAATATAAAATGAGGGAGCCTTTCTTGGGGTTTCTTGCGCTTTTCTTCGGGTATTCTTGCACTTTTACTGGGAACAAGGGGTGTTTTCCCAAGCAAACTGCAAGCATCCCCCTAGAAAACCCCAAGAAAGCACCATCTGTATTACAATGGATTTGCTTTTAACGGGAAACAATCACTGATCAACTTATTAAAAGACACTCCAATATTCCTTTGTCTTATCTCTGCTTTTAGCCCTGTGGAATAAAAACTATCAAATTATTTAAAATATAACTACTTTTGTAGCCTAAAAATTTTTAATAATGAGTTTTTTAAAAGAGATTGAACGCAGAAGAACCTTTGGTGTTATTGCTCACCCAGATGCTGGTAAGACTACTTTAACAGAAAAATTACTATTATTTGGTGGAGCAATCCAAGAAGCTGGTGCTGTAAAAAACAATAAAATAAAAAAAGGAGCTACTTCTGACTTTATGGAGATTGAACGTCAAAGAGGTATTTCTGTTGCAACATCTGTTCTTGCATTTAATTATAAAGATAAAAAAATCAACATTCTTGATACTCCTGGTCACAAGGATTTCGCTGAAGATACATTCCGTACACTAACGGCAGTGGACAGTGTGATTGTCGTAATTGACGTGGCAAAAGGGGTTGAGGAACAAACTGAAAAATTAGTGGAAGTTTGTCGCATGAGAAACATTCCTATGATTGTTTTCATCAACAAACTTGACCGTGAAGGTCGCGATGCTTTTGACTTAATGGATGAAGTAGAGCAAAAGCTTCAATTGAAAGTTACACCTTTAAGTTACCCAATCGGTATGGGGTATGACTTTAAAGGAATATACAATATTTGGGAGAAGAATATCAACTTATTCAGTGATGACAGCCGCAAAAACATAGAAGATGTCATTAAGGTTTCAGACTTAGCTTCTGGAGAACTTGACAAATTAGTAGGGCAAACTGCAGCAGGAAAACTGAGAGAAGAACTTGAAATCATTGAAGGTATTTATCCGGAATTCGACAGAGAACAATATGTAAAAGGAGAACTACAACCTGTATTCTTTGGTTCTGCATTAAACAATTTTGGTGTACGCGAACTATTAGACTGTTTTATTCAAATCGCTCCTTCTCCAAGAGCCAAAGAATCTGACACAAGACTAGTAGATCCTAAAGAGGATGCTTTCTCTGGTTTTGTATTTAAGATTCACGCTAATATGGACCCTAAACACAGAGACCGTTTAGCTTTTATTAAAATCGTATCTGGTACTTTTGAAAGAAACACTCCTTATCTACATGTAAGACAAGGTAAAAAGATGAAGTTTGCCAGTCCGAATGCTTTCTTTGCAGAGAAAAAAGAAATTGTAGATATCTCTTATGCTGGTGATATTGTAGGACTTCACGATACTGGTAACTTCAAGATCGGAGACACATTAACTGAAGGAGAAATCATGCAATTTAAAGGTATTCCAAGTTTCTCTCCTGAACACTTTAGATACATTAACAATGCTGACCCGATGAAATCTAAGCAATTAGAAAAAGGGATTGATCAGTTAATGGACGAAGGAGTAGCACAGTTATTCACCCTTGAAATGAATGGTCGTAAGGTAATTGGTACTGTTGGAGCACTTCAGTACGAAGTAATACAATACCGTTTAGAGCATGAATATGGAGCTAAATGTACGTATGAAAACTTCCCTGCTTATAAAGCATGTTGGGTACAGCCAGATGATCCTAAAAATGATGAGTTTAAAGAATTTAAACGTGTAAAACAAAAGTTCCTTGCCTTTGACAAATCTGGACAATTGGTGTTTTTAGCTAATAGTGAATTCTCTATTCAAATGACACAAAGCAAATACCCTTCAGTAAAACTGAGATTTACATCTGAAGATATTATATAATAAAAAACCTCTCAATAAATTGAGAGGTTTTTTTATATTGTAAACAAACGAGATTAGAATCTCTTCATTTGTTCTTTCATCATTTTTACTTGTTCTTTTAGCATTCCTTGTTTGTCAAGTTTTTGCGCTTCACTTAAAAGCTTAGTCGCCTCAATTTTTCTGCGCTTAGTCATAGCAATTCCAGCTAATTGTAACTTAGCCATGGCCAAATCTTGATCCATATTCAATCCCAATTCGATTGCTTTCTTCATGTATTTTTCAGAAGCGTTCAAGTTAGTTTGAGATGTCATAATTCCCATTAGGTAATTATAGTATCCATTCTGCTTGCGCACTAAAGCTGTTTCAGGGTTTTTAATCTTATCCAACCATTTTTGAGCACCTTCAAAATCTTGTTTTCTCAGCTTTAAAAAAGCCAAAAGAATATACTCGTTTTTGAAGTACAATAGGATTACTAACCCCATTAAAAACAATAGAAAAATCCCATTCCCTATATTCCCTTCTACGAATTGCCAAATTGCTGTTGCAAAAAGTGCAGCTGCAATACCTAATTTAATATACCTGTGAAACATTTATATATTTTGTGTTTATAATCAAAGAACGCAAATTTACAAAATTCCCCCTACTTAAAAAACAAATCACTTTTATTTCTAAGCTCAACTTGTTATTTAAATCTTTATGTTCCTTATAACTTCAATCAAACATAACATAGATACACTTGAATTAACTCTACAATGAATCTATTATAACTTAACATTGACAACATAAAAACAATCAGAAACCTGTATTAACTTTAAATGTAAGTCACTCAAAGATTAAAAGATTATAATCCTCTCCCAGCTAAACGCACCTTTGATCCTATCCTTTGATACAATAGCTATATAGTTACTTAATGATAGCTTGCCAATCCATCTGTTCAAAAATAAAAAGTGCTAATTGCAAAATGATACAAGCTTACTTTAGTCCAATGATATACTGAGCATCTATCTCACGAAAATCCCTTACGATATAATCAGCTCCCGTATAATCTTGTTGTTTCGAATTTTCACTTTTATATCCGATAACGCGAATACCAGCAGCATTTGCTGCTTTTATACCATTTGTACTATCCTCTATAATAAGACAATCTTGCTTATCACTGTTTTTGGCTAATGAAGCTGCAGTCAAAAAAATAGTGGGATCTGGCTTTGATTTAGGAAAGTCTTCTCCACTAACTATATGGGTAAAAAAAGGATATAATCCAAAACGAGTAAAGACTCTATCAATGGTACTTTTAGATGCTGAAGAACCTACAATTAACTCAACTCCTGCTTGATATAGACCTTCAATCAAAGGGCGAACTCCAGCAATCAAATCTAAATCTGCTTTCGTGTCGAAAGAATCATTAAACAAATTTCGCTTGCGCAAGACTAAATCCTTAACCTCACCTTGAACACCATACAATTCTTTAATGCGCTCATAGGTATTTTTAGTAGAATGTCCCGTAAAAGAGTTGTAAACATGTTCACTCACTTCTATCCCCAATTCATCAAAATGTCTGTGATAAGCGTATCTGTGTACAGGTTCTGTATCCACAATAACACCATCCATATCAAAAATCACTGTCTTTACCATGTTTTTTTTAGCAAAAATAAGAATACTATTAGTATAATCTCAGAGAGTTTACCTAATTTTACTTTTAGCGCAATCTTAAATTAGAATCACCTTGGATCTTGACGAACAAACTTTAATAGAGCGGTTAAAAAATCCTTCTACAAAAAACGAAGCTTTTCGCGAGGTGGTTCATTTGTACAAGGAAAGATTGTATCATCAGATACGCTCACTTGTATTCAACCATGATGACACTGATGATATACTTCAAGAGACTTTCATCAAAATTTTCAATAATATAGATTCCTTCAAACAAGATAGCAAGTTATTCTCTTGGTTGTACAGAATAGCTACAAATCAGGCATTAGACTTTCTCAAGTCTAAAAGTAGAATGCAACGCGTCTCTACTGAAGAACTCAATGACCTCATCATAGACCAGTTATACGCAGATGAATTATTCAATAGAGATGAAGCTGAGATTCTCTTGCAAAAAGCTATTAACACACTGCCTGAAAAACAACAATTAGTATTTAAAATGAGGTATTATCAAGAGATTGACTATGACTCTCTATCTGAAATATTACAGACAAGTGTCGGTGCACTAAAGGCGTCATACCACATCGCATCGAAGAAAATAGAAGAATATTTAAAAGACAATTAAACCCAAGACGCTTTTTTTCGTCTAATATGGAAAGGTTAAAAACATGGAAAGAAAAACTTCTTTTAATAATAAAAAGCTTTTTAAAACGCCAGATAACTACTTCGAATCTTTTGAAGGTAGATTGATGCAAAATATTGAACAAAAAAACAATAGCGTTTCTAAACCCCAAAAGAGAATCAAACGCTATTATTACAGTTCAATAGCAGCCACTATTGCTTTAGTCATAGGTTTGACATTTTTCTATACTTCTGAAAAACAAGAAACACTCAAAGACGAAGCAATAAGCAACTACATTGAATACAACACAACACTCACCCTATCAAGTGACTTCATCAATTCATTTGATGAACAAGACATCCAAGAATTAGAGCAATCCATTGAACTCAATCAAAAAGAGATTAATGATTACGTCTTGACAAACATTGATATTGAGTATTATTTAAATGATTAATTTATGAAAAAACACATAACCCTATTCTTTCTATTTATCTGCATGCTTTCAATCAAAGCACAAGATCACGGAGAACAAATTCGCTCATTAAAAATAGCTCACCTAACTTCAGTTTTAAATTTAAGCACAACTGAAGCTGAAAAATTTTGGCCTTTGTACAATACTTATGACCATAAAATGTCAGAATTGAGACACAATGAAATAGTCAAATTCTTAAAACACAATGAAATTTCAGAGATTGAAACCATGAGTGAGAAAGAAGCTTCAAAAAAGATACAGGAACTCATTGATTTTGAAGAGGCTTACTTTAGTACGCGAAAAGACTTCTTAACGGAAGCAAAAAAAATATTGTCAAATAAAAAAATCTTATTACTTAAAAAAGCCGAAGATGATTTCAACCGAAAATTACTTCGTAAATACAAGGAAAAGAAATAATATTTAATAACGATAAAATAACATTAGTCATGTTCTAATAGCTCACAAAAGATGTATATTTGTGGGCTATTTTATTTATATATTAATGAGACTACATAGAAACCTTGTATTTACAGTTATTGACTCACTACTTGCAATCTTCAACGAAGGAGAATATGCTGATAAAGTGGTAGCAAGAGCTTTAAAAAAAGACAAACGCTGGGGAAGTGCTGACAGAAAATTCGTTGCAGAAACAATTTACGAAATAGTACGTTGGAAAAGACTATATGCCGAAATAGCTGAAGTAAAAGAGCCATTTAACAGAGATGATATGTGGCGCGTATTTGCTGTATGGGCTGTTCTGAGAGGTTATAATTTACCAGATTGGAAATACTTTGAAAATACTCCGGTTCGAAGAATCAAAGGAAGATTTGACGAGTTAACAAAAACGAGAAAATACAGAGAATCTATCCCTGATTGGATGGATGAATTAGGTATAAAAGAACTGGGTGAAGAATTGTGGACAAAAGAAATTGCGGCACAAAACAAACAAGCTAGTGTGATTCTACGTGTAAATACCCTAAAAACTACACGTGACAAACTTTATGGTATCTTAATGGATTTAGACATTGAGACAATCAAAACTACTGAATATCCAGATGCCTTAATTTTAAAAGAACGCGCAAATGTTTTCTTAACAGATGCCTTTAAAGAAGGACTTTTTGAAGTTCAAGATGCTTCTTCCCAACTTGTTGCTCCTTTATTAGATGTACAACCTGGAATGAGAGTGGTAGACACTTGTGCAGGTGCAGGTGGAAAAACACTACACATTGCTTCGTTAATGGAAAACAAAGGGCAAATTATTGCTATGGATATCTATGAAAGCAAGCAAAAACAACTTAAAATAAGAGCCAAAAGAAACGGTGCTTTCAATATAGAATACCGCATCATTGAAGGAACTAAAACAATTAAAAAACTACACGACAAAGCTGATCGTGTACTAATTGACGCTCCTTGTAGTGGACTTGGTGTGCTAAAGAGAAACCCAGATAGCAAATGGAAGCTTAAACCAGAGTTTATAGAAGAAATCAAACAAGTTCAACGACAAGTTCTTCAAGATTATTCTAAAATATTAAAACCTGGAGGAAAATTAGTTTACGCTACTTGCTCAATTTTACCTTCAGAAAACGAAAAACAAATAGAACACTTTTTAAATAGCGAGGCTGGTAAAGACTTTACTTTCGTTGAAGACCACAAGATTCTTGCCCACGAATCGGGATTTGACGGTTTTTACATGGCTTTATTAGAAAGAAAGAAACAATAAACTACCTACTAAAACAAACAACATAACTAAAATTTAAACTCACTTATAAAATTTAATTGAAAAACACCCTTAGAAATGAAAAAAGCTTCATTTANGATGCTAAACCTACAACTCCTGTGGATCCGGTAGATCCAGTGGATCCCGTTGATCCGACAGAGCCTGGTGATATAAAAGTTCCTGCTCAACTACAAAGCTATTATAGTACAATAGACTTTAAAACAACTAAAGGAATGGCTTTAAAACAAGCTTTAACTACTTTGGTTAAATCTACCCACAAGAAGACATTAAGCTACGATGGTGTTTGGGGAGCTATCAAAAACACTGATTTAACACCTGATGGAAGGACTGTATACTTATTATACGGTCACAAAGGCACAAATTCTGGTAAACAAGCCTATACAAGAGGTGTAAATGCTAATGGAGGAAATGCCAATCAGTGGAATAGAGAACACACCTATGCTAAATCATTGGGTACACCTAACTTAGGTACTTCTGGACCAGGTGCTGATGCTCACCACTTAAGAGCATCAGATACAGGATGGAATTCAACTCGTGGAAATTTAAAATTTGCTAACGGAAGTGGACTTTCTGGAAAAGTATCAGGAGGATGGTATCCTGGTGATGAATGGAGAGGTGATGTAGCTCGTATGATGATGTATATGTACTTACGTTATGAATCTAGATGTTTACCAACTGGAGTAGCAATTGGTTCTAAAAACAAAGTTGACAGTAAAATGGTTGACCTATTATTAGAATGGAACGCTATTGATCCAGTTTCGGAAATAGAAACACAAAGAAATGAGTACCTTGGAAATGCAAGTAATCAATATGGACAAGGAAATAGAAATCCTTTTATTGATAATCCATACTTAGCTACTTTAATTTGGGGAGGACCAACAGCTAATAACCTTTGGAAATAAAATAAACAATAGCAAGCTTTAATTAAAGCTTGCTATTGTTGTTTATATAATATCCTATTGTAAACACTACTTATATATCAATAGGACAAAACACTTCACTGATTTAATTGAAAAACACCCTTTGAAATGAAAAAAGCTTCATTTTTTTTAGCTTTAGGGATGGCTATGGCCATTTTTTCTTGTAGCAAAGACCCTATTGTAACGGACCCAACTCGTCCTGATACTGAAGAACCTTCAAAACCAACTGACCCTACAGGGCCTACAGAACCTTCAAAACCGCAACCAGATGGAGATGCAGGTATTGACATTAACAAACCGGAAACTGTTGCTGACTTTAACAATCCTACAGAGTTTTTAAAGTCTTTGAACAAATTCAAATTAGCCACTTACGCTAAAGTTGTTACTGGTCAAGGAAAAGATGGCGGAAATGCC
>NZ_WMJX01000039.1 GCF_009711045.1 Myroides albus | reverse complement strand
AACAAACTATGGACTTTCAGTCCATAGTGGTTTATTTTGTTGTCAAGTTTAACAAGGTGAATTAAAACAAAAATACTGCTCAACTTCAGTATGGAAGCAAAGCAGTATATTTCAAAAATAAAAACGAATCTTTTACTTTATTTGGGCTAATTGTTTTTCTATTTCTTTTACAGTAGGGGCGTAGTCTATACCAAGTCCCTCTTGTTGATAGTCCAATTCTCCTTTAGTATTGAATACGCTAATGATATTAGAGTGAGAGAAGTCTATCGGAGAAATCTTTTTGTAATTCACGGCTAAAGTAGCGGCAAATTCACGTGTGTTTTCTTCTGTAGAACGCAAGAATACCCATTGTGGGCCATCCATTAAGTTCTCTTTAGCAAACTCTTTAAGACGCTCTGGCGTATCTACCTCTGGGTCTATACTTACCAATACGTATTTTACTTTATCGAGATTTTTGCCTTTTACTCTTTCTTCTATATTTCTCATATCGGCTACTAATCGAGGACAAGCAGCTTTACAAGAAGTGTAGATCATCACCATAACCAAGACATTGCCTTGTAAATCTTTTAGTTCAATGTCTTTGCCGTCTTGGGTTGTCCAAGTCGATGGTAGGTTATAGATCGATAAGTCAGATATCTCTTGAGTAGAAGATACTTCTTTGTTATCTATTACTTGAGCGTCATTTGTTTTTACATCTTTACACCCCATCATGAGCAATGAGAAACATAGAGATAACGCTATGATATTTTTTTTCATAATAAACTATTTATAAGTTTTGAGCACATCTAAAACCAAGGTTTTTAGTCGTGAACTTAGCTTTTAAGCTTCCTCTGAATCCATAGCGCATAAAAGCAGCGTAGTCCATCAGGTCAGAAGCATTAATAGAAGCACTACCACAGAATAAGTTTTCGTCATTGCCCTTGTCTTTTCGGCTTTCTCCTGAAAGAAAAACAGAGTTAAAGTCAGATACCCATTCCCAAATTAATCCGTGCATATCGTAAACACCCCAGTAATTTTTGAATGTACTTCCCACTGGATTTACATATGTTTTAGGTGCTTCGTACCAAGCTAAGATAAATTTGTTGTAATCCTCTTTTTCTCTGGCATCCATATTCTTTGCGTCTGCCATAGCTACATACTCCCATTCATCCATAGTAGGCAATCGCTTACCTTGTACTTCACAGTATTTTTTTGCAGCAAACCATGATACATTGGTGACTGGAGCATTGGGATTTAAATCTCCATAATCTAAATCTCCTATCCAATGTGATAAATAGCTCTTGTCTGCAAACAAAGCTTTTATTTCTGAACGTTTGTATGTAGGATTTTCTTTTAGAAACGCAACAAACTGTTCGTTGGTCACTGCATATTGATCTATTTTGAAGGCATCGACTTTGACATCTCCTTCTTCTGTACTACCATAAAGTGGAACAAAAGCTCCACTTTTGATAGTCAGCATTGTTGTTTCTTTCTGAGCGTAGATAGCATTCCATGTTAGTAGGCTTAGAAGACATACAATTATATTTGATTTGTCAAGAAAAAACATATTATCTATTTTTTTGTACCATTTGCGGGCTCACTACAGTTTTGTTATTACCCCAACTGTTGTATACATAAGTCAATACATCCGCAATTTCTTGGTCATTTAGGTTTTGACTGGTCATGATAGAGTTATACTTCACATTGTTTACAGTGATTTCCCCTTGAAGACCATTAATTACGGTTTTAATTGCTCTGTTTACATCTGCATTTAAGTAATCTGATTTCGCTAATGGAGGGAAAATTCCTTCAATACCTTGGCCTTCAGATTGGTGACATGCAAAGCATGTTCTGGTAAATACGCTCTTACCATCTGCAATTTGTTGTGCTAAAGTTTTATCCTCTATTACTACTTTTTTAGTTTCTGTTTTTGGCATGTTTTGTATTGTACCTCCTTCAGGTAAGTAGATTCCCTCTTTTATCTTACCAGCAAATACTTTTTCATTTTCATCTCCTTCTACTTTCAACATTCCAAGAGCACCTTTGTTAAAGGCTCTAAAGATGGAGTGATCCACAATCACAAAGGTACCAGGGGTATTTACTTTGAATTCGACCATAGCTGCTCCACCAGCAGGTATAAGTGTAGTTTGTACATTTTCGTTTACCAAATCTCCACCTTCTACGTGTACTCTGTCGAAAATTTCTCCAATAACGTGGAATGAACTCACTAAGTTAGGCCCACCATTTCCAACAAATAGTCGAATAGTTTCTCCTACTTTGGCTGTGATAGCGTTTTCGTTGACTAGTCCATTCACATGACCATTGAATACTACATAGTCAGCATCTTCTTTTAATGCTTTATTCATGTCAAAGGGTTGCATCCCTTTTTCTCCGTAATTTCCTTTTGTATAGAAATCACCTTGCATGATGTAGTACTCTTTATCGACAGGAGGAAGTCCTCCTTCAGGTTCTACTAAAATTAATCCGTACATCCCGTTGGCAATGTGCATACCTACTGGAGCTGTAGCACAGTGGTATACATAGATACCTGGCTGAAGCGTCTTAAACGAGAAGGTTACTTCATGCCCCGGCGCAACTAATGATGAGGCTGCTCCTCCTCCAGGACCTGTTACGGCGTGCATATCAATATTGTGAGGTAATTTGTTGTCCGGGTGATTTTTTAACGTAAACTCTATTTCATCTCCTACACGTGTACGGATAAAACTTCCTGGTACTGTACCTCCAAATGTCCAATACATATATTTTACTCCATCAACCATTTCGCCCTCTTGTTCAAGGATTTCTAAATTGACGAATAATTTTGTCGCTTCTCTTTTGCCAACTGGTTTTGGGACAAAAGGAGGGGGAGTTAATTCTGCTTGAGCTTCGCCTTTTACAACAATTTTCTCTGCCATGTCAGCGGTCATTTTTGTCGGTTTCGCGTCTTTGTTTTGACAGCTTCCAAGTGTAAGTAAACCTAAAGCTAATAACATTACTCCAAGTTTGTTTTTTAGTGATTGTGTTTTTGTGTTCATATGACTGTTTGTTAGTATCTATTTTCTACATCAAAGATAAAGGACAAACTTGTCTTTTATAATGATAATTATCAGTTTATTACTTAAAGATAGAAAAAATTATATAATTGTTCTTTTTCAGTACGATAAGGTATGATATGTTTATTTAGGTTGTCTTGCGAGTTTGTAGGGAATAGCAGGGATGAAATGTTGATTTAAGGTGAGTTTAACTCAATCCAATAGTTCGTTTTTAGTGATAAAGTGATGAATTGTAATGAGTATAAACGCTGTTTGTTTTAGGTCTTATTGGATACAAAATCTTTGATTTATCTCATTGTTTTAATAATATCTTATCATCTAATAGCATGAGTGAGTGAACTCTATTCTTATTGACTTTAAGAATTGAATATACGCTTTCTCTACACATCTGTTCAAAAAATAGAACTCAGGTGAATTTGTTGTTTTTTAATGAAGTGTGAAATTGACTAAAAGTATATGATAAAATGGAAGAACAAACATTCTAAAATCTATTTTAGAGATAGGTGTATCGAGAACATAATGTTCCTACGTGTTTTTCGAAAACTCACGTATAGTTTTTTTCGGTTTTGATAAGGGGTTTCTTGCACCTTTCTTCGAGAAAACCGCACTTTTGGCAAGGAAACCCCAAGAAAAGTGCAAGTAACCCCCAAGGAAGTGCAAGCGAAGCCCATCCATAAAGTATGTCAATGTACTTTTGAAAGCTGCTCAACTTCACCTTTATTTTCCGCGATTCTTGCGATAGATAACTTGACAATTTTGGGAGTAATATAAGTGTTTAATCGTCTTTTAGAAGCAGCAATCCTATTTGCTTTTTTTGTCGAAATCATGTCGAATCTGTGTGATTTTGAAATTGCCAAGTGATAATTGTTGCTTCGTGATTATGGTAACTGTAAGAAATGGGCATAAGTTGTTGTAGAAGTGAACTTGCAATGATTCCCGTTGATTTGTAAACTGTGCTGTAAAACTGTAGCTAAATTTGAAATAGCCATTGTTTCACTTTATTTGAGTATATAGGGGCATGAAATGTATCCAACCGAAAGGTATTCACTTGTAAAGAGGTTTTAAACGAACAAAGCTTCTTTTGTATAGGAAGCTTTGTATTATATTATTTCCATTATAGGTTAAAGTTTTGGTCAATCTGTTTGACTATAATTTCTGCGAGAAGTTTCTTTGCCCGCATGATCTTTACCTTGACATTGTTTAATGGTTCGTCCAGTATTTCAGCAATTTCATTGTAAGAGAGTTCCTGAAAATACCGAAGTTCTATTACCTCTTGATAGTGAGGTTTTAGTAGTTTGATATAACTCTTAAATATTTTTAAGTTCTGTTCTTGAATAATATCGTCTTCAATATTATTTGAGTCATCTACAATATTGTTATAAGTAGAGTTGTTTTCGTCATTCATGTCTAAGAAAGAAAGGTTCTTTCTCTTGCGGATAAGGTCTATGTGTACATTCTTTGCAATAGTAATCAGCCAAGTATTGAAGGCATAGGTATCTTTATAAGAACTAATATTGCTAAAAGCTTTAGAAAAAGTTTCAATGGTTACATCTTCAGCATCTGTTTCATTATTGATTCTCTTAACCATAAACAAATACACCTCGCTCCAATAATGATTCAACAGAAAGGTGAAAGCACTTTGGTCTCCTTTACGAGCTAATTCAATATAATCAGTAATACTTTTTTTCAATTTTTTGTCGCGTGATAAAATGTGTGAAACTATAATATGTACTTATAAAAATATGAATAATTTCTAACAAAGGCAGTGTCCACACTAATTCTTTTGTGCCAAATTTACTAAATGTCTTTCCGCTGAATATATGGGCGATAATACAGCGAAAAAGGAATACTCCTAATACGATTTCCCATTGATATAAGAAGCTAATCAATAGCGTGAATGCAATGTAAAATAAGAGTTTGTTTAGATTGAAGAACCTTATTTTTAACTGTGCCCAAACGGAAAGTTTACGCAGGAGTAAATCCTGTTTCTTAATCGCATTTTTCCATTCAGAAATAGTGTTTTTGCTTTCAATTATAGTAAAGCTATCAGGCGAAAAACTTACTGAAGTATTCGTACTTGTTCCGATTTGATTAATGAATGTATATTCATCGCTAAAGGGAATTTTCATATGGCTGATAAAGCCATTTACTTTATAGAACAATGATTTGTTGTACGCTTGGTTATAGGCATTTCCATATAGTGGTTTTCCCGCACCACTCCACGAGAACAAGTTTGTTGTTTTTTGGACATTTTGGTAGCGTATCAATTTATTGATAAACGAACGTCTTTTGTTTGCTATTTGCGTAAATCCGATTACTAGATTTTTTTGCGTACTCAAGCCTCGACTCATAGAAAAAATCCAGTTTGGAGTCATTGGGCAAGCTGCCGGTTCAACAAATAGCAAATGTTCAAATTTAGCAACTTTAATACCTAAGGTAAGGGCGTATTTTTTGTTGCCCCAAAAAGTTTCATTGTTTACAACATCTACCAGTTTGGCATTAGCGTTTTTGAGCGCAAAGTCTTCTAAAATCTCCAAGCTTTCATCTTCGGATGCGTTGTTGACTAAAATAATCTCATAGCCAGGGCTGAAATCCTGTGCCTTTAAAAGTTCGAGGAACTCTGGTAGTTTTTGTTCCTGATTCTTCACGTAGACAATTACAGAAACAGGTTCAGATATATGCGATTTTTTATCTTTTAAAGTAGAGTGAAATGCAACATTACTATTGATGGCAAAATAATAGATTAATTCTATAACTGTTATAGCAATAAAACAATAAAATAATAATGTTAGCATGTGATTAAGTAATTTCTTTTTTAAGGAAACAAATGTACAATTTATCCTTTAGATTATAATTTTTTTAAATCAGAAGATGTTTACTTCTGCGTCAATTGAAATACCAAATATCTGTTGCACTTGTTTTTGGATAGAATGAGCTAATTTTTCTATTTGACTACCTTGTGCTTGTCCATAATTAACCAAAACAAGTGCTTGCTTTTCGTGTACTCCAGCATCGCCAAGTCTATAGCCTTTAAAACCAGTCTGCTCTATTAACCAACCAGCGGGCACTTTTACAAATTGATCGTTGATTGTATAACTTGGCATAGTTGGATATTTGGCGTGTAAGGCATTATATTGTTCAACTGGGATAATCGGGTTTTTAAAGAAACTACCACTGTTTCCAATTTCTTTTGGATCAGGTAATTTGCTTTGGCGAATAGCGATCACCATATTGCTTATATCTTGAATAGTAGGAGTAGTAATACCATTTTTATCAAGTTCTTGCTGTATCGATCCGTAACCAGTCTTTAAGATGTGATTTTTCTTAGTTAATTTAAAAACAACAGAAGTGATTACATATTGATTTTTTAATTCATTTTTAAAGACACTTTCCCTATAATCAAATTTACAAGCAGCATTGTCAAATACTCTTTGTTCTTGCGTGGATATACTTAATCCTGTACACGATTCTAATACATCTTTCACTTCAACACCATATGCACCGATATTTTGAATAGGTGTCGTCCCCACGTTTCCGGGGATTAAAGATAGATTTTCTATACCGCCATACCCTCTTTCTATACACCAAAGAACAAATTCATGCCAATTTTCACCAGCTTGTGCTTGAACCCAAACACAATCGTCATCTTCTTTTACAACCTCAATTCCCTTTAAGTTAATCTTTACGACAGTTTTGTTGATATCTTGAGTTAAGAGCATATTGCTCCCACCTCCCAGGATAAATAGTTTGTCAGGTGAATTGCCCTTCAGGATTTCTTTTAATGTGCTTAAACTTTCTATTTCAACAAAGTATTTTGCTCGTACATCTAATCCAAAAGTATTGTAAGGTTTAAGAGATATATTTTGTGATATTTTCATAAGTTGTCTAATTGAAATTGTTGTCTTCTTGTATTTTGAAAATTTCAAATTCTTGATGTATGCTATTTAGTAAACTCTCAGTTCGTTCAACATGTGTATCAGAGATGAATATTTGTCCGAATGTGTCCAAGTTTACAAGTTCCAATATTTTGCGAACTCTGTTTTCGTCAAGTTTGTCAAATATATCATCAAATAACAAGATAGGAGCAATTCCCTTCTGTTTTTTGATAAAGTCAAATTGAGCGAGTTTAAGGGCAATTAGAAATGACTTTTGCTGTCCTTGCGAACCAAATTTTTTGATTGGATGTCCGCTGAGTTCAAAGAGCAAATCGTCTTTGTGTATACCAACTGAGGTATATTGTACTGCGCGATCTTTCGGCAAAAACTCTTTGAAAAGTTCAGACATTGTCTTGTCGTGCAATTGAGAATCGTATTTTAGATCAACGTCATCGTGATTGTCTGTAATGAGTTGATGGTATTTATTGAATATAGGTACAAACCCCTCTAAGAAAGACTTTCTCTTTTCGAAAATGGGTTGTGCAAGTAATTCTATCTGTTCGTTGTATATTTCTATTGTCGCTGGATCAAAGTAATTGTTTTGTGCAAAGTTTTTCAGTAGCGCATTTCTTTGAGAAATAAGTTTTTGATATTGAATCAATTGTTGGAGATAGCTATTGTCCATTTGAGAAATGACGCTGTCTATAAATTTTCTGCGGGTTTCGCTGCCTTCTATGATTAAATCAGCATCAGAAGGAGAGATAATTACTAAAGGGATCAGCCCAAAGTGATCAGAGAAGCGATCGTAGTTTTTACCATTTCGTTTTAGTATCTTTTTTTGTCCTTTTTTTAGACTGCATACAATGTGTTCATCCTTATCTTGTAGTGAAAAGGTTCCATCAATGACAAAAAAGTCAGTATTGTGCTTAATGTTCTGCAAGGCTACTGGGTTAAAGTAACTCTTTCCATAAGCCATATAGTATATTGCATCTAAGATATTGGTTTTACCAACACCGTTAAATCCGACAAAACAGTTTATTCTTTGATGAAAATCAAAGGATTTATCAGAAATATTTTTGAAGTTTAGGATGTTTATTCTTTTTAAATACACGCGGTTATCAGCAATTTTAACGTTTTATAACGGTCTTTATTAAAATTTGGTGCAAATTATCAAAAATATAGATAGAAAGCACTTTTATATTACAATAAAAATCCTATTTTTGCCTCTTATTAAACTATTGTATACATGGCAACTTATAATAAAAGAGGTTATAAAGCCCCAAAACCAAAAGACGAAGCGACAGATAGCGAATTTGACCAATATGGAAAAGCAGATGCTGGAAATAGTGCAACCGCTGAAGTATTTAATTCTTTAGATAAAAGTGCTAACCGTGTAGAAGGTTGGGTGGCTCGTAACTCGAAAGCTATTTTTGGTGTGGTAGGAGCTGTTGCTTTAATCACGTTAGGATACGTAGGATATGACAAGTTTGTTGTAGAGCCTAAGAATGATGAAGCAGCTGAGCAATTAACTCAAGCTCAAAGTTATTATGTAGAGGCGTTAAGTAATCCAGGTGAAAAAGATAAGAACTTTGATTTAACCTTAAATGGTGGAGAAGGAAAGCTTGGTGCTTTAGGAATTATTGAGAATCACAAGGGGACTGATGCTGCTAATTTAGCAGAGTATTATGCAGGTATTGCATATTTACAACAAGGGAAGTTTCAAGATGCAATTAATCATTTGAACAATTTTAAATCAAAAGATGCGTTGATCAATGCTTTAGCAATTGGAGCAATTGGAGATGCTTTTTCTGAATTAGGACAAAAAGAGGATGCATTAGACTACTATAAAAAAGCTGTAGCGGCAAGTAATAATGATTTAACTTCTCCGCGTTTTCTAAATAAAGCTGGAATTGTAGCTTTAGAATTAGGACAAAAAGAGGAAGCTTTAAAAATGTTTACTGAAATTAAAAACAATTATTTAGGATCACCTGAATCAATGATGGTTGATGCAATGATTGGGATGGCTCAATAATTAGAAAATGGCAACAGCAAATAAAAACCTTTCTGAATACGATAAATCTACTTTGCCAAATGGCAAAGATTTTAAAGTAGGTATCGTAGTCTCAGAGTGGAATGATACCGTGACAAATGGACTTTTTTCTGGTGCAGAATACGCATTGAAAGATTGTGGAGTACTGCCAGAAAATATTATCAGATGGAATGTTCCAGGAAGCTTTGAGCTTGTATATGGAGCAAAGAAAATGATAGAGTCTTTTGAAGATTTAGATGCTGTTATAGTGATTGGTTGTGTGATTAAAGGAGAGACAATGCATTTCGAGTTTGTATGCGAAGGTGTTACTCATGGAATCAAAGACCTAAACTTGATGGCTGAAATTCCAGTATTGTTTTGTGTTTTAACAGATAACAATATGGAGCAATCATTAGCACGTAGTGGTGGAGTACATGGAAACAAAGGTACAGAAGCCGCAGTAGCTGCATTAAAGATGATTGAATTAAATAGGAAGTATTAAGAATACAAATAGTATAAAGTTAAAAACCTGCAATTATAAATCTAATTGCAGGTTTTTTTATTTTAAATAATTAACTATTTCTAAAATAGCTTTCGGAGTTTAATTTATTAAATTTGTGTTTCGATTTTTTTTTAAAATCACAACTAAACAAACTAAAAGAACCTAATAAAAGTAGATGTCAAATATAATTAGATTACTGCCAGACCACGTAGCTAACCAAATTGCAGCAGGGGAAGTCGTTCAGCGACCAGCTTCTGTTGTGAAAGAATTGGTTGAAAATTCGGTAGATGCGGGTGCGACAGAAATAAAATTAGTATTAAAGGAAGCTGGTAAGACACTTATACAGGTTATTGACAATGGAAAGGGAATGTCTGATACAGATGCTCGAATGGCATTTGAACGACATGCAACTTCTAAAATTTCATCTGCTGAAGATTTGTTTGCATTGAGAACAAAAGGCTTTAGAGGTGAGGCATTAGCTTCTATTGCGGCTATTGCTCATGTTGAGTTGAAAACAAGGGCAGTTGATGCAGAATTGGGAACTCATATTGTTATTGAAGGAACCAAACTTGTTTCGCAAGAGGTTGCGGTTACACCTGTAGGAACATCTTTTTCTGTAAAAAACTTATTTTTTAATATTCCAGCTCGTCGCAACTTTTTGAAGTCAACAAACGTTGAGTTTAGAAATATTGTAGATGAATTTGAGCGCATTGTCTTAGTGCACAGTGATATTCACTTTGTGCTAATTCACAACGGAAATGAAGTTTACAATCTGCCCCCTGCTAATTTGCGTCAGCGTATAGTTAGCGTTTTTGGTAGTAGAACGAATGAAAAGTTAGTCCCTATTAAAGAAGCTACTGAGATTGTTGAAATAAGTGGATTTGTTGGAAAACCTGAGTTTGCTAAGAAAAGTAGGGGAGAGCAGTTCTTTTTTGTCAATGATCGATTTGTAAAGAGTGGTTATCTTCACCACGCTGTATTAGCCGCTTATGAAGGATTGCTGAAAGAAGGTACACATCCTACTTATTTTATCTATTTAAAAGTTCCTACGGATTCTATAGATATTAATATTCATCCTACCAAAACGGAAGTTAAGTTTGATGACGAGCAAGCTTTATATAGTATTTTGAGATCTACTATCAAGCATAGCTTGGGACAGTTTAATGTCGCTCCTGTGTTGGATTTTCAAAGAGATTCTACTTTTGATACGCCTTATGACTATGAAGGAACAGAAGCTTCTACTCCAACGATAGAAGTGGATAGAAACTTTAATCCATTTTCGAGAAATGAGTATGGAGAATCAGATAAGTTTGAATATAATCCGTTTGAGAATCCATTTATGCAAGAGGAGTCTGATAGTGATTCAGGTGTTATCGAGTCAAAAATGACAGCATTGGAGGATGAAGAACAACAAGAGTACGTTGATTTAGATACAGGGGAAATTATTTTAGAGAGCAAGGAGTTTGCATCTGATACCATGACTTTCGGATCTAAGAGCAATGACGAGTTTTCACTACACGATGACTACAATAACCATATTGATTTCGAGAAAAGTACTACGGATACTGGTTATATTGCTTCAAAAGGTAATGATGTCAACTTTGCTAAATCTCGATCTACTGCAGGTACGAGAAAAGAAGATAACCGAAATGCAAAGGGAAGTGGTAAGGAATGGAATAGTTTTTACGAGGGGTTGTACTCTGAAGGAAAGGACTTAGATGTATCTAATTTACACTTTGAGACTGAAGTTGTTGAGTCTACTTTGTTCGATAAAAGCAAAGAAACAAGTTCTACTTCGCGTACGTTTCAAATCAATCGCAAGTATATTGTAAGTCCTATCAAATCGGGATTAGTAGTCATCGATCAAGGAAGAGCACA
The DNA here is from genome assembly GCF_009711045.1 of Myroides albus. Classification (GTDB taxonomy): domain Bacteria; phylum Bacteroidota; class Bacteroidia; order Flavobacteriales; family Flavobacteriaceae; genus Flavobacterium; species Flavobacterium album_A. Next base: position 11,756 of record NZ_WMJX01000039.1, on the reverse strand, counting down.
TCAGCGAATATTATACGAGAAGTTTTTAAGTGATATCACAGATCACCGTGCGGCTACGCAGCAATTGCTATTTCCTTTGACGCTTTATTATACGCCTTATGAAGTTGCTATTTTGAAAGAATTACAAGATTTGTTGAAACAAACTGGTTTTGGATTTGAAGAAATGGGAAGTGACTTTGTAGTGATTTCTGGTTTACCAGTTAATGTAGCGGAAAGTGAAGCATCAATTGTCTTGGAAGACTTGATTACTGATTTTAATGAAGGTATTCCACAGACGAAATTTAGTCAAGGAGATCGCATAGCAAAATCTTTGGCACACAGTTTGGCTGTGAAAACAGGAACAACATTAACAGAAGAAGAACAAGAGAATATTGTGAATACATTGTTTGCTTGCAAAGAACCCGATGTTTCACCATTTAGAAAACCTACTTTTATTACTATGAAAGTAGAAGATATTGAAAAAAAATTTAGTTTATGATGAGAATTACAGATACAGTAAAGCACTTACTTATAATTAATATCATTTTTTTCGTTGCAGCGAACTTAGTGGTTCCAGCGATGAATCAAATATTGCCAATGTATTTTTTTGAAAGCTCTAAGTTTTACATTTGGCAACCTATTTCGCATATGTTTATGCACGGTAGTGTCATGCATATTTTCTTTAATATGTTTGCTTTATTTTCGTTTGGTACAACATTGGAGGCGATATGGGGAGGTAAGAAATTCTTGCTTTTTTATTTGTTATGTGGTTTAGGTGCTGCAGCTTTGCACACTGGTGTAAATTATTATACAGTTCAATCAGGTATCTCAGCTTTAGTTGATGCGGGACTTGATAGAAGTGAAATAGTCGGTTTACTGTATGAAGGAAAGGTTGGTATTAGCTGGGAGTCAGTATTAGGTAGGAATGAATTGATTAATCTTTTATCTGCTTATAATACGCCTGTTGTAGGAGCGTCAGGTGCCATTTATGGTTTGTTAGTTGCTTTTGCATTTATGTTTCCCAATGCTGAATTGATGATGATGTTCGTACCTGTGCCTGTGAAAGCGAAGTATTTTGTTCCAGGAATATTACTTTTAGACTTATACGGTGGTGTTGCAGGCGGATTTAGCCTTTTTGGAGGAGGAGGAGGAATAGCTCATTTTGCTCATATCGGAGGTGCTTTAATGGGATATTTGCTGATGATTTATTGGAGGAATACACAATTTAATAAGAATCGTTGGGATAGATAATGGCAAATGTGTTAGATGACTTAAAGAATAGTTATAAGAAGGGAGGAATAGCCCAGAAGTTAATCTTCTGGAATATTGGTGTTTCTCTTGTGTTTTTTGTATTTCAAGGTCTGTTTCCTGAAGTATATAACAAAGTATTTTATTGGTTTGTATTGACTGATGATGTCAAAGGCCTACTTTTTAAGCCTTGGACATTACTTACTTATTCTTTTATACATGCAGGAATTGTACATTTGATACTGAATATGATTTTATTGTATTTTGTAAATCAATTGTTCGCTACTTTTTTTAGTCAAAAACAATTTGTAACTACCTATTTATTAGGTGCTTTAGTCGGAGGACTGTTCTTCTGCTTATTTGGATTAATATTTGTACATGCTGGAAACGTCTTAGTTGGTGCTTCAGCAGCTATTATTGCTCCCTTGTTAGCTTTAGTTACATTTAATCCTCATATGGAGGTTAGATTATTGCTGATAGGGACAGTGAAAATTTGGTATATAGCGGCCTTTATTGTTCTAATAGATGTTTTGCAACTCATGGGTAGTAGTAATGTTGGAGGGCATTTGGCACATTTAGGTGGAGCTGGTATAGGTGCTGTATATGCAATTATGTTGAAAAGGGGTACAGATTTAAGTGCTATATTTGATAATGTGGTTAACCTTTTTCGAAAAAAACAAGGAACAAAGTTTAAAAAGGTTTACGTAAATAAGAACAAAGAGAAATCAGTTAAGAATGATACGAATGCCGATGTTCAACAAAAAATTGATGCTATCTTAGACAAGATTAGTAAATCGGGATATGAAAGCTTGACAAAAGAAGAAAAAAGCTTTTTATTCAAAGCAGGTAAAGAATAAGATATGAAAAACCTTTCGTGGTTTAATAAAGTTGTTTTTTGTATCAATGTAATAGTGGCAATTATTACATTGGTTGGTTATTTCTTGCCTTTTTTAGCTCCTAAGTTATTTCCTGTTCTAAGTGTATTTACGTTGTTTTTACCTGGCTTGTTAATTGTTAATCTCATCTTTGTTTTTTATTGGGGAATTCAGTTTAAGAAGCAAGTGTGGTTGGCAATTGTCATATTGCTTTTGGGAATTACATTCATTAATAAATTCTATAAGTTCTCTGGTAAAGCGACAGCTGGGGAAGGCGGCGACTTTACCTTAATGAGCTATAACGTTAGGCTTTTTAATTTGTTCAAGTGGATTGAATCAGATAGTATACCAGAGAATATTAAAGAGTTTATCGATCTACATGATCCAGATGTTTTGTGTTTACAAGAATTTTCAAAGAATACTTCTCTAAAATTTAATCAATATCCTTATCGCTATATCGTATCTCATGGAAATAAGATAAAGACTGGACAAGCCATATTCTCGAAATACAGAATTATAGATAAGGGGGAAATTCGCTTACCTAATAATTCGAATAACAATGTTGTCTTTGCTGATATCTTAGTAAAGAATGATACCGTTCGAGTATATAGTATTCACCTTCAGTCTTTCAGTATTAAACCTGATATACACGAGATGATGGATGAGAAAAGTTCTAAGCGCAATCTTGATCGTATGTCTAAGGCATTTGCAGAGCAGCAATTACAATCTGAATTAGTTCGATCACATATGAACGATGCTAATCATCCCAAGATTATCTGTGGTGATATGAATAACAGCGCTTATTCGTATGTATATAGAAATGTAAAAGGAGATCTGAAGGATGCTTTTATCGAGGCAGGACACGGTTTTGGGAAGACCTTTGATTTTGATTATTTCCCTATGCGAATAGATTATGTATTTGTGGATAATCGCATAGAAGTAAAAGAGTTTAAGACATATAGTGAATTTTATAATTCAGACCACTTTCCTTTGGTTACCAGATTGAAAGTTTCTGAGTAAAAAAATAAGGCGTTCACAAAGAACGCCTTATTTTTTTATTTGATCATATCTAAGATTCTTTCTAATGCCATACCCCTTGATCCTTTTATAAGCACTAAAGAGTTTTCGAAAAGTTGCTTCTCCTTAGCTGAGTATTCCTTGAAATTGTCAAAGTTCTCGAAAAAGAATAGAGAATCTGTAGCTGAGTTTTTACACTTGTAAAAGTTTTGCCCTATGAAATATGCTGTTACACCTTCATTGTGTAAATCTTCTACTATCTTATTGTGTTCTTTCAAACTATCTGAACCTAATTCAAACATATCACCTAAAATAAGAATTTTAGGTTGTTTTGAGTTTAGTTGCTTAAAGTTGTTTATAGCTACTTCCATACTACTTGGATTTGCATTATACGCATCTAAAAGAATTTGTGATGTTCCTATTGTAATCCATTGTGAACGGTTATTATTGGGGGTGTATTCTTCAATAGCCTGCTTAATATCTTCAGTAGGCACATTAAAGAACTGACCTATAGTAACTGCGGCTGCAATATTAGTAGTGTTATACAAACCTGTTAGATTTGAAGATATTGTCAATCCATTTATCTTAACACTCGCATTTGGTTGAGCATTGTATTCATCAAAATGTACATCAGCCTCTTGCTCTACAGCAAAAGTGTATCGACTAAAGGTTAATGTTTTTGCATCTTGTCTTGGGTCATCAAGATTTACAAAGGCAGTTTTGTGGTAATCTTGTAGGTAATCATATAGCTCGCTCTTGGCTTTAATCACTCCTTCGAAACCGCCAAAACCTTCTAAATGAGCCTTGCCAAAATTAGTAATATACCCAAAATCAGGATCGACTAATTCACAGAGGAAAGCTATTTCTTCTTTGTGATTAGCTCCCATTTCAACGATTCCTAAATCAGTTTCTTCTGTAAAGGATAATAAGGTTAATGGTACGCCAATGTGATTGTTGAGGTTGCCTTTTGTTGCTGTTACATTGTATTTTTTAGATAGAACTGTTGTTATTAGTTCTTTTGTTGTTGTTTTTCCATTGCTACCCGTTAGAGCAATAATAGGCAAGCCAATTTGACTTCTGTGGTATTTAGCCAATTGTTGCAAGGCCCCCAATGCATTTGGGACGTATAGCATTTTCTTTTCATCTGTGATAAGCTTCTTATTGTCCATTACCACAAATGCAGCACCTTTAGTAAGTGCTTCTTGAGCAAATTCATTTGCATCAAATTTCTCTCCTTTTAAGGCAAAGAATAAAGAGTTAGGATGTACGTTTCTCGTATCTGTAGAAATGCCATCGCATTGTAAAAAACACTGGTATAATTCTGCTATTTCCATAGGACAAAAGTAAAAAAAAAGCCCTAATTATTTAGGGCTTTTCTTATATCAATAAAACTTAATTTTTCGTTTTTCTTTTTGTTGATTTAGGTCCAACTTTAGTCATTACTAAACGGAAACCGATATAATCAGAAGCTTGATCTTCTGGGTAATATCTTCTCGTAGCTGGATCTAACCAATATGCTCTATCTTTCCATGAACCACCTTTAATTACACGTGATTTGGTGTCATATAAATTTGCAGCTTTATCCGCTTTTGGCAATTGGTCAACTTTATTGACAATTCCTGTGTATGGGTTTGTCTTTAGAGTTGAGTCATCAAATTCTTCTTGAGCTACTTGTCCTGGAAGATTTCTCACTCTTAATTTACCAGTTGAGAGGGTGTCAAATTTAACTGTTTGATCAGTCACTATGACAACTTTACCATCAGGTCCAATTTGGTTTTTGTAGTATACATTGCCCTTGAAGAAATTGAAGTCAGCCTCTTCTTGATCCAAGCGAGGATCGTATATATCGGCAACCCATTCGGCAACGTTACCAGCCATATCGTATAGTCCAAAGTCATTAGCAGGGAATGATTTAACTGGTGTTGTTATATCTCCATTATCTGTTGACCAACCCGCAATACCTCCGTAATCACCTCTACTTTGTTTGTAGTTAGCATATTTGGTATTTAAGACTTGTGGTTTGCCTCTTTTTCGTTTATTATTAGCTTTATCCCAAGGGTATTTGCCTTTGCCTTTATAGTTGTTGTATTCTCTGTTTCCAACTAATCCAATAGCTGCATATTCCCATTCAGCTTCGGTTGGAAGTCTATATTGAGCAGTAAATAAACCATAGTTTTGCGAAGCGTATAAGTTGCGTTCACCTTCAGCTGACTTATTGTTTTTACCTTTATAGACAATATCGCTATTTCCTCCATAAACAGATTCTGGATTTTGCAAATACGCTTCAGTACTAAAATGTGCATCTCCATAGGCCTCACTAACTTTGGCATCTTTTTTTAAGAAGCCAGCTTGTTCTAATTTTAATTCATTGACACGATCCGTTCTCCATTTCGCATAATCCGTTGCTTGTAGCCAAGTAACCCCAACGACAGGGTAGTTAGCATAAGCAGGGTGACGTAAATAAGACATGATAAGTGTTTCGTTAAAACCAGACGGGCTTCTCCAAACGGTCGTATCTGGAAGTGCGCTTTTATATATCTCTTGATAAATTTCGTTGTTCTGTGGGTAAACCGTACTCAACCAATATAAATACTCATTGTACATGATATTAGTTGTTTCTGTTTCATCCATGTAAAAAGATTGCACATACATTTGTTTTGGATTGTTGTTCCAATCCGCCATGATGTCATCTTGTACTCGTCCCATTGTAAATGTTCCCCCTTCTACGGGTACCATACCATTGGGAGTTTTTTGGACATACTTGGTATTGTATTGAAACCCACCTTTAGAATCATTTATTTTCCACCCAGTAGCTGTTGATACATTATTGTTGGAATTACCACAACTTGTTAAACTTGCTGCTAAAAGAAAGCTTGCAAATAATTGGAAATTTAAAAGTTTATTAATCTTCATCTTATTTATCATGGACATAAAATTCTACGCAATTTATTAATTAACGTTTAATTGGCAATGCTATATCTTTGATTAACTTAAATGTTTAAAGTTAAAAATGTTTGTTGTTATAACATATTAGCTATATAACGATAATAATTGTTATCTATTGTTTGTATAAAGGTAAAATATTTTTTAAGTACTCTTTAGCAATTTTACTGCAAATATATATGAAAAAAATCTTAATTAGTGCCTTATTGCACAATTGCTTTACATTTGTAAGACATATTAATATTTAAAGTAATGTGTTTGATTTTTTAATACTTTTGGGTAGAATCAATTTACATTTCTACAAGGATTTTATTTAAAGCTTCATTTCTCTGTAATCTCTATGTTTTGTTAGAAGGTAGACTTGGTAGAAAAAGTTGCGAATATGCGATTTAAAGTTTTTGAAAGATTTAGTTTTTTATAAATTAACAATTACTTGATTATTTTGTTGAAAAAACAAAGAAATTTATACTTATTGGATTTAAAGTTTATTATGTTGTGATAATTAAGTGAGTAATGATTTGTCTTTTGTTAATTAAAACTAAAAATATTAGTAAATGATTAAGAAATAAGAGATTTCTGAAAACAGTAATATTTGAAATCTTGTAAAAAAAATTATATTTGTACTGTTCATTATTAAAAAGTGTATGAAAAAAATATCATTTATATTGTTAGCTGGCTTAGTGAGTCAATATATGTTAGCTCAAGATATCCGACCAATCGTAGTCGGAGTTCCTTTTTTAACAATCAATAGCGATGCTCGATCAGCAGGTATGGGAGATATGGGGGTTGGAACTTCTGTTGATGCTTATTCTCAACAACACAACCCTGCAAAGTATGCTTTTGCAGAACAAAGTCAAGCCTTTTCTATGAGTTATACTCCTTATATGTCTAAAATTGCAAGTGGAATGTCACTTGGGCAATTAACATATTACAATAAGTATAATGAACGAAGTGCTGTAGGAGCGAGTTTGCGTTATTTTGGTATGGGAGATATTGAGATGCGTCAACAAATGGATGATATGCCAGTTAATCGTAAACCTAACGAATTTGCAATAGATGTTTCTTATTCTTTGAAGTTAAGTGACAATTTTTCGATGGCTGTTGCTGGTCGATTTATCAATTCAAATTTAAAATATCCTGATGAAGTTGGAGGTAATTCAAATGCGAGTACTTTCGCAGTTGATGTGTCTGGTTTCTACGAGTCTCGAGTGATGCAGTTTGCAAATTTTGATGGGCGTTGGAGAGCTGGTTTTAATATTCAAAATTTGGGACCAAAGATTGAGTACGATGATTTACCAAATGGTTCTTTTATTCCTGCAACATTAAAATTAGGTGGAGGGTTTGATTTTATCATCGACTCTTATAATACACTTACGCTTACTGGAGAGGTTAGTAAACTATTAGTTCCTACGCCTCCTCGTAATGCTTTTGACGAAGAAGCTAAACGAGATTATAATGACATCGGATGGTTTAAGGGAGTTTTTAAATCATTTGGAGATGCACCAGATGGATTTAGTGAAGAAATGAAAGAAGTTATGTGGTCGATGGGAGCTGAGTATTGGTACGATAACCGCTTTGCTTTTCGAACTGGTTATTTCCACGAAAGTAAAGATAAAGGAGCTCGACAGTTTGCGACAGTAGGAGCAGGTTTTAAATACAATATGGTTACAGTAGATTTATCATATTTGTTTTCAACGTCATCAGTTAATAATCCTTTAGAGAATACACTGCGTTTTTCATTAACTTTTGATTTAGGTAGAAAAACTTATCCAAAAGGTTAAAAAAAATAGATATATTTGTATATACAATCCAAACAACAATAAGTTCATTGTGTTTGGATTTTTTTGTCTAATATAGTCAAGTATATTTTTATGAAAAAGGTTGAAATTGTAGCAACTTTTCTGGAGTATGATTCGAAAGAAGAGTTAAACGAGCAAGACAGAAATTTAATGGAGAAAGCCATTGAAATTAGAAAAACTGCGTACGCTCCGTATTCTAAGTTTAAAGTGGGAGCCGCTTTGCTTTTAGAAGATGGCACAATTGTACAAGGATCTAATCAAGAAAATGCTGCTTATCCTTCTGGTTTATGTGCAGAACGCACAGCTATTTTTTATGCAAATGCAATCCATCCAGGTAAGAGAATATTAAAATTAGCTATTTCTGCATCGTCTGATTTGAAAGTGACAGACCAACCTATTCCTCCTTGCGGTGCTTGTAGACAGAGTATTTTAGAATATGAAACTAAACAGAAAGAACCTATAGAAATGTTCTTTATGGGAGCAGAGGGAGTAGTGAGATATTCTCCTTCCCTCATTAATATTTTACCATTCCATTTCGATAAAGATTCGATGTAATGAAATTACTTATATGCTAATTAAATTAGTATATAAGTTTTTTTTTGCTAATTATTTAATATACTTTAAGCTCTAATCTTTTGTATTAGGGCTGTATCTTCTATATCTGAAAAAAAATGCCATTGCTTTTTTTACATTATACAGAATTAATTATTACATTTGACTTACTAAATAGCTTATGCTTTAAAGAAGGTTATTTAGGGCCCCTAAAAAGACATTAACAAGTGGGCTTTTCGAATTTTAAAAATGGATACATACCCCCAGATCATCACAATGTTAGCTAGCGCTGGCATTGTGGACAATGAGATTTCTGTAAGTAAATTGTTACTTACGCTTTTTTTAGTTTTATTAAACGGTTTTTTCGTAGCAGCAGAGTTTGCTATTGTGAAAGTTCGTACTTCTCAAATTGAAGTTCATCAAGAGTTAAATTCTAAAGTCGCAGGTATTGCAAAAGGCATTGTTGGGAATTTAGATGCCTATTTAGCTGCTACTCAGTTAGGAATTACTCTTGCTTCTTTAGGATTAGGGTGGGTAGGAGAAAGTTCTTTAACTCCTGTCATTTTAAAAGTATTTGAATTAGTTGGAATGACTGGACCAGAGTATGCAACTTTGGCTAAAAGTATTTCCTTCCCTTTAGCATTTGCTATTATTACTATCCTTCATATTGTTTTTGGAGAGTTAGCGCCTAAATCTATGGCTATTCACTTTCCGACAAAAACAACTTTTACTGTTGCTTTGCCTCTGCGTATTTTCTATTTTGTTTTTAGACCTGTTATTTGGTTAATGAATGGTTTAGCTAATGGTATCCTTAGATTGTTTGGAATTACACCTATTCATGGATCTGATATTCACACAGAGGAGGAACTAAAAATGATTATTACAGAAAGTCAAGAAGGAGGAGCTATTGAGGAAACAGAGAGAGTACTTATTCAAAATGTGTTTGACTTTGACGATAGGAGAGTAAACAATATTCAAACTTTAAGAAAGAATGTTTCAGCTATTGATATAGAGACTTCTGTAAAAGATGCTATTGAATACGCCATTAATGAAGGTTATTCAAGATACCCTGTATTTGACGATTCGCTAGATAATATTAAGGGGGTTATTTACACGAAGGATTTAATGAAAGCGATGATGACAGATCCTGGTAAAGCTGATATTGCAACTTTACTTCGTGAACCAATCTATATTTCCGAAAATGCATTGATTAAAAATGTGCTTAAACAATTCCAAGCAAAGCATCTTCAGATGGCTATTGCTACCAATGAGGTAGGAGAGTTCACTGGGATTGTTACAATGGAAGATATCTTGGAAGAATTAGTTGGTGAAATCCAAGATGAATACGATAATGAGGAACCTGTAGTAGAAACAACAGGTGAGGGTATATACTTAGTACAAGCCCATTACAATATCTCCGATATTAACAGATTGCTTCCTTATAAATTTGAGGAGAGTGAACATTATGATACTTTAGCGGGGTTATTAGGTGAGGTCTATCCTGACCAAGAGTTCCAAGTTAACGATACAATTGATTTAGAAGATTATCAAGGTGTCATTTTGAAAATGTACAGAAACTCAGTAGAAAAAATTCAATTGAGTTTAAAGAGTCACGACACAGACAAATCTGATTCTTAATTGAGGTCAATAATATAATTTAAAAGAGCATTAGGTTGAATTACTTAATGCTCTTTTTGTATAAATAATGCTCTTAATTATAGCAACTTATTCTTGATTGTTGTGATATATTAAAGGTACTTCTATCTTTGTTATAACAAGTAAATAGATTAGAGATGAGATATAAAGCAGAATATGAAACTCCCGATGCTAATGATTATATAAATTTGAGAGTGGTGTGTGGGTTGTCTTCAAAAACTTTGATGGCTGCAACTATTGGGTTGGCAAACTCACTGTGTAGTGTTGTTATCCTCGATACAGAAGATAATGATAAAGTGATCGGGATGGGACGACTGGTAGGAGATGGCGGTTGTCATTGTCAAGTTGTTGATATTTGCGTTCATCCTACACATCAAGGCAAGGGGTTAGGAAAGGTGATTATGCACCAATTAGATGTGTTTATCAAAAGTAACCTTCCTGATTCTTGTTACGTTAACCTTATTGCGGATGGAGAAGCTTACAAGCTATATACGCAGTATGACTTTAAAGAAGTCTGGCCAGCGTCCAGAGGAATGGGATATGTTAAAAGGAGTAAAGAGTGAATTTCGTTTTCTAATCCCAGTATTATAAAAACAAAAAAGAGGAAATACTTCCTCTTTTTCTTATTGTTTCTTTAATGTAAATGTTGTTAGCACTGCTATTACTGAGAATAATACAAGTACGATGGCTAATGTTGGAAGAATACTACTGATATATAATCCTGTACCAATTAGCAAATAATAGAGTAGACCAAATAACGCACCAGCAGTTCCAATAGACGTTTTATAGTTAGCTAAGGCTTGGCTTAAAATATTTGGTATTGCAATTCCAAATGAAGCAACTATGAGTAGCATTGGCAATAAGAAGAACATTGTATTCTGTATACTAAAGAGTATTCCTGCATTTGCTATAGCTATAATAGAGGCGTATTTCATCATTTGTAGGGATGTATATCCTTTTTCAATTGCCTTTTTGTTTATGTAGCTTCCTATAAATGAACCCATAGCTAAGACTATACCGCTATATCCGTATATTGTTGAATCATAGCCTGCCTTTTCAAAAATAAAGGGAGCAAATGAATAGTAGCTAAATAGTAAAACATTATATGACATTACTAATAAGGCATATTTCCATATTGTTGCATCACTATACAATCTCTTTGCTACTTCCAATGTGTTTTTTAGCGTTGCTTTATCTGTGTTTTGTTTTGTTTCAGGTAAGCTTACAAAAGCTTTGCTAACTAATAGTATCGAAAGTATTGCTAATAGGGAGAATACTCCCATATAGCCAAAGTGTTTCGAGGTTAACCCTCCTATGAGTAGTCCAATTACAGGGCTAACTGATAAAGCAACTCCCATAATTGAAAAAACTTTAGCTAAATCTTTTCCTGTGTAACAATCTCTCATCATGGTCTGGGTAACTACTGACCCCACCGCAATTCCAAAAGCGGCTAAGAATCTGGCCATTAGAATAACCTCAAAGTTTGGAGCTATTAATGCGATAATAGAGGCTGTAAAATAAGTGAGCAATCCATATATCATCGCTTTTCTTCTTCCTAAATAATCACTTTGAATTCCCCAGAATATTACTCCAATCGCAAATGCTATGAAATAAAGACTTATAGTTAGTAAGGTTGTAGTTTCTGTTATTGTTTTGACCCCTATAAACCTAGAGTATTTTTAAATTT
>NZ_WMJX01000038.1 GCF_009711045.1 Myroides albus | reverse complement strand
TCCAAACTTTATAACGCCTTTTTTTAAAGGTTTTTTTCGCATTAACGATAACTATCTATTATGATACACGTTACAAGTGAAACTTTTTTTCACACAGTTATGCATTATCATTGTAATAGTAAAAATATTACCTAAGTTAGGTTATAGTCTTCTCCTATTTTTTTACCACTTTTTCAACGATATTGTACTCTCCAACCTGAAGATCAATAAAGTACATACCTTTTGGCAGTTTTTCCATTGAGAAACTATACAATCCCTCATCATTTTTCTTCTCATATGTATGTACTAATCTACCCGTGGTATCATATACACGTATATAAATAGCTTCTTTAGCAAACTCTTCCATAATTTGAATATTGACAAAATCAATAATTGGATTCGGCCAAAGACTTTGAATTAATTTGACAAGTTCATCTTTTTTATCCTCTCCTGGTATTTTTTCAACTGTGTATGCATCTGACAAACTCATTGCTAAAGAAAATTCTTGTTTCAGTTCCTTTTCTCTTTCCCAATAACTAAGATCCCCTTTGTGGCTAATATAAATAGTATACGTACCAGGTTCCACGTCTTCAATTTCGATTTGTTCGATATTGTCCACGTCATTATTACCTTTTAAAGCTATTGGGTTTGACCAATCTTTATTCAATTTCCAAGGAAGATATTCTATCCCATCTTTTTTGACAACGATATCTAAGTCATTAACAAGAATAGGATTCTTCTTAGTGTAATCTTCGTCTCTATATAAATGAAAATCTACTCCACCAGCTATATCAGTCCAGGCCAAAGTAACTACTAACTTATCCGTAGCTTTCTTTACAACAATCTCTTTTGAATAAACCTCTTTATTCTTTAGTTCGTGCTCTAATAAAAGTGCATACTCCCCTTTTCTACTTGCCTCTAAAAACTGTACACCCTTTGCAGCATTGATTAATCCCCAACCAAATAAGTGATTAGGTCCTTTTCTCTCGCCTGTTTGATCAGCCGTATGCGCCATAATCGCACGAATTGATGCTGATTTCAAAGGGTTCTTATCCTTATTCCTTTTGCTTGCCCATTCTTGCCACAAGGCAAAAACACCTGTGACAGCAGGAGCAGCCATTGATGTTCCCGAATAACTAACATACAAACCTGTATTAGGATCATTATTCATATTCGCAGGGTTCTTATATGTAGTAGAAAAAACCATATCCCCTTTTGCTGAAACATCAGGTTTGATACGAAAATCATTAGAAGGACCTTGACTACTAAAGCTCGCTAACACGACACTTTCCGCTCCAACATAATTTTTCACTTCCTTTACTGCTGCAACGACAACAGCATTTTTAGACAACGAATAACCATTCAACATGTCTACATTCTTTTTCTCAGGAAAGTTTCTATAAGTCTGTTTGGTATACTCTCCATCATTACCAGCAGCAAACACAGGTTGATAGAACTTCCTTTCATAAGCAACAATATCAACCATTCTACTTTCATTCACATAAGCTCCTAATTCATGTCTAAGAGATTGATCATAAAGAAATCCATACTCATCAAAGAATTGAAAACCATAAGAGTGATTACTAACTAATAAACCGTCATTTGCTAAATCAAGCATATTAAAAATATCATTATTCCAAGAATAACTTAGAACAGTCGCATGAGGAGCAATCCCAAGAGCTCTCTCATTTAATCCCTGTGCTACAATTGTTCCTGTCACGTGTGTTGCGTGAGCTCTACCACGTTCAAAACCAGTTTTACTAAAACCTGGAGAGTTAAAGTCTGGCAAACTTTCACCTAAAATCACAACACTTTTATTAGTCACCCTATCGACAAATTCTCTGTGTTGATCTAACGCCACCTCTCCATCAAAAACACCAACAAAAATTCCATGCCCTCTCAATTCTCTTCTATATGCCGTATTCTTAATACCGTCAACACGAGCAGTAATCCTAGACCCCTTATTTAAAGTGGCTTTATAAATAGGTACCCCCTCCTCATTAAATTTTACAAGTGAATACACATTTCCTTTCATATCCACCCCTGTTATGGGTATACTTTTTTCTTCCGCAATACGCCAAGCCTGGTTTGTTTCATTTAACGTACTTTGGATTGCAAGATTAAGTTGCCTACTATGTTCCCCATAGTTTTCCATAATCTTATTTCTCACTTCTATAGATTGAGCTTCAACAATATCAAGCTTAAAAAACAGAACAAGACTCAGTAATAATAGCGTAATTTTTTTCATATGGAATACTTTATAGTTTAGTTTGTTAATTATAATTTATAAAGTAAAACTTTAGAAATTATATAAAAATATAGGAATCAAACAATTTTAACATTCTACAAAAACCACTCTCTGCTCATATCATTTACAAAGAAACTTTATCACCCAATCTACAACAAAAAGAATACAAAATTATAATAATCAAATAGTTATACCTATAAATGTAATCAAAAAAAAAGGAATTGCATGAAAGCAATTCCTTTTTTTTATACTATTCGAGTATTAACTACTCATTATATTTCTTTAAAAAATCATTCAAAGAACTACCTAACTTTTCAGCTGCTCTTTCAACGACTTCATCAATATCTTCAATTTTAACAAATGGTTTTAATTTAGCTTCACTTCTCAACCAATCTAAATACTCTTTATTAAACTCAGTAGGATGAAACTCATCCTCCTCAATCAATTCTTCTTTATCAGGAAAGCTAACCTCATCCTCAAAAACATTTGGCTCAACATCATAAGCTGCTATTTGCAATAGTTCAGTTAAGTTTTGAGCTATAACGTGAACTCCCTCTTCACCCCCAAAAACAACAATTGGTAAGTTCTCTAAATTTTTTTCTTCCTTATTATTGATCCAAAAAGCATAGATGCTACCAACTGAATCTGCCTCTGCAAAAGGAATAAAAGAGTTTAAAAATTCTGGTTCACTCGAAAACCCATCAATTACACCATCTACTTCATCTATTAAATAAATAGCATTTGAATAATATGATGCTACATTTTCTGAAGTTTGAAAATCAATTAAGCTTTTCAAAACATTTGGGATTTTATACCCCTTAAATAACGCAGTAAATTCTTCTTTTACCATTGTCTTGTTCATTTTGTCCACGAAGTGGCTTTTTCTTTTTTTAATATTAAACATAAAAATAGGCATTCTAAACGTTGCACTATTTCATCAAATAAAGATATAAATATTTTATTTACAAAAAATAATATTTTATAAAATAAATCAATTTTTCTCTATCTAAGAATAGAATTAAGTAAATTAAACTTAAAAAGCAGATAGAATACCTAAAAGTTCTACTCTACTTCAAATTTATTCGCATTTAATCTATAAAAAATAATGTATTAATACCTTTAAATAAAAAAAAATGGCAAGATATTCTATATAAAATCACTCATTAAATATCATTACAGCTGTAATATTGAATTACTAATACATTTTTTAGACAGTAATGATTGAAGAAAAAGAATCAACGACAAAAGTTGAAATTAAGGTAAAAACTCAGTTATAGCAAAATAGTAAAACCACTTATGACGCATACTTATAGACATAAACAAAAAGAAATTAATTTCGCCATTTGGTATTTTTTGCAGAAGTGCATAGAAATAAAGCAATGAATTAGCCTTATATAAGAGCAATCAAAATTCGCTAAAAAAGTTCTAAAGAATTGAAAAGGCACCATACTCCATATTTAGAAAACAATAAGTTCCCTAAATTACACTCTAATTCTTTAGTTATCTGTTCACTAAACTTCATTTGAGCATATTTACAAACACACAGCGTTGTTTAAAACAAAAATTTACTTCGAACAACATTTGATCACATTCTTCTTGATAGCAAAAACTTCAAGCAAACTAAAAACATCATTTCCTTGGACTTTCTTGCACTTTTCTTCGAGTATCCTTGGGGTTTTACTCGCAAAAAGGGGTATTTCCCGAAGAAACCCCCAAGAAAGCCCCTCGAATTCCCAAAGAAACTACCTCCAATCTTACAGTAATTTTCTCTATAACCGAAAACTTTTCGTATTTAGGTTACAATAGAAAAACACAAAACGAAGTCATCATAGAGGCTATTAAATCCCGTAGACACCTTTTCTTAATCGTAAAAATGAAGATTACTCTTTAACATGACTAATGCAGTAATAGCAAGCTGCTAAATTACACAAGTGAGAAAAGTTGTTTTTAGCCTTTCTTTACCATTCCTGAGAGGAACAAAATATTATTTTACTTTTTCCTATCAAACATTCAACCTTAAGTCAATAAAATTTTAATATAAGACAACGGATAAACTATTCTCAATTAATACTATGAGTAATACTGTTTCAATCTTGACATATCCCCTAAGGTTTACTAAATTGCCAAAAAAACAAAATGAATACTACCACGATCTATTTAGCCTCAGCTCTTATTACTGATCAAGACAATCGCATGTTAACCGTGCGCAAAAAAAAATCCATCTATTATATGATGGCTGGCGGAAAAATAGAAAAGGGAGAAACTCCCGAACAAGCATTAATCAGAGAGTTGCAAGAAGAATTAAGTCTGACTATTACAACAAACGAGATAAAATTATTAGGTACACATAGTACAACAGCAGTTAACGAAGCAAATACAATTGTCACAGCTCATATTTACCATATTATTGTAAATAATACTGAAATACAACCTGCATCAGAAATTGAAGAAATTAAATGGTTAACAATAGATAACTATCAAGAAACGAAACTCGCACATTTACTAAAAGAGTTTAGTCTTCCTATTTGGCTTAAACTTATGAAGTAGTTCACTATTTCATGCACCACATTTTTTTCATAGTGGTGAACTTACTTAGAGCAGAGTTGCTCAGCATGATGACTCCTTCAAAAGGATATATATACGCAACTCTCTACAAACAAACCTAATATTATATGCTCTCTACTGCGCTTACCCATTCTATAAAAAATAGAGCTACAGTTGATTACTGATTGCTAACCAATGGATTTTATAAAAATCAAAATACATTATAGAAAAGACAAAAGCCTCTTAGGATAAAACTAAGAGGCTTTTTATATCGTTAACAATCACTAAGCTTGTTTCTTGACGAACTTCGTTAAAATAACAATCTGTTGACCGTCAATTTTTCCTTCAATTTGTTCAGTATTATCGTGTACCAAACGGATATTACGCACAGCAGTACCAATTTTAGCATTGATTGTAGATCCTTTTACATCTAAATCTTTAATTAAGGTAACTGTATCTCCACCGACAAGTATATTTCCATTGCAATCTTTATGCAAATCAACGCTTCCATCTCCAGTATGATCACCTGTTAACTTAGCAAATTCCAACAACTCATCATCTAAATACATCATCTCTAAACTATCGGCCGCCCAACTTTCATTGCGGAAACGGTTTAGCATACGCCAAGCTACAACCTGAACAGCAGGAAACTCACTCCACATAGAAGTAGTTAAACATTGCCAGTGGTTTGCATCTAACTCTGCTTTCTTTTCAATTTGCTCTAAACAAGTATCACAAATATAGATTTCTCTATCTGCTTCGTTAGCTGCCGCTGGTGGTACTTCATACACATTCAAATGTCCTGTTGCTTCACATAGTTCGCATTTATTACCACTTCTCTCTTTTAATTGCGCTTCAGTTTTCATTTATAAAACAATATATTATTAAAGTTGTAAAGATATATGTTATTATTTAGATATAAAAAATAATAAAACACTTCAGTAATTAAACCTTTTTTATTGCACAGATATGAATTTAACAAAACACTTAATTTTTTAAAATGCTTCTAAAAATTAGTTCTTAGAATTGTGGTTTCACCTAAATAGCGTTCTAAATCATTACACAATTCATCATAATACCTCATAGCTGGTGAATAAACAGAAAGACAGTGTCAAAAAACCTTATCTTTACTAATCAATAACACAAACTATTATTTTACATGAAAACAGATATCGAAATTGCTCGCGAAAGTGAGCTAAAAAGAATACAAGATGTAGGCCAATCTATTGGTGTGAACCCTGATGAATTAATTCCCTACGGGAAATATATGGCTAAAGTTCCTTTAAGTGAGATGGACACAGAAGGCATCAATAAATCAAACCTCATATTAGTTACTTCCATCACCCCTACAAAAGCAGGAATTGGCAAAACTACTGTCTCTATTGGATTAGCATTGGGATTAAATAAAATAGGTAAAAAAGCCGTAGTAGCACTACGCGAACCTTCATTAGGTCCATGCTTCGGAATGAAAGGTGGGGCTGCAGGAGGTGGATACGCGCAAGTATTACCTATGGAGAATATCAACCTGCATTTCACTGGCGATTTTCATGCTATCACCTCAGCGCACAATACCATTAGTGCCTTATTTGACAATTATATTTATCAAAATAGATCTTTAGAAAATGGCATCAAGGAGATATTGTGGAAAAGAGTTTTAGACGTAAACGACAGAAGTCTTCGCTATATCAATACAGGACTTCGAGGTAGTGCTAATGGTGTTCCTCAAGAATCAGGTTTTGATATCACTCCTGCTTCTGAGATTATGGCAATCCTTTGTTTAGCTACAGATATAGAAGATTTGCGTCGCCGCATTGAAAACATTCTCTTAGGATATAGATATGACGGCAGTATGTTTACTGTAAAAGATTTAGGCGTTGCTGGTGCGATTACAGTTTTACTTAAAGATGCACTAAATCCCAATTTAGTACAGACTACAGAGAATACAGCTGCTTTTATACATGGAGGCCCATTTGCTAATATCGCTCATGGGTGTAACTCTGTTATTGCAACTAAAATGGCGATGAGCTACGGAGACTATGTGATTACAGAAGCGGGATTCGGAGCAGATTTAGGAGCTGAGAAATTCTTTGATATCAAATGTCGTAAGTCTGGCTTACAGCCGAAGTTGACGGTAGTAGTAGCTACTGCTCAAGGATTAAAAATGCACGGTGGCGTAGCAATCGATGAAATCAAGACTAAAAATATAGAAGGTATTCAAAAAGGTTTAGACAATTTAGCTAAGCACGTTGAAAACATAAAGTCATATGGGCAAAGTATCGTTGTAGCCTTTAACAAATACGCTACTGATGATGCCGAAGAACTAGCTATCGTAGAACAATATTGTAAAGACAATCATATCGGATTTGCTATTAATAATGCATTTATAGAAGGAGGTGAAGGTGCAAAAGCATTAGCAGAAGTTGTAGCTAATACTATTGCAACTAATCCAAGCAAACCTTTACAATTTCCTTATCAAGATGAAGATACTATCTCAGTGAAGATAGAAAATATAACTAAGAAAATATACGGTGCTAATAATGTAGAGTTTTCATCTGCAGCTAAAAAGAAATTAGCTCAGCTTCGAAACACAGCTATGGATAAGTTTCCAGTATGTATTGCCAAAACACAATATTCTTTTTCTGCAGATGCAACAGCTTATGGTGTAGCTAAAGATTTTGATATTGTGATTAACGACATCGTGATCAACAGAGGTGCAGAATTTATCGTTGCCATCGCTGGTGATATTATGCGTATGCCTGGATTACCTAAATCACCACAAGCATTGAGAATTGATTTGGTCGATGGGTTAATAGAAGGATTAAGTTAATTTACATCTCATATAGGAAAACAAAAAAAAGGTATTGACGAATTGTTCAATACCTTTTTTTAATTGCATTAACTTTTAACAGAGTATTACAAATTAATAAAATAAAAATAAATTAACAAAATATAAAAAAACATAATTTTCACCATGTGTATTTTTACTATATTTGTTAACACTATTTCAGTATATTAAAAAATAAAATATTAAAAACATACATATTATTAAATGACAGAGATTATTCATCATTTATTTAATCCTTTACCTAATGCAATCATGACTGTATTAATGGGAATATCTACTATCTATTGGATATTTTCGGCAGTCTTAGGAGGGTTTGACGGTTTTGATATTGATATGGATGTACAGCCTGAAATTGATATCGACGTTGATGTAGATATAGATGCTAATGTAGATACTGATTTTGATTTACAACAAAATCATGTAGAGGTCATTCACGATAAAGAGGTTGACTTAGCCGATCATGTCAATGTCAGACAGCCAGGTTTATTTACGCAGATACTCGAATTTATGAATGTCGGCAAAATTCCCTTTATGATTATACTGACCATTTTCAAATTTTTTACTTGGGCAGGAACATTATTAACTACAACTATCCCTAAAGTTGCCAGTTTAGGATTGTGGTCAGCAATTATTTTAATCCCCTTATCCTTTATTGCGGTTATTTTGACACATTACGCAACTATTCCCTTGGTTAAATTTTTAAAAGACACTGGGTTTCACGGTGAAATAGCTATTAACTGCATAGGAAAAGAAGGGACTATGTTGTCGAGTATAACGGCAGATAAATATGGGAACGTAGAGATTGTCATCAACCAAGATCCAATTAAAATATTAGCGACAAGCACAGATGGCACTCCTATACAATATGGGGACAAAGTGCTTATCGTCAACAAATCAAAAACAGAAAATATATATCAAGTACAGAAAATACAATAACATTATTAACTACAAACACTAAAAACTATGGGTGAGTTTGGTATAGGAACATTGATAACCATAATTATTGGAGCCTTATTTCTATTAGTCTTATTATTCTTTGCAATACTTGCATCGTTTTATAAAAAAATACCACAAGGTAAATCTATTGTAAGAACAGGGGTTGGAGGAACAAAAGTTGCTTTTAACAAAGGGATTTATGTTATCCCAGTGTTCCACAAAATGGAGATTATGGATATCTCTGTAAAAAAACTTCAAATAGATAGAATGCAAAATGAAGGACTTATTTGTAAGGACAATATCCGTGCAGACATTAAGGTAGCATTTTTTATTAGGGTAAACAAGTCTATTGAAGACGTTATTAACGTAGCACAAACACTGGGATGTGAACGTGCAAGTGATGTAGAAACACTTCGCAATATTTTTGAAGCAAAGTTTTCGGAAGCTTTAAAAACGGTAGGTAAAAAATTTGAGTTCATCGAATTATACGAAGCGCGTAGAGAATTTAGAGAAGAAATCATCAATATCATTGGTCGAGATTTAAATGGGTACATTTTAGATGACTGTGCTATTGACTACTTAGAGCAAACGAACATTTCTTACTTAGATCCACAGAATATCTTAGACTCTGAAGGGATTAAGAAAATTACAGAACTTACTGCTCAGCAAAACATCAATGCTAACCTTATCCGTAGAGATGAGCAAAAAGTAATCAAAAAACAAGATGTTGAAGCTCGCGAAGCCATCTTAGAATTAGAAAGACAATTATCTGAAAAAGAAGAAAAGCAACGCAGAGAAGTCGATAATATCCGTGCTCGTGAAGAAGCAGAAATTCAAAAGGTACGTGAAGAAGAACGCTTAAAGTCTGAAAGTGTACGTATTTCAACAGAAGAAAGCTTAGCTGTGTTAGAAGAAAACAAACTACGCCAAGTAATTATTGCTGCAAAAAACAAAGAGAGAACAGATGCTGTAGAAACAGAAAGAGTTGAAAAAGATCGAGCGTTAGAACAAACAGAAAGAGAGCGTATCGTAACCTTGGCGCAAATTAACAAAGAACGCGCAGTGGAGGAAGAGAAAAAAACAATACAAGATGTTATCCGTGAAAGAGTACAGTTAGAAAAAGGAGTAGTGGAAGAACAACAAAGTATTAAGGATGTGGAAGCATTCCGTTCTGTAGAAAGAGAGAAACAAGTAGGTATCACTCAAGCAAGTAGACAAGCTGAAGAAAACTTAATCAGAACAATCAAAGAGGCTGAAGCTAAAAAATTTGCACAAGAACAGATTTCTCAACAAATGTTAATCGAAGCAGAGGCACAAAAAGAAGCATCACTTAAACAAGCAGAAGCTCGTAAAATACTGGCAGATGCCCAAGCTCGTGAAGACGCTACTCTTGGATTAGCAGAGGCAGAAGTAATCAAAGCTAAAGCCGAAGCAGTCGAGCAACAAAGTATTGTTGACGCTGCAAAAATACAACGCATCGCAGCTGCAGAAGCTGCAGGTATTGAAGCGAAAGCAGAAGCTAAGAGAAAAGAAGGATTGGCTGAAGCCCAAATTATCAAAGAAAAAGCTATTGCAGATGCTGAAGGATTAAAAGAAAAAGCAGAAGCAATGAAGCAGATGGATGGTGTAGGAAAAGAACACGAAGAGTTCAAACTACAACTTCAAAAAGAAAAAGATGTAGAATTGGCTGCTCTAAATATCCAAAAAGACATTGCTAAATCTCAAGCAGAGGTATTGTCTTCCGCTTTACAAACAGCTAAGATTGACATCGTAGGAGGAGAAACAATGTTCTTTGAAAATATCATTAACCAAGTGAGTCGTGCTAAAGGATTTGATCAATTGATAGACAAGAGTCAGAATGCACAAGATATCAAATTAGCTTTATTAGGTGATGGTTCTACAATTAGTCAAGGCGAGTTGTTTAACAATATAAGACACTATGCGAGTCAATTTAATATCACCACTGAAGATTTAAAAAACCTTAGTATCGCATCGTTAGTCTTAAAGATGCAACAAAACGCAACAGAAGACAATATGGGATTGTTAAGCAGTATTGCCGATGCAGTTCAGAGCTTTGGTATAGGTAATAAAAAATTATCGTAACAAAATATTTTGACATCACTCTTTTCTAAAGAAAAGGGTGATGTTTATCCTATCCCCTATCTCATCCTTCATTTACCTAAGTATTCGTGATCGTTCACTGATACAAAGTATTAATTACCTATGGCTGAATTAGAAAACCAACATATAGAATCGCTTGATTCTAATACTTATGAGATCATACAGAAAAGGCTTCAGACACAGAAAGGAGATTTAATCCAACGATTAAATGCCCTTAATGAAGATAGAAAAAATGTCTTTACTTCTGTTGACCTTAAACTTATTGCCAATCAACGTATAACAACAGAAAACAACTGTACTGCCAGAGGTATAATTGCCTTTGACTCTATCTGTATTTTTGCCTATAACGTACACTTTGGCCTTAAAACGGATATTCAACTAAGCGATGTATTTAGCATTTATCGCTTTGAAGACAATCAATTCTTACCTCAACCTTTAGACTTTATCAATGATGCTAATTTCATTGAGGATTACAAAAATTTATACAAATACTATAGAGATTCTATCTTCAGTAGATTTAAGAAGACAGAGAATTACCTCTATATGGTATTTCAAACAAGTAAAAATGCCGATAGTCTAAAAGCTTTTAAATGGCTTATAAAGGATAATCAGTTAATCTATCAAGATGATAGAAGCATACACGAGGTAGTAAAAAGTCCTCAATTTGAATTCAATTGGGTAAAAACTAATCTCGAAAATAGACGATTAGGTATACACCCTCATATCTCTATACAAGACAAAGTATTCATCGAAGCTGTCGGAGGAGATATCACTTTTAAAATAGAAGACAATACTGACAAGGGACAGGGTATCTACTCAGAACCGGTTAACAATATAGATCAACAATTAGATGATGCTGATTACTTCTACGCTGATTTGGGTAATTTTATTGCCATCCGCATTAAGCCTTACCAAGAAGACTTTCGCGCATTTATCTTTAACAACAGAACCAAACAAGTCATCAATGTACCTGCTCTAAATGAAACAGGTATATTATTACCTGATGGTCAAGGTATTATCTTCTCTAATGGGTATTATTTACAAAATGGTGATTACAAGATATTTGACAATACTGTCAAGAACTTAGAGTTCATCAGAACCATTCCTTCCCACAATGGAGAGGACTTCTTATACCTATTCTATCAAGCAGAAAACAACATCTACACCTTGATGTCTTATAACATCATCAAACAACAAGTAGAAACTCCTATCGTATGTAGTGGTTTTACCTTGTTCAACGATGGTAAGTTAATTTATTTCCGTTCAGAAAATGAAGCGGTAAGACATCATGTCGTACAGATATGGGAAACCCCATACACTGCTACATTAATAGAAAACAAAGAACAAAAAGAAAATCACTTATACAAAATTGGAAATAAAGACATCGTCAAAGCAATGGCTGAATGTCAAGAGATTATTCACCTCATCGATAAAGAAGATTCGTATGAAGGATTATATGGTGACATAGCCAAGAAAGCAAATGACATCATAGATGCTTATTTCTGGATTAAAACGAGTGAGACCAAAAGTTTAAATGAACCTTTAGAGCAGATCAAGGGAATTGCAAATACAGCAATAGACGAGTTCGAAAAGGTACAAGAGCAACGTAAAAGGGCTGCAGGCTTATTGACAGAGCTAAAAGACAAGGTAGATAAACAACTCTTTAATGTTAAAAATGCCAAAGGAGACACCCTTGAAAGTTTAGTGCATCTATTAGCTGAAAACAGAAAATTGTTAGGAGAGGTAATTAGTGCCCGTCAAACAAAATATGTCGATTTAACTATCTTGGAAAAGTACCAAGAACAGTTAGGTAAGACCAATGAGTCCTTATCAGATAAAACAATTGCATTCTTACTACAGGAACAAGCCTTAGTTCCTTATGAACAAAAGGTTATTGATCAAAAGAATAAAGTAAATGAGGTAGTTAAGGTTATTGACGCTAATGCTATTGATGAAAACTGTAAGGCTATATCCAGTGAATTAGAATTACTAATCGATATACTGAATAGTTTAAAAATAGAGGACACTACCCAGGCGACAAAGATTATTGAGAAGATATCTGTCATCTTTGCTTCGCTAAATGAGGTGCGTTCTCAGTTAAAGAGAAAAATAGATTCTCTGCGTACCAATGAGTCTATCGCAGAATTTCACGCTCAATTAACTCTACTTGATCAGAGTATTATCAACTTCTTAGAGTTATCCAATTCACCCGAAAAGTGTGACGAATACCATTCTAAAGTAAGTGTACAGGTAGAAGAGCTGGAGAGTAAGTTTGCTGACTTCGATGATTTTATCTTAAAGATAGCAGATAAACGAGAAGAAGTTTCTAAGGCTTTTGACACGCGAAAAACACAGTTAGTTGAGCAAATCAATAGACGTACAAGTTCGTTAGAGCAGATAGGGCTGCGCATCCTAAAGAATATCGAAAACAAATCAGCATCTTTTAAGTCAAAAGAAGAAATATTGGCTTTCTTCTCTACTGATTTAATGGTGGACAAAGTACGTCAACTGGTTATTGAATTAAAAGATTTAGGTGATGTCTCTAAAGCAGAAAACTTAGAGAATAGTATTAAAACCAGTCAAGAAGATGCACTGCGTACGCTTAGAGATAAGCAAGACTTATTTGCCGATGGAGAGAATATCATTAGCTTAGGTACTCACAAGTTCTTGGTTAACAAACAACCTTTAGATTTGACAATTGTCAGACGCAACGATACGCTTTACTATCATCTTACTGGTACAAGTTTTTCGTATCCTATCACAGATGACAAGATATATACTTATAAAGAGATATGGAATCAAGACATCATCTCTGAGAATAATGAGGTCTATAGAGCGGAGTATTTGGCTTACCAAATACTGAAAGAGTTACAAAAAAATCCTACTTTGAATACTCAAGAGGCTGTCAAGTTTAGAACAGAACAAAACTATTCAGAAGGGTACCTTAAAGGTGTACACGATTTCGACGCTTTAGAAATTACTCAATCCCTGTTAAAGTTGCGCAAAGACTTAGGTATATTAACCTATGCTCCTGCTATCCGCGTATCTGCACAAATCTTTTGGTATGAATTAGACACAGCCGTAAGAGATAACATTTTGAAAAGTATAAGTAGTGCAGCTGCAGTACAAAAGGTATTCCCTCTAAGTACAAACTATAAATATATACTTAGTCAATTAGAGGAATTATACGCTTCATGGGTATCTCCATTACGCGATGTAAAATATCAAAAAGCAATAGCACATTATTTATATGAAGAATTTGCTACAGGTATCTTCTTTACCAAAACTGTACAAGCTTCCCAATTAAAGAAACAATTTATTGCTTTCTTACAGCAAAAAAATGCAAATATCACTTTTGAAAATGACATCAACGATGTTAACTTAAGTAGGTTAGATGCATTTTACTTGATTCAAAACTGGCTGTATTCTTATATTGACAATGAGCCAAAAGTAAGTGAGTATAAAAAATACATTGATGAGACTTGTTGTTTACTATTATTTGAAAAGCAATACAACTATACTTTAAAAGAAAGTAGTGATACAATAGTACTAAAGAATCTCAAAGGCAATCATCCTTTAATTGTCAATGACACCTATACTTTAGACTATCACGATTTTATAGCGAGATTAGAGAGTTTCGAAACAGAGCGCATACCAATGTTTACTGACTTTATTGCTACTAAAGAAATGTTGCTTTCAACGTATAAAAAATCACTTAAAGTGAATGAGTTGAAACCACGTGTATTAACTTCATTTGTACGTAACAAACTAATAAATGAAGTGTACTTTCCTCTAATAGGTAATAACTTAGCCAAGCAGATTGGGGTACACGGGGATAGTAAGCGTACTGCGCGAATGGGAATGTTATTGTTAGTATCACCTCCTGGATATGGTAAGACTACACTAATGGAATATTTAGCAAATGCATTAGGCTTGCACTTTGTCAAGATTAACGGGCCTACTATTGGTCATTCTATTACTTCTATCGATCCAACTGAAGCGAAGACTTCCGGTGCTCGTGAAGAACTGAAGAAGATCAACTTATCGTTCGAAATGGCGGATAACGTAATGCTATACTTAGACGATATCCAACACTGTAGTTCTGAGTTCTTACAGAAGTTTATCTCTCTTGCTGATGGACAGCGTAAGATGGATGGTATATTTGAAGGTGAGAGTAAAACGTATGATTTAAGAGGTAAGCGTTTTTGTATCATTATGGCAGGTAACCCATATACAGAGTCTGGAGAGAAATTCCAAATACCAGATATGTTAGCCAACCGTGCAGATACCTATAACTTGGGAGACGTCATTGGTAGCACAGAAGATTTGTTTAAATTGAGTTTATTAGAAAATGCAATTGCTGAGAATACTTATTTGCAGAAATTAAGCAGCAATTCTTTAGACGATTTCTATAAACTAATCAATCATATAGAAACCAAATCAGAAGATTCAATTTCTTTAGAAGGAAACTTCAGTGGACAAGAAATAGAAGAATTTACAGCTGTTTTAAAGAAAGCAATCGCTGTAAGAGATATTGTACTAAAAGTAAACCAACAGTATATCTTAAGTGCAAGTATGGACAATGCTTATAGAACAGAACCTGCCTTTAAGCTACAAGGTTCTTACCGTGATATGAATAAGATGATGAGTAAAATTGTTCCACTGATGAACGATAGTGAAATAGATGAGTTAATCTTGACTCACTACGAAAACGAATCACAAACATTGACTTCTGATACAGAAGCTAATTTGCTAAAATTAAAAGAACTCGCGGGCAGACTATCAGGAATAGAGCTCCAACGCTGGACAGAAATTAAAGATATATTCGTCAAACAAAACAAGTTGGGAATGGCCGGTAAAGACAATCAAACGGCACAAGTATTAAGTCAATTGATGGACTTCAATCAAAACTTAGAGAGTATCGCAAAAGCGATTAAAAAATAAAAGTACTTCAACGGTCTGTAAATATACAGACCGTTTTTATTTATTCATACATTTACAGCTTTCAATCAAAAAGAACTATGTCAAAACACTTAGCACGTATAGCCGTAACTGCTTTATTCTTTATATTTGGAGGGATTTCAGCCTCATGGGCTTCGCGTATTCCTACGATAAAAGAAGCTTTTGGAGTAAATGATTCCGCTTGGGGTTTTGTACTTCTCTATATATCAATAGGAACCTTAATCACACTTCCTATTGCAGGTAAAATAATAGAGAAACTGGGGAGCAAGAAAGCAACTCTTATCTTTTTATTAACCTATCTTGTATTATTAGTTGGTATTGGCTATTGGGAAGTGCTGTGGCAATTGAAGCTAAATTTAGTACTATTCGGAGCCATTAGTAATATCACGAATATTTCTATTAATACACAGGCAATCAAAGTTTCTAAATTATACAAAGGACAAATCATTGGCTCTCTACACGGAACATGGAGCATTGGAGGTTTTGCTGCCTCGTGGATAGGTGCAGAAATGATCAGTAGTTATGTCCCTCCTATCGAACACTTTATTTATTATTCTACAGTAGGTATTGTCATCTCCCTTCTATTGTTCAAATACTTAATACCTGAGGATACAAACCCACAAAGTGACAGTCCTATAAAAGAAGAAAAAAAAGGATTCCGATTGCCTGATAGAAACTTAATTATGCTTGGCTTATTAGCCTTCTTTGCAATGGTAGCAGAAGGAATGATGACTGACTGGTCCAGTGAATATATGAAACACGTCACTCATGCCCCTATTGAACTTATTGGATATGGCCTAACAGCTTATATGTTTGCAATGGCAAGTGGACGCTTTATTTCTGACTTTACAGTGAGAAAATATGGCGAACAGAGAACATTACTTATCTGTGGTGTTTTACTCTTTATTGGATTAGGAGCCTCTGTAATGTTTCCAAGTGTATATACGACAATTATTTCTTTTATGATAGTTGGACTGGGGGTATCTGCTGTAGTACCGATGTGTTATAACTTAGCAGGTCACACCAAATCTATGCCACCTCAACAAGCATTGACTTTGATTACCAGTATTGGTTTTATCGGTTTCTTTTTAGGCCCTCCTGTAATAGGCTTTATTGCACAACACTCGTCATTAAAGACTGCATTTGCTATCGTAGCTTTCTTTGGATTAGCGATCTCACTATTGAGTAGATTCATCACGATTCATCAAAAAGATTAGTAAAATAGCCTATCTATTCCAATTGCGGTAGATAGTAAAGGCAGCAATCAATACGATTAGAAAGACAGAAAACCACCTCGGGAAATGAATGTAATTTCTTATTCTCTTATTCTTCAAAACAAAAGTTTCAACAAAAGCAATATACAATATTGCGATCAAAGGAATATAAATGTAAATCAATTGATTAAAGTGAAATGCCTCAAGCAAATGCCCTTGTAATATGGAATGAAGGGCACGCTGTCCTCCACAACCAGGGCACAACCATCCAGATGTATCGTAAATATAACAGCCTACGCCTTCATTGTTATCGGTACCAAAATATTGTAAATAATAATAAAGTACAACAAGTGGCAAACTGTAAAACACAAAGCGTAGGCCGATTTTTATCATGGTAGCTAATCTAATTTGAAGATTGTTTCATTTCAAGTAAAAAATTACTCCAACCTCCTATTTCTGCGATATAAGAAGTGAAGATAAAGATGTTCAATCCCACCAAAAGTAGTGTGATAATGAACAATACTATAATGTTTTTGCACAATCTTTTGACCTGTTTATTATTTCCCTTTTGTAAAAAAGCATTTGCTCTTTTAAAACTAAATAAAGCAATTACTCCTAAGAGAATACCTATAAACCACAAAGAAAAAAAACCTAAAAAGACATTAACTCTTGCTAATACCTTATACTTTCTAAGCTTGTTATTTCTATGCTCCATTCCCGTACTTTTTTAACTTATACATTATTAACCGTAATCATACTTCCATTTTCTTCATCTTTCACTACTGATAAAGAAATAGGCATGCGTTCTTGTAATTCATCAACGTGAGAAATAATACCCACAATGCGATTCTCCTTGTGCAAATTACTTAAAGTCTCAAAGACAACATTTACAGATTCTGTGTCTTGCGTTCCAAATCCCTCATCTATAAAGAAAAAGTTTTTATTTGACTTAGACAAACTTTGAACACTTTCAGCCAAAGCTAAAGCTAAGGACAAAGACACTTGGAAACTCTGTCCTCCTGAAAGGGTTTTTACACTTCTCGATTTACCTTCGTTCAAGTAATCAATAATCTCAAAATCGTTATTCTCATTCAACTGTAAGCTCAACTGATTATTAGTTAACCTGTGAAAACGATGATTTGCCATATCGCATAAATTCTTCAAATAAATCGAAGATACATAATTAACAAAACCTGCTCCATCGAACATATTCTTTAGTACAGTGATGTTCTTTAACCTCTTTTCTAAACCATCGTACTCTACCAATAGTTTAGCTTTAGTATTAAGGTCCAGCTTAATTCGCTCAATTTCCCCTTTTAATTTTGCAGCAACCTCAGTAGCCTCTTTTAGCTCAAGTTCAAGTTTAGCTACTAAAACCTCTTGCTTTTCAAATCGCTCTTTGTCAAAAGAAACCTTGGCTAACTTTTCTTCTAAGTTTAAAACTTGACTACGCACTACAGCTAATTTAGTTTCGAACTCGTGAATGAAATTGCGTTGCTCACTAATATCAATTGCAATATTCAATACTTGTTTAACTTCCTCTATTGATTCAATTGCGTGTGTGTTAAGCAAAGTAGCAATATGGTCCTGTAATACTTTATTTGCACTTTCTAACTCTTTTGACTCCTCCTCCGCACTTTTGCACTTTGTTTGCAAAGCTGTAAGTTGTGAAGATAGCTCTTGAAATCTCGCTGTTACTTTCGTGTGTTCGGCTTCAATCCACTTAATTTTTTGCTCGCGCTGTTGCGCTTCTTGTTCAATCAAGCTATCAGCTAAAGTCAAATACGAATTTAGATTTAGGCGTATAATTTGTGTGCTTTTTGAGTGGATTTCACTTTGCACTTTTGTATGTGTCAACTCATAGGTTCTAAAATCACTTGTTGCCTTTTCTACTGAAAGTCTATTCTGTTCTACTTCATTTCTCAATTGCTTACAATGTGACTCCAATAATTCAATTTGTTTCTGAACTTCACTAGCCTTTTGCTTTAACTGAACTAATTGATTAGTATCTCCTAAGGAAACATAATTTCCCCATTGATATTGCAGGGTATGCTGTTGCAACTCGTGTTGTAAAGACGAGTACTTTTGCCCAACTTCACTTTTCTGATTTCCATAGAAACTGTATTGCTCAAACAAACCTCTTGCTTTGCTTTCATATCCTACTAATCGCTTTTGCTTATCCTTGATATCTTTGAGCTTAGACTCTCTATCTTCAATTGTCTTAGCTACATCCTGACCTTGTAATAGATTGGGATGAGATAGAGAACCGCACAAAGGACAAGGTGTACCTTGCTGTAAGTCATTGGCAAACTGCGTAAGTTGATGAGAGACTGCTAAATGTCTTATTTCTTCCTCTAAAACCTCTTGCTTGTTGTTAAATAAACTGTGAAACTCAGCTATTTCATTTTTCCAATTAGAAGGGTTTTTCAATCGAAGACCTTTAATCTGTGATTCAATTTTTCCTATTTCAGCATTTGCTTTATCTAAACTCTCTTTATAATCAAAAATAGTTTTGTTTAAATAATCAAATTGTTGGAACCAAGTATCAATAGATAAAAGCAAATTCGTATCTAATCGACTCTGTTTTACAGCATTTAACTCTTGCTCCTTTTGTGACAAGAGTTGTTGACTTTCTACCAACTTGTCCCCTGCTGTTTTAACAAGCTGATTACTTGACGTCATCCCCTGCTCTATATCATTTTGCTGTACAAACAACTTCTTTATATCTCTAATCAAACCAAACTCATAGAACTCGGCTTTCTTTTGCTCTAAAGTAGCATATTCAAGCTGAATACTCTTTAGAGTACTCTCTACTTGTACAAACTCTTTTGACACTTCTTCAACCTCCTTGCTAAACTGAGCGTACAAATTCTGTTTACTTTGCCATTGAGATTGTATTGCATCAGCTTCTTTAAGTGGAATACGAAATACCTTATCTAAATTTTCGTAGCGAATAAGCTCTTGCTTCTTATCGTTAATAGCAGGAACATCTGCTTCTAATTTACTTACATCTTCCCTGCGAAGAACAAGAGTATCAAAATCATCTTTAACTGCTTTCAATTGCTGAAAGACCGTATTCTCATGCTTAAAATGCTCCGTTAACTGCTCTTGTAAAGCTTCACTCTTGCTATATTCACTTTCTTTAATATCCAGTAATTCCTGATTAATTAAACTATAACTCTGAAGCTGACCTTGTAGTTGATCAAAATTCTGCTTGGTTTCGGCAAGAATACCCTTAACTTTAAATGATAAGTCAAATTTATCCAAACCAAATATTTGCTGCATCATCTTTGTACGAGCAGTACCTCCAAGTTCAAGAAACTCCTTGAATTGTCCTTGAGGAATAATGATTGTACGCTTAAAATTCTCATAACTAAGGCCTATTACACCTTCTATGTTTAGATCAGGCAACGGAACCCATTCCCCCTCTTTCCATTGATATAAGATAGCTTCTCCGCGTTTTACATCATCAAATCGCTTGCTATTCCTTTTGAACTCTCTGTAAATTCTATACTTCTCATCTTTGAAATTAAAGAACTCAAAGTCAATTAACGAACGATTAGATTTTAAGTTCATCATATTATAAGCGCGATTATCTTTCGCATTCAATCGTTCACTCTCTCCATATAATCCGAAAGATATAGCTTCTAATATAGAAGATTTACCAGAGCCCACTCTACCAAAAATCCCAAATAGTCCAGCTTCAATTAAACTTGTAAAGTCAATAGTCTGTTTCTCTTGATAAGAGTATAATCCCTCAATCGTCAACTTTATAGGTATCATACACTCACTAATTTAAAATTTCTTTAAACAAATCCATAATCTCTTCATTAGGTTCTTGCCCCTGGTATTTTTGTTTAAAATAGTCTTTAAACAAATCGCTCATATCTTGTTCTAAATTCACCTGCTTAAAATTCGCCTCTGTTTGTCCTTTCTCTAATTTAACCTGTGGAATAATAGAGATAATCCCATCATGAGCCTGATAAATTCGCTTTAAGTCATCTGCTTTTAAAAAAGTATCACTTACTAAAGTTAACTCTACCAATTGGTTTGGATTAGCCATTAACCAAAAGACAGCCTCGTCTACATTATCAAACTTCATGCGAACCAATGACCTCCCTTTTTGCAAAGGAACTTGCTTATATGAGATTGGTTTATCAGCTTCTGCTTCTACAATTATCACATATTTTTGCTGCCCAGCTTCACTAAAGCTATAAGCTAAAGGACTACCTGAATAAACAACAGGACGTTCTTCTTGACCAATCTGATGTGCTCGATGTAAATGTCCTAAAGCAGTATACTGTATTTGTTCGGGAATAATATCGCTGTAAATCATATCTGCATTCCCAATTTTTAATGGTTTTTCTCCATCAGGTTCTTCCAAAACTTCTCCATTTCTATTTAGCATATATAGATGTGAGATTAATAGATTCACTCCTTTTGTTTTGCAGTACTTATTAGCTAAATCACTCCAACTGCTTTTTAGTATCTCATTTAATGCAGTTGATTTGTCTTCGATATCTAATGCTTTTCTAAGTCTTACTTCATTGGCATATGGGGTGTGAAATATTCTAATAGGTTGTTTAAAAGTGGCTAACCTTATTTCAAAGAATCCCGGTGCAGTCTTACTGATTTTGAATTGATTCTCAATCTCGTACTTTGAAATTTCCGCATTAGGCAAACCAATAAAAATAATACCACACTCACGTGCCAAAGGATCTGGAGCGTCTATTCGCTCCGGACTGTCGTGATTACCTGCAATAGCAATGACCGGTCTTTCTCCATCTTTTGCCAATCGCTTGAGTGTTCTGTAAAATAGATCGACAGCTTCAATCGGTGGGTTAAATGTATCAAACAAATCACCTGCTATTAAAACTAAATCGACTTTTTCTCTATCTGCTATTTTACAAATTTCCTCTAAAACCTCTCTTTGTTCTTCCACCCGACTATAGCTATCGAGTTTCTTTCCAAGATGCCAATCCGCAGTATGTAGAATCTTTAATGCCATTGTTTACTCTTTTATTCTGAATCCAAAGATACTAACAATATCAAGGTTTCTCTTGCATTTAATAGACAGATTAAGCCTTTTGAAAAGTTAAAAAAACTCCTATCTGAAAAGAGAAATCCCTTCATAGTAAATATCATTTACCCTTTGTGGTGTTCAAATATCCTCAATATCAAGTTATTCATTTACCTTTTACAGCTGGAAGTAATTATATACAAATTCGCGATGAGTTACTTGCAAATTTTGATTCTTGAAAAGGGCTAAGATTTATTCCTATTTGAGATTGACTTAGGGTAAACAGTTATTCAAATTTAAAGTACACGACTACACCTTCATGTTGATTACATTCAATTTTAGCAAACACTTTCCAAAAAACAAACAGATCAGACTTAAAAATCTATAAAACAACTATTTACATAACAATTTCTTAATATTAGATTTCATTTATTTTCTTAAATTTAAGTACCTAATCATTCATACTATGTTATGTTCTAATCTACCTTGGGTATTCTCGAAAAAGCTTTATTCGGACCCCATACTATTCAATATAGATCTTGAAACATCTATAAAAGACGATACAACAAGTATAAATATGTATTCACTACTAACTAAGGCAGTGATAAATCACGCTGAAGTAATCATACAATACCAAGCTTGGTTATCAAGTATTGATGAACTACACGAATGCGAAGACTTATTAGATGGTGAAGATATCATAGAAGATGACCCAGACGATGAAGACGGTAGCTATCTTGTCGAAATCCAAGCAACACTAACTGCGGATAATCAGCACTCTTTTTCATTATTTGAGTTACTGTACAAGATTCACAATTTACTGCAGAACAAAGACCTTGATAACCTTAATACACTTGATTCAATTTCATTAGCCGAAAAAGGAGAAGTACCAATATATTACTTGAATTTCAAATAAAATTTGACCTCCTTTAGTTCAACAAGAAGATTTGCGATTCGATTCTAAAGGAACTTTTATTAGAATTGTTAATAAATCTGTGCATATCTATTTGAAGACTTTCATTTAAATGGAGATAAATGGGTATATATTTGTTAACGGAAAGATACAACACATCTTAACCGTATTTGTATAATCTTTATGTAAAACAATAAATGGCTTAATTCTGTCAAAAACCATCAATTGTAAAAGTGCTAGATAAATTTTAGATTATACGAAAGACACTTACTTTAAAAAGCCATTCATTAGTCGTGAATGGCTTTTTATATTTTCGGTCTTACAAGAACTCGATAACTTATGTACAGGAGACTTCAAAAAAAAACGAGGCTGTCTAAAAAGCCTAAAAAACAAAACCCCGTCTA
>NZ_WMJX01000037.1 GCF_009711045.1 Myroides albus | reverse complement strand
CAAGCTGGTTGTCGCGAGTTCGAGCCTCGTCTTCCGCTCAAAAAGAGCTTAAGTATATTTACTTAAGCTCTTTTTTTGCTTTATGTCGTCCTGAAATTGGGTATTTGGGATCAGTGTCAAAAGTTGGGGACTACGCAAAAAGTTTAGTTAATCTAAACAGGAAAAACTTCTCACCTTTCACTGAATCAAGAGCAAAAGTAGGATCAATGACAAAAGTTGAGTGGCTTAACTTCAATTTTAATGAATAGCTCAGTCTAATGGTGTTTTGTCAGCAGTTGTTTGGTATAATACAAGATCTTATGAAATCTCTTTTATGTTTTAGTTGTATTTTACGTTGACTAAAGGAATTGGTTTTGATTAGATTTTTGTCACAGTATTTAAGAAAGTTAGGTAAGTGAGAATCTTCTCATTTTATCGATTACAAAAAAAAGAGGTTACCTATTTAGGTAACCTCTTAATATGTCTAATAATTGTCTAATTATTTCACAGCTTTTTTATGTGCTACAATGTCTTTGATAGTAAATAAAGCAGGTGTGTTTATACCATATTCTCCTTTATCTGATGAATCAACATAGAATACTATGTATTTTGCAGCTTTTTTGTCTTTAAATTGAATCTTTTGCCAATCTTTTGTTATAGTGTCACCATCTTTTTTGAAGTTAACCAGTTTTTGTTCGATAGGTTTTTCGTTTAAAACTTTTTTGTTTTCATCTAATAGATAGATAACTACTGAAAAATAATCTCCTTTCTCAAATTTTTTAGCAAAGCTATCACCGTTTGTAATTGAATAATATGTATATGGACTTAAGCCAAGATTGATTTCAACAGGTACTAGTTCACTGCTGTCTTCTCCTTGTAATGTTACAACTGTTGCAGTTTTTTCAATGTCAATAACTTCTCCTTTTGTATACGTTTTTTCAGCACCTTCAGTATAAGCTACTAAGAAAGGTATAGTTTCTTTATCTTTGATAGTATTAGCCATAGTTCCGTGCATATTCTGTGCAAAATTGGTTTCATGGTCAGTCTTGTCTATACTGTTGGATGCTATGAAACCATTCCAGTACTTTGCATCGCCGAACTCAGTCACAGAGTGACTAAAAAGGAAGTTATTGCTTTCAATTTTAGCGCCGTCTGTATATGTTCCATCCCAAATATAACCATCTTTTACTTCTATTTGTAAAGGAATTTCTTTAAGGTCTAATACGTTGTAGTTTTCGCCATAGAAAGATGTAACAGCATAATTATATAGGTTAATAACCCCTTCTTTATTCGTTGTTTTTAAAGTAATAGATTCTGTTTTTGCAAAATCCATTTTGTAAGTTAAAACTGGTGAATCGGAAAGTTCTTTCTGTGTTGTATTATTGAACCATTTAAAGGTTAAACCTGTTGGGTCAATTTTTGGATCAATAGTAAATTCCTCTCTTGCTTCAGCGTTTACTTTCTCCTCTTGAATATAGATTACATCATTTGAATTGTCATCACTTGAACAAGAAGTAAAAACTGTAGTGGTGATTGTTAAACCTAAAATAAATAATAAACTTGTACGTAAAAATCGCAGTTTCATTGTAAGTGTGTTATTGTTAATAATAAATGCAAATATAGTTTAATTAGTAGGTATTTTATTGTGTATTATTAAATAAAACATCTTTAATTATGACAAATTATGTCGTTATTTTTCTTTATATATTGCGGATTAAGGATTTATAAAAAAGTAACCCGAAAGGGTTACTTCTTAAAATTAATTATCTACTTTATCAACTGTTATGGCATCAAGACAAAAATACACAGCCGTATTAGGTCCCACTGTTGGGTCTGCATCTGTAGTATCAAGTTGAAAGAAAATATACTTAACTTCTCCTAAGGCACTTATGTCAACTTTTTCCCAATTTTGTGACATGATAAGTTCATCGCCTCGGTAGTCTGCTAAATAATGGGTTACTGATTCTGGTTTTACATTGTTGTCTTTATCAACTCCTTTAACTGTAATTGTAAAGTAGTCCCCTTTTTCAAATTTACGCGCAAAACCATCCCCATTAAGATTTCCCCAATATGGCCATGGATGATTAGCGATTGATACACTTACTGCTTTGTAGGTGTCGTCTTCTGAACCTATTTTTACCCAATTAGAGTATTGTTCTTCATCAAATTTTTTGGGATCAGCATTCCAGTCTTTCATATAATATCCCCAATAGCCCACAATGTATGGAGTTCCTTCACCTTTAACTCCTCCTTTAGCCATGTTACCCCATTGGTAGTTTATCCAACCTACAGAACCTCCGTCATCTGAGTGTGATAAGTTATCTGTACTGTTTGAAACCGTAAAACCATCCCAATAATTCCAACTTTCTTCTGCAGTATGTGAGAATTTAAAGATTTGATGTTCTACATAAGTTCCTCCTATATAGGTGTTTTTCCAATACTTTCCACCTAAAGTTTCTTTTCCGTCAGATAAATCAAAAGAGGTCAAATCTAACGTAACATAGTTGTAGTCCAAACTCTTATCTACACTAACCTGATAGGTGTAAAGAGTAATTGTGCTTGGGCTTACTGTTTTTAGTGTTATTTCGTGTACACCTGCTGAATCTAATGTATATTTGAGGATAGGTTCTGTTGAAATAACTTCGTCATTTAAGTACCAAAAGTAGGTTAAGTTACTTGCTTCTATTTGAGGGTCAATCACGAACTCTTGTTTGGCAATCGTTTTTATTTCTACAGTCTCTTTGACGATTGGAGTGCTATAAGGAGTGCTGTCATCACTCGAACAACCTGTAAGTAGCGTTGCAGTTAAAGCTATTCCTAAAAAGAATAGTTTAGTGAATTTGAATACGTTGTAATTTTTCATTTTGATTGGTTATTTAAAGTTTTTATTTTAATTATCTCGTAGGAATAGTTACTTTGGCTTTGTGTAAGTCTATTACTCCGCTTACTTCTGTTGAGGTTTCTCCCAACCATCCAGCTTGTTGATTTACTCCTGTATATATTTTGATAAAGTCCACGCCCGGAAGGTTTGCTTTCTTACCTGCACGGTCTACTGCCCAATTGATGTCAATAGCTGATTCATCATCATTGTTGGGTGCATTATCAGCATATCCGTAATCAAAACTATACAATACCCAGTAAGTGCCTTTGCCACTTTCGTCTATAGCATTATTTGGTAGTTTGGTACCAGTGAATGTGATTTTATCTTCATTTATCCACTCAGGAAAATAGTTTTGCTGGTGGTATGTGTTTTTAGGCATGTAACCGCTCTGACCTTGGTTATCTTCCCATTTTATGTACTCGATGTCGGTAGCCCATTTGTTGATAGTATCTATTACAGGAGCTTTGTTTGGATCAGGTTTGTGATAAGTGATACTGTAGTTTGCTATTGTTTCACTATTAGTGTGTTCACTCCCAGCGATTTCGTACCATTCATCCTCATCGGGTACACCATTTTTGTTAGCATCATAAGCTACCATGATTACTCCAGGTTCGCAGCTACCCCCTCTATTGGTAGCATTTGAATTTGGGTTGCTATTCGCCCAGAATGCATTACCTAATACTTTAAAGTCTCTTAGTCCTTCTACATTTTTGATAGTTTCATCAAACCCTACGACTATATATCCTCCAAATCCTCCAAGAGAAACCATAGATAGTTTGTCTCCAGAAATAGCTTTCAGTGCTTTCTTCTTCATTTCTTCTTCCGTGTCTCCCTTGACATATTTTGGGATATCGTTTGTAAATTGACCAGCAGCAGGTTTGAAGTCAATTACTTTTGTCACATCACTATAGTTATAAGAGATGGTAGGAGGGGTGTTATCTTCTTCTTTTGTGGTGCTGTCATCACTGCTTGAACAGCTGTACAAAGCAATTGCAGCTGTGAACGCCATTGCGATGTTTAATAGATTTATTTTGTATTTAATCATGGTTATTGAATGTTAGTTATTTTTTTATAAAAGCAAAATGCGCCGGAATATTGCCTCCTGTAGTTTTCCACTTCAGTTGACCTTCTGGTGAATAACAATACACAAAGCCTGTTCCGACATAGTCTTGCGCATCAGTCATAAAGATTTCCTTTGTTTCGGGATTTACAGCAATACCATAAGGAATTAAAATTTGTTTGTCAGTACCATCTTTGATGATATTGTCAGTTATCACTTGCTTGGTATCAGTATCGAGTATACCGTATGATATGGTATTGTTTCCCGTATTGTGTTTATACGAAGTAGCGTAGTAATACAATTTATTGTCGTCTATCGTCATATTACTTACTGGTATGTCTAATTTTTTGACAACCTGATCTGTTGCACTGTCAATTACATATAAATTTGGTTCTACGTCGTAGTAATCACCACGTGAACTGACATAGATGTCGCCATTGCGATCTATTTGCATGCGGTGAAGGTTGATGCCTACATCTATTTTCTTAATTTCCTCAAAGGTGTTCAAATCCACTACAGATACCGTTGTATCGTAATTTGGTACACGATATCCTCCCGAATTTGCTACATATAGTTTGTGGTCTTTTATAACCATTTCCTCAGGCTGGTATCCAACAACTACTTTTCTTGTCACCTCTAAAGAAAGGGTGTCTATTTCGGCTACAAATCCTATCTCTGCATTTGGATTTATCTCCACCTTGCCTGAGTAAGAACTCACATAAGCTTTTCCGTCCTTAAAGTTCAAATAGCGGCAGTTAGGGACATGTATTTGTTTGATGTGTTTTCCTGTAGCTACGTCGAATACTTCTACAAAGTTTGAAACGTTAATTGTAGCATATACTTTACTTCCATAGATTTTGATGTCATTGCCAACATCGCCAAGCTCTTTTGTGATGTTGGGATTTCTTTCAGAGAAAATGTCTCTGGTATATACACCCGTATCGTAGGTAAACATATCTATAGAAGCTCTATTCATCCCCATATTACCTTCGTTTAGGAGGTAAAACCCACTGTACTCTTCGTTGTTTGTAGGTATAGAAACGTTAGAGCTGTCCGATGTGAATATCATTTCATCTTTTCGGCAACTTATAACTAAGAGCGTTAAACAGAAAACGGTTAAAAGTTTTTTTATTCTTATCATAAATCAATGCTTAAAGTAAAACGAAAATTACGCCCAGGCATTGGGAAATTTGTTACGACCTCATAATATTGGTTCGCTAAGTTATTTGCTTCAACGATAGCTTTGAATTTATAATCTTTCCATTTAAAGCTCTTTTGAAGTGAAATATCATGAGTATACCAAGGTTGTATTTCATTGCGTTTTATGTTGTTTTTATTGCCATTATATCGCTTACCTACATAAATAAAACTGTAGTTAAGTCCCCAATCTTTGTAGTTTAATTCGACTATCGAAGATCCAGAATGCCAAGGAGCATATGGTATTTGATCTCCATAATATGACGGTTTTCCGTATAGTGTTAAACTCTTGTCTTTCGAGCTTGTGTATTCGTAGGTAAGGTTAATTCCTAAGTCTAAGTCAGGAAGTATATTTAATGTAGTTCCTACTGCTGATTCAATTCCGTAGTTTTCTACCTTACCAAGGTTAGTCATCATCCATCGCATCATACTTGAAGTAGGAGATGCTATGATTTTGTCTGTGATATTTGCATAATAAGATTCTACTGAAACGCGAAATTCTTTGACGAAAGAGTGGTTAAGTGCTTTATTGTAATTAATCCCTAAGTTAAATTGCCTTGATATTTCAGGTCTTAGGTTTGACGTTCCTAATTGTGTATAGTAGAGGTCATTGAAAGTTGGAAGTCGAAAGATGTATTTGTAAAAAGCATGAATGTTTAGATTGTGTTCATTCCAAGGTTTGTAACTTACAAATAGGGAAGGAGCCCAGACAGATCTATTTGGTGCTTTGAAATTGTGACGCACTTTTTCATTCGTAAAGGTTCCCAGTATGTTTCCTTGTGCTTTTACTTTACCTAAATCAACCGAAGTTGCAAAGGCAGTCATAAAAGTATATCTTTCAGGATAGGAGAATAAAGTACCTTGTCCTTTTCGTGTAGCATTTAGTTTGTTGTATTGCAGGTCTGTAGAAAGTGAAACTTCCCATATAGGGCTAATTTTATACAGATGAGCTGCAGATATATACCAGTCTTGTTGGTAGAAGGTATTGTCAAATTGGGGGTTATAGGTAACCTCCTCTCCTTGAAAATCTACCGTTTTACGAGAGGTGTAATTCATAAGGTCATAGGCAAACTTAGCTTTTAGCAGAAACTGGTATCGATCAGATACATATCTTGTCCATTCAGCTTGTCCCATAAAGTTTTTGTCAATTTGACGCTCGTTGATGTTCTCGGTTTCTAAGGTAACGTCACTTTTCTTGATAACAGCTTCTGGAAGACCTCTATCTGATTGATAGTAATATAGGTTTGCAGACCATGTGTTTTTATCGTCTTTACCATACCAAGAATTTTCAATTCGGTAAGCATCTATGTCGCTATTCAGGCGATGTCCGACTGTGTCGTAAGCGACTGTCCCATTTAGGTTATGTCGCTTTTGTCTGAATTTGTAACGGCCGTTAGAATGCATGTATTCTGCACTTATAGTAGTGCTAACATTATCGTTAATTTTGTATTCTGTACGAATGGAAGGATTGGTTAATTGAATGCTACCAGCTTTATACTTCGCTGATAGGTTAACATCTTTTCCCTCTGTGAAAACAGGCTTTTTAGTTTGGATATAGACTGTAGATGCTGAGGCATATTCTTTTGCAGACTGGAAGATAGTACTCCTTTGTCCATTATATAGTTTTATTGCCTCTACATTGTCAAGAGAGAATTTACCTAAATCCACAATACCGTTTTGTGCATTTCCAATCTGTATACCATTGTAGAAGACTCCTACGTGGTGCGTTCCCATGTTTCGAACATCTATCGTCTTAAGTCCTCCCATGCCACCGTAATCCTTAATTTTTACTCCAGAAAAGTAGCGTAGGGCATCTGCTACACTATGGCTATTAAGTCGTTCGAGAGCTTCTCCCGAAAGTGTTTGTACTGGTATAAGATCTTTGAAAACTTCTTTTTGAATGACAATTTCATTTAATGTGGTAATACTGTCTTTTTGTGTTTGTGCAAAAAGCGTAACCTTGCCAACCCAGAGGAAGGCAATAGACAATAAGCAGAATTTTAATTTCATAGTTTTTGGGCTAATATTTAGTCTAATACCTTTGGGCTAATACAGACGCATAAAACATTAGTCCCTAAATTAGGGGAAGTGTTGTAGCGTGTTTGTTTTATACCCGAAAACATTAAACAGCAATCAATAGATGGCAGGTATTCTGACTTACTCTTTATACAAACGTCCTTCCCATATTAGGCCAATACAGTGGACAACGAGGTTTGCTAAATTTATGAGCTTACAGCAGCGGGTCTGTTTAGGACTTTCACCTAATTCCCTTTTTATTATTATTCTAATAAACCACCTTGATTGATACAAATATATGTAAAAAACTCATTTGAAAAAGGAATTAAGTAGCATACTATCAGAAAAATAAGGTCTTTCAAAGCTTGATGACTAAGTAACCTATTGCTTTTTGTAGATAAGGGTATGGATATTCCTCTTTTTATTTTTTGAAGAAAGTAATTATATTATCTAATTGTTTTCAACAGTGTGGAAATAGGGTAGGTGACTTTTATACGTTTTTGTTGCTTGTTTATTCATATTATCTTCAGCAGTGGGGTAGACACGCATGCCTCTTTTACCTTGGGTTTGTTCTGAGGAGATAATATTCAATTCAATTAATGTGTTTTTGGGATAAAGGAAGAACCCTTTGATGGAAGGAGAATCGATATCGATTAAAAGGAAGTCAAAATCGTCATCGTTAGAATAAGGTCTTGTTTGTCCATCCTCATCACGTTCCCATATTGCCACAAAAAGGCCTACTTTTTTAGGAGTTAGTTTCGCTTTTCTATAAATAATATTTTTGTTTTCTAACGTAAATGAACAGGCATTGTATTCACTTGTTTCTCTTGGGAACTTAAAATCACATGGTATTGCTTGAGTAGAAATGTTTAGTACACCTTGCAGTGTCTTTAAGAAGGATGGAATAGAAGCCATTATTATATAAATTTGAGGATAAAAAGTAAAAGTAATTATTGTTGTCGTAAATTTTGTAAAATCATTGTTTATTTGCAATATATTTAAAATAGTACCATGTTTTCAAAACCGAGAATTGCATTGTTTATTGGGATTCTGTGTATTTCAATTTTCCCTGTCATTGTAAAGATGAATTTGACTCCAAGTCTAATTTCTGCTTTTTATCGTATGGCAATTGCCGCACTATTTGTGGTTCCTTATGCTTTTATTACTAAGAAGTTGCATATTTATCCACGTAGAACGATGTTTTATATTGTCTTATGCGGTATTTTCTTTGGTTCTGATATTGCGGTTTGGAATCAAGCGATTCAAGGATCTACCGCGACACAAGCGACGTTGTTAACTAATTTAGCACCTGTTTGGGTAGGGATAGGAAGCTATTTTTTCTTAACTAATAAGCCAAGTATCAATTTTTGGATAGGGACGGTGTTTGCTTTGATAGGAATGGTTGTACTTGTTGGTGTAGATGTGTTTGTTAATTTGTCTTTTGATTTGCCATTCGGATTGGGTATTCTCTCAGGGGTCTTATATGCGTGTTATATCTTATTG
The DNA here is from genome assembly GCF_009711045.1 of Myroides albus. Lineage (GTDB taxonomy): Bacteria > Bacteroidota > Bacteroidia > Flavobacteriales > Flavobacteriaceae > Flavobacterium > Flavobacterium album_A. Next base: position 15,127 of record NZ_WMJX01000037.1, on the reverse strand, counting down.
AGTAAAAAAGTATTGGGCGAAGTAGGTGTAATTCCATTTATGACCTATAGTTTGCTTGTTTCTTCTCTTTTCTTAGGAATAGTTAATTGGATTAGTGGTTCCAGTTTTATTGGCTTTAGTACAGCAGGATGGTTAAGTCTTGTTGTACAGGGGATAGTTTGCCAATTGTTAGCTTGGTTGTTAATTAGCTATGCCACACAGAATATGAGGGCAACAAGAGTATCGTTGAGTTTATTAAGTCAAGCTCTTATCGCTGCTCTTTTGGCATGGATGTTCTTAGATGAGGATATATCAAGTAAGATGATTTACGGTGGAGTTATAATTCTATTTGGTATTGCTATCACATTTATCGAAAAACCTTTATGGTCTTTTAGAAAGAGAGTGATTAAGTAGAATAAGCACTGTTTTTTGGTTTAAATGCCTTATATTTAAATGATTAAATTTTTAAATATGAAAGTAGATTTTTATACTAAGGCAATACTAACTGTTATCGCAGGTTGTTTATTGATAATGGTAATTCGAGATTTATCAATTGTTCCAAAAGCCCATGCTACAGAGGGAAGTATTCCAAATTCTGCGCCTTTAGGATATGGATTAGTTCCTTTGAATGACGATGGTAGTATGAATGTGCGAGTAAGTAATTTTGATGAATATACTAACGATGTAAATGTTCGTTTTAACGATGAGTTGAAAGTGCGCATTACCAATTCTGAAATCAAGACATCAATGAGTAATTCTTTTGGTAATGTTATACGAGTGAAGCTTGAAAAGTAAGTTAGTTAAATGGTTAGTTAAGTAATTAGTTGCCGAACCAAACAGCGTAGTTTTTAATCATGATAAAAACTCCTAAACCAAAGAATACGATACCTGCAAAAACTTTCATGAAAGTTGAGGCAAGGAATCCTATAAATGATCCTACTGCTGCTTTGAAAGCTCTGGAAAGATCATCGCTTTTGTAAATTATTTCACCTATGAAAGCGCCTAAGAAAGGGCCAATGATAAAACCAAACGGAATAGGTGCGATTAAGCCAACAACTAATCCAATATTTGTACCCCATACTCCATAACTACTTCCTCCGAAACGCTTGGTACCCACAGAAGGAATTACGTAGTCGAGAATGGTGATTGCGATTGTAATGACGGCAGTAGCCCAAAGTAAATAACCGCTAACAGAAACTCCTTCTACAAAATACAAAGACAATAATCCAAACCAGCTTAAAGGAAGACCTGGAAGACCTGGTAATACACTGCCGATTAAGCCAATCAAGAGTAATGCTATACTTAATATTAATAGAAAATATTCCATCGATTTTTTTTTGTATTTTTGATTAATTAACGTCCGACATTAGTAATTAAGTATGTATAGGTTAGTATTTTTTACCATTATAGCTTTCTCTTTTACCGCTTGTCAGTTTTCAACTTCTAAGATAGAAAAAGAAGGTGAATTATTACAAAAAGAGTTAGAAAAAATTGATTGGTCCAAGGTGGATACCTATCCAAACTTTGAAGGTTGTGATACTATTCAAGATTTGCAGCAGAAGAAAGATTGCTTTTTCGATAGTGTTGCACTCGAATTGCAACAGCGACTATTACAGGACACGTTAGAAGGGAAGTTCTCTCAAATTGAAAGTGTGCAAGTATTAGTTACAGTTCAAGCAGATTCCAAAATTGACTTTGCTGTTTATAAAGCACCAGATAGCTTAGCTATTCAGATATATGCTATTGACAGTTTATTACAAGAGAAAAAGAAAGATTTTCCTGCTATATATCCCGCAACTAAAAGAGGTATTCCTGTATCTACTCAATTTGTTATTCCTGTGTTATTAAACAAATACTAAGTTGATTTTACTCGATAAGTCAATACGAAATAACTCCCTATACTTATCGGTAGCACAATGTTTAATAACCATATCAGTGTAGCTACTAAAGCTACTACCCACTGGCTAACGTCTAAGGCCGAGAATATAAACATGGCGATACTCCCCTTTACAGCAAATTCAAGAAACTGAAAATTCGGCAAAGATGAAGCCATTAAATAAATAGCAGATACAGCACAGAGCAATTCAAAGTATGGAATATCTACTCCGAATAAGTAGTATAAGATTACGTATTGATGCGTGAATGAGGCATATCGGAGTGAGGCTAAGAACAGGTTCTTGCGGTGTTTAGATTTAGGGATTTCTTTTAACAGGTTGATAATGGTCTGTAGTGAGTACCCTTTGATAGCGAAATTGCGCACCGAGAATAATAAAGTTAGCACAACAGTAATAATACCAAAAGTAATCCACAAATATCGATTGGGAATGATTTCGTGATATTGATTTAAAACTGTTAGCCCAATTAACCCAAATAGGATAGCATAGATTACTTGTACTCCGTTACATACCATATTGAGGAATATGACACGAGGGGCGTCTTTTTTCTCAAAATACAGTGCCTTACCAGCGTATTCACCGATGCCGTTAGGGGTAAAGATACCCAAAGTTAAGGCACTTAACACCTGCTTGGTTGCTTGTCCAACGGATACGGGTTTAATAAGAGAAGATAAGCTTTGCCATTTGAGAATTTCAACGAAGCGGTTAGAAAAAGTTAAGAACATCAAGGCAATTAAAGCAGGATAATTTTCCTTCTTTGCAATAACCTCGCTTAGTATGTGAAAGTCCAACGTTTCATCATGCGATAGCTGGTTGTAGATATAATAAAAAGCGGTGCTAACAACTAATATTTTAATTAGAAGTACGAGATATTGCTTAGTTTTGTCAGATAGAATCTTCATCAGTGCAAAGTAAGCGATTATTTTAAACAGATGTAGTGCTTTAATAAAATTTTCAGAAAAGAGACTTTAATTATAGAATTCTCTTTTCTTCATTATTTAAACAATTAAACACAAGTATTTTGACTGTAGATAGAATCATTTTAGGAATAGATCCAGGAACTAATGTTATGGGATTTGGAGTGATTAAGGTAGTAAACAAAAAAATGGAATTTATTCAATTGAATGAATTGCTATTGTCGAAATATCCTGATAAATACACTCGATTGAAACTTATCTTTGAGAGAACCATTGAGTTGATAGAGACACATCATCCAGATGAGGTTGCCATTGAGGCTCCCTTTTTAGGTAATAATGCGCAGTCTATGTTGACACTGGGACGTGCTCAGGGTGTAGCTATGGCAGCAGCTTTATCACGCAGTATACCAGTTACTGAATATGCTCCTAAGAAAATAAAGATGTCTATCACAGGAAGTGGAAATGCAAGTAAAGAACAGGTTGCAAAAATGTTGCAGCAGTTACTGCCAGGGTTGAAAGAACTGCCTAAGAATTTAGATAGTACAGATGGCTTAGCTGCAGCTGTATGTCACTTTTTTAATAGTGGAAGAACCGTGGTAGGAAAAAGCTATAGTGGTTGGGATGCTTTTGTTAAACAAAATCAAGATCGAGTAAAGAAATAATGGCTGGTATCTATATACATATTCCTTTTTGTAAACAGGCTTGTCATTACTGTGACTTTCACTTTTCTACTTCTTTGAAGAAGAAAGTAGATATGCTGGATTGCTTACACAGAGAATTGGTTTTGCGTAAAGGAGAACTTGAAGGTGAATCTATTGAAACTATTTATTTTGGAGGTGGAACTCCAAGTATCCTCACTGTTGATGAAATTGATAAACTTATACAGACCGTATATGAACAGTTCGAAGTTGTCGATACACCAGAAATCACTTTGGAGGCAAATCCAGATGACTTAGATAGTGAAACACTTCACAAGCTTGCGTGCTCAAAAGTCAATCGATTGAGTATCGGTATTCAGTCTTTTGATGATGAAGATCTCAAAATGATGAACAGGGCACATAATTCTACTGAAGCTATAGAATCACTGGCTTTAGCTACTACCTTGTTTGATAATATATCAATAGACCTAATCTATGGTATTCCCAATATGGATAACGAACGCTGGTTAACCAATGTACAGCGTATCTTAGACTTGAGAATTCCACATATTTCGTGCTATGCCTTAACGGTGGAGGAGCGAACTGCACTCAACAAATTAATTAAAAAAGGTGTAATACCAAGTCCTGAAGAAGAAGTAGCTCATCAGCACTTTATGCTTTTGATTGAAATATTAAGAGCTAATGGGTATATCCATTACGAGCTATCTAATTTCGCTAAACCAGGTTATTACTCTAAGAATAATTCGGCTTATTGGCTGGGTAAGAAGTATCTGGGAATAGGCCCTTCTGCCCATAGTTTTGACGGTACTTACAGAAGTTGGAATATAGCAAATAACAGCTTGTATATAAAAGAGATAAATGACGACAAACTTCCTCGAGAAGTAGAAGAACTCAATTTGACAGATCGCTATAACGAGTATATTATGACGGGATTGCGAACGATATGGGGAGTAGATTTGATGCGTGTAAAGAAAGAGTTCGGTCAATCGTATTACGATTATCTAATTAAACTTTCTTCTTCTTTTATAGCAGATGAATTGATGAAGAATGAAAACAATATACTTACGATCACAGATAAGGGAAAATTCTTAAGTGACGGGATTGCATCTGATTTATTTTATTTAGATTTGAAATAAAACAATGGAGGCATTTATAACCTATTGTGATACAGTATATAGAATTGATTTTTCTAAGCCGATTGACATCTCTATTCCACTTGTCAATTCGGAGGCAAATCCTATTGCATGGTATTTAGATAAGCCTGAAATATCGCCTGTAGTCGTGGGAGAATGGGTAGGTAAAGTGAGTGAAGGTCAATCATCGACTAATTTTAATACTATTATTTTTAATCCTCATGGACATGGTACGCATACAGAATGTCTTGGACATATCACTCATGAATTTTACAGTGTAAATGAGAGTTTAAAAGAATATTTCTTCTTAGCACAACTTATTACAGTCTTCCCACAAAAGCAAGAGAATGACGATTATATCATAACCTTAGAACAAGTGATGGAGCTGTGGATACCACAGAGTCAAAAAGCTATTGTAATTCGTACGACTCCCAATGACCTTAGCAAAAGACAGCGAAAGTACTCCTATACTAATCCTCCTTATTTATGTGCGGATGCTGCAACATACTTAAGAGAGCGAGGAGTTGAACATTTGCTTATAGATCTTCCAAGTGTGGATAGGGAGCAAGACGATGGTCGCTTACTCGCTCATAAAGCATTTTGGAATGTAAAGGATACTCACGTACTCAATCAAGATGCGAGGTTAAGTGCTACGATCACAGAGTTGATTTATGTTCCACAAGAAGTAGAAGATGGTTTCTATTTTTTGAATATACAACTTGCTTCTTTTATAAATGACGCCAGTCCAAGTAAACCTGTATTATATAGAATCATATAAATAATGGAATTAGAAGAATTATTTGATTATTGTTCCTCTAAGTCCTATGCAACAAGTGGTTTTCCATTTAACGAAAACTTACTGACCTTTCAAGTAGGTGGAAAAATATTTGCTATGATAGCGGTTCACTTTTGGGAACAAGGTAATAAAAACATTATACTTAAATGCCCTCCAGAATTGGCTTTGGCATTACGAGACGAATATGTGGATATTACACATGGATATACCATGAATAAAAAACACTGGAATACGATATATCTTAGAGGTAGATTTACACTTGAGCAGATCAAAGAATGGGTAGACTTATCTTATGACTTGGTCTATGATTCACTAATAAGTAAAGAGCTTAATAAGATGGATAAATTATCTTTATAACTATGGATATAAATGTTATATACGATTACTGTTTGAATAAGAAAGGGACAGTAGAAGAATTTCCCTTTGATCAGGAAACCTTAACCTTTAAAGTTGGAGGGAAGATCTATTTACTGCTAAACTTGACCAAATGGGAACAAGGAAATCGATTTATCAATCTCAAATGTGATCCAGAGCGTGCCGAAGAACTTCGTGCCGATTACAATGAGATTACACCAGGATATCACATGAGTAAAAAACATTGGAACAGTGTACAGCTTGGAGGAGCAGTGCAATGGAATTTGCTTAAAGAATTAATTGATCATTCTTATGATTTAGTATTTAATAGTCTTAGCAAGAAATTAAAAGATGAAATAGTTCATTTATAATCTATTTTGTCATTTAGTTTAATCAAAATAAGTACAGAAACAATGAAGGTGTTTATAGAAACCGAAAGATTAGTTATACGCCAGTATAAGGAAAGTGATTTAGCTGATTTCATTAGAATGAATCAGGATGAACACGTTATGGAATTTTTCTTAAGGAAAATGACAGTAGAAGAATCCACAGCGGCTTACCATAGAATGCAAGACAAAATTGAAGAACAAGGGTATGCTTTTTTTGCTGTAGAAGAAAAAAGCAGTGGAAGCTTCATTGGGTTTGTTGGTCTATTGGATATTACATTTGATGTAGATTTTGCGCCTGGAGTAGAGATAGGTTGGCGTATGTTACCTGAGTTCTGGGGCAAAGGATATGCAACAGAAGCAGCAAAGGCTTGTTTGAGATTTGCCAAAGAGACATTGGGATTATCTAAAGTTTATTCCTTTACCACAACACAGAATATTCGCTCGTCTAATGTGATGCAAAAGATTGGAATGAGATATGTAAAGAACTTCAATCACCCTTTAGTTCCCGATGATCATCCCTTACTCGTGCATGTGCTGTATGAGATAAATATGTAATAGGTCAGATGAGGATTGTGACAGATTATCCTTTAAATATATCTTATATAACTTCAAAATAAGATACTGGCAACTATATGTTTACTGAAGAAGAAATCTATGGTCCTAATTTAGAGTATAGATTGTTTTAGTTATTGAGGTAGTAGAACAGAGGTTAAATCTACACAAGTATTAACTTAATGGTGTGTAATTTTTAGTAAAATAACCTATTGAAGTTCTACCTAAATGTGCTATGGTTAGCAAAGTTGTAAAGGCTTTCTCAATTCGCTTGTATCTTAGCAAGGAGTTAGCCTGTGGAGCAATGTGACAAAATCTTTCTTTGCTTTGTACATTCTTTTCAATAAGTACAGGTAAACTGTGAACTATGGAAGGTTCGTTGACTGTAACAAGATAGGAACACAGCAAGTAATAGCTTTTCTATTTTTCTTTATTCTTTGTTGTTTTTCTTAGGGTAGATTGTTATTGGTAATGTTATTTGGGAAGTCAGATTCTTTCCTTTGTACTGTGCAGGATTCCACGAGTCAGCAGTAACATCAACTATCATAGTTTTCATTTTATCATCAGTATTATCAGGAAATAAGCTGCGTATTATTTCTGTTGATTCTAAAACTCCTTGTTCTGAAATAGTTAATTCGAATACTATGGTTACTGGTACAGGTAAGCTTTCTTGAGGAAAGTTTTGATAAAATAATTTAGTAAAGTTTACGTCAATTTGATCTTTTGCAATACGCGAATAGGCAGATTTATAACCTTGATGGTTGTTGAAATCCAAAGTATCAGTGTTTGATCGAGCACAGACCATTGCAGTGCTTGGTATATATTCGTCAATAGTTACCTTATTTTGAGAAAAAGCATTGAATACGAATGCAGTGACTAAACAAAAACTTAAATATAAAGGAAGTTTATTTTTCATTTTTTATTTAAAAGTACAAATTATTTGAATACTTGCAATTAATAATTATGGGGTAGTTTGTAACTTTTTCCAATAGAAAGGAATGCAATTGCAGCAAGATAGAGTAAGTTTCGTATTTGAATGTATAAGCTGAGGTTTTCGGGCAGATAATAAAAAGAGAGGAGCCTTTAAAGCTCCTCTCTATATTCTTGTCATTTTAATAGAATACCACAAGTAAGTTTTATTTATGCTTAATCTTCTTGTGGGAAATAGTATTCTCCTGTGTATTCTAAATTAAATTCTTGTGCAGAGTTTGCTGGAGTACTGATTTTCACACTTGCGTTGTAAATATCTTTACGGATCATTTTTCCTATATTTAAGTTATAGTTTAGGTTGCTTGTAATAAAGTCCTTAATGATGATTTGTCCATCACTGTCAATTTCACCAACCATGATTGTAGGAGATTCAATGTTTTCTGTATTTGGAAGTACATATTTGTATGTCTCATCTTCTTGTAAAATGGCTGGAGCAAAGAACATGAAGTAAATAATGTAATTTGTTTTTAAGTCTGTATGTCTAACAGTCCAAGAGGATACTTTTGCACTATTTTCATCTTCTTCGTCTAAATCAAAGAATCCATCAAAGAATATTTCACCAACGTCAATGTTGTAAGTAGTTCCTTTGTGCTTAAAATAACCTTGTCCATTTGGCTTAGAATCTACATCTACTTTTATGGTGATAGGATCGCTGTCAACATAACCTTTTTTGGTTGCTATAAAGGTAAATTCACCTGCCTCTGTTGCTATCCACTTATTATCTGTAATAGTAGTTCCGTTTGATTGTTTGATGGTTACCTCTGTAATTTCTTTTTCTCCTACTTTGGCTGTGAAAGTAATTTCATCACCGATGTAGATTGTGTTTTCATTAGCTTCTAAGGTAAGCTTTTCCTCTTCAGGTGTCACTACTGGAGGTGGTTCAGGTGGATTGACTACTGGTGTTGTGCTATCGTCACTGCTACAAGAAAAAAAGCCCATTGCTGCTCCAAAAACGGCAATGTAAGTAATAAATTTTTTCATACGTTCTAATGTTTTATAGTTAATTAATTACTAATATATGTAATAATATTTTATAATAATTTATTATTTTCAATAAATTATTCAATAATTATACTTATAAAATAATTATAATTCAATAATGTATTTTTCAAACATTCTCTGTTATTGAATCACTTTTTTTTCTGTATTTCTGTGATAAATAGTTATTAGGCTTATGTATCATTTGAATGTTTAAGGTTTTTGGCTAATATTTCCCACTTTTTGCATTAGGCAGAGTATTTTTTTATTCAAAATACTGTTTAACAATAGTTTGTGTTTTAGTATTATACTTATCGCTAAAAATTGGCTATTTTTGATTTCTTTTGAATTAAACTTTACTTTAATGGTTCGGTTAAAACGCTTTATGTTATTTCAAGTACAGTGCTATATATGGGCGCTACTTGTTGCGTTTGCTACTATTGGATGTTCAGCGAAGCAAAACTTATTTGCCGCATTTGACATCAGTTTAGAGAAACCTTTAACAGGAAGTAAAGCTTTAGCTAATGGGATTAGCATTGTTTGTGACAGTGAGATAAGCAATAAAGTTAACGAGCAATCTGCACAGCAGTTTTATCACAAAGTTGTTCCTTTGTCAGATAAGGACTATGTAGTGAAGGATTTGTCTTTTATAACCACTACATCTACTGTATGGGAAAGTTACATTCTACAATTAGCTGGTACTTCACCACCTTTATATCTCATGTTTAAAAAATTTAAGATTGCTTTGATTGGATAGTTATTTCGAAGAATAAAAATTTAAAATAAACTATTACAATATCTTAGAATTTAATAACATGCAAACTTTTAATAAACAGTCGTTTACTACGGCTGGCTTTTTTACGCTCGCTATTCGCTTAGTAGTTGGGTGGACTTATTTCTCTGCTTTTTGGAGACGTTTAATACTTGAAAATAAACTAATCGAAACCGAAGCAGGTTATATCGGTGTTAAGTTTAATCACTTCTTACCCAATGCAATTGGGATCAAGCCTATTATAGAGTACTTAGTTACTCATCCCGATCTACTTTGGTGGGCAATGGTTATTTTTACGATAGTTGAAGCTATTGTGGGGTTATTTATCATGTTGGGATTATTTACGCGATTGATGTCAATTGGAGTTGTTTCTTTAGCAATGGGGATACTATTGGGATCTGGTTGGATTGGTACAACTTGTTTAGATGAATGGCAGATTGGTGTTTTAGGAGTAGCTACAGGCTTTATTTTATTTTTGACAGGTGGTGGATATGGCTCTTTAGATTACTATTTTGAGAAGAAAGGACTTTCTTTTACCAATAAGAAGTGGTTTGGTTTCTTGGGTTCAGGTGTTTTGCCGATTAAGAATTTGAAACCGATTGTATTTGTAGGGTCTTTTGCTATTCTTCTTTTGACACTTTACACGAATCAAGTTTTTCACGGAGGAGTATTTGGTACATTGCACAATAAGTCAGTTAAGCCAAAAATTGAATTGAATCAAGTAAATTGGGTAGATAATTCATTGAAATTTGAGGTTTATCGCGTAGAAGGAGCAGATGTATACGGTTCATTTTTGATTGGTGTTCAATTGGAAACTAAATCAGGAAGGGTGATCCAACACTGGGATGGAAAAGCACTTTCTCAAGTAAGTGAGGATTCAATTGACAATGCTTACGTTGCTCAAGTGAAGGCTGGTAAACACAGTATGGTTATTCCCTTAGGAGCTAAGGCAATCTTGAATTTTCAAACAGAAAATAGTAGACCTTCAGAGGACGTTGTATTGCGATTGATTGATATCAGTGGAATAGAATGGACTGCTGAGGTAAAATAGAATAAAAGTATTTTGACTTTGCCAAAGAGATACTGCTTTTGAGCAGTATCTCTTTTTTGTTTTAATCGTAACATGATTGGTGATTTGTATCAACAGAGTAATCCTTCTAAGATCCTTTCTTTCCTTTTTTGTGTTAGACCTTACAATTGCTTTACAAATTGAATATGAATGGCATTTGCCTTAGTCTGTTTTTGCATTGACTGACAGTAGTAGCATCTACCTTTGAGCTAATGTCACAGGGTAAGGTACTATTATTATCATCTTCCTTTTTACTATTCAGCAGAGTAGCGATAGTTTATTAGTATAATGCAAGCTTGATATAAGAAAAGGAATAGTACCGTAATCTTTCAGATATTAACTCAATGATATTTTCCCACGCAAAAGGATTAGCCTTTCCTCATATCGTAACGAAATTACCGAGAATGATGATGAAGCTGATGAATTTTTTAAAGCAGATTTACCTGTTCTACGATAGGGACTTTCTTGCACTTCCTTGGGCTTTTCTTGCACTTTTCTTGGGGTTTTCTAGCCCAGAGAGGGGTTTTCTCGAAGAAAGGTGCAAGAAACCCGCAAGCAATGCCTAACCATCTCAGTACAAAACTATAGGTAGATTGTCATTCGGTAAGGGGAAATCATAAACTGTTTTTTTTAAAAGAGATTTTGTGTTAGTATAATTGTGTTTACGATCTTGGAACATTTCGTAGTGAAAAAATTATTTAGCGAAGATTTACATACCGACATAGTGGATACTTATAGACCGTGAGTCGTATAATGAGGTAATTATAGGGTAGTAGACTTGATTTGTAGGGTGTATTGTATAAAAAAGGCCTTAGTCTAAACTAAGGCCATTTGATATTTATTTATGCAGGAAATTACCCGTGTATGTGTTCTTTGTTACCATAAGATTGGATCAGTTGTCCTTCGAAATCTAACCATTCTTTCCAACGTTTATCAACATCTACTTTTTCTGTATATTTTCGTGCAAACTTTAAGAAGGTTGTATAGTGGTTAGCTTCAGAAACCATTAGATCATAGTAGAATTTTGCTAATTCTTCATCTTTGATATTTTGTGAAAGCACACGGAATCGCTCACAACTTCTTGCTTCAATCATTGCTGCAAATAATAATCTGTCAATAAAAGCATCATTGCGACTTCCGTCTTTGCGACAAAACTTATAGAGTTGATTAACATAGTCATCTTTGCGTTCACGTCCTAATGTATATCCGCGTTCTTTGATGATGTCATGTACCATTTTGAAGTGTTCCATTTCTTCAATTGCAATATCCGTTAATTCTGTTACTAGATCTTCGTGTTCTGAGTTATAAGTAATTAAAGTAATAGCATTAGTAGCTGCTTTTTGCTCACACCAGCAATGATCCGTTAATATCTCTTCTAAGTTAGACTCAGCGATATTTGCCCAACGAGGGTCTGTCAATAGTTTTAATCCAAGCATAATTCCTTTTCGTTTTATGCAAAAATAGCAAATATTAGATAGTAACATACTGTATTATTGGATTATCCTATCGTTATAACGGAGTTGCTTTTGTTTGTATTATATGTTATTGCATATAAAATGATGTTTTAAGGGTAGATTATATGTTATTGCATATAGTTTTGTGTCGTATTGATTTAAGAACAAGTATTTTTGTAGAATGAAACACAATTTATCAGGAAAGAAAGTATTAGTCATAGGACCTGTATGGCCAGAGTCCAAATCATCTGCAGCGGGGAAGCGTATGCTACAACTTCTGCAATGTTTTAAAGATTGGGGAATGCAGATTTACTTCGGAAGTACAGCTAAGAAGTCTGAGGTGAGTGATGATTTGTCTTGTTACGGAGTGACTGAGGTAGAGTTATGGCTTAACGATGCCCGTACAGATGAAGTATTAGCTGATCTGATGCCTGATGTAGTGATGTATGACCGCTTTATGATAGAGGAGCAGTTTGGATGGCGTGTGACAGAACAATGTCCTGATGCGATGACAATATTGGATACAGAAGACTTACACTTCCTACGATTTGCTCGTCAAGAGATGCAAAAGAAAGGAGGAGAAGATATAGAGGACTATCTATATTGTGAACGTGCTAAACGCGAATTGGCAAGTATACTGAGATGTGATTTGACTTTGATTATTTCAGCGTATGAGTATAAGTTATTAGTAGAGAAGTTCCATATCTTACCGAATGCGCTTTTGTTTATTCCCTTTATGGAAAAAGAGATCACATCTGAGGATATCAGTAATTGGAAAGGCTATGAGGAGAGAGAGGACTTTGTGTTTATAGGAAACTTTATTCACGAGCCGAATTGGCAGACTGTGCTTAAGCTAAAGACGGTAATATGGCCGCTGTTGCGCAAGAAGTTGCCACAGACAAGAATGCATATTTATGGAGCTTATCCCTCAGCTAAAGTGATGCAATTACACAACGAGAGTGAGCGTTTTATGGTTCACGGTAGAGCAGATGATGCATTAGAAGTGATTAGTGCCGCTAAAGTGATGTTAGCTCCTATACCCTTTGGAGCTGGGATTAAAGGGAAGTTTGTTGATGCGATGCGCGTGGGTACACCTTCAGTGTCGTCGTCAGTAGGAGTAGAGTCAATGAAAGGTGAATCAGAGTGGTGTGGCTATGTGGGAGATGAGGTAGAGGATTTTGTTGATAAAGCAGTTGATTTGTATTTGAATGAATCTATCTGGAGGGAAAAACAATTGTTAGGAATTGAAATATTGAAACGCAATTATGACGCTGAGTTTTATTCAGAAGCCTTTTTGCTGGCGATATTGCGCTTATCTAAAGATTTGGTCGCGACACGTCGAGCGAATTTCTTAGGAGAAGTATTTAAGCATCATACTGCCCAAAGTAGTAAGTACTTTGGTATGTGGATAGAGGAAAAGAATAAAAAAAGCGAGTAAATTTTTACTCGCTTTTTTGTATTTATAGAGATGATTATTTCATCATTTCAGTATAATATTTGTAGAACAATGGAATAGTCTCAATACCTTTTAGGTAGTTGAATACTCCGAAGTGTTCGTTAGGAGAGTGGATTGCATCAGTGTCTAATCCGAATCCCATCATTACTGATTTAGAGCCTAATTCTTCTTCGAATAATGCTACGATAGGAATACTTCCTCCTGAACGTACAGGAATAGGTGCTACTCCGAATGTATCTGTATATGCCTTAGCAGCAGCTTGGTATCCGATAGAGTCGATAGGAGTCACATATCCTTGTCCTCCGTGATGAGGTTTTACTTCTACACGTACTCCTGCAGGAGCGATGCTTTCGAAGTGTTTTTTGAATAGTTCAGTGATTTCTTCCCAGTCTTGGTTTGGTACAAGACGCATAGAGATTTTAGCAAAAGCTTTGCTGGCGATAACTGTTTTAGCACCTTCACCAGTATAACCTCCCCAGATACCATTCACGTCTAATGTAGGGCGGATAGAGTTACGCTCATTCGTCGTATAACCTGCTTCTCCGTATACATCATCAATATCAAGTTTTTGTTTGTAGTCTTCTAAAGAGAATGGACGTTTAGCCATTTCGTCTCTTTCTTCACGAGATAATTCTTCTACTTTATCATAGAATCCTGGTACTGTGATATGGTTGTTCTCATCGTGTAGAGAAGCAATCATCTTCGTCAATACATTGATAGGGTTCGCTACAGCTCCTCCGTATAGTCCTGAGTGTAAGTCTCTGTTAGGACCAGTTACCTCTACTTCTACATAGCTCAGTCCTCTTAATCCTGTCGTGATAGAAGGCTGCTCGTTAGAGATCATTCCTGTATCAGAGATTAAGATTACGTCATTCTTAAGTTTCTCTTGGTTTCTTTTTACGAACCATCCTAAACTTACAGAACCTACTTCTTCTTCCCCTTCGATCATGAACTTCACGTTACATGGCAAAGCATCGTTAGCAATCATGTATTCGAACGCTTTTACGTGCATATACATTTGCCCTTTATCGTCACAAGCTCCACGAGCGAAGATTGCTCCGTCAGGGTGTAGATCTGTTGTTTTGATTACAGGTTCGAATGGAGGAGAAGTCCATAACTCTATAGGATCAGCAGGTTGCACATCGTAGTGGCCATAAACTAATACTGTAGGAAGAGCCGGATCGATGATTTTCTCACCATAAACGATAGGATAACCAGGTGTTTCGCATAATTCTACTATATCACATCCTGCTTTTTCTAAACTTTCTTTTACTGCTTCAGCAGTGTTTATTACGTCTTGAGAATATGCACTATCAGCACTGATAGATGGCTTTTTTAATAGTTCAATTAACTCATCTAAAAGACGTTGTTTGTTTTCTTGAACAAATTGTTTTGAATCTTTCATAATATAAAAGGATACATTGATTTTGTTACTCACAAAGCTATGAATAAAAAAATACAATTTTTTTCTTGCAGATAAAAAAACCTGTTGTATATTTGCAACGTCTTAAAGGAACAGGATGTTCCACTGATTACGCGGGTATGGTGAAATTGGTAGACACGCCAGACTTAGGATCTGGTGCCGCAAGGTGTGAAGGTTCGAGTCCTTTTACCCGCACAAGAAAGCCTCTTCATTTGAAGGGGCTTTTTTTATGGAATTATTTTAACAATCATTTATTTTTAAAGCTCTTATACAGGATCAATCTCAAAAGTTGTGTTTAGGCATAAAGCTTA
>NZ_WMJX01000036.1 GCF_009711045.1 Myroides albus | reverse complement strand
TTTATACCTCACAAGATGTACTTGCTAGGGTGGATACGTCAAAATGCAGCAAATGAAGTTGCGATGGCAACTCTGGATTACAATACTGGTGATTATAATTTTAGTGGAAGTTATGAAGGAGATGACTTTAATATAGCTGATGGAGGATTCGATTATAGCCCTAAATTTCAAAAGATTGAAGTGGAAGTAAGACCAGATGGAGAAGACGGAATATATGTGACAATAAAAGGTAATGGCAATGTGTTAATCGATAATTTTTACTACAAACATTCGTTTAAAACCTATGGAGATGGTAAAGTAGTAAACAATGAATATGAAGATTATCAATACAATTATAATTCAAGTATTCCAGATAGAGTTAATATTGGTTTTGCTGCTACTACAATGAATAATCATACTCAAAAAACCATTATTAGAAATGTAAAAGTATCGCCTATAGATGATAAGGAAGATGGAGATGAAGAATTTACATTGCAAGAGAGTAATGAGGAGATGTGTGTGAGTGATTCTGAAAACAGTGATGGAGCAAGAATAGAATTTGAATTGGCAGATAGTAAAGATTATGATTTAGAGAACGATACTTTTGAATTTACAGACGAGTCTGGTAATTATTTAGGAGATTCATCTTATCATCAGTCAGATGTCGGTAAATGGGAATACAATTCTTATTATAACGAAGTTACTTTAACTATATCTAACAAGTATTTCAAACCAGGAGAGGAGGCTAAAGTGTACTATACCGTAGAAGGGGATAATAAAAGCAATGGAAAGAGAGGAAAGTCCCGTCCTACAGCTATCACAGTAAGCGGTATAGCTTGTGGAGCAATAGCTAATCCGCATATTAGAGCGAAGAATGAAAATGAAGAGTATTTGCCTTAAATGACAATGGAGTAAGATAGAAAGGAAGCTTTTAAGCTTCCTTTTTTTATATAGTTATGCTTGCTGATATAGAAAATGTATTGATTTTACTAGGTTATAATCTACTTTTATTTGGCTTGAAATATTGTTTTTACAAGAGAATACTTAACTTTGGAATCAACTTGAAATTTTAAAGAATAGGTATTATGAATTATATATTATTTGATGGCGAAGTAAGAGGGAATTTATTGCCTTTTACATATACTCGTCCAGTAGCTGATATCCGAGTT
Organism: Myroides albus; assembly: GCF_009711045.1. Lineage (GTDB taxonomy): Bacteria > Bacteroidota > Bacteroidia > Flavobacteriales > Flavobacteriaceae > Flavobacterium > Flavobacterium album_A. Next base: position 25,955 of record NZ_WMJX01000036.1, on the reverse strand, counting down.
GGTATTTTGACAATTCGCGAAAAATGGGAGAAGTTCTTAGGATATACCACTACAACTATTACAGAGGATTATTTAGCTGATAAATATCCTATGGTTGAGGTTGAGAATAATATAATGATTAATGCAGCATACCTACCTAATGAGGTAATCGTTGAAATGATTAAGAATCTCGAGCCCAAACAAGCGATTGTTTTAGAGGAGGATATTATTGCTTTCTATACACAAGATTCTCAAGAAGATGTAGATTTTGATGAATATGAGATTATTCCTTTTGAATCTGACCTACTGAAGATAGAGCATAAGTGGGATATCTTTTTAAAGAATGACGAGGCTATACGTGCTGATTTTGAGTTGTTGACGGAAGATAGAATATCAGAGGTAATTCCTAAATCTGTAAATGTAATTGCTCCTGAAAATATTTTCATAGAAGAAGGTGCGAAATTGGAGTTTGTAACTTTGAATGCATCCACTGGTCCTATTTATATCGGAAAAGATACGGAGATTATGGAAGGGTCTATTATTCGAGGACCTTTTGCATTGTGTGAAGGAGCACAGGTAAAGATGGGAGCAAAGATATATGGAGCTACTACGGTTGGACCACAATGTAGAGTAGGGGGAGAAGTAAGTAATTCTGTGATGTTCGGTTATTCTAATAAAGGGCATGACGGTTTCCTTGGTAACTCTGTTTTAGGAGAATGGTGTAATTTAGGTGCAGATACGAATAACTCAAATCTAAAGAATAACTACGCTCCTGTAAAATTGTGGAATATCGAAGAAGGAGCTTATGAGAATACAGGGCTTCAGTTTTGTGGTCTAATGATGGGAGATCACAGCAAAAGTGGAATTAACACCATGTTTAATACCGGTACAGTAGTAGGTGTTTCAAGTAGTATTTTTGGCGGAGGATTTCCAAAAACGTACTTGCCAAACTTTACTTGGGGAGGTGTTGAACACAGTGAACTTTACGATGTAGACAAAGCGATTGGCACCATGAAAATAGTTATGGAAAGAAGACATATTGAGTTAACAGCAGTGGATGAAGAAATAATTAGACATATTTTTAATGAAACTCAATTAGACAGGTTTGAGCATCATTTAAAAAAGTAATACTATCTAAAAGCTAATCTTTACCGGTTAGCTTTTTTTTGTCCTTCTTAACTGTTATTCAGGGCGGTAGTAATATAGAAGTATTGAGATAGAAATTGCCTTAACCAAGAGAATTAGAAGGAAGGCATTTCTAACGATCGCAACTTAAACTATTGATACTTTTTCTAAAGTAGATATGAAAAAACGCAATTTAAATATAAGCTTTAATTAATAGTAAGAGACAGGTCTTGGTCTGTCGTAATTAAAGTTTGGCAAATCTAAGTTGTACTGTCTCGAATTAGCAAAGAATACTGGTTTACCAGAATCAGGCATCGTAGGGTAATAAACTAACGAAAGGGCAATACTACTGAATACCAAATAGTCGTTATTGGCAACTAAACCAATACTAATACGCGAATAAAATTTAGGATCTAAGAATCTCTCTTTTTCATACCCCATAAAAGCACCTTCGAAATTTAAGAAAGGGTTTATACGAAATCCCTTCCATTCATAAGGAGCATAAGATTGCCATTGATATCCGAGAGATAGCCTTCTCGTTCCCAGTATTTTTTGAGCCCTGATACCTTGAATGACATCTTCAAGTTTTAATCGATCTCCTGTGTGATCTATACGGTGATATCCCATGACAAATTGAGGCATGATAAAATGCCTAAAACGCCAATTGCCCCACACAAATAATTTAGTGAAATAGGAAGCGTCAATACGTAAAGCTCCTTGTTCTCCCCGACTACCATGGAAGTAACTACCCCATTCTAAATTTGTGGCAAAATACCCTAAGTTGGTATATCCTCCAATTGCAAATTTAGCACCGAAATAGGATCGTCTCTTTTGGTACTGATCTTTCATCCCTGCGGTTAAAGCAAATGTTTTCCCTACTTGAACGTCTTCAATCCGGTCATAGCTAAAGATAAACCTATCTTGTACGTAATTAATTGAACTCAAACTTATGGAAGCCAAATAGGTGCGCTGATCTCCATAAAAACCTAAGGGATCATAGACGTAATCTGGTGTTTTCAGAAAGTGTTGTTGGATAAATCGAACAGATGTTCGTAAATTCGTAATTACAGGCTTGTCTTTGTAGCTTTTGAAAAGCGGAATCGAATAACCTGCCCAATAGTCAAATGTATTGGACTTGACAGATTCAAGCTTGTATTTCATATCCATGTCTGGTAGAGAATCTCTCCTAAATATTTGAGAGACAGTTACCCCTCCTGCCCATTTCGTATAAGGCGAATAAAATGGTCGATCTACAGCAAGTACTTTTACATAATTTCCCCATAAATCGGAATCATATAAAATATTTGCTCTTACGAATGTATTCTGAATATTGTTAACTCTATAATTAAAATAGAAAGCGTCTTTATCTTCTTTTAGTCTTGTTTTATACTGTAAACTTACATCGTGACCAAAACCTCCAAAGTTTCGATCTGTTACCTTAAATCTTGCGGTAGAAGTAGATATAGAACCAGAAGGGTAAATACTCCAAGAATCTAATTCCCTTACTAATACATCAACAGAATCAGGAGAACTTGTTGGGATTGGATAAATTGTCACTGCCCTTACAAATCGCTGCGTACGAAGTAAACGCTCACTCTCGCGAACTTTTAGAGAATCGAATACCTCGCCCTCTTTAAACATCAGGAAGTTGTTAATGGTAAAGCGCTTTGTTTTTAAGTGCATTTTATTTCCAAAGTGCTCTAAGTTTGAGGTTGGTTTCTTTGCTGTATCAGTTGTAGAATAGCCAAAAGGATCTAATGATGTAATTCGGATGTTTCGAATGACTTTTCCATGCCCGAGTTCCAAGTGTTGGTTTGTCTTAATTTCGGGTGCTCTTGAGGTCAGTCTTTTGTTGTTTTTATAGATTAACTTATTGATAAACCTTCCAAATTTTGTCTTTTTATTATTTGTCTCAAGATTTGGAAATATTCGAGTTGTATCTGGAACAAAGGCATGACTATCTAATTCTTTAGGATAGAATATCTTAATTGACTTAATACTATCTTTTTCTGCTATACTCTTTTCTTGGGCAAAAGAGGTAACAGTCAGTGATAGTAAAAAAAATATAATTAGATAGTTGCGCATTTATACTAATAGTAAAATCAAGGTTAATACATAAACGTTAAAATTAAGTGTTTATTTCCAAATCTTTGATATAATCTTCGTGTTCATAAAAGAAGATTTCAAATTGAGTCATATTATTTGAAAAGAAATCAAAGATTTGATCCCAAGTATTCTTATTGTTAATTGACACCCCGTGCAATTCAACCCAAATGCGGCTAATTAGTTTGCCATTTTCCAAATAAAAGTTTCTTTCAAAAATAGCTTCTGGAAGGTAGTCTTCTAATAGAATAGTCTTCAAAGACTCTATTTTTTCATAGTATATTTTGCGTTTTTCTTCATCTTTATTTTCTATATCCAGTAGAACAAATGCTTTTTTGTTGTCACAGTAGAACTTAAAAGAAAAGTCTTTAATCTTCGTGTTGTGCAATAGCCATTTTCTCGGATAAGTTTCTGCAAATTGTATCCAGAATTCTCTTTTGATTCTTTGTGCTTCTTCTTTACTAAACATAAATAAAAATTGTAATTTTAAATATTGAAATATTGTTAGGAGCAAACTTATGACATTTGATTCTTTTTTGCATAAAATACAGGAAATTAAAAACACTTTACCTTTAGGTGTAGAAGCACAAGCACTAATGGTACCCAAAGAAAGGATACCTTATCTGTATGCTGAAGACTTTTTAGAACATCATCCTAAGCGTTCAGCAGTGATGATGTTGTTGTTTCCTAAAGGGGAAGAGATTTCTCTTTTGTTAATTGAACGTGCAACATATAAAGGGGTTCACTCTGGTCAAGTTGCTTTTCCTGGAGGTAAATATGAGGACAGCGATTTAAACCTTGAGCGTACAGCTCTTAGGGAAACGATGGAAGAGGTGGGGATTTTACCTAAAGATATTGAAGTCATCAAGCCTTTTACAACTGTCTATATCCCTCCAAGTAATTTTATTGTTCAACCCTATCTGGGGATTGTCAAGGATACTCCAAGAATTATTCCTTCTGTCGATGAGGTAGCCAATACTATAGCTATACCTTTGCACGCACTATTAGATGATACTCTGATCCAACAAGTACCGATGACTACCAGTTATGCTCAATCTATTTCAGTACCTGCTTATGTGTATGAAGGATATCAAATTTGGGGTGCTACAGCTATGATGATTAGTGAGCTAAAGGAAACGCTTAAATTGGTGTTTTAGCCATTTATTACTTATTTAAGAAAAGAAAGTGAAAGTTTTTAGTATTTATGTGGTAAATTTGTCACTTGCTTTAATGAGAGTGTAATATGGGATTATTTAAAAGAAATCCATTTGGACATATATTGTTCTTAAAGAAATGGATTATTAGAGTTTTTGGTTTTGCAACACATCAGCGTTTTAGAGGATTTAATGATTTGCAAATCGAAGGGTCTGAAATATTGCGAAACTTACCTAATCGTCAGGTTTTATTTATATCTAATCACCAAACGTATTTTGCGGATGTAGTAGCAATGTTTCACGTATTCAATGCCAGCTTAAAAGGTAGAGAGAACTCGATTAAGAATATCATGTATATCTGGAAGCCCAAGTTAAACTTGTATTATGTAGCGGCATCAGAGACGATGAAGGCGGGTCTTCTACCTCGTATAATGGCTTATGTAGGGGCAATTACGGTAGATAGAACTTGGAGAAGTCAAGGAGTAGAATTAGAAGAGAAAAGAGCGGTTAATCAAGATCAAGTTGAAAATATTAAAGTAGCGTTAGACGATGGATGGGTAATTACCTTTCCACAAGGGACTACCAAATCTTTTAAACCTATTCGCAAAGGAACTGCTCATATTATTAAGAATTATAAGCCCATTGTAGTACCTATTGTCATAGACGGTTTTAGACGTTCTTTTGACAAAAAGGGATTACACCTTAAGAAAAAAGGTATTCTTCAATCTATGGTGATTAAAGAACCTCTTGAGGTGGATTACGAAAACGATTCAATTGAGGATATCGTTGAAAAAATCGAAATGGCAATTGAACAACACCCGTCTTTTCTTAAAGTTATTCCAGAGGAGTTTATTGAAGCTGAAAGGGAACTAAACAAAAAGCGTACTTACGATTATTATAACAAAAAGGATGAACAGTAGTTCATCCTTTTTTTTGTTTATCTGCATTATAATTTGATAACTGCTTTCATGAATTTTTCAACTTCTTCGGAGTCATAATCTACTCCGCCAACTATGCGTTGTACTAAGTTTCCTTTTTTGTCGAAAATTAATGTCGTTGGTACTGAATTGCCCAAATAGTTTGGCGAAACAGCTCCTCCTGGGATGTAAACGGGTAAGTTATACTGTTTTCTATCCATAAAGGACTGTGCTTTATTGTGGTCCCCATCTACGTCAATCATGATAAAAGCAATGTCTTCTTTTTTGAATTTCTCTTTTAATGATTGTATAGAAGGCATTTCTTTGATGCATGGAGGGCACCAAGTCGCCCAAAAATTTACAAATAATACTTTGCCCTTAAGTGAGCTCAACTTGATTTTATTCCCATCAGCATCTACAATTGTAATGTCTGTTGTTGCAGTATTTAAAGGTGTTGTGTCTTTTGGATTGTTGGCAATTGCAAGAGTTGATAGCAATAAAAATGCTGTTGCAATGGCTAATTTACTTGTGTTTTTTAAGAACTCTTTCATGAGATTTTACTTTATATTTTAGTTTGTAATGGATGCTTTGGCATTCTACCAAAGTAATTTTTGCTTAAAATAAAGTGAAATCAAAGTCTGAAATTCTGTAGTCGTATGTATATCGAAGTTTTATACTTAGTTGTATTTCGGTTTAGGTATTTGCTGGTAAATGCCTTGAAGAACTTGAAAGGAAGTGTACTACTAAAGTAATCATTCTCGTTGTCTAAAATCGCAACGGGAATAGCAATCTTTAGTTTTGCTATAGAAATGATGTTCTTCTCTACGCTTTGGTTTTGGCATTCCTGCCCCAGGGTCGTTTTACAATTGCTATTTAACTTGTGTTTATTTGGTTTAGCCGTTTGTTCAATATTTGAGTTATGCTTGTCAAATATTGAATTTATAGTGGCTTGAATGCTGCATGAAGACAATAGCGTTAACAATAGGATAAGCGTAGTTATACTATTTTTCCAAAATGAAGGGATACTATTTTTTTTCTTTGCCATCATAACAGAACAAACTTAATAGTTTTTGTGGTAGGTTCAAATCTTGTTGTGAAAATTATTAGAAACTAATTCTATTGGATAGTCCTGTTTTGTTAGGATGTTTCTTTACATCATATAAGATTAGCCATGTGAAGTTTGTTAATCAAAAAGAGAGACAGATATTGACATATAAAAGAAAAATAATATCTTTATAAAGTTAAAGTAAAGGTTATTAATAATTAGTTTTTTGAAAGTGGAATAGATTTTGAGAATTTATATAAACAATTAAAACAAAACTAATTATGCGAAAAGGTTTTTTATTAGCTATCAGTATCGTAGGGTTGCTTACCTTACAAAGCTGTAACAATGACGATGTGAATGTAGAACCTATTCCTGTAGGTATATTAACTACAGTAAATGGCTATACGGATTCTAATAACGTGAAGTTTCACGTTGATGGAAGGTATATACAAGATATTTATAATCCGGTATTGGAATATAAGATGTTTAGTTATGCGAACTTGTTCCCAGGGGATAGAAAAATTGGCGTAAGCGAGGCTAAAGGTGAAATAGCAAGTGAAACTCACTTGATTGAAAAGTTTAGATTCTATACCTCGTTTGTTGGAGGAACGAAAGAACAACCTGTATTCTTTACAGCCAATGACCGTATAGATGGACTTACTGAGGCTGATGTGGAAGGAAAGAGTGGTGTGCGCTTTTTTAATTTAAGTGCTGATGATTTGACTATCTCTTTACAATTTGACGATAACGCGATTGCAGATGAATTTAAAGATAGAAAAACGGATTCAAAGGAAACTGTTGGAACCTATCAAAAATTCAGTTTGGTAGAGGCAAAAAAATACTCATTAAAAGTACTTAATAAGTCTAATGAGGTTTTGGCTCAAAGAGATAATATTACTTTAAACAATAAAGGTTTCTATTCAATAGTTTTTATTGGAAATGAAGCAAACACTGCTAAACCTTACTATATTGGAGTAGTAAGTCAGAATGTAAATTAAGCAATAACAGTAATTGTAAATAAAACAAAGGAGAAACTTCGAGAGGAGTTTCTCCTTTGTTTTATAGCAATTTTAAAAGATTGAATTTTTATAATTGTAGTATCTTTAGCCCTATAATTAATTTAGAAAAAGTTACTTAGTTTTTTATGGGGCAAAAGGAGAATAGGTTAGATGATGTTAAGGCTTTATACGATCAGTTGAAATTCACTGAGGAAATAAATGAGGCAAAAGAGGAAGACCGCGTTGAAATTTACAATAAAAATCAAGAGTTATCTGAACATATAGTGAATATCTTAGAAGAAGTTTTGAATGAGGAACCACTTGATAAGGATGCATTGTTTTGGAAGATAAAGATTTATAATGGACCACACTTCGAAGATACTTCCTTAATGCTTTCTATTTGTGAAGAGATTGTAGAGAAGTTGAAAGAGGACAAGAAAGCTGTGATGTCTGCTTATGATTGGATGGCGTGGATCTACGACAATAAATTAGAACTAAAAGAAAAAGCAATTGAAGTACTACACGATAAGTTGATCGAAGTTTCTTTGATTGAGGATGATTATTCGTTGAGAGATAGAGAGTTTGGTGAGACTTACTATATGATAGCATTTCTATATCGAGAGTTAGAAGATTTTGACACTGCTATATCATTTTATAAATTATCACATGAGCATTTTCCCGATCACTATTATGCAAGTTATCAAGGTGGAAGGCTGCTATTGGAAAGAGAGTGTTTTGATGAAGCATTTCCTTTCTTAAAGGCCTATACCGATTTTCACGGCAATGAATACACGGTTACCTATGCGAAAGAAATAGAAGCATTTCACAATGAGGGAAAATTAGCAAACCATTGGAATCTCATTCTATTAATGTATAGCATTGGATTATCTCGACCTACAGAGTTCGGAGCAAAGAACGTGAAGGAGTATGGGATGAAGTATTTACCTCTGATAGAGGAGGAACTTGAAAAGAATAGCTCTAATAATTTTGCAATGCGCATGAAAGCATTGCACTATATTTATGTAGAAAAGAATACCAAGAAAGCATTTGAGTCCTTGGAGCATAATTATAAGTCATTACAAGCTATTAAAGGACCTTTGTACTTTACATTTTACGAACTGGGAGCAAAGTTAGATATTGATGTAGAAAAGTTTGATTATCCATTTGAGTTGAATGGTTTTTATGGGTATAACTTGATGACGCGATTTTTAGAACAAGCAGGAGAGTATCGAGGAGAAGGAGAAAAAGAGAAGGCCTTGAAATACTATCAAATCGCCCAAAAAATTGGTTTGAATATATACGATCAGGTCGAGGATTATTTTACTAAAGGAATAGGAGATAAGGCTAATAATAATGCACATGGTTTTGCTATGATATGCAATAATCTGGGAATTGTTATTCGCAATGTAGGTGAGTTGTCTGATGAACAAGACTATACAAAAGATATTTATAAAAAGGCAATCGAGCTCCACAAGAAAGGTTATGAGTATTCTCCCTTTTGGGAAAATATGGAAAGTGGTATTCGCATGGCAACTTTAGTAAAGGATTATGAATCTGTTGATTTCTTTGCAAAAGAGCTCTTAACGTTTCACAGTCCTTATTCAGAAGGTTGGATGTCGGTTAAAGGGACGATGATGAAGAATTTGATTCTCGCTAATGAATATGAAAAAGCCTTAGAGTTCTATTCTGAAATAAAAGATGACTTTGAAAAGCAAAAAATAGAGGATGAAGACATAGTAGGGGAAATGATCTATTTGGCTGCAGAGTTTTTTACTTACATTAGATTTAAGCGAGAAGATTATTTAAGTACAATCGCTTTTACAGAAGACTTTTTTAGCAATCCAGTTTATTTTGAATTGAGAGAGGATTTAGCTAATATTAACTATTGGTTTAGTTTAGCTTGGTGTTATCATGGTTTGGAAAATAGGGATGAAGCTGCAAAGTATTTTACACTTATGATTGACAACTTTGAGGGGGGAGAATATCAATCGTCTATCGATGAAATTCCTAATGAGTATAGATTGGGTAAGATAGAGCGAAACGCCTTTGAAAGGTTAGATTGCTTTTGGAAGCGAGATTGCAATTCTACGGATGAATACCCTCTAAAGGATTACAGGGAGGATTATATCACTTATTTCGAGCGTATTCGCGAAGAAATAATGCAAGGGCAGCATATTACAGTCGAAAAATGGATTAGTGACAATATTCATTTGAAAGTTGAAGGAAGGCACCAAAGAGAAAATTCGTCAGAGATTATATTTGAGAGCTTGTTTGATTTTTACTTTCAAGAGCAAAATATAACTATTCGCTTTAATCTCGATGAACGAGAGGAAGTGATTCGTTCTTTCTTCGGTTTAAAGTCCAAGAAGGAATGGACAAAATTGTTTGAGGTATATTTTTATCATTATTCAGAAGGTGAAAGCACCTCAAACGACGCCATAGCTTATCACAAAGAGAAGAAAGAGTTTCAACTCTTAGCACAAGAACTTTGGAACGATATGGTTCGCAAGATTTCTAATTAATTTTTAATAGACAAAGGTTTTGTAAGTATTTCGCTACAAAACCTTTTTTTGTGTCTAAAAATATCATCTCTTGTCTTCTCAAATTTTTCTTAGCCTGCTGTTAATGTCTATAAGGCAGTGTATATTACTTTTTCTAAGTTGACTGAAAAAATTAGCACATGAGAGAATAACTCGAATATGCAACTTGCTCTGTGGCAACTCATTTTTCGATGTAGGTAAGTGCTATATGAGAAAAGAATAAAAGAAATGGGATTAATGCTCTTAAAGCATTCATATATACCTATCTAAAGTACACTACTCCTTTATTATCACTTAACTGAACTTCTGAACTCGATGGCAAAGTAGGTAGATTTTTAAAAGCAAATCTGAATGTCTTATTAGAGGGCTTTTCTTGCACTTCTTAGGGGGTTGCTGGACGTTTTCTTGGGGTTTCCTTGCCCAAAAGCGTGCTTTTGTCGAAGAAAGGTGCAAGAAAGGTGCAAGAAAACCTTAAGCAACACCCTATTAGTTTGATACAAAACTACAGTTGTATTGTTTCTCAATTTTGTGATGCGATTGTTTTTTGAAGTCCTTATAGCGGAGGATAAAAACGTCAGTAGATTACTTTCTATTCGTTTATGCAATTTACCTCAGGGAGTATATTTGTTAAACTATTTGACTTTTGCTGTACCTGTAACAGGATTAAAAGTAATTTGTTGTATCATTTTATTGGTTGAAACATTAATTCTTATGCATAGTAGATCTATAAATATTCTGTTAGAAAAAAAATTTATACAGAAAAGATACTTTTTGCTAAAACTTTAGTTTTATTGTTAAAAGTAAGTTTTATGAGATGTTTTTTGTGTAATATGATTCCATAAGTTATTTAAAAGGCTTAAATAGTTGTTTGTAGATATGCTCAAAACGAGATTTTTTAAATAGAATTGAATCTCTTTTTGTGACTCTTTTTACGGTTCTTTGTCTTAATAGTAACAATATCATAGCGAGTATTAGATAAAATATTTATTGGTAAAAATGATTTTTGTCATGTTTTGTTATTATACTTGATAAAATATGACGTTTTAAAGGGTTGTAAATCTTATGGAATCATCTTTTTAATGTTAAATAGTGTGATTTGAGGTTTTGAAAAGGAAGTAATGTTGTAATTTCTTTAAATTATTTTTATAAATTATATAATTTAAGTGTTTATTGTATGACTTTATGTGTTGATATGTTTTTTTAATGTAAAAATTAGTTATCGGTATTAAATTGTCTTTTAAAATAGAATATAAGTAATAATTTTGCAATGCTTTAGAATAAAATAGAAATATGCGAATATTTTTATTTTTTGTCCCCACAATAATAGAGCAAACTTCATACAGCAATTCTGCTGCGTTTGGTTACGTAATTTATTTACGGTGGGTTGATATGCTTCTAAGGCAAAGTATTAATCACTAACGGGCGCATGGATTTAATTCATAAAATAGAGGTATTATTGGTTAAGCTGTTTAGCTTTAAGAACGTAGTCCATATTTTGGCTATAGGATCGTTGATTCAATTAATGTGTTCTTTCATAAGTATTGAAATTAATGTAGTTTACATCTTATTGCCAATTTTGTTTTTATACGTTAAGTATGAAAAAGCTGCTTTGTTTGATAATCCAAAGGAGATTGTATTGCATTTTGTAGGTGCAGTATCTATTTTATGCGGACAGTTCTTATTTGAAACACTTTTTATTAATCTGTTAGAACTGGTATATGTGACTATTTATATGTACTGGATTTACGTAAACTCGAACAAGTATCAAAGTGAATTCAAATATCATGTTGAGGTCAATTTTATTGCTATCTATGCCTTGTTTTTAACAATGAATGCTTTGGTATCAAGTGTTTATGCTATATCAAAGTTCTTTCAGTATAAATTGTACTTTCAAGAGTCATTTATTTTGATAGGGATTTCTTTTTTTGCTTCTGTATTTTGTATTGTGACGCTTTTTATACATGAAAAAGACAATGTTCATACATCTGAAATATCGTCTTGGAATGATTGTTGCTTAGAGGAAGAAGCTGTAAAAGTTGAGTACAAACAAAGTGAATTAGAAAAGAGAATCCGCATTGAAAATTTTTTTGATCACAATAATGGGTATTTAGATGCAAAATTTTCATTAGAAGATTTGGCTAAGTCACTCGATATGACAAAGAATGAGGTCTCGGATTTTTTAAATCAATATATGCAAGTTAGTTTTTATCAGTTAGTAGCCAAGTATCGCGTGGAATATGCAAAAGAGTTGCTGATTGATACCAATAATTTGACTATTGAAGCGATTGTTGAAGCATCTGGCTTCAACTCAAAATCGTCTTTCAATAAATATTTTAAATTTTTTGTGGGATGTACACCTTCAGCATATAGAAACTTATTAATGGATTAATAAATAATAATTGGATACAGTTCTTTACATATTTGTGCTTTCAGTAGCAGTTATTTTTGCATCTATCTCTTATTTTATCAATAGTAGATTAGTAACTAAAACTGCATCGCAAGCTGTATTAAGAGTTTTTCTATTGTTTTTTATTTTTCACTGTAGTTATATTGCTATTAGTAAGTTTTTTTTTTCTGATAATACATTCTTGAGCTTAGGTTCACCCTTTATGGTTTTTTATGGTCCTTTTTTCCATATAACTCTGAATGCATTAAAAACGCAGGTTGACGGGTATAAAAAAAGAAATACGTTCATTATAATTCACTTTATACCAGCCTTGGTTTTTTCCTTTTTGTATATATATATACTGAATATAGGAGAGAGCAATATAGATATAAGCTTTTTGATTCATTATTATTTGGTCATGTATGTCTCTACTGGAGTGATTGTTTCTGGTTATGCTGTATATGGTTACATTGTGATTAATCAACTTAGTTTATCCTATAGATTTCGAGTGTTGATTATTCAGGTGATCTGGGTAATGCTCTTTATGTCTATTATGTTAGTGGGCTTGGTGACTTATAACGCTATTCCTAATAATGATTATGATATCGTTTATTTTGGAATGTTGTTTTTAGCTTTCTTTATTTTCCGATTTTATACTAAAAGGGTAAATAGTACAAGTAATAATGATGAAGTGTTTGTTGGCCAGATTAATCGAGATGTAATTCAGCATACTGATTCAGATGTATCTCCTTTAGTGGATGAAGGAAGTAAGTATGAAAAGTCTAAAGTGCCTGATGAGTTGCTTAATCAGTATCGCTCAAAGGTAGAAAAGGTATTAGTTGAAGATAAGATGTTTTTGGAAAGTGATTTTTCTATTGAAAGGTTAGAAGAAGAGACAGGAGTCAGTAAACATCACTTATCGCAGCTGTTTACTTTAAAGTATAACTCAAATTTCAAACCTTACCTGAATAAGTTGAGAATCAGTTATGCTATTGAGATTATTGCAAATACTAAAGAAGATATCAATATATCGGAACTGGGAGAGCAGTGTGGATTTAATTCAAGGACTTCTTTCTTTCGATCATTTAAAAAGAATACTGGTGTTTCACCATCAGATTATATAGATCAACATAAACAACAACAAAAGTAATTTTAATTTGAAACTTATAAGCCAATAGGTTTCTAAACCACATTCGAGCCACAGTACAGAGCCAAAGTACTGTGGCTTTTTTTATTGGTATTATGTGTACATACTATATTCTATTTTAGATATTCCAATTAGTAGTTTTAGGTATAATAAGAATATTTGTTAAAAGGATGTGTATACAAGGGGTCTTTTTTGGATAGGTTCTGTTAAGTAGTGTTTAAGTTGTTGTTATATAGTGTTTTATATGTGTTTCATTATGTTGGGAAGTATGTTTTTTAGGCATTTTGAAACCAAAAGTTAGTTTTTAAGGTAGATTTTTGTTGAGGTAATTAAGTACGAGTATTGTTTTGAAGAGGTCCTTGTACTTTATGCAATTAATAATTGAAAATAGATTATGAATAGAAAACTACTTATTAAAGTATTGATGCTTTTGGTGCTCTTCCTGGGGATGGGGAGTAGTACGTATGCTCAGTTTAAAGTGGAAGAAGATTTTAAAGGGAGTACTACTAAAAGACAGAATGTTGTTTTTAAAGGTAAAGCTTATTTAACAGCTTCTGAAAAGAATACAAGTGAATTTAAAGATATAGATGGTGATGGATGGCTTCGTTTAACAGAAGATGGAGGAAGTCAACATGGAGGAGTTATTATAGATGAAGCATTTGCTTCTAATAAAGGCGTTGTTCTTGACTTTGAATATAAAACTTGGAGAACCGTACCAGGAGATGATAAACCACCACATGGATGGGCATCACGTGGAGGTGATGGATTTACAGTATTCTTAATTAATGGTGCTATTTTAGGTGATAATGTAACATTAGGAGGTACAGGTCATCATTTAGGATATGGAGGAGATAATTCAGGACAATATGCTACTCCTTCTATTACAAGTGGATATTTAGGTTTAGGATTAGATGAGTATGGGAACTATATTTTTTCTGGAACTAATGGGTATTATAGTACAAATGGTATAAAGAATGGACAATGGATAACAGGTGATGCCATGGAGGAGATGCGTTATACTTTGAAAAATTCAGTAGGATTACGTGGAATGTCAAATCCGAATAATAATACTCCATTAATTGGCTTTACAACATTAAAGAAGAAAGGTTATGAAGTAGGATATCCATCTATATTAACTGATAGACCATCAGATGCAGTATTTTATCGTAGAGTGCAGATGGAGTTGTATAAATATGGTAACGGATATAGAGTAGAAGTTAGATGGATGCGTGAGAAAGGTGGAGCTTTTGAGCACCTATTTACTTCTGACTATACAGAAGCACCATTTGAAACACTTAAGATTGGTTTTGCAGCTTCTACAGGAAGTGCTGTAAACTATCATGAGATTAGAGGACTTTCTGTTTTTGTACCAGAGGGTGTAAAAGTAGAAAAAAGAGTAAATAAAGAAACTGTTGCTGTAGGAGATGACTTGGAGTATACTGTAGAGGTGAGAAACTTATCTCAGAGTGTATATAAAGGAATCGTATTGAATGATATTCTTGATAATTTAAAACCTTACTTTGAAATAGAGAGCATTACTTTTAAAAGCGAGTTAGGTTTAGCAGAAACTAAAGCAACGAACTTTACTACTTCATTAAAGAATCTAAAAGATATTAATATCAATTTGGGTAGTAGAGATGCAGCTGTATTTACTATTAAAGGTAAAGTAAAACAATTGCCGACTTCAGGTAAATTAAATAATACAGCTACTATTAATGTAGATGCATTAAACTTTACATCTGCTGAGGCTAAAGATCCAAGTAGATTAACTAGCTCTGTAGAAACTATGATTACTCCAGAGATCCCATGTGGATGTCCTGTAGGTGCTATAGAGTTAAAAAGTTCCAGTACAGCTCAATTATTAAATGCAGGAAGTATTTATTGTGTAAATGGATTTGTTTCTATAAAAGGAGGTTTAACTATAAAAGAAGGTGTAAAATTATATATTCAATCGGGAGCAAAATTATATGTTGATGGGCCATTTGTTCAAGAAGGTGGTGTAGTTTCGATATGTCCTTATGGAGGAATAGAAGTGAAAGGATCTGCTGATATAGGTAAGAATGCTAAAAAAGAAACAAAGTTTATTTTAAAGGATTATAGTTACTTCACAATGACAGGTTCTCTTACACAATATGAACCAGTGAGTGGACAAACAAATTTTGAGTTAGGAAATAGTTCTATTATTGAAATTTGTGGTACATATAAACAAGATGCAAAAGATTATCCTGTTCTAAAATATAATGGTGATTATAAGAACGCATACTTTATAGTAAAAGGAGATGCACAAGGTATTGATAATAATAGTAAGCTACGTAACTCGGATAACATTAATGTTGTTGCGATGTGGACGATGTCTAAGTTAGGATTAGATAAGAATAGTGCAAATTATTCTGGAGAAAAAGCTGATGGAAATAATAAGTATTTACCTAAAGGATATGATAATTCTAAATGTGGAGATTTAAGTTATATCAATAAATCGGAAGTTAAGTTTAAAAAAGAAGGTAAATATGTACAAGGAGATAGAAGTATGTATAATGAGAATTCTCAAGAGTACAAAGAAGCTTCTATGATAGGTGATATGATTAACTACACATTTACAGTGAAGAATACAGGTGGATATCCTAATGAAATCCGGACAATTAGTTAAGCAGCTTTATTAATATTTATTATTTGATTAAACTCATTGATTGTCTGGTAGTTTAAGTAGGAGTGTCTACGTTTTTTATTGTACCAGAGTTCTATATATTCAAAGACTTTAGCCTCCATTTGCTTTGTATTTAGTTGTAAATTTCCATAAATCATCTCCACTTTTAGGGATTTAAAGAAGCTTTCCGCTACGGCGTTATCCCAACAATTAGCCTTCCTACTCATGCTTCTAACAACATTAAAGGACTCTAAATAGTTAGCAAATTTATAGTTAGCATATTGTACTCCTTGGTCAGAATGGAAAATTAATCCGTCTTCAAAAGATCTGTTCTTTTTAGCCATTTTAAAGGCTGCTAAAGTGGTGTTTTCCGTTGACATATCTTTACTTAGACTCCATCCAATCACCTTTCTATCGAATAAATCTATTATTGTAGTTAGATAAATAAACCCTTCTTTTACAGCGATATAAGTAATGTCGGATACCCAAGCTTTCCCTGGTTTGGTTTGTGTAAATTCTCTATCTAAGATATTATCAACTACTAAATAATTGTGGTCAGAATCTGTGGTAATTCTATATCGTCGAGCTACTTTACTACGCAATCCTAACTCTTTCATGTACTTAGCTACTGTTGGCTTAGACACTTTATAACCTCGTGCGTTCAGTTCTATTGTAAGTCGAGGACTACCATAACGCTGTTTAAACTCGAAGTAAACTTCTGTAATAACTCGTTTTAGATCTGCTTTGGCTTGTTTGCTTTTATTAACAGGAGACCGTTTCCAATGATAATAACCACTTCTACTTACCTCTAAAACCTTACACATAATCCCAATCGGAAATTCATGTTCATGATTAAATATGAACAGGTAAATCATTTGCCGGTCTTTGAGAAAATGCCGATTGCTTTTTTTAATATTTCATGTTCTAATTCAACAGCTGCTAACTTCTTTTCTAACTCTTTTATTCTTTCTTGTTCTGGTGTAAGCTTTTGTTTACCATTGCCTGGAAAACTACCATCTCCAAACTCTTGAGCCTCTTTACACCATTTATATAACAAGGTGGCTCGAATTCCAAGTTCACGAGCTAATTCTGATTTGTTTGTTCTTTCCTTAGCCAGTTCAACGGCTTGCTTCTTAAAAGCTGAGTCGTAAGTCTTTCTAATTCTTTTCATAAGTCAAAGATAAGTTTTTATGCTTAACTCTTTGTCCAGACTAAGTTAGCAAGTCCAAGGTAATGTGGCTCTACACGATGTAAAAGTGAGTGATCCTAAATTACTAAATGTTACTCCTATCTTTAAATCAGGAGATATTAATAACAATAAGTTATTAGATGAAGGAGAGGAGTGGGTATACGAAGCTGTTTATTTTATCACACAAGAAGATATTGATAATGCAGAGAAAGTAAATCAGGCTACTGTTACGGCTTTGACAGATAGTAATAAAGTGATTAGTAAAATATCAGGAACAGATTATACAAATGAGAATCCTACAATAGTACCACTACCATTTGGAGCAGTAGATGATAACTTCTGTGATAATGAAGGAGATCAGTTTATTTCAGGATTCCATACAACTATTGTAAAAACTAAGTATGGTTTTGAGATTTTTGGAGAGAGAGGTATGCCTAATGGGACAAATCATGTATACAGTCCTTTAAGAATATTACCTAAGAACGGTTATGATTTTAAAGGTTCCCCTATGCTCGCAACAATGGGGACGTATAGTAACACAAAAACTCAAATGTTCTTATTAACCTCTAAAGGTCTATATGTATGGGGTACAGAAGGGACAGTAATTTCAACTGCTCTAACTAAGAATACTAGTTTTGGAGAAATTTCTTTACCTGCTAATGTAAAACCTAGAGATGTGGTTTATATGACAGCATCATATAATATACTTGTACTTAAGACTAAACAAGGAAAGTTATATACGATGGGAGCAGATTATCAGATGTATGGTGATGGAAGTTTAAGAGCAGATAATGAATGGCATATTGTTAAAAGAACAAATGGTTCTGAGTTAACAGATGTAAAGTTAGTACGTGTTCATAGTTATGGTGGTTTTGCTTTATTAAATGATGATTCATTCATTGCTTGGGGTAAGGAGAAATATGATGGACAGAATCCTGTTATCAAAAATAATAGCAATGCCATAAATGTAAAATCTCCATATAGTAATGGAGAGAAACCTAAAATGATTGCTGTTACAGGTAATGATAAACAGGCACCTAATTCAGTTAGTTATTTAGTATTAGGAAATAACGGAAAAGTATACTCAATAGGAGGAAATAATAACGGGCAGTTAGGAATAGGCGAATCAGGTAAGAGTAAGTTTAAAAATACTTGGCAAGTAGTTAAGAGTGATGCTAAAACTGAATTGTCAGACATAATCTTCATCACAGGAGCAGATAACTCATCACATGAAACAGCAGCAGGGGCTATTGATAGATATGGGAAGTTATACCTATGGGGGAAAAACGGAAGTAGTATGTTAGGTCAACCAGGAGATAGTGATGTGGTTTATGCATCTGTTCCTCAAGGGTTTTTAGATAAGAATGGTAAATTAGTTAATAAAGCTATCTATGTAGAGATAGGGGGGCATACTTCTATGTATATGGGAGAGAATTATAAGTTCTGTTATATAGGTCATAAGACAAATGGAAGTATGGGAGATGGTACTAGAAATAATAGTGCTGTAAGTAAATTCGATTGTGAGAATACTCCTCATATCTCTGAGATGTGTGCAAAGTTAACGATCGAACCAGAACCAGGATTATCTATTATTAAAGATGGAGAATATATTGGTAAAGGAACTGATAAAGCTATCAAACCAGGAGGAGTAATCAGATACACAATTAAAGTAACTAATACAGGAAATACCCTTCTAACAAATATAGAAGTAACAGATCCTAAGTTACCTGATTTTAAAGCTACAATAGCTTCTTTATTGCCTGGAGAACTAAAAGAGTTTAGTGTGAATACAGATTATGTAATAACGCAAGCAGATATTGAGAGAGGTGGAGTATTTAATCAAGCTGTTGGTAAAGGTAATATTCCTACAGGGCCAGTAACAGGTAAGTCGAAACCTACTATACCTGTTGATAAAGAAGATCCAAATTACCCTTTAGAAGATCCAGCTTATAAAGATTGTGAAACTTGTACAGTAACCATCTTAGAACAACAACCTTCTATCACATTAGTAAAAGTAGGAGTAGTAGATGAGGATGCTGATACATCAAAAGGGAATGGAGTAATCAACTATACGTTTACAATCACAAATACAGGTAACGTATCCTTGACTTTAAAAGATTTTAAAGATTCTAAGATACCAAAATTTACTCCAGTATTTACAGAAGGGCAAGGAACAGGAAGTTTAGAAGTTGGGAAAACTTGGACAGCAACTGCTACTTATACGATTACAGACACAGATGTAGATGCTGAGAAAGTTGAGAATAGAGCAGAAGTAACAGGAACAGCTCCAAAAGGAAAAACAACAACAGCGGAGTCAAAAGATGATAAAGGTTTTGATAAACCAACAATCACTCCAGTTGAAGGCGGTGGTCCATTAATGACAAATCCACACATTTATCACAAAGTACAATAATTAGACGTTAAAGACACAAAATATACAATTATGAAAAAAAGATTATTATCAGTTGCATTATTGATGGGAACTATGGCTGCTAATGCACAAGTAGGTATTGGTACTGCTATTCCAAATAAATCAGCAGAATTATTAATCCAATCTTCAAATAGAGGTTTGTTAATCCCTAATGTGGCATTGACTGACACTAAAGATAAGACTACTATTACAAACGGTAACGTACAGAGTTTATTAGTGTATGCTACTAAAGAACAAAAAGACATTACACCAGGTTATTACTATTGGGATGTAAACGTATGGAAACGTTTAACTGCAGATGCGGATATTCCTCAAATTGTAGTGAATGAGTTTGCAAAGATTCTAAAAATGGATGGTGATAAGGTAGCGAACTTAATTATCGATTTAGTAAAGAACAATGAGACATTGACTGTATTAGCTTTTGATAAAGCTACAGGTGCTTTAACGTATTCTGATGAGAAGAAAGCAGTTACTACTATAGATATTAAAGGAGCTGTTAAGTCATTTGAAACAGTAACAAGTATTACAAACAATGTAGATGCTGGGACACTTACATTCAAAGATGAAGCAGGTACAGAAAATGTGGTAAGTATTAAGGATCTTGTGAAGAAACATGAGACGATTACTACTTTAGTTCGTGAAGAGGCTGGTAAATATACATATACTAATGAAGCTGGTAAGGAATCTAAGATTACTGTTATTGGTGATATTACTGAGGTAATCAAAGGGAAAACAGATCAGGATCTATATAACGTATTAAAACAATTAGTAAACGTAGAACAAACGTTAACGAAATTGGTTTACAATGCTACGAGTAAAGAATTGGTTTACACTGATGAGCAAAACGCTACACATAATATAGATGTAGATGCATTAGTAAAAGAAAATCAGACATTAACTACTTTAAAAGGTGGAAATAATATTAAAGTTACAGAAGTTAAAGGTGCTAACTCTATTTCTTATACATTAGACGTACCTACAGCTACTGAAGATGTAGCTGGGGTTGTAAAACCAGGTAGTGGCTTAGATGTAGATGCAGACGGTAACTTAACAGTTAACTTAGAAACAGCATTAAACGGAAAAGACCTTACAGGTAATGATATTATCGTTGTTACTGATGGTAAAGGGGCTGTATTGAAAACAACTGCTTTAAGCGTTAACGAAAAAGCAATTAAGTTAGGAAACTTAGGAGGTACATTAAATATTTCACAACTTCAAAAAGGTAATGCAGGTGATGTTTTAGTAATAAATAAAGAGGGTAATGTAGTGTGGTCTGCTAAAGATGCTATTACTACGAATAGTTTAGTATTAAAGGGTACAGAGTTAACTTCTACAGTTAATGGAGTACCTGCTACACAAACATTAAAAGATAAATTAACTACTGAAATGCTTCAAAATGGTTCAGTTACAGCTGATAAATTAGGAGCAGATAAGAAAGACGAAGGTAAAGTACCTGTGGTGCAAGCTGATGGAACAGTAGTTTACCAAAATATTTCGTCTACTAATGTAGATGGTAAAGCATTAACGTCAGCTAATAACTTAATGACTGTATCTAATACAGCAGGAGTAGTATTAAAAGATGTTGTGTTGACAATTGACCAAACGAAGTTTGAGTTAAACAAAATTGGTGGTACACTTCAGTTGACTCAAATTGAAAAAGGTGAATCGGGTTCAGTATTAGTTACTGATAAAGATGGTACTGTGAAGTGGGTTAAAGAAGATGCTGCTATTATTAAAGATTTAGTAAAAGCTAACGAAACTGTTACTACTATCTTTGATAATGGTGATGGAACATTTACTTACTATAACGAATCTGACTATGGAAAAGATGGTAAGTTAAAGCCAGGCGCTAAAGGAGTTCCATTTAATGCTAATACGTTAAATGTTACTTCTATTGATGGTGTTTACACTTTTACTGATAAATCAGGGACAGAGTTAGCGAAGATAGATACTAATGCAGGAGCTATTACATTTAATGATAATACAACTCAATTAGGGGTAACAAATGTTCAAGGTGCGATAGAGAAGTTATTAGAAAAAATAACAACAGTAGAAGGAACTAAAGGAACATTAAGCTCTACAGATATTGTAGTAACTGAAGGAAAAGACGCTTTATTAAAGGATGTTACTTTAGAGATTGCAAAAGGAGCAGTTACAACTGAGAAGTTAGCGCCAGGTGCAGTAACACAAGATAAGTTATACGCAGGTACTAAAGATGCTGATGGAAAAGGTACACCTGCAGCGGAAGGAACTGTACCAGTAGCAAATGCAGATGGGACAGTGACATATCAGCAAGTTTCAGGCAAAGTTTTAAATGGTAAAGCACTTACTTCTGGATCGATTAAAGTATTTGGTGGAAGTCAAGCTTTGTTAGATGGTACAGTGATTGAAGTACAAGGTGGTACTGAAGATGGTCAAGTTTTAGTTACTAAAACAAAAGATATTGTAGTTGGTAAAGATGCTAATGGTGATAATATCATAGAAAAACATCAAGTTACAGAATGGGTTAATCCTAAGGATTTTGTATCAGGGACTGTAACAGCAAAGAATGGTGTTACTGTAGTAAATGATACAGAGGGAAATAGTGAGTTTAAATTAGGAGGTGCTTTAACAGAAAAAACAACTTTAACTACAGGAGTAGGAAGTGAACTTGCAATTCAAGGTTTAGAAGATGTTAAGAACAATCCAACTACTAATAATATTGTATTAACTGATCCTGCTACAGGAGAATTAAAACAAACTTCTGCTAAAAACTTGTTGGAAGATACGATTGCTAAAGGTGGTTCTACTGACGAGTTAAAAGCAAAATCATTAAGAGGAGAGGGAATCACTGTAACAGCAGGAGATACAGTAGGTAATTCATTAGAAGTAGTAAACGCTTTATTGAAAGATGTAATCTTAGGTATAGCAGATGGTGCTGTAACAACTGATAAATTAGGTGCTGGAGCAGTTACAACTGAAAAAATTGCAGCAGGTAAAGATGGTGAAGTTTTAGTAACCGTAAAAGAAGGTGATAGAATGATCACTAAATGGGTAAGTAAAACAGAAGCTACAACAAATAAATTAGAAGTTGTAGGTAATGAGTTAGTTTCTACAGTAAATGGGAAAGAAGCTAAAACAGATTTAACTCAAGCTATCACAACTCCAATGTTGAAAGATGGTGCTGTTACTTCTGAGAAATTAAATGCAGGGAAAGGTGACGATAATAGAGTAGCTGTTGCTGACAAAGATGGTAATGTTTCGTACAAAACTCAAAAAGAAGTAGTAGAAGGAAATACTTCTAATGAATTAACATTATCAGGAAATAGTTTAACAAGTACAGTAAATGGAAAATCATCAACTGTTACTTTAACAGATGCAAGTATTGTTTCTTCTAAAGGAATTAAAGGTACAGGTATTACTGTTGATGGGGGAGAAAACTCTACATTAAAAGATGTTACTCTTGCTATAACTCCTGGTACTGCAGGACAAGTAATGGTTACTGGAGATGATAATAAAACAACTTGGGTTAATCAAAACGATATCGTTAAGAATAATACTTCGAATGAGTTAACGTCAAAAGATAACACTATGACATCTAATGTTAATGGTGTTTCTAAAACAGCAACTATTATTAACTCTGTAGAGAATAAACTAAACAGAGATAATCAATTGATTACTGTAGTTAACGGAGTAGAAGGAGATGCACTTGATTTAACACCAGCTATCGAAGCTGGACAAAAAACAACATCAGTTAAAAATGGTTCTGATAAAGTAACAGTTGTTACAACAGGAGCTGGTACAAAAGATAAAAATACAGAGTATACTGTTGATGTTGATGAGGCTAAATTAAGCTTACAAAATATAGGAGGACAGGTTACTAATAACCAAATCCAAGGAGGAAATGAAGGAGATGTATTAGTAAGTACAACTGATGATAAAGGTAATCCTATTACTAAATGGGTAACTCAAAAGTCTATCGTTGATACAAATGAGAGTTTAACTGTATTAGGGTATGATATACCAACAAACGCTTTAAAGTACAAAGACGAAGAAGGTAAAGAGCATACTATCTCTTTAAATAACGGGAAGTTAGATTATGAAGCAGGGAAGAATGAATTAACTTACGTTAATACAAAAGGAGAAAGCAATACTTTAAAATTAAATAATACTGATTTATCTCTTAGTGCAGATAAGAAGACGTTGACTTATACTAATTCTCAAGGAGGCAAGCAGACAATTAATCTTGATACAGTAGTTACAGAGAATACTTCAAATACATTAAAATTAGAGGGTAATAAGTTAACAAGTACGGTTAATGGAAAGGATTCATTTGTAGAATTAACAGCTGATAATGTAGCTTCGACTAAAGGAATTACAGGTACAGGAATCACTGTAACAGGTGGAGCTAATGCTACATTAAAAGATGTGACTCTTGCAATTACTCCTGGTAAAGAAAATCAAGTAATGGTCACATCTAAAGAAGGTAAGGCTACTTGGGTTGATCAGAGTGCACTTACTAATATTACTTTAGGAGGTGATGTAACAGGTAATGCTGATAATACAACAATTTCTAAATTACAAGGAAAAGACTTAGTAACAGCTAATGTTGCTGAAGGAAATGTATTGGTATTCGAAGGTGGTCAATGGGTTACTAAAACACCAGCTGTAGATGCTTCAAATGTTGGAAACGGTAAGGCTTTATCTTCTACTGAGAACACAATTACAATCTCTGCTAATGGAGCAACATCATTGTTAAAAGATGTTCAGATTGACGTTGCAGATAATGCAATTACTTCTGCTAAAATTAAAGATGGAGCTGTAACAACGGATAAGATTACAGGAGGTAATAATGGACAAGTTCTTACAACAACTGTATCTACAGAAGGTAAGAAAACTGTAGAATGGAAAACTCCAGTAGTTGATATTACGAAAAAAGGGGATTTAACTTCTGAATCTAACCTATTAACTGTAGATAAAGGAAATGGAGTAGTTCTTCAAAATGTTTCTTTAACAGTGAATCAAGGTAACTTTGAGTTAAACCAAATAGGCGGTTCTCTAAATGTAAACCAAATTACAGCTGGTAACGACAACCAAGTATTGACAACTGTTGGTACAGGAAACAATGCAACTGTAGTTTGGAAAGACAAAGAAAAACCAGTAACTGTTACAGGTGGTAAAACGGAAACAGGTGATGTAGTGGTTAAGCCAGGAACAAATCCTAACGAATATGTAGTAGATGTAAAATCTGCAATGCCAAAAGTATTCTATATGCCTCCTGTAATGTTTGATACATCTAAAAAGCATAATGAAATACAAACAAGAAACTTATACGATGAGTATGTAGCTATGTTTGGTGGTACAGGAGCAGTAGTTGATACACCTATTTCAGGAGATAGACCTCCTATGGTTCAGTCTGATGCTAATGCAACTATTCCTGTATATAAGAAAGAAGATTTAAATTTCTTTGTACCATATTATGATCCAGCAGTGTTTTCTGATGTGAATGTAGATGCTAATGGTGTTTTAACTTACAAAGTAATCAAGAAAGCAAAATATGGAGCTTTCATGACAGTGGTATTTGTAGTAAAATAATAAACTTAAATAGCTGTGTTAGTTCTGTACTAACACAGTATTTAAAAACTGAAAACTATGCAATCAAAAAAAATATATAAATCAGTTGCCTTATTCGGTTTGGTATTGCCTGCTACAGTAGTAGCACAGCAGACTAAAGAGAAAGAAGTCTTCGTAAATAATGGAGTGATTTCAGTTGCGAATGGCGGGGTGATGTCAACACTGTATGATTTCGATAATACAGTGAATGGCAACATGAAGAATGATGGTATTGTTTATTATTATCAAAGTTTTAATAACGATAATTTATATCATCACAGTGAGAAGGAAAACAGTTCAACAGCTGTGTTTACTAAATTAGAAGGTAGTGGTAAACAAATCATCTCGGGAAGCAAGCCATCAGATTTCTATCATATTGTCTTAAATAACCCTGAGAAACAGGTTGCTTTTGATTTAAAGAATGAAGCGAATGTATACGGCTCAGTGGATTTTCAAGACGGGATAGTAAAAGTTGACTCCTTGCAAGGTATGCTTACTTTTCACCAAGGTGCTCAAGCGCTACAACCAAGTGATAAAAGTCACGCAGAGGGATTTGTAGAGAAGATCGGAAACGAAGAGTTTCAGTATCCAAAAGGAGACAAAGGCATGTACCGCTATGCGCGTATAAGTGCTCCAGAGGGAGAGAAGGATTCTTACCAAGGAAAATACAATACAGAGGATCACAACTTTTTCCGCGTTCGCTCT
>NZ_WMJX01000035.1 GCF_009711045.1 Myroides albus | reverse complement strand
TTAAGAATCCCCAATCTCATATGAGGTTGGGGATTTTTTGTTTATATACTTCATAACTTAGTAGGATGATACTATTGGTAAATTTCTATTCAAGTGCTGAGAATATTTTGGATCAGTAATAATAGGGATCAATCCTAAAATTGGGAACTAAGCAAGAAGTTTAGTTAATCTAAAAAGAAAATATATTCTCTTTATTGATACTCTATCTTAGTATAGCTTGAAACTAAAAAAAAATGAGCTTGCTTTGTAACATTTGTACGATTATCATACTAACTATTTGAAAAGTTTATGTAAGTGTGGATTAGCATTACTTCTATTTGTGAGTATTTCCATGCGGGCATGTAAAGTTTAATTATTTTAAGGATAGTGAATAGGATTGTAGAAAAAGAGTTTTTGACTAATATTGAAATACATAAGGGCATTTTGTATAAAGTGTCACGTATGTATATGGATAATAGCGAAGACCAGGCAGATCTTTATCAAGAGATTTTGTTACAGTTATGGAAATCATATGACAAGTTTCAAGGAAAGAGTCTATTTTCGACTTGGATGTATCGCGTGGCCTTGAATACCGCTATAACTTATTTTAAAAAGGATAGGAAATTATCTACTAATAAACAGATGCTTAGTGATGATCAGTATAGTGTATTAGATGTAGAAGTTGATAAGGTTGTAGAAAGTCAAATTAACTATCTCTATAAAGCTATTCATTTACTTAATGATATTGAGAAGGCCTTGATATTTTTATACTTAGAAGGGTTTTCTCATTATGATATTTCTGTGAACTTAGGTATTTCAGAAGGAAATGCAAGAGTAAAGTTGAATAGAACGAAAAGCAAATTACAAGAAATTATAAAAAGGCAAGGATATGAATTTTGATGATTTAAAGAAGTCATGGCAGGAACAAGAACTGCCTACAGATATAGTAGCTTCTCAAGAGCTTAAGGTAAAAGTAAGTCGTCTGCCATTAGACAAGATTAGAGGTAATGTCAAAAAGGAGATTTGGATACAGATTATAAGTATAGTTTTTATCGTTTTCACTCCAAATATTCTGGATATACAGAATAATAAAATAGGTGGTTTTTATCTTTTCTATGGAATATTTGTGCTTATTACAGGATATTATATTTTGAAAATGTATCGCTTCTATAGAACATCTGCTTCTTTAGAATTAAACAGTAGAGACAGTGTATATGATAGCTATTATAACGTAAAGTTGTATATTCAAATGTATGAGAACTTTTGTTATTCACTTATTCCTTTTGGTATTCTATTACTTTTAGTGGCATCTCCTTCTTCTCAATTAGACCTTATTTTGGGAGGTGATTTACACGCTTTAAAGTATTTGGGAATAGTGTCTATTATTATGGTTGTTCTAATTTACTTTATTGCCAAGTATTGGATTAAAAAACTATATGGACAATATCTTCTACAAATTGAGCATACCTTACATCAGTTTAAGGAACAAGAATAAAAAAATCCCGATTACTATCGGGATTTTATGTTTGTATCAAGTTATATAAATTTCATTTTTTGGATTCTTACCGCGTTTAAGATTGCTAGTAATGCAACTCCAACGTCTGCAAAAACTGCTTCCCACATCGTTGCAACTCCACCTGCTCCAAGGATAAGTACAATAACCTTAACTGTTAGTGCGAGTACGATATTCTGAATTACAATCTTTCTTGTTTCCCTTCCTATGTGAATAGCAGTTGCTATTTTGGATGGTTGGTCAGTTTGTATTACCACATCTGCTGTTTCGATGGCTGCGTCACTACCAAGTCCTCCCATTGCAATACCTACATCACTTAAAGCAAGTACAGGTGCATCATTTATTCCATCTCCAACAAAAGCAAGTGATTTGTTTGGATTTTCTTTTTTGAGGGTTTCAACTTGTGCTACTTTACCTTCTGGTAACAAACCACCTACGGCATAATCTAAATTGATTTCTTTAGCAACCTTTTGGGTTATAGTATCTTTGTCTCCACTAAGCATCACAGTTTTAGAGACACCGAGCTTTTTCATTAATTGAATAGCTTCTTTCGAATCTTCTTTAATTTTGTCGGCGATTGTTATATACCCTGTATATAGACCGTTAATAGCGACGATTACAATACTTTCTACTATATCATCTATATTACTTGGGTATTCAATCTTAAAGTGCTTTAAAAGCGCTGTATTGCCCACGAGTATTTCTTGATTATCCACTTTTCCTTGTAATCCCTTTCCTGATATTTCATGTACATCTTCCGCTATTTTATCTGTAGGATAGGCTTCAACAATAGCTTTTGCTATGGGATGAGTGGATTGTTTCTCTATTGCAGCAACGATGTGTACAAAACTACTTTGTTCCATTGTTGTTTCTACTTTTTGTACTTTAAATACTCCTTCTGTTAAAGTTCCAGTTTTATCCATAACAACGATATCGAGCTTAGCCATAAGTTCTAAGTAATTCGATCCCTTGAATAGAATACCATTTTTAGATGCTGCGCCTATTCCACCAAAGTAGCCTAATGGAACTGAAATTACCAATGCACATGGGCAAGAAATAACTAAGAACACTAATGCTCGTCCCAACCAAGTTTGGAAAACATAATTTTCACCTAAAAAAAAGAAAGGTAAAATGGTTAAGGCAACGGCTAAGAAGAATACAATAGGAGTATATATTTTAGCAAATTTTCTAATGTACAATTCTGTTGTAGCTTTGCGTGCACTTGCTTCTTGAACCATTTGAAGGATTTTAGCAAGAGAACTATCTTGATACAACTTTGTTGTTTTAACTTCTATTACATTTTGTAAGTTGATCATCCCCGTAAGGACAACTTCCCCTTTTTTATAAGTAGAGGGTTTACTCTCTCCTGTAAGTGCTGAAGTATTAAAACTTCCTTTGTCTGTAAGTAGTTCGCCATCTAAAGGTATTTTTTCTCCAACTTTTACTTGTATAATTTCTCCTATTTGAACTTCTTCAGGGCTAACAACAGTATATTGATTGTTTCGATATACACTTGCTTCATTAGGTCTAATATCTAAAAGCGCTTTTATATTACCTTTTGCCTTGTTAACTGCAGACTCTTGAAATAGTTCTCCTATAGTATAGAAAATCATTACAGCAACTCCTTCTGGATACTCACCAATAAAGAAAGCTCCTAAAGTAGCTATTCCCATTAGCGAAAACTCATTAAAGAAATCTTTTCGTGCTCCTAATTTTACAGCTTCTTTTAAAACAGGGAGTCCTACAGGAAGGTAAGCGACACTATACCAAACTATTCTCAAAGTAGTGTTGTTAATAAACCAATCGGCTTTAAGAATGTAAGTTAATAGTAATCCTATAAACAAGAGTAGTAAACTGAATCCAACGAAGTATTTAGTGTTTTCGTCACCATGACTGTGGTCGTGATCATGATCGTGGTTATGATCGTGATCTTGGTGATTATGAGAGTGATTATGATTTGTATGTTCTTGACACATAGTTCTATTGTTTTTATTTATAACAAATGTACTAACATCTACTCAGTATAAATAATCTCCAACTATGTTTGCAACACTGTTGCATTGCCCTATTTATCTACAAAATTCTTTTTGAAGATGTACATTAAAGGGAAACTTCTGCAACACATCCATACTGCAAATGCAAGCCAAACACTGTATAATTTAAAGTCTAAGTAATCAAATAAAAGCAATGTGGGAATAAACCCACAGAAAGTAGCAAACAATAAATTATTGCGTAAGAATTTAGCATCTCCCATACCTTTGAATATTCCGTCATAGATATAAGCTAAGGCGTTAATAGGTTGCATTATTAGAACGAGCCAGAATACAGATACAAATACTTTAATTACTTCGGTTTCTTGGTTAAACAATAATCCTATTTGTTTATAAAAGGCAAGGCAAATAGCAATAAGTATAATTGCAATTATTATAGCGTATTTGCTTATGTCTTTACTCATTTTCCATAAGGCGTTATAGTTTTTTTCTCCTAATAACCTTCCTGATAAAGCATTTCCAGCACTTGCGTAACCATCAATGAAGAAGGAAAAGAACAGCCATATATTCATTAATATGCTTTGCGCTGCAATATAATTTTTACCGTAACCTGTAGCATAGGCGTTCGCTAAGTAAATAGCAACATTTAATGTAGCAGTGCGAATTATAAAGTTAAAGCTCATAATAATTAATGGCTTTAAAGAGGGATTTATTGTTTTTCTAAGCGCTAAGTTAAAAGGAGTGTATTTAAAGAAATAGTAAAACGCCATAATGAGCATAATGCTTTGTGCAATTACACTTGCATAGGCAGCCCCTTTGATGTGCATAGCAGGAAGTAAGCCGTCTATACCAAAGACGAAGAAATAAGTTAGGATTACGTTGATTATGGCACCTGTTAAGCTGCATTTCATAGCCCAAATTGTATTTTGCAACCCTCTGAAAACACCATAGAGTGCAAAAGTAATTAGGGTAAGAGGAAAGCCCCATGCTCTTATGAGGTAATATTCTTTGGCGTAGGTTAGGAGTAATCCTTCAGCGTTGTAAGCTGTGAATATTTCATTTACAAAGAATGTTGTAAATAAAAAGAGTAGTATACTTAATATAAAATTGAATAAAATAGCTTGTGGTACCAATGTTTTGACTGCAAATATCCTATTGGCACCTAAATGTTGAGAGACAGCTGCAGATATTGAGGTTTTCGTTTGGGCAACTATCCATATTATGGCAGAAAGAAATGAGCCGACTAAACCAACAGCCGCTAAAGCTTCCACGCTATTTTCTTTTACGTTTCCAACTATGGCTATGTCAGTCAAAGAAATAATAGATTCTGATATTCCAGCAAAAATGGCTGGTATGGCTAATTTATTTATATCCTTAAACGAAATGGTACTCTTCATGATAAACGCTACTCTCTTTTATGCGTACAAAGTTCGTTAAAATAAAGGCAATAAAAAACCAACCCACACAACTGTAGTTGTATGGGTTGGTAAAAAAAAATGTCTCATTAAATAATTAAAAACGCATTCCTACACCGAATCCGATTAACATAGGATCGATTTTTACTTTAGCAGGGATGCTTAATTCAGTAGTTCCAGCAGCTTGTGCTTCTGGAGTTAATAAATTAGATGCATTAACTGATACGTCTGTTTTTAAGAATAATTTTTTAAAGTCAACGTTGATGAAGAACTTATCAGTTACATCAATATCGAATCCAAATTGGTATCCCCATCCAAACTTATTATCATAAGAAATATCTTTAGCAACTCCTGATTTTTCATTGTAGAAAATTGTATAGTTTGCACCAATACCTACATACGGTTTAAAGTTATCCGTTACTTGGTGGTGGTATTGTACCATTAAAGTAGGAGGTAATAACCATACACTACCTAAATCAAGGTTTGCAGTAGCTGGTCCTCCAACTGCTTCTGGTAAACTAGAACCTAAAGTACCAACTGTGTGTCTTGAAGTACCTAAAATTAACTCAGCAGCAATGTTTTTAGTGAAGAAGTAAGTAAAGTCTAATTCAGGAATAAAGTTATTGTTAACGTCAATTTGACCTCCAATTCCTCCAATTTCTGCTCTGTTGTGAGGAATAACTCCTACACCACGTAGACGAACTTGCCATTTATAATCTTCTTTTGCTGTAGTAGAAACTTCTTGTTCTTGAGCAAATGCTGATCCACTAAAAAATAGAGCAGCTCCTAAAAAAGAAAGTAGTAATTTTTTCATAATTTTTTTATTAAATTTCTTAGAGTAAAATTAGCACAAAAAACAATTATGAAATATGATTTATGTCATCTTTGGAGTAAATAGTAGTTTTTTTAATAAATTTAAGGTAAATAATTGATGCATTTTGTGTGTTATTGTTATATATAATAATCTTAAGTGATTGTATATCATTAACAAATTAATTATTATAGTGTTTAATTTAAAAAAATAATAAATCGTATGAAGGTATTAGTTATAGGTGCTTCCACTAATCCGGAGCGCTATTCATTCAAGGCAATAAATATGTTACGAGAATATGATCATTCTGTGGTAGCATATGGTTTAAGAGAAGGAGTAGTAGCCGATGTAGTCATTGATACTACTAAGAAAGCGTATAGTGATATAGATACTATCACTATGTATGTTAACGCAAAACGTCAAGTTGAGTTTTATGACTACATACTAAGTTTAAAACCAAAACGCGTAATATTTAATCCAGGAACAGAGAACCCCGAATTTTATGCTCTATTATCAGCAGAGCAAATTACGTATGAAGAATCTTGTACCTTAGTGTTGTTGCGTACTGACCAATTTTGATTTATTGCTAATCAACAGCAACAATAATACAGTTAGGGTTCCATTTACAAGTATAAGTTCATTATCGAATACATAACCAGCAAACCACTGTTGTGAATTATTGCTTAATATAAGCGTTAGGATTGGAGATGCAAGACATATCAACGGGACAATTTTATCTTTGACTCTTCTTGATTTGAATAATATTGCAAAAGCAAATAGACCAAGTAAAGGACCATAGGTATAAGACGCTATTTTAAATATCATGCTCACGACAGATGCATCGTTAATGGCATTAAACAGTATGATTACTAAAAACATTAATAGAGAAAAACTAAGATGAACTACTTTGCGTTTCCAAATGTTAGAGGGTTTGTCTTTTTGTTTATCCATATTTAAAAAGTCGATACAAAAAGAAGTAGTTAAAGCTGTTAATGCTGAATCTGTTGTAGCAAAGGTAGCTGCTGTAAGCCCAAGTAAGAAAACTATGGCAGGGATCAAGCTTAAGTGATTAAATGCTATTTCGGGAAATAGTAAATCGGTGCGTGGTTTACCTGTAATCTGATCTATAGGTACAGCGATTCCCTGTTGTTCAGCATAAATATAGAGTAGGGCACCAACTCCTAAGAAGAACAGATTTATGATAACGAAAATCGCTGTAAAGGAATACATGTTTTTTTGTGCTTCTTTAATATTTTTACAACTGAGGTTCTTCTGCATTAAATCTTGATCTAAACCAACCATTGCTAAAGTGACAAATACTCCTCCAATAAATTGTTTCAAGAAGTGGAATCGATTGGAGATAAGGTCTTCGAAGAAAAAGATCTTTGAATAGTTACTCTCTTTGATTGTTTCAAATGCTTGTATAGGACTTAAATCTAAGCTATTGCAAATAAAAATAATCGTAAAGATAACAGAGGATACAAGAAAGAATGTTTGTAGCGTATCTGTTACTATAATTGTTTTTAAACCTCCTTTGTAGGTGTAAGCGTAAATTAGCAACAAAGCGATTAAGACTGTAGAAAAGAATGGAATGCCATAGTAATCAAAAACATAGCGCTGTAGTACTATTACGACTAAGTATAGGCGGAAAGCTGAACCGATTGTACGGCTTATCAAAAATATCAATGCAGAAGACTTGTAGCTATAATGACCTAATCTTTTTTCAATGTAGGTATATATGGATACAAGATTATACTTATAGTATAGAGGAAGTAAGACGGCTGCAGTTAGAATAAAACCAACAGCATTTCCAAGTACAAATTGAAAGTATTTAAACTGTTCACCCGATGGTGCACCCACTTCGCCAGGTACCGAAATAAATGTTACGCCAGATAGCGCAGTCCCAATCATTCCAAAAGCGACAAGATACCATTTGGCATTTTTGTTTGCACTAAAAAAAGCATCATTACTACTGTCTTTCTTACTTATGTATTGAGATATAGCGATGAGCACGCCAAAATAAATAACAATAATGCTTATAATAGTAATTGGTGTCATAATACTTTAATTTCTTTATTGGAAGATGTCAAAGCTCAAATGTAAATATTTTTAACGTATGGTATCGATTTTCATTTTAGTTTATTCTATGTAGGTAGTTCTCGAAGATGACAAGCTATTGCATGAGACTATTAGTTAGCTACTAAAAACTCCCTTTTTTTGTATATTTGCAGTTATGGAATTTCCTTCAAAATTATTAGAGAAAGCAGTAGAAGAAGTGTCGCAATTACCAGGAATTGGCAAGCGTACTGCATTGAGATTAATGTTGCATTTATTGAAACAGTCTGAAGAGCAAACAATGCACTTGGCCACGGCTTTGACTAAAATGCGTACAGATATAATTTTCTGTACGAGCTGTCATAATATTTCTGATAAAGAAGTATGTGATATTTGTGAAAATCCTCTACGTGATCACAGAACTATTTGTGTTGTAGAAGATGTACGCGATGTCATGGCTTTGGAGAACACCCAACTTTTCAAAGGTATTTATCACGTGTTAGGAGGGAAAATTTCTCCCATTGACGGGATAGGACCAAGTCAACTTAAAATTCAATCGCTTGTTGATAAAGTGAAGAATGGAGAAGTATCAGAAATTATTTTTGCTTTAAGTTCTACTATGGAGGGGGATACAACTAATTTCTACATTTATAAACAGATTAAGGATTACAATATAATAACGTCTACAATCGCCCGTGGAATTGCCGTAGGAGATGAATTAGAATACGCTGATGAAGTTACTTTAGGCCGCAGTTTAGTACATAGAGTTCCTTTTGAAAATGCCTTTAAAACGATTTAGGATAATTTGTATGTAATCTTGGAGAAACAAGAGTGATTTACTGTTACGTTTCTAATCAACTAACTTCTTTACACTTCAAATTTTAATCTGTATAATACTGCAAGTACTTTCCTAATTGCCCTTTAGAGTGCAAGAAGTCTATTCAATAAATACACTTGTTTGTGGGCAAACGTTCAATAAAACACCATTCTTTCTTGTACTATATATTCTTGTTAACCAATTAAGATTCTTATAGTTAACGATATGGGTAGGGGGTTGTATTTTAATTATCTCTAAACTTTGCTGCTGAATCAGAAGGTTTGCTGAAGTGTTTAAAGGGTAACTTATCACAGCGAAGTGTCAAAAATTTGTATGCAGTTATACTCCTTTCTAATTGTTGTTTTTTTGGTTAAAATTTGAATATTGAAATGTCGCAGAAACAGAAATCTACTTATTTAGTTTATTCTGATTGTTTTAGATTATAGTTGTATTAAATTTTTAACACTAAATTAATTGTTAGACAAGTCTAATTATGTAATTTTGTTTCTCTAAAGAATTAAAAGTGAAATTATCAGAACTACATAAAGGGACAATTGCAAAGATTGTGGGAATCGAAAAAGGCTGTGCACGAGAAGTGCATCAACGATTTTTAGATTTGGGATTTGTTCCTGGTGCAGAAATTGCAGTGCACAATATAAGTCCGCTTAAGGATCCTGTGGCTTATACGATACACAATACACTAATTTCATTGAGGAGGGAAGATGCTAATATGGTGTTAGTTTCTATAGAGTAATTTATCAATTTAGGAAGGAGAAAAAAGATTATGGCACATACTGCCTGTGATATTTGCGATTTAAATACTGCAGCTGAATTAAAAAAACTGGGAGATATATCAGGAAAGTTTGATTATTCAATAGCATTAGCAGGAAATCCAAATACTGGAAAGAGTACGATTTTTAACGCTTTAACAGGGTTAAAACAACATACAGGTAACTGGCCAGGAAAGACAGTTACAAGAGCAGAAGGAAGTTTTTTATACAAAGACAGCAAATACAAAATAATTGATTTACCAGGTACGTATTCTTTGATGTCAACTTCAGAAGATGAAGAAGTAGCAAGGGATTTTATCTTATTTGGTAAACCTGATGTAACCGTTGTGGTAGTGGATGCAGGAAGGCTTGAAAGACATCTAAGTTTAGTTGTACAAATACAGGAGATTACCAATAAGGTAGTTGTTTGTCTAAACTTAATGGATGAGGCTCAAAGACACGGTGTAGAAATCGATGTGCGCGGCTTATCGCGTGATTTAGGAGTTCCTGTTATACCAACATCTGCTCGTAAGAAAGAAGGAATAGCAGATTTGTTATTAGCTATCGATCAGGTAGCTACAGGGAAATATGTTCCTGAGCACAAAAGTATCAGTGGTATTTCGGGAGAATCTCGTAGAGCTGTTAGTGATGTTGCGAGCGACTTATTAGAGTTAGACGCTGACTTGCCGAGTGTTTCTTGGCTTGCTATGCGCTTAATTCAGGAAGATAAGAGCATTCAAGCAGCTTTGTTGAATAACACTTTATCTGCAAAAATTAATATTGATAATATTCAGCCTGTTTTAGAAAAAGCTGGTCGTTATCAAAAGACTCTTGGATTTGATTATGCTGATAATGTTGCAGGTGCTATTTTTTCACAGGTATCTAAAACGGTAAAGAGCACAGTACAAGTAGATGAAAATCAAAGAGCATTTCGCATAGATAGGGCAATAGATAATATTGTCACAAGTAAGACATTTGGTTTTCCCTTGATGATCTTACTGTTAGGAGGAGTATTGTGGCTTACAATTATTGGGTCTAATTACCCATCCGAAGCATTATCTACCTTACTGTTAGAGAAATTATATCCCTTGTTAAAAAGTGGAGCTGCAAGTTTAAATTTTCCTTGGTGGTTATCCGGATTTTTAATTGATGGCGTTTATTTAGCGACGGCGTGGGTTATTGCTGTAATGTTGCCGCCAATGGCGATATTTTTTCCTTTGTTTACGCTATTAGAAGATTTTGGGTATTTGCCTCGAGTAGCATTTAATTTAGACAGAATGTTTAAGGGAGCAGGTGCGCATGGTAAGCAAGCTTTAACAATGAGCATGGGGTTTGGTTGTAATGCAGCTGGAGTTGTAGCGACAAGAATCATTAATAGTCCTCGTGAAAAATTAATTGCCATCATTACTAATAACTTTTCTTTGTGTAATGGTCGTTGGCCTACACAAATACTGATGGCAACTATTTTTATAGGAGCATTAGTACCCAGTTATATGGCCGGTACCGTATCTACTTTAGCTGTAGTAGGAATTGTGTTATTAGGAATTGGATTTACTTTCTTTACTTCTTGGTTTTTATCTAAGACGATGTTGAAAGGTCATTCTTCATTTTTTACCTTAGAATTGCCACCATATCGTCCACCAAGAGTATTGCAGACAATCTATACATCATTAATAGACAGGACGTTAATCGTCTTGTGGCGTGCTATTGTTTTTGCAGCTCCAGCAGGTGCTGTTATCTGGTTAATTAGCAATATTCTTATAGGAGATAAGAGCATTGCAGTTTGGACGATTGAGGCACTTGATCCTATAGCGATGATAATTGGATTGAATGGGGTTATTTTAGTAGCTTATATCGTAGCTATACCAGCCAACGAAATCGTAATTCCAACGATATTAATGTTGACGGCTATGGTACTTGGTGATGCAAGTATTGGAGAAGGAGCAGGGGTGATGTTTGAAGTATCAGATGGAGAGATTGCTACTATCTTAAAAATGGCAGGTTGGACCACGCTTACAGGTGTTAATCTTATGTTGTTCAGTTTGTTGCACAATCCGTGTAGTACTACTATTTATACGATATACAAAGAGACTAATAGCGCCAAATGGACTACTGTAGCCTCATTATTGCCAGTAGCTTTTGGTATTATTGTATGTTTTGTAGTGACACAGATTTGGTACTTATTTGCTTAAATCTTCGCTTGATTTGCAGTGTATGCTATGAGGTCACTTGTATACCTGAGTTGAAGTTTTAAGCGTTATAGTAGAACCGCAGTTTGTATTTTATATTTGATATGAAAAAAGGAGAACTAATTATTAGTTCTCCTTTTTTGTATCTTATCTATATGAATAATTGCTTGTTTCTCATTCTGGATCGACGATTGGATCTTTCCCTATGATGATTTGTTCCCCTAAATACTTCGGTTTTTTTCCAAACAAGTTGTCTAATATAACCTTCACTCTTGCGAATTTTTCTCGTATCAATGTTTTGAACCCAAATTTTCTGGTGACATCTTGGGCATTGTATCCTATAGTTTGTAAATCTAAATTGTTGGCGATAAAAATTGCTCGTTCATTGTGAAAGGGCTGTGACACAATGGTAAAGCTCTTTTGGCCAAAAATAGCAAAAGCTCTATAAACTGAATCTAAGGTACGAAGTCCTGCATAATCTAAGTAAATTTTATCTGCCGGTATCCCTTTTTCAATCAAAGCCTGTTTCATGTCCTTTGGTTCGTTGTAATTTTGATGACTATTATCCCCACTAACTAAAATATAATCCACTTTACCAGCTTTAAAGAGTTTTGCTGCAGCTTCTATTCTAAATGTAAAATAGTAGTTCAGAGATCCTCCTTGCAAATATTTGCTTGTGCCTAATACTAATGCAGTTGTATTATGGGGAATATCGTCAACTGAGTCATAAAGTGACTCTTGTGTCGATTTTTTGACATAGCTATTGCAAAGGAACACAAAGACAAATAGTCCTACAGATAGGAGTAAAAACAGTTTGATCAATTTTTTCATATTCAGTATTTGTAAATAGCTACAAGCTATATGAGTATTAATACCATCTTTTCTTCTTCTTTTTAGAAGCTTCAGATTTACGTGATTTATTTTTATTTCTATAATCTTTCTTTGGTTGATCAGAAGTTTCTCCCGTCTTTTTTTGTCCCGTTTTCACATCCTCTTTCCAAGGATATGGATGCTCGCTAACCACTTTAGGCTGTGTTCGAGTAAATTTCACTATTGTATCCCAATATGTTTTTTCTGACTTATCACAGAAAGATATTGCAATACCTTCGTTCCCTGCCCTTCCAGTACGGCCAATACGATGTACAAAAGTTTCTGGTATATTGGGTAAGTCAAAATTGATTACGCAAGGTAGGTTATCGATATCTATTCCTCTCGCTGCTATATCTGTAGCTACTAATACTTTTGTTTCTTTGTTTTTGAAACTGTCTAATGCTTCTTGTCTTGCAGTTTGGGATTTGTCTCCATGGAAGGATTCAGCGTTAATGCCATTTTTCTTTAGAGATTCAACCACAGAATCGGCACCGGTTTTGGTTCGAGTAAATACAAGTACATCAGTTAGTTTTTGGTTTCTAATGATGTGATACAACAATTTCTTTTTGTCAGACTTTTCGACGAAGTAAACATGTTGTTTAACTGTTTTTGCACTTGAAGATATGGCGTCTACGGCTACATACTCTGGTTTCTGTAAGAACTCATGAGCCAACTCGCGAACAGGCAAAGGCATTGTTGCCGAGAATAACAGTGTTTGTCTATTGCTTGGGGTTAATTGAATTAGTTTTTTGACATCGTCAATGAATCCCATATCTAACATTAAATCCGCCTCATCAATTACAAGATAGTGAAGTGAATCCAGGTCTAACTGTTTTTGTTTATATAAATCTAACAGTCGTCCGGGAGTACCAATAATCACATCAGCTCCTTTCTTTAATTGTTCTATCTGTGGTTTAATAGACATTCCACCGTAAATAGTGATATGAGTTACATTAGTATATTTAGCATAAGCAGTAAAATTATCCGCTATTTGACCAGCTAACTCTCTTGTAGGAGTAATGATTAAAACTTTTGCTTTCTTAGCTTTTTTCGTATTACCTATTTTGTGTAGATAATGTATAATAGGCATGGCAAATGCAGCTGTTTTTCCTGTACCAGTCTGCGCACAACCAATTAAGTCTTTTTCAGCAAGTACCAGTGGAATTACTTTTTCTTGAATGGGAGTAGGTGCTTGATAACCTAATTCTTCAATAGCTCTTAGAATATTTTTATTTAAATGTAAATCTTCAAATGTCATCTATAACAGTATATAATTTAGACAAAGGTACTTTATTTTTTTTGAGCATAAATAGTTAAATTATAGACAAATGAAAAAAGTATTGGTATTCAAGGGGAACAGTAATGATTAAATTTCGATTAGGCTATAAAGTTTTTTTATTTTATAAAAAAGTTGATTAAATTGTGATAATAATTAATCTTTATAAAATGTATAAAGTATTTGATAAGCTATATTACCCTATTAGTGTATTAATCGTTTTAGTAGTTCTATTAGCAGTCTTTAACGAAATCTCTTACCTATTTTTCTTTCCTATTGTATTCATCTTTCTTGGAATGTGGCGAAATCACATTTGGGTAGATCGTTTGTTACATGAAGGTATTTCTGTAAAAGCAGAAGTCATAAAGTATCGCAAAGTTTCTAAGTATGATGCTGATGTAGCAAGTAGTAGAAGGTCTTATGCAAGAAAAGATCTTTTAGTGATGGAGTTTGTTACTGAAAAAGGGGAGGTGATTACAGGAAGTCCAAGGGCTTATGATTTAAAAGAACCAAGCCAAGCAGAATTGGAAGTTGATAAAATAAATGAACCTCTTGAAGAGGAGCAAGTAGATTTTGATCCTACGGGTAAAAAGTACAAAGTAATTTACTATCCAGATAAACCGACAGTGTTTGTGTTTAAGAATAGTTTAAGTCGCGAACATCATATGCTCTTTTTAAATATCCTTAGGATACTAAGCGTTGTTATGGTTGTTGTACTTGTTTATGTTTTAAGCAAATATAGCTTTATCTATACGTTACAAAACTTATTTTAGTAATGGAAATAGCTTTCACTTATAAGTTGAAAGGAATAAAATAGGAGTAATTTTTACTATAAAATGTAAAAAAGTATATTTCAAATAGAATAATGGTGTGATTTTTGTGTCAGTAGAGCAGTATTTTACAAATGAAAATTGAATTATAAGAAATCTATAAATACGCAAAAAAGGAAATTACTGTTAATGAGAACAGCGAGTGCAAAGCTATACGCACTCGCTGTTTGTTTTTATTCTTGATCAAGTAATATCTCTAACATAGTGATGGCTGCATCGCTAATCTTGGTTCCGGGACCAAATACTGCAACAGCTCCTGATTCGAACAAAAATTCGTAATCTTGAGCGGGAATTACTCCTCCAACAATCACCATAATATCCTCTCTACCATATTTTTTCAGTTCTTCAATTACTTGAGGTACCAACGTTTTGTGACCAGCAGCTAAAGACGATACACCTAAAGCATGTACGTCGTTTTCAACGGCTTGTTTGGCTGCTTCGGCAGGTGTTTGAAATAATGGTCCAATGTCTACGTCAAATCCTACATCTGCATATCCTGTAGCAACTACCTTAGCGCCTCGATCATGTCCATCTTGCCCCATTTTGGCAATCATTATACGCGGGCGACGTCCTTCCACTTCTGCAAATTTATCAGCTAACTGTTTTGCTTTCAGGAAACTCTCATCGTTTTTAATTTCTTTACTAT
The DNA here is from genome assembly GCF_009711045.1 of Myroides albus. GTDB lineage: Bacteria > Bacteroidota > Bacteroidia > Flavobacteriales > Flavobacteriaceae > Flavobacterium > Flavobacterium album_A. The sequence goes on along the minus strand of NZ_WMJX01000035.1, from coordinate 12,339 downwards.
ACACGCCACTTACTGATTGAATTTGTGCTTTAAATCTTCCAAATATACATTCTAATGCATCGCTAATCTCCCCTAAGGTAGCTCTGTGTTTAGCAGCTTCAATTGCCAAAGCAAGTAAGTTACCTTGATTGGACTTAGCGCATTGTGTTAGGGCATCTAATGCTTCTTTTACTTTGTCGTTATCTCTTGTAGCCTTAATGTGATTTAATCGATCAATCTGTTGTTTTCTAACTGTTTGATTATCTACTTCAAGGATATGTAAAGGATCTTCTTTGTCAAGGCGATATTTATTCACCCCTACAATGATATCTTGTCCACTATCTATACGCGCTTGTTTGCGTGCAGCAGCTTCTTCAATTCTCAGTTTTGGTATTCCTGCCTCTATTGCTTTTGTCATGCCTCCTAATTCTTCTACTTCTTGAATTAGTTCCCAAGCTTTATTAGCTATTTCACTTGTTAAGCTTTCGACATAGTAACTTCCTGCCCATGGATCAACTGTTTTGCAAATTTTCGTTTCTTGTTGTAAAAAGATTTGCGTGTTACGTGCGATACGAGCCGAAAAATCAGTAGGTAGTGCAATTGCTTCATCTAAAGCATTGGTATGCAAGGACTGTGTTCCTCCAAAAGCAGCAGCAGCAGCTTCTATTGCTGTTCTTGCAACATTGTTAAATGGATCTTGTTCTGTTAAGCTCCACCCAGAAGTTTGACAGTGCGTACGCAATGCAAGTGACTTCTCTGATTTAGGATTAAACTGTTTTAGGAGTTTTGCCCATAACATTCTACCAGCTCTCATCTTGGCAATTTCCATAAAGTGATTCATGCCTATAGCCCAAAAGAAAGAAAGGCGAGGAGCAAAGTCATCGATTTTCATTCCTGCATTCAGACCTGTACGTATATATTCAAGTCCATCTGCTAAAGTATAAGCTAATTCAATATCTGCTGTTGCACCTGCCTCTTGCATATGGTAACCTGAAATAGATATAGAATTGAACTTAGGCATTTTCTCACTGGTATATTCAAATATATCAGCAATAATCTTCATCGATGGAGTAGGTGGGTAAATATAGGTATTACGCACCATGAATTCCTTTAAGATGTCATTTTGTATTGTACCAGATAACAATTTTGGATCAACGCCTTGCTCAATAGCAGCTACGATATAAAAAGCCATAATAGGCAATACAGCTCCATTCATTGTCATTGATACAGACATTTCGCCCAAGGGTATTTGGTCGAAAAGTATTTTCATATCTTCTACGCTATCAATCGCAACACCAGCTTTACCTACATCTCCTACAACGCGTTCGTGATCGGAGTCATATCCTCTGTGCGTGGCTAAGTCAAAGGCCACAGAAAGCCCTTTCTGCCCAGCTGCAAGATTGCGTCTATAGAAAGCATTGCTCTCCTCTGCAGTTGAAAATCCTGCATATTGTCTGATTGTCCAAGGGCGTTGTACATACATTGTAGCATAAGGACCACGTAAATTTGGAGCAAATCCTGCTGCAAATCCGATGTGTTCAATATGTTCAATATCTTTTTGACTATAAGTCTTGTTTATTGCAATTCCTTCAGCAGTTGTGAATTCTGATGTTTCAGATGTTTTTCTACGATCTGTTATATCAATGCTGAGATGTTGTATATCCTTTCTTTTCATCTTATTCAATTTTAATTGATTCTTCCCCTGCTAACCTCTGCTGTTCATACTTCTCAGCTAAGCGGCGTTCGATAATTGGAACAACAAGTGTTTTTCGAGGATTTTGTTTGATAAAAGGATATAATTCCAAATTGGCACTCATGTGGTCCTGTTGATTTGGATATTTGTTTGTACCTAAAAGTACTTCTTCTCCTTTGTCAAATAGCTCTTGCTCTTTGGCAGCACTTTCATTGATTTTACGTTGAATGGTTCCTTCGATTAACGAAGTAATTAAACCATCTCCTTTTTCAATTTGTTTGAAAATATCGAGTGCTTTTTGAGCTAATTGAAGAGTGATGTTTTCTATATAGTAAGCACCTTCTGCAGGGTTGTTAACTGCGTCGAAGTAACTTTCTTTTTTTAGTATTAGCAATTGATTTCGAGCTATGCGATCACCAAATTCATTTTCCTTGTGATAGATGCTATCATAGGCTAAATTGGCAATTAAATCAGCTCCTCCAAGTATGGCGCTCATACACTCCGTCGTAGTACGCAACATATTTACATTGTAATCATACAGTGTTTTGTTGCGCTTTGTAGGAATAGCAATAATCTTGAAGTCAATTTGATGTGTATACTCTTTACGCAAGATATCCAATAGCATTCGCAACGCTCTTAACTTGGCTATTTCGAAAAAGTAGTTTGTTCCTACAGCCAGTTTTACATAGATTATTCCTTCAATTTTCTCTATGCGGTTCAAGTATTCATTTACGTGAGCGAGTGCATATCCAATTTGCTGTACCATATTAGCACCAGCATTTTGGTAGGTTGTCGTATCGATGAGTAAGTTTGTAGAGTGATTCAGGCATTTGTTTAATTGGTTGAAGTCTGCTTCTAAGCTTTTAAACCAGTTGCCTTCATTCCCCAATTTGTAGATTGGATCAATCAGAATGTGAATGTCAAATTGGTTGATCTTTCCCCAATTTGTTAATTCACTAAAGTATGCTGCATCTAAAAAACCAAATCTAAAGTAGTAAGTAGCTTCTTTTGGTAAGTTAGATAATAAGGTTGTGCAATTCACTTGTGGATTATCAATCGTAAAGTGAATCGTATCCGCCCCTCTATTTAAAGTGTCTTTTGCCTTTTCAATAGAACGTTCAAGATCGTATACATAAATACATTGCATAATCTGAAAAGCAGAGGTATTGGTATTTATCGACAAAGGTTTGTCGTCACTATCACTGTGATAAAAGGGACGAACTTTTATACCTTCAAGACTTTCCCAAATCAGCGTTTCATTATAATCAGCTCCTTTTAGTTCATATTGAATTTTGTTTTTCCACTCTTTTGAAGATACTTGGTTAAATTCTTCAAATAGTTGATCATTCATAGTTTTTGGTAGTTTTATTATTGTGCTAATGTATCAAATTCTATAATGAATATATCCTCATTAGCACGTTTCATATAATATTTTTCTCTCGCGTATTTTTCAGTCGCATCCCCATTCTTCAACCCTTTTATTGCCTTTTTATCTTTGTCTATTTCTTTTTGGAAATAGCGTCTATTATCTTCCAACTTTTCTATTTCTTTATCGATTGTTCGATGTTCAAAGTAAGAAAAGCTATCAAAAAAAATTATCCAAACAGCAAAGGAGATAGTAATCCAAAAAAAGACGTTTTTTAGAATCTTGGAATACTTAAAGTTACTAAATATTTGAGATACATTCATATTAGATGGATTTATTATCCGATTTTTTCATTTATCACGGTACGTACAATGTCGATGGCAACTGTATTGTAAGTATCGTTAGGTATGATGATATCAGCATAAGCTTTTGAAGGCTCTATGAACTGATCATGCATTGGCTTTAGCGTGTTTTGATATCTGTTAAGGACTTCCATCATATCACGTCCTCTTTCTGCAATATCTCTTTTTAGACGTCTGATAAGTCTTTCGTCTGAATCAGCATGTACAAAAATCTTAATATCGCACATGTCTCTAAGTTGGGGGTGACACAGAATTAAGATTCCTTCTACAATCATTACTTTTCGCGGATGAGTCAAGACGTAATCATCTGTTCTATTATGCTTTACAAAAGAGTAAACAGGTTGATTAATACTACTTCCTTCCTTTAATTCTTTTAAGTGTTGAACCAAAAGTTCAAAATCAATTGATCTTGGGTGATCAAAGTTAATAAGTAACCTTTCTTCTAAAGATAAGTTATCTGTTGCTTTGTAGTAAGCATCTTGGGAAATAATACCTACTTCTGTTTCGGGTAATTCATTCATAATCTGGTGAACAACAGTGGTTTTTCCACTTCCGGTTCCTCCAGCGATTCCAATGATTAGCATGTCTTAATGTATTTTTAGCAAAAATAGAAATTATTCATCTTGTGCAGAAACATTTTTTGTAGAATGCTTGCTTTTTAGACTTTAAAATCCAAAAGATAGCTATTTTTTAGTTGATTTAAATTATTGTTTGCGAACTTTTTACAAATGGCAATAGTAAGTGCTATTGCGGTTTTTTAAGTATCGTAGCTTGTGTAGTTCAATGAATAGTATGAATACTTTAGGCATCTTATTGATTTTCTCTTTCAAATTTCAGTTCAAAAAGATACCGATTATTTGCAGTATTGGAGATTTGCTGTTTTGCGTATGACGATGGTATCGATAGAATTTTTTAGGTATTGTTTCTTTACTTTGATTTACGGGTGTCTGCGTTGAACTTCTGGTTTATTTTTATTGAAATAGTCTGTGGGAATTTAGACAGAAGGTAATGTGTCTTGTATATATTATTTGCTACAAAAACGAAAGTGCACTTCTTTGTGATCTCAGTATAAACTTTTTTCTTTTCGCTTAGTTTATACACTTGTATATATATGGAAATCTTCCTGTTTATATAGGCACCAGCAATTGAGTATATACTCTTATCTAACAACTGGCATAAAGATCAATGGCAAGGCGAATCATTTTTTTGAGAGAACTTAATCAGTTCAGCAAAAACACATGAATAGACAAGGTATTAGAATAGCACCATATCCTTTTTTATCAGACAGTATATTGACAATTGATTTCTTATCTGTATTTGTAGTTGATTTATTGATAGATTTTTCGCTTTTGCAAAAGGTTTTCTTGCACCTTTCTTGCACCTTTCTTCGAGAAAACCGCTCTCTGGGCAAGTAAACCCCAAGAAAAGTGCGAGAAACCCCCAAGGAAGTGCAAGCTAAGACCTCTATTGAAACATTTTAGTATGCTTTGTAAAGACGATTGGCTTCGTCATTCGTTTTGATGAATATTGCTGGGAATAGTAGGTGAACAGATTGGACAAAGAAGGGAGTAGATTGGACTATTTTGTGAATTATACTATTGTTTATACTGAATCTAAATAAATAGGCTATCTTTGTCCATCTTATAAAGAAGATTTAATCAACAGAACAACAAGATGACAAAGAAAAAAAATATTCAACGTAAGGTATTCAAACTGCTTAATAGAGAATATATCACGCCAAGATTTATTCGATTAACTCTTGGAGGTAATGATGTAAGTGATTTTAAAGAAACAACAATTGGTGTCAACAATAAAGTATTTATTGCTCCGAAGGGATGTTCAGAAGTGTATTTACCAGAGTTTGATTTCGAAAAAGGGGCTTGGAAACCTCAAGAAGAATCGACTAAACCTTATGTACGTACATATACCCATAGGGGAATAAATATCGAAAAGAACGAATTATATATTGATTTTGTCGCTCATGGTGATGAGGGACCAGCATCAGATTTTGCAATTAATGCTGAGATAGGATCTCAGATTGGGGTAGCGATGGGGTGTGAGGCCTCAGAATTAGTACCAGAAGTAGAGTGGTATTATCTAATTGGTGATGCTACTGCTATTCCTGTATTAAGTGCTATTTTAGAATCTCTACCTAACACAGCTAAGGCAAAAGTGATTATAGAAGTCGAAACAGAAGAAGATGTGCAAAACCTATCTTCAGAAGCTACTTTCGATATAGAATGGGTGATAAATCCTACACCAGGACAAAATTCGCAAGTTGCTTCTAAAGTAATCGATTTTGTAAATAGCAATGCTTTGCCAGAGTCTAAGTTTGTATACTTAGCTTCTGAGTTTTCAACGGTCAAAGAATTGAGAAACTTTTTCCGAAAAGAGAAGAATTGGAGTAGAGAAGATCTTTATGCTTATTCGTATTGGAAGTTTGGAAAAGCAGAATCAGCTTCAGAGGCTGATCGTCGAGCAGAAAAGGATAGCGATCAATAAGAGTAAAGCCCTTCAATGATAAAATGAGCAGTGAATAAGTTTATGCTTATTTTTAGTTCACAAACAAACAAACCGATCATAATTAAAAGCAAGCTTCGTTAATCTGAGCTTGCTTTTTGCATTTGCAATGGAGAGAGATTAAAAGATTTTAATTTAAAAAACGCTGTAAAAAAGGATGATAATTAAATAAAGTATTTATATTTGTGTCAAATCAATGATAGAAATGATTATATCTATAATGAAAAAGGGAAAGAAACAGTACTTACGTCCGATGTCGTGAGCAGTAACCCTATGGATATGATTTACAAAATAAAAGTAAGGGGCTTGTCATCACGACAAGCCCCTTTTTTTGATATAATAATTCTTTAACTATTAATTTTATGAAAGTTTTGAAATTTGGAGGGACTTCAGTTGGAAGTCCAGAAAGAATGGAGCAGTTGCTTCCCATTATTCAGTCACAAGCAAGTGATAAACACTTGGTGGTTTTGTCTGCTGTATCAGGCACTACAAATAGTTTAGTAGAAATAGCATGTGAATACCTAAAGGGCGATAAGGATAAAGCACAAGATTTAATAAATACTCTTTACAATACATACAAAACTTTCATAAAAGACCTTTTTAAAACGGCAGATGGTCTGCGGGTGGCTAACGAAGTCATCGATCACCATTTTAAATTGTTAGCAGAGTTAGGGAATGATTTGTTTACGACAATTGAAGAGCGAATTGTTTTAGCTCAGGGAGAATTGATTTCAACCACTCTATTTCACTTTTACTTAAAAGAACAAGGGGTTAGTTCAGTCTTACTAAGAGCGTTAGATTTTATGCGAATCGATGAAGAACACGAGCCTAACTTAGCGTATATCAAAGAGAATTTAAGTAGAGTTTTAGAGAAACACCCAGAGGATAGTTTGTTTATCACGCAAGGTTATATCTGTCGCAATGCCTTTGGCGAAATTGACAATCTCCGTCGAGGCGGATCAGACTATACGGCATCATTGATTGGAGCTGTATTACAAGTGGAAGAAGTTCAAATATGGACGGATATTGATGGATTTCACAATAACGATCCCCGCTATGTTCAAAATACTAAGCCCATTGCTCATTTGAGTTTTGATGAAGCTGCCGAATTAGCTTACTTTGGAGCAAAGATTCTGCACCCACAGAGTGTTTTCCCAGCTAAGCGTTTTAATGTACCTGTACGTTTATTAGATACAATGGACTTGACTGCTTCGGGTACGCTGATTTCTGAACAAATTCAAAATGGCGATCAAATTGTTGCCATTGCAGCTAAAGATGGAATTACAGCAATACGCATTAATTCTTCTCGAATGTTATTAGCTTATGGTTTCCTTAGAAGGGTGTTTGAAGTATTTGAGAGGTATAAAACACCTATTGATATGATTACAACTTCAGAAGTAGCGGTATCTTTAACAATAGATGATACTACCCACTTAAATGCAATTATAGAAGATTTAACTCATTTTGGGCAAGTAGAAGTAGATCACGATCAAACCATTGTTTGTATTGTTGGTGATTTTAAGAGGAATAAGCACGGCTATGCAACAATTGTTTCAGAAGCAGTAAAGCATATTCCAATTCGCATGATTTCGTATGGAGGAAGTGAACATAATATTTCTATTCTCGTTCCATCAAATCAAAAGATAGAGGCGCTAAGATCGCTACACAATAGATTGTTTTAATACATAAGAAGTAAGCATTATGCAGCAAGTAAAAGAAGAATTAAAGAATATACCGACGCCTTTATATTATTACGATTTACCTCTATTAAGAGAAACAGTAGACGTTGTAAAGAGTGCAGCAGATCGCTATGGTTATAAAGTACATTATGCTATTAAAGCAAATAACAACCCGCGTATTTTAAGTGAAATTAGCAGCCTTGGTTTAGGTGCAGACTGTGTCAGCGGTACAGAAATTGAAGTTGCTATAGCACAGGGATTTCAATCAAGTGAAATTGTTTTTGCAGGAGTAGGTAAAACAGATAGAGAGATTGAGATTGCCTTAAAGAATAATATTTTAGCTTTCAATGTGGAATCAGTTCAGGAAATTGAAGTAATAGGAGAAATAGCGCAATCTTTAGATACAGTTGCGAATATCGCCTTGAGAATTAATCCCAATGTAGATGCAAAGACACATCATTATATTACAACTGGATTAGATGAGAATAAATTTGGGATTATGACTCATGAGTTAGAAACCTGTTTAACCCTGATACAAAATAATGCGCATTTAAAGTTAATAGGATTGCATTTTCACGTCGGTTCACAGATAACAGACTTGAATGTGTTTAAGCGTTTGTGTGTAAAAGTAAATGAGTGGAATCAATATTTTTACGATAAAGGGTATACGCTACCTATTCTAAATTTGGGAGGTGGTTTAGGAATTAACTATATGGAGCCAGATGAAGAATCAATTGTGAATTTTTCAAATTTCTTCTACTTGTTTCACCAATTATTAGAGCTTAAGCAGGGACAAGAAGTTCACTTTGAGCTTGGAAGGTCGATTGTGGCTAATTGTGGAAGTCTGGTAAGTCGTGTATTGTATATAAAGAATGGATTAAAGAAGAACTTTGCCATATTGGATGCAGGAATGACAGAGTTACTGAGACCCGCTTTGTACCAAGCCTTTCATAAAATAGAGTATTGGAGTGAAGAAACTGACTTGGAGAGTGATAAAGTTGAGGTTGAAAGATATGATGTAGTAGGACCTATTTGTGAAAGTAGCGATTGTTTTGGCAAGGAGGTTAATTTGCCAAAATTAAAGAGAGGTGACTTGATTGCTATACGTTCAGCTGGGGCTTATGGAGAAGTAATGTCGTCAAGATATAACCTTAGGCAGCCACTGAATTATTTTTATAAAGAATAATTGTATAAAAGTGTTTGTTAATAAAAATAGTTTGCTATTTTTGAGTTCAGACCTATAAGGAATGTATAATTAGAAAATAGATAAGATATGACATTAGGAGACATTGATGTGGCAGGAGAGATAATTGATTTAAACTTTCAATTATTGAGAACGCAAATATTATTAGAAGAAGTTTTAAAGCACAATGCAGATACTTTAAAATTACCTTCTCCAGAGGCAATGACAGAAATTAACGAGTTTGCTTTAAAATCAATTCAGGCTAAGTTCCCGAATATGAATATAGCAAGAAAAGAAGACGAAGTTGCAAAGTCTGAATAATAAAATAAAACGCCTATTGAAATACTCAATAGGCGTTTTTGCTTTATAATGATAAAAAATTATGAACTGATGTGTATGTTAGAGGCATAGACCCGCATTCCATTCTTCGTGACCTCTATCTTTCCAGCATTGGTAACTTTCTTTGATTTTGATTACATAGTACTGATCATTTTGAACTCTCATATCCATTACTACTTTTCGGGCTTTCATGGAATCATCCATAATACAGTCTTCCAACAAGGTCACTGTAATTTTCTCTGGATTATCAGTTGTTCGCTTTAATACGTACAAATAGTTACCTTCTGCATGTTTATCTTCAGGAGCATATTCTTGCATAATTTGCTCTTCAGAAGATAGTCTTTTCTTTTTTATAATAGTATTAAGTCTGTCGATTTGGTCATCAGAAATAATGCGATACTCCCTGTCTTCAGCAGTTTCGGTTGTATTCAGTATTACTCCATCTTTACTTAGAATACTACTATTGTTTCTCTTTGCACATCCTCCAATTAGTAAACTAAATAGTAAGGGGATAGTCATTAATAAGTTTTTCATTCTCAATAACCTTAATCATATAAACAAAGATAGTCATTCGTTAGATGAGTGATTTATATAAATAAGTGAAATGTTTTATAAAGAATGGTTAATTTATTTATTTCTATTTAGTTAATTATGGTGAAAAATAGGTATTATTAAATACCTATTTCAAATTGTAATCTAAAATACCAATTGTTTTTAGAACTTCCTTGGTTAAATGTCAATTTATCATACGTTAACTCAGCTTGGATTTTAAATGCGTGTTCCCATAAATATTTAGTCGCACCCAAAGTGAATTCGGTTGTATTTGGCATATTTAACTGTTTGTATAGATCATCGTGCATTGTTTGTGTAGAAACTCTACCAATTAGCTCGTAGTTGCTTGGGAAAACGTAACTCAATTGATAATCTAAACCGTGTCCTGCATATACAGATCTCGTAAGAGGTTCTCCCGCATCTTGCTGTAAATAAGTGATAGGGTCACTTAGATTTCTACTCATATAAGATAACATCGCAGCCCAACCATTGTACTTCAGGATTGCATCTCCCATAATTGCTCTGAAAGAACGAGCTTCATATAGGTTATCTCCCGTTTGCCCTTGTGTTCTTTCTGCATTATTATTGTAAGAGAAAGTACCAGCAACCATTAATTTAGGAGAAGTTTCTCTTGCTAAATCTCCTTCAAAGAAAGCTCCATTATTTTTGAAACTACCAAATGGGAATAGTTCTACACGTCCAGTTAAGGCATAGCTATCGCTCTCTGAGCCACTCCAGTTTCTCCCTCTACCTGTACTTACCGCAGTTTTTACGTTATATCCGAAGTTGTCCCCTTTTTCTTGTAAATAGTAAGCTTGGATACCAAAATCACGATCGATATTGAATTTAGCATTGTTAATTGATCGATCTGTTAATTGTAAAGCTCCAGAAGAATTGGTTCTCTGTCTGTTTCCTGGTAATTTTGTTTGACCAAAAATAAAGTTCCAATTTGAGTTAGGGCGATAAGTTAAAGCTGCATCTCGAATAATATTAGGTGATTGTCCATCTTTTTGTGTTCCCATATCTTTTGGTGTAAAAGACAATTGGATAACATAAAGGAATTTTGGATTACCAACGTATCCGTCAAAGCGCAAACGCAGTCTTCTTATTTCACCTTCATATTTAGTACTTTCATCTTGATTGCTTATTGCAGTCAAACGATTTTGCATTCTAAAGCGAATGTTTAATTGAAATAAACTATCCGCTGAAGTCATACCCAGTCCTTTACCAAAGTTGTAATAGGGTAACTGAGCTAATTTCATGTCATTATTAGTTTCGATTTTCTTTTCTTCTTGAGCGAAAAGTGTCATGGAAAATAACAAAACGATAATGGTGTAAATTTTTTTCATAGAATTAAAATGTGTTGTGAATTGCAAAATTAGCATTAGTTTTGCAAAAAATTATTTTCTAATGTTTCCTCAGTGTAAAGTTAATGTTATGAAATGGTTAAGTTTTAAAAAAAATAGAAGAATATGGTATATATTGGTTATCATTTCAAAGTAGAACCTAAAGAATTAGGGACTGAGATATTGATTGCAGAGTTAGGAGAAAGAGCTTTTGAGAGTTTTGAAGAAACAGAATTGGGTGTTAGTGCCTATGTACAAAAAAGTTTATGGACTGAAGATATCTTAGAAGGTGTATATATATTGGAGTCAGATCAGTTTACTATTACCTATACAAAAGAAGAAATTGCTCAAGTAAATTGGAATGAGGAATGGGAGAAAAACTTTGAACCAATCGATGTTGATGGGATTTGTTATGTAAGAGCTCCATTTCATGAGAAAAATGGTTCGAGATTTGATATAGTAATAGAGCCAAAGATGAGTTTCGGTACAGGACATCATGAAACAACGTTTATGATGATTCGCCAAATTCTGAATAATGACATTGAGAATAAACGAGTTTTAGATATGGGATGTGGCACATCTATTTTGGCTATTTTAGCTTCAATGCGAGGTGCTGCCACTGTAGATGCTGTAGATATTGATAACTGGTGTTATGAAAACTCAATTGAAAATGCAGCGAGAAACAATTGTAAGAATGTTACAGTATACGAAGGTGATGCAAGTATTTTATCAAAAGAACCTATTTACGATGTTATCTTAGCTAATATTAATCGAAATATTTTGTTGAATGATATGGAGAAATATGTGGCGTGTTTGGTACAAAATGGGGAAATTTATTTCAGTGGCTTTTATACAGAAGATATCAATGCAATAAAAAAATCAGCAGAAATGAACGGATTAAGATTTGAAAATCAATTAGAAAGAAATAATTGGGTATCTTTGAAGTTCGTAAAAGAATAAAAATAGTTATTATTAGATTCATTGACTATGAGTACAAAAGAAAAGATTCAAGAAAGTGTAGACGTAGCAGAATTGATTAATGGAACAAGTGAACTTGTTCTTCACAATGATGATGTTAATACATTTGATCACGTAATTGAGACATTAATTCGAGTTTGTAACCATTCTGATATACAAGCAGAACAATGTGCAATGTTGGTACACTACAAAGGAAAATGTACCGTAAAAACGGGAGAGTTTGACAAATTAAAGAATCAATGTTTACAATTGTTAGATGCAGGTTTAAGTGCTGAAATTGTGTAGGTTGATTCACAGGAATTATAAAAAGAGGGTGTCCCAAAAGGTCACCCTCTTTTGTAT
>NZ_WMJX01000034.1 GCF_009711045.1 Myroides albus | reverse complement strand
ATAGTATCTTAATTGTCCACTTTTTGCTGACGATTTACAGTTATGTCTAAGTACGTGTTTTCTGTTTTCGCAAGTAAAAATATTGAAACACAAATAGACATTTTTACCAATCCAGATAAGTCTAAATTTGGTTATAAATATATAGAGCGTTGGAGAGAATTTTATACAGAAGAAGGAGGAATGGACACAAATAGACTTAATGGGATAGAAGAAACTCAATTTTTATAACAATGTTAATTAACGCAACACATATCAACCTATATCACGTATGTAAACGCGAATTATGGCTACACTTTCACGGTGTGCGTATGGAATTCAATTCAGATCTTGTAGCCGATGGTAAATTGATAGGAGAAACATCTTATAAAGATAGGTCAGAAAAATATACCGAACTACAATTAGGTAACATAAAAATAGACTTCTATGATGCAAGAAATCATGTAGTACACGAAGTAAAGAGGTCAGACAAGGTAGAGCATGCTTATACGGCGCAGGTTAAATATTATTTGTATAGATTGTTGTTAGCAGGGATAGATGATGCTACAGGTATAATTGAATATCCTACTTTAAGGCAACGTGAACAAGTACTATTAAGTAAAGAAGATATTGATGATATAAAAATGTGGGAAGAGGATATACAACAGATTTGCGAAAGTGAAGAATGTCCAAAAGTGATAAATGCAAAGATATGTAAGTCTTGTAGTTATTGTGATTTTTGCTATATAAAGGAAGAGTATTAAACTATAAACGACTATGAAAAAGACTTATTATTTATTCAATCCAGGACGCTTAAGTAGAAAGGATAATACCCTAAAGTTTACCCCTACAGATGCAAATGGTAATGAGGGTACACCAAAGTATATTCCCATAGAAGGAATTGCTGACTTGTTTTGTTTTGGAAGTTTAGACGCTAATAGTGCTTTATATACTTTTCTTGGCAAGCAAGGTATTGCGGTTCATTTTTTTGATTATTATGAGCATTATTCAGGTTCTTTTATGCCTAAAGAATACCTTTTGGCAGGTAAGATGCAAATAGAACAAACTAAGAATTATATAGATAACAAGAAAAGATTGATTTTAGCAAGGAAGTTTGTGTCAGGAGCCTCATTTAATATGGTTAAGAATCTTCGTTATTATATTAACAGAGATAGAGATTTGCAAGATATTCAAGATGCAATAGAGAGATATAATTCACTTATCGAAAGCAGTAATGAAGTGGATGAGTTGATGGGAGTAGAGGGGAATATTAGACAAATGTACTATTCCGCGTTTAATGATATCATTACTTCTGATTTCACAATGGATACTCGTAGTAAGCGACCTCCACAAAATGAGATAAACGCATTGATCTCGTTTGGCAATATGATGTGTTATAGCCTTTGTTTAAGCCAGATTTATCATACACAGCTTAATCCTACAATAAGCTTTCTTCATGAACCAGGTTATAGACGTTATTCTTTAGCTCTTGATTTAGCAGAGATATTTAAACCACTTTTAGTAGACCGTTTAATATTTAGATTGTTAAATAAGAAAGAGATACAAGCGAAAGATTTTGATCATCAGTTAAATAGTTGTGTTTTAAAGGAATCAGGGAGAAAGATCTTCGTAAAAGCGTGGGAAGAGAAAGTAACAGAAACTTTTAAACACCCAGTCCTAAAACGCAGTGTTAGCTATAAGCATTTAATAAAGTTAGAATGTTATAAGTTGAGTAAACACATTTTAGGAATAGAAGAGTATAAACCTTTTAAATCACGTTGGTAATGTATGTAATATTGGTCTATGATATTGGTGACAAGAAAGTAGGAAAGATGCTTAAGCTGTGTAGAAAATACCTGAATTGGATACAAAATTCAGTATTTGAAGGAGAGATTACTGAAGTAAAATTAAAAGAACTATTGTCAGAAGCTAAATTAATTATAGATAAAGAAAAAGACAGTATTATTATATTTAAAAGTAGACAAGAGAAATGGCTTGAAAAACAAGTAGTAGGGAAAGAGAAAAATGAGTTGGATAATTTCTTATAGTCGTCGATAGCGCTACTTTTAGATGGTTCGTTCTTTGAAATATTGTAATAACGTAAATTAGGTGTTGATTTTCAGATAATTATAGGGTAGTCGAACCTAAGAGGAAAATCGGTTATTATAGGTCGACTAATTTTGGTAATCAAAAAGGAATAAATATATTTGCTTAGCCTTCAAAAAAGGCTTTTTTATGTCGTGCAATTCACGGCTTTTAACCGCACCATATAGGTATTGAAATAGCTGTTAGAGATACTGTGATTGATATTTTGAACGACCTTTTAACCGCACCATATAGGTATTGAAATGTAACAAAGTATAAGTTAAGTGAGATTAAGCCTTTCTTTTAACCGCACCATATAGGTATTGAAATTGCTGAAGAAGATGTATTACGACAAGAACGTGAACTTTTAACCGCACCATATAGGTGTTGAAATCGGATATGGAAATATTGAATCGACTTTAGATTATTTCTTTTAACCGCACCATATAGGTATTGAAATTGATTCTATTGGAACTATTAATAAAGATGTAGTAAACTTTTAACCGCACCATATAGGTATTGAAATGGGTTATTACTCGCCCCTGCGTATTCCCCCATTAATCTTTTAACCGCACCATATAGGTATTGAAATACAACTAATAAAGTCGCAAGCTAATAAGGAAGCACAGCTTTTAACCGCACCATATAGGTATTGAAATACAACTAATAAAGTCGCAAGCTAATAAGGAAGCACAGCTTTTAACCGCACCATATAGGTATTGAAATACAACTAATAAAGTCGCAAGCTAATAAGGAAGCACAGCTTTTAACCGCACCATATAGGTATTGAAATGCATTATCTGCAACTATTAAATCGTTAGGCCTATCCTTTTAACCGCACCATATAGGTATTGAAATCCCACTTTGATATGCACAGCCTTAGGTAGCTTTGCAACTTTTAACCGCACCATATAGGTATTGAAATGTATTTCTTTCTCTTTCTCTGTTAATCTATACTTCTTTTAACCGCACCATATAGGTATTGAAATTAAGTATAGATAGACCTTTCTTAGCAAGATAACTTGCTTTTAACCGTACCATATAGGTATTGAAATCACGAATATCTCACGATCTCTGGAGATACTTGAATACTTCTAAACACACCATAGTGGAACTAAAAACATTTAGGGCCTCGACTATATTCGGGGCATTTTTTTTGCACTAATATTTCGCAAACTAATTGTAGGGTGTATTGGAAAATAAAATACCTTTCTACCTGTAAATTAATGTGTGATGAAAGATATACTACTCGATATACGTCAGACCTTACAAGACTTTGCTGAGCCTGCTCTGGTCTCTGCTTCTGCGCGTTTCTTTAAAGAAGGAGAGCAACCCAGAGAATATGGAGTTTCTAAGGAAATACTAGCTAAGATAGGTAAAGAGTTGTTCAACGATGTAAAGGAGAAACCAAAGGAGGAAGTGTATTTTTTGTGCGAGGAGCTATGGAAGTCCTTGTATTTTGAAGAAGCTTATATTGCTTGTATAATAACCAAACGCTTGCACCGTCATTATACTGCGAAAGATGTCAATCTGTTTGAACATTGGTTAGCTAATTATGTCAGTAATTGGGCGAGTTGTGATACTTTGTGTACTTCTACTGTTGGGCCAATTCTCATGCAATTTCCTCAAGAGGTAGATCGATTAAGTCAATGGGCAATATCAACTAATAGGTGGATGCGCAGAGGGGCAGCAGTTAGTCTTGTCGTACCTGCTAAAAAGGGATTGTATTTAGCTCAAGTTTTTACAATTGCGCGATTACTAATGCAAGATAAAGATGATTTAGTGCAGAAAGGCGTTGGTTGGATGCTAAAGGAAGCAAGTCGATTGCATCAAGAGAAAGTGTTTGACTTTATTCTTCAGCACAAAACTGTTTTGTCGCGAACCACGTTGCGATATGCCATTGAGAAAATGCCTTTAAATTTAAAAAGAGAGGCTATGTTGAGGTAAATAGTGCCGTTTCTACCTTTTGCTTCTATGCTTATTTTAATTCTATTTCAATTGTCGAAATATGGCGATAAATCCTGTCATGGCATGTGTTCATTGGTTTGTGGATTATTCAAAAAGGCATTAAGTGACTTTTGGTAAATTAGAGTGAACTATATTTCATTGTAGAAGTACTTAGGTGTGTTAAAATTTTAATATATTTACTCTCGAAATGTCAAAAAATAGAAATAAAATGTCTACAAAAGGTATTACCTATAAACAAAGAAACAAGGCAAAAGGAGTTTTGTTTGGAATCAGTTACGTTGTAATAGCTATTGGAATACTTACTTATTTTTTCAGTATTATTGACATTGTCAAATATGTGAACGACCAGATGTATATGGCCGTTATTTATGCTTTTTTAGGAGCAATTCCTCTTTTTTTAATGAAACCTCTTTATAGTGATTCGGCATCGATTACCTATTCCAATGATGTGATGTATGTAAAGATTGGCAGCAGAAGTTATACTGTGAGGTATAGTGAGATAGACAAGATGATACATGATCAAGGAGTCAAACAATGTCTTGATTTTTACAATCAAAGAGGAGAGAAAATTTTGACAATTGCCCCTGTTGTAAGTAAAGAGTCTACTGACGATTTTTACGATGGAGTGATTGATCACATTTACACGAAGAAGGACTTCGAGGCTTCTGAGAAGTGGTATACGATCAAGCGTCAAAAGGTGTGTATTGTTACTTATAAATCAAAATAATATGATTGTATCAGAGAATACTTTTTACATCATTATAGGTGTATTAGTTTTAATAGCTATTGGCGTTTATTTGTATTTTCGCTGGAAAGGCAAAAGTGTAAGTGGCAGTTGGATTACATTGATTATGCTGATGGTGGTGTTTTTTGTCTACCTCTATACTCCGAGAAAATTAGTGGTTGAATCTTGTGAGAATTATACTGTAGAGGTAATCTTGTTACCTACGCAAATAGAAGACGTAAATACTTCTTATGGCTACAAGAGTTATGTGGTTAATAATACTTCAAATACACTGAGTTTTGAATATGTTTATTATGGGAATAATGTTCCAAAAGACAACGAAGTTTCTGTTTTTATTGAGCCTGGAGAAGTTAAGTCCGTTCGAGGTTCGAAAATAGATTATATATTGTCAAACCCCGATAGTAATATTCGAGTTAAAGGCAAAGGGGCTACAAAGACAGTCTTGTCCTGTGATGTAGAACAATAATATAAAGAAAGCAATAGTAAGTACTATTGCTTTTTTCTTTTTAGGGAAGTTTCTTTTTTTTCTTTTTGAAAGTTCAGTCAAATAAAGTGGTAGAATTGAAGAGAATATTTTTTTACCTTGCTGAAAAGTGGATAGGTAACAAAACAGAGCTGATTTGATTAAGTGCATTTAGTGTTTTTGTACGCTAATAGATAGATTATGAGTGCTTTGATTTTCGTGCTATATCCTGTTTTAAACAAACTGAATAATGAAAAGACTATATTTTAGACCTCTTGTCATAGAGGATAAAGAACAACTGCTGTATATCTACTCTGACAAAGAGGCAATGAAGCACAGAGCCAGTAAACCATTAGAAACTCTGGAAGATGCAGAGAATATGGTGAAGCAAGCTCATCGTGAATGGGAGAGCAAAACGAAAGTAAGGTTGGCTGTTGTTCAACAAGAAAATGATGTGCTAATCGGTACAGCGATGTACTTTTTCGAATCGCCTACAGTTGTCGAGATAGGTTTTTCTATCGGTAAAGACTTCTGGAAGTACGGCTATGGACAAGAGGGAACAGAAGGATTAATGGAGTATATTAAAGCTAATGAGCCCAATGTCACTACCATAGTAGGAATTGCCCGCAGTGCCAATGACAAGTCTATTAAGATGATGCAAAACATCGGTTTTACAGAAATAATGGATTACGATGGGGAAGACAAAAGAAGATTTGAATTTATAGTTAACGGTTAACAGTTAACAGTTAACAGTTAACAGTTTTTGTATTCAACTATTGGGATGACATATCACACAATAGAGATTATATGTTGTGCGAAGTCGATTGATTTCGTATCTATCCTATTGTAATGGTAGATAGCCCATTTTTACATGATTAATAAAAACACCTTACCTTTACCACCACAATAAAATACACCCCAATGAAGTATTACTGGAAAGATATTGTAGATGATAACCAACAGTGGAAAGCACTAGAACTAACAGTAGAAGGTTTAACTAAGCCAACTATGCAGTTGTTAAGTGGTCATAATTTGAAAACTAAATTAGTTTATAATCAAATACCTCTTTTTTGGGCAAAAAACAAACAGTACTATTATGTGGATATTATTCGGACTTTTAGTAATGATAGCCGTTTATTAGGCAGTATAACCTCTCAAGATATAGAACAACGTAAAGACCTAAATAATGCAAATTACTTTAAATCATGGATTGTTTATTTTATAGAGAGAATGCTTGCTACTAATACACATTTCTTTAATAATTCATTGTGGCAGTTTAAAGGATATTCAAAGTTTATATCTCATTCCTGCTATTGTGAATCTATTGTAAAAAGTAGTTCCTTTAGTATTTATGATAAAGTGTATTGGGGAAATGATTTGATTTATTCACGTCAAGTCGATGAATACTCAGGACGCTTCAAGTGGTGGCGAAAGAAAGCCATAGAAGGAACTTTACCACCTGTATTTGCGTGGTATATCCCTTCGTTAGGTGGGTACTGGATTATAGACGGTAACTATAGACTAAGAGCTGCTATCTTAGAAAAGAAAGAAATTTCAGTAGTTTTAGCCTATTCAGGTGAATATAGAGAAACTGTCGTTTATGAGGAATTTCAAAAGGAAATACTTTCTACTTTCGATATAATAAAGAAAAATAAAGGAGAAGTAAGCTATTCTACTGCATTAGCACTAAATCAAAGATTAGCAGAAGCCTTTGATGATAGACCTTATTTTAAGAATCAGACTTTTGCTCGTGCCAATATTAAATCAGATCAATCGTGGTTAGATGAAATAGATAATTATCTAAAGAGTATTAATTATAGTGAAAGAGAAGAGCTTATTGAGCAGTTTAGAGATGAATTGTCAGGAGAACATTATACCTTGATGGGAGAATAAAGTTTTTTTCGTTAAACTAAATTGTCATATATAAACTAATACCTTTACCACCACAATAAAATACACCCCATGAAATACTACTGGAAAGATGTTGTGACAGATAATCAACAATGGAAAGCATTAGAGTTAAAGGTAGAAGGTTTAACCCCTCCGGCGATGCAGCTGTTAAGTGGTTCGAATTGGAAGATGAAGTTGGTCTGTGAAGATAAACCAGTGATGTGGGGACTGATCAGTAGAGACTTCTGTGATATAGGATTAGTAAGAACCTTTGAGGAAGACAGTAGGCTGATTAAGAATATCAATTCACAAGAAGTAGAGAAACGCAAGGGCTTATCCAGTGAAGAAAGACTAAAGTCGTGGTCTCGCTATTTTGCAGAAGAGATGGTACAGGCTAATAAGCACTTCTTTTATGATTCTATCTGGTTATTCGAGGGGTATAAGGACTTCGCATCCCCTCCTAATTATGGAACTACTGTAGCCGCAGAAGATGATTTTGACGCCTTTACTTATGCACATTGGGATAGAGAACTATTGTACTCACGCAGAGTAGATGAGTATTCTGGTCGTCTAAAATGGTGGCGTAAGAAAGCGATAGAGGGATCACTACCACCTGTATTTGCCTGGTATATTCCCTCACTTGGAGGGTACTGGATTATCGACGGAAATTACAGACTAAGAGCGGCTATCTTAGAAAGGAAAGAGATACCTGTGGTGTTGGCATATTCAGGAGAATACAAAGAAGCCATTATGAATCCAGATTTTCAGAGGGGAATCTTACACTCATTAGCAAAAGCTGAGGGACAACCTGTGAGTCCTAAGACAGCGGATTCGATGAATCAACACTTGGTAGCTGCTTTTGACGATAGACCGTACTTTCAAGGAAAGACGGTGGCTCGCGTGAAGATAAAGTCTAATGAAGAGTGGTTAGCAGAAGTAACAGATTACCTTACGACTATTGATTATCCCGAAAGAGAGAAGTATATTAAGCAATTGAAGGATGAGTTGTGATTTGAAGTAAGGATTGTGCCTTAGGCAATGGTTTATATCTGACGAACTACCTTGCGATTTATTGATATACAATTGCTACACAGTACATTTCTTTTACTTTATAAAGAGAGCTTATTTGTATTCTGGTGATTATTAAAAAAACGAAGTAGAACAATTTTATTATCTTCAATGAAGATATAGTAGAGTGTAATTTGCTTTACAATAGTAATTTGGTAAGTGTTTTTATAACCAGTTGACTTGAATGTTACTTGGCCCTGTTTTAGTAGTTCAATAGTCTTCTCAACTGCATTGATAAAGCGAATACTTTCTCTTTTTGTCCATCTTCGCAATAAGAAATCAATATTATCCCAATAATCATCTTGAGCAGTTTGTGACCAAACAATACTATTCATCTTTTACTTCTGAAATAGATGAGGGAACTTTAATTTGGTTTGTTCCATTACAGTATCATGTGACTCAAGAACTTCTGTATCTATAGAAACAAGTGCTTCATCAATGGCTTTTTTTTGAGCAAAGGATAAGTCCTCTTTCTGAATTGTATTCATCATAGATTTAAGTCTTGCAATTACAGTATAGTCATCCAATTCATTTATCCAATGAATTAGATCTAATTTGTCATTTTGTAATTTATGTGTGCTCATAATCTATTGGTTTGTCTATAAAATAGGAGGGCTGTTTATTAATAAAAAGGTACAGCATAATTTCTATTTTAATCAAAATTAAACTATTACGACTGTTCTTGCAATAGATTAAGGAATTTTTAATTGTAACTATTCAATTTGTTTTATCTTGATTTTATCAATCTTAGTTCAAGATATTTCACATTATCAGAGTCTATTAATGCGGTAGTCAAATACAGAATAACAAAAATAGTACTACATTTATCACTTGTTAATCCAATGTTTTCTATGCGGTTACACCTTGTAATTTTAGGGTTGCTATTCTTATCCTTGTTCTCTTGCCAACAAGATAAGTATGAGCATGACTATGTTATTTATCACTGTGATCCCACTAAGGAGCATATCAAGATGTATTGGAAGGATGAACAAGGAGAGAGAATACGCAGTTTAGGAAAGCTAAAAGAAGTATCAGAAAACAGAGGAGAAGAGTTAGTCTTCGCGATGAATGGTGGAATGTTTGAACCGAATTATACTCCTAAAGGCTTATACATCGAAAACTATCAATTACTTCAATCTTTAGATACTTTAAAAGAAGGTAAAGGTAACTTCTACCTGCAACCTAATGGTGTGTTTTATCTTACTCGTGATAATCAAGCGAAAGTAGTATCAACATCAGCATATAGTCATAATACCCCGATTAAGTATGCTACACAGTCAGGGCCTATTTTACTATTAAATAGTGAGATTAATACAGTCTTTACACCAGGCTCTGTGAATCTCAATATCCGCAATGGCGTAGGTGTAAAAGAGAACGGAGAAGTAGTCTTCGCGATGTCTAAAGAGAAAGTAAATTTCTACGACTTCGCTAAGCTATTTAAAGAACTAGGGTGTACAGACGCACTGTATTTAGACGGTTTCGTGTCAAGAGCATATCTCCCTTCTAAGGAGTGGGAGCAGACTGATGGTGACTTTGGAGTGATAATAGCCGTTTCACGGTACCCTTCGAGGAATTAAGAAAAAGGAATATGTGCCTTCGGCGATAGGTTATATCTGACGAACTACCTTGTGGTTTATTGATTTCCACAGCATTTTTTTTCATTAAAATCCCTTGATTCCATTATTTGTCATAAGTTGTAAAATTGTATCTTTCGGTTTTAAAACAAACAACAAAACCACACAAGAGCCATCATGAGTAAAGATATATTTTATACTGAGTTAGAACAGTTAGTAGAAGCTGGGAATTCGGCGGGAGTACTTGCATTACTTAAAAATACACCATTAGAGGAACGAGTGAAATACACGAAGAAGATCTCTAAGTTAGGAAAGTATTATCAAGAGTACATATTAGAAGAAGGTCACCGAAATGTATATGGATATAGAGGGAGTGATGAACAGCGATTAGCAGTGAACTTGGCGGTACTGACGAGTTGTACGTATAAAGACTTTACGGGAATATGGGGAATAGGAGAAAAGGAGTTTAAGCAAGTATTAGATTGGTATGTGCCAGATTGGTTAGGGGATTATGTTAATGATACAGCCAGAGAAGGATGGATAAGAGCGCCTTTTAACGAGATTAGCTTTGTCTATGAGTTAAATGAAAAAGGAGGGTTTAAGACTCCATTGACTGAGGCTACTTGGGCGACTATTATGGTGAGCTTTAGTACTGTAGAGATATTCGATCAATACCCTGCGTTGTTAGAGCAGCAGTTTTGGTATCTATTTGATCACGAGGTGAGTATTAATTACAATCCTTGGGATGAGGTTATCGTTACCTTAATAGAACAAGGGCGATTAGATAAACAGCGTATTGTGCAGATTGCAGTACAGAGTGCCTTAACACATACAAATCAAGCATTGAGTGGGTGGCATGCTAACTTACTGAGTAAACTTCCCTTGACGGAGCAAGAGCTATTAAGTTTTCAAGAGGAGCTATTCCAACTACTGAATAGCCCTATCTCGAAAGTGGTCAATACAGCTTTGGATATCTTGTTTAAGATAGCGAAAGATAAGGCCTTCCAGGCAGAGACTTTTGTTAATCATCTTCCTATATTGATGAGTAGTACAGTGAAAGCGACTATTAATAAGGTGTTGCGTATCGTGGCTGTATTTGATAAGGCACATCCTGCATATAAGGAATCTAGTGCAATGGCTATCGTAGGGACTTTTCACATTCAAGATCAAGCATTGCAAACGAAGGTAGGAAAGCAGATTATCAAATATGTGAAACCGAATGAGGAGCTCACAGCACAGTTGTCAGCGTACCAAGATATGCTGATGAGTGAGACAAAGACTTTGTTAGCAGACTATATTACTGTGGAGAATATCACTTTGGGAGAGGTAGTAGAAGAAGGCGAAGTAGAGCTTATGCCTATTGCTTCTATTGATACCGTAGAAGACTTGATATTCTATTTGTCGGCTTGGAAGAATGCAGAGAGTCACTATGCCTTTGAGCAAATGATAGACGCGATTATCAGACTTCAAGGAGAGCTACAAGCAGCTCATATTGAGCAATTACTACCTGCTTTTGACAAGGTGTTTAAGACTTTTAAAGATTTGTGGTCAACGACAACAGTACAGAACGCTATGGCTTTTTGGCTGTTGGAATGGGCGCGTATGTTGATTGCAGAGGAAAATATAGAAACTAAGGAATTAGAAAAATTATATAACAAATATGCTAAGGCTGAACTATATACTAATAGTGGTATTACCTTAGGAGAGGTAAAGTTAGAGGCGAGTAATCGCTTTAGTTATTACTATGCTGCTCTACGTCCATATTTGACACTGTATTACTATAGCTTACAATTGGTACTGGAAAAACGTGTCTTGCCTATCTTGAGTTTGCCTACACACAATCCTTTTTATATAGATAGTACTGTATTGGTAAACCGATTAGTAGCGTATCAAGAGCAAGGAGAATTAGTAGATGCATTAGATTTACAGATTGCATTAGCACGTATAGATAAAAATACAGAAGAAGCAGGATTAGCTTTAGCTCAGAAACATCTGAAAGGAGAGATGCTTTCTATCATTGAATTTTACTTAGGCAAGGGTGAGGTGAAGGAAGCGTCAGTAGATTATTATGACGTATGGAGAGGAGCGGCAGCGTTAAAGTACCCTCATCATCCTTTAGAAAGTTTGACTAATGATCGTTATACTAAAGAACAACAAGAATACTGTGCGGGTTGGTTAGGCAATTGGGAAGTGATAGAAGAATCTCATACGTATAAGGATTGGGATCACAAGACAAAAAAACAAATAGACAAGGTGTTTACGCATAAGAAGTTAAAGTTAAAACAGATACCTTATGATATTAATTCGTCTTTAATCTTTAGCCGTGTCAATAAAGCGATGCCTAAGACAGCGATAGGTGCTCGCATGGGATCAGTGAATTTAATGGAATTGATGAAGTATCAAATTATCGATACAAAGGTAAATGTAAGTGAATCACTGTTGGCTCTTAATCCAAGACAGGCTGATGCTATCTATATGGCGGTAGTGGAGAAGTGTCTGCATTATGGCGGTAGTGCGACGTTCGAAGTTGCTGAGAAGAGATTGTTGCAAGGAATGTTTACGTACTTATTACAGATGAACAATGTGGTGTTTTCAGAGCAATTTTACTTGTTCTTTGGGTTGGCATTGATATGTGATGACAAGGTAAGTCGTGCTTTCGTAGCGGAGTATTGGATCAAGGAGGCGCTTCGTTTAGATCAACAAAAGGTAGGTAATATAATAGGTAAGGCAGAGGCTAAGGAGTATGTGACGATTAAGCGTTTGACAGACTCTATACAAGGGTTTATGATGAATGTAAGTGTACAACACAACCGAGCGTTGCAATTGCTAATCGAGGGGATATTAGAACAGTTAGAGCCTATTCCTATTAAGGGATTGAAGACTTTGTTAGAGCAGTATGTAGAGGTGCTTCATACTAATAATGCTAAGGTGACGAATTCTGCTGTTATCGCCTTAATAGAGGAGTGGAGTAAGGTGAGCGCTACTAAGAAAATAGCAGTGACGCTACGCTCTTTTAATTAAGAATTGTTTGCCTTCAGTATGGGGTATACACGGCACAGATTACAAATCTGCGCCAACGCAGTAGAGGCATTGTTTGCCTTCAGTATGGGGTGTAGACGGCACAGATTACAAATCTGCGCCAACGCAGTAGAGACGTCAATATTTTGCGTCTCAGTATAAAATGAATGATATGAGTTTAAGAAGTGAAATAGCTCCTCAAATGAAGGTAGCAGAAGAGCGTTACCCCATAGTATTAAAGGCTGTATTAGGATATACTGACTTCTGTGATGAGTATGGAGATGATGATCTTATAGAGTATAAAAGAGTAGAAGAAGAGTTACATCAGTTGACAGGGAAAGATATGTCTAGGTATGACTTATGGGAGTATTGGGAAGGAGAAGGGGCAGAAGTACTTAGCTTTAGAATAGCATTACCTGATCCTTTAGTGGTAAAGGATATTAGTAGACAAGAGATAACTGAGATAGTGACTATTCTCAAGGTATTGGATGTTTCTGAAGAGATAGAAGGTACTACTTTTAAACAACAGTTTAAGTGGTATTTAAGTGATTATTATTACTCTTTTTTGAAGCTAAACTGCCCTAAGTATTCTAATAAGTTCTTTATGCGTAATAAAAATAAGCTAGGAGAGTATTTTGAATATTCTATAGAAGATACTGTAAATGAATTAATGAAGAAATAAACTAAAGCCTCAAATACTTGAGGCTTTTTTCTTTTACAAGAATTGGTTACTTTAGAAAGGTTAAACTAATGACTATGGCTATAATTATATTTGAAGCACTAATGCAATTAGGAGCATTACTTCCCCTTATGATCTTGTTTATGAAAGACAGGGGGAAAAAAGATTTTATGCGTATTGGCATATTTTGCTTTGTATTTGTGCTTTATAGTTTTGCATTAAGGTTAGCTCATGTGTTTGATAGCTTTTATATAATTAAAGGGAATTGGAATTGGAATGGGAAACTATACGGTGTATTATGTGGGGGAGTTTGTTATTTTGCTTTTCGCTCTTACTTTAAACAACACAATTTCTTTACACTGAGGCAAGCACCTGATAGTCAAAAGGGAGTTAGGATAGCTACTTTTAGTATTGCCTTATTGGCTGTATTAGTGTGGTGGTATGCAGGTAATGGAGGAGAGTGGAATGTAGAAACATTGGCATTTCAGTTGACCTTGCCAGGTATAGATGAAGAGATAATGTTTAGAGGGGTATTAATGGGATTGTTGTTGTCATCTTTAAAGTCAAATGTGAAGTATATAGGTAATCCAAGTAATTTAATTATAGCTATGCTGTTTGGTTTTGTTCACGCTTTTGTATTATCTAGAGAGTATGCGGTGTCTTTCGATATTGTTTATTTCATACAGACTGGTTTTGCAGGTTATATTTATGGATGGATAGCGATAAAGAGCAAGAGTATCTTGTTTCCTATAGTAGCACATAATGGGAGTAACTTTTTTGGGACATTGACGATGATGCTGAAGTAGGTATAGATTTAATAATTATTTAATTGGGCTTTGACTTGATAAGTGGAATTTGTGTTGTATTTTGTCATTGTTATATAGACAAAATAAAATATGGAAAAAGTAGCTTGTAGAATATGTGGAAATATGGTTTTACCAACAACTTCACAGAAAAATGATGGTTGTTGTGCTTTATGTGTTAGGGGAATTTTCGCAGAGCAATGTGATGTATGTCAAAAGGCTGTGAATGGTGTGAGTAAGATGCCTGATGGAACAAAGATGTGTATTCGATGTAATATTGAAAGTAGTAAGCAGATGAGTAAACAATGGAGGGAACTGTGTCAACAAACTTTAGAGAGAATAGATATTACTACTTTAAAAGTAAAGCTGTTCCCAGCGTATAACGAAGTGTTTGTCAATAATCAATGTCAAGGGTTTTACTATCCGTTATGCAGTTTGAAGTTTTGCAATGTAGGTAATGAAGTAGAGGAAACTGTTCACATTGTTTCTCATAATGGTTTGTGGTTTGCACAAGAAGGAGAACCTAATAATCCTTATGAATCTTTTACTGTTTTTGAGAAAGTGAAAGACAAGTATAAGTTTCACGGTTCACTTACTAACTTTAGTGGATGGAAATACGTTCAGTTGCTATTTCAGTATTTGGAAGAACACTATACTTCATTGATTAACGGTTGCAATTCTTCTGATGCTTTTTTACAAAAGGTATTAAACGAGTATAAAGGTAAATTAGGTGATTTTGATAAAGAATATTACATCACCACCTATTATGAGTTTAAGAAAAAGAGAAGTAAGCTAAAGAGTGATCAATTTGTGCCCTATACGAGTATTTCTTCAGAGGTCTTTGCTCCATTTACGGATACTAACTTTATTAGTGTAGGAGAGGAAATTGTAGATTATAGACAAGAAAGAGGAATAGACTGGCCTATTGGTGTATGTTGGTCAGAATCTTTTTTTGGTGATGGCAATCACGTTTTTCTGTTTTTAGATGAACAGCAAGAAAGAGCTTATTTAGTAAATCAATATTCTTAGTTATGAGAAAGCTTGCTTTTTTTTTAATGTTTATTGCCTCTGTACAAGTTATAGGCCAGACAAAGGATACTTGGACTACTTTCTACAATGAGAGTGAAGAACTATTAGGGTATAAAAATAGTCAAGGTGAAGTAATGATTACTCCTCGTTTTACCCCATATATGACTGCTTATCGATTTGATGATATTGCTGGTGTAAATGAGTTGGTTAATGAAAGCTATGAGAGTTATTACCTGCTTAAGGACGGGACAAAAATAGGTCAGGATTCCTTATATATATTTGATAATACTTTTGATTGTGAACAGGAGGGACTAATCCGATTTGTAAACAAAGAGACTAATTTAGTAGGAATGTTTGATGCGAAAGGAAATGTGGCTATTCCTGCTGTTTACAGTGCGTTAAGTAAGAGCAATAATAGCTTGATTATCGGGTTAAAGAATGCTACACGAGAGTATTGGGATGAAGGAAATCACAGTGGATGTAATCACTATAGCTTAGTAGGAGGCGAGACTGTACTGCTGACTAAAGAGAATAAAGTGTTAATAGAAAACTTCGATATTGGCGATAAGTCTATCGATTTATATAACTATAAGGTGAGTGAAAACCCTGAGGAGCACAAGAATACAATTATGTTTCAGGGAACAGATGGTCAGTATTATTACTTTACGGATTTAGAAGCTGCTTTTGACGATTTTGTGCATCAGGAGTTGTTAGATGATCCTACTATTGAGAATCTATTGAAGCACAGTTATCTTTCTTATTACAGCTACGATTACAATAAGCAAATGCCTAATTCATTGGTTCCTACAGCATTTTTAAAAAGTAATAAGAAGACTATAGAGAAATACCTTAAAACGATCAATGGTGCAAAAAAAGAGGACTATTATATTAGGTCAGAAAGTAGTGCTCCCTTTAGTTTCGCTGAGGTCAAGGAGTTAGAGCAGTACTTTAATAACTGTAATGAGTGGCGTATGGCAAAGTATCCAATTTTGGTATTAGGGATAGACTCTGCCTCTGCGTTGAATAAAAAATGGAGAAATAAGAATCTGACGTTTATTTATCTCAATGGTCAATTCCACTTGATACAAGTGATTTTATAGATCTATTTTATTCTCTAATTAGCTGCTTGAATACCTTTAGGGGGATGAATAGATGAAACGGCTAAATTTTATCACCGTAATTTGGTGATGTATTCTAATTTAAATCAGATCCCACTGACGAAAGATGATCGCGTATTTATCTTAATGGGAGGAACGCATACGGCCTTCTTTAATATGTGGTTAGAGCGCAGTCCTAAATACCAACTAATGAATACACTGGATTGTATAGAGGAGTTTAAGTAATAAGTATTCTATTGAAGTTAAGGTAAACATTAGGATTGGCAACAGAATATCAACAGTACACAGGGAGTTTAGAAGGTCAAGATATTTGACTTTTTAAACTCTTTGTGTATATAGAGATTGCGATAAAGTGAATAGTAAAGGAGGATAATCGTATAATAATTGCTTTTTTTATCTATTTCTTAATGATTTGGTAACATTGGTTATTGATGGATAGCCTATGTTTGCATCCGCTTTAATTAAATAATAAACAAATGTCATTAAACAATATTTTTCAGTTTTTAGTTCCTAAGGACAAAACATTTTATCCTTTGTTTGAAAAGGCAGCTAATAAGATTAAAAAGCTTTCACAGACTCTTCATGAGGCTGTAAATGCACCAGCCAAAGAAAGAGAGAAGCTTTTGAAGGAAGTTGAAGTTATCAAGCAAGAGATTGAGGTAATTGCTCAGACGACTCGTGTTGAATTAGGTAAAAATTTCATTACTCCTTTTGATAGAGAAGATATTCACAATTTGATAACAGCAGTGGATGCCATTGCAGATAATTTATCAGATGCTGCTTCGCGTATGCGTTTATATCACATTGATAAAATTACAAAGCCTTTACATAAATTGACAGAGGCAAACTTGGAAGCGTGTAATGAAGTAGCTAAGGGATTGTACACACTGGAGAACATGAAAAATCTTGAAGTATTATCTGGTGTATGTAAAAATATCTCGAGATTAGAACGCAAAGCAGATAAGGTATTTGACAAAGCTGTTGCAGATATTTTTGAAAATGAAAATAATGCCATAGAAATTATTAAATATAAAGAGGTAATGACTGCTTTAGAATCGGCAACGGATAGCTGCCGTGATGTTGCTAATGTATTAGAGGCAATCACGGTGAAGTACTCTTAATAAATATAATGGTTTAACTATGGAGTTTTTATCAGAGTTACTGAGTAATCAAGCTGGGATAATGCTGATTATCATTATCATTTTGGCACTTGGTTTTGATTTTATTAATGGGTTTCACGATGCTGCTAATTCAATTGCTACAATTGTTGTAACACGTGTGTTAACCCCATTTCAAGCTGTCCTTTGGGCTGCGTTTTTTAACTTTGCTGCCTATTTTATTTCCTTATACATTGTAGGTGAGTTCAAGATAGGTAATACAATTGCTAAATCTGTAAATGAAGATTTTATAACATTAGAAGTTATCTTCTCTGGATTGATTGCGGCTATTATATGGAATTTATTGACGTGGAAGTTAGGTATTCCTTCTTCTTCATCTCATACTTTGATTGGAGGTTTTATAGGTGCAGCTTTAGCACATGCAGGAAGTTTTGCACCAGGAGGGATAGATGTAATTGTGTACTCAAAAGTAATTCCAATATTCTTATTTATTTTTGGAGCTCCTTTTCTGGGAATGTTCTTGGCTTATTTCATTACGATTGCCATATTGTGGATTTGTAGAAAAATGAATCACCACAAATGCGAGGTGTGGTTTAAGCGTTTACAACTTGTTTCTTCAGCTTTGTTTTCTTTAGGACACGGAGGAAATGACGCTCAGAAAGTAATGGGAATTATAGGTGCCGCTGTTATATTCTATCACGTGCACATTGATATGGATCCTGCTTATACTGTAGAAGGAGTAAATACTTTCTCTGTGTTCGTTGAACATTGGTGGTGGGTCCCTTTAGCATCTTTTATTTTCATTGGTTTGGGAACCTTATCAGGAGGATGGAAGATCGTCAAGACTATGGGGTCAAAGATTACAAAAGTTACTCCATTAGAAGGAGTGGCAGCTGAAACGGCAGGAGCTATGGCTCTATATGTTTCAGAACACATGGGAATTCCCGTGTCAACTACGCATACTATTACTGGTTCAATAATAGGTGTTGGTATTACTAAACGCGTTTCTGCAGTTCGCTGGGGAGTAACAATTAATTTGTTGTGGGCGTGGATATTGACTATTCCTGTTTCAGCTGTAATGGCAATGCTTGTGTATTACTTAGTTTCATTATTTACATAAAAACATTACCTTACTAATGTTTTAGGCCACATAGAAATATGTGGCTTTTTTTGTGTCTTATGCTCATAGTATAATTCCTTGAATAAAGACTTATTAATTAAAAAAAGGAGATGAGTTAAAAACTTATATTGTTTTTAACTCATCTCCTTTTTAGTTTTCTATTTATTAGCTAAGGTGATTGTTGTCCCTTTGTTTATTTTAGATATGATCTTAAAGTCCGCTTTTATCGCTTGTGCTCTTTCTTTCATACTGTTTAAACCTAAACCATTAATTCGGTTTCCTTTAATTCCTATGCCATTGTCTTTTACTTCAAAGACAATCTTGTCATTTGTTGAGGTCACATTGATTTGACATTTTGTAGCATAGGAGTGTTTGTTTATATTTTGGAGTGTCTCTTGTAGGATATGGTAAATATTTACTTTTTGCAAAGTAGTTAAATGCTCAAAAGACAAGTCATCCTCTAAGGTAATGGTAAATACAGTCTTAAAGTTATTACTCTGTTTATTCACCAACTCAACCAATAGATTCTCAAAACTTTTATTCTTTAAAAGGCTACTTTTCGCTAAAGAGTGAGAAATATCCCTTACTGTTTGTTCAAGGTTTACTATTTCTTTAATCAACAATTGTTGCATCTCTTTATTGGCAGAGTCCATTTGTTGAAGATTAAATCTCAGCGTAAAAAGACTATTAATTACTCCGTCGTGTAAATCTTTTGATATTCTATTTCTCTCTTTTTGTATTGATTTGTGTTCGATATTATTGTTCTCGATTAAAAGATTTAGAATTTTCTCATTCTTAGATTTCTGAATATTGAGATTAAAAAGCTCTTTGTTTTTGTTTTTCAACCTAAAATAAAAGATAATAAAAGCTAAACCGATGGTAACCACTGTCGAAATCGCTAAAATAACAGCAATTTTCTGTCTTAAGGATTGGTTCTCCTTCACTAACAGAAAGGTTTCATATTCAATCTTGGCAAACTTTTCTCTCGTTTCTTTTTGTTCAACTTCCAGTACTTTATTTAAGTCGATAAGCTCTTTTACTAATGCTGGAGTAGGATAATCTTTATCGTTTAATAAAATGAGTTCGATTGCTTCTTTTTGCTTCTTAAAGAATTTGTCTTTCTTGGCAAGATTATAAGAAGTCCATGCCCATTTTAGAGAGTTACTTTTATCTCCTAACTCACTATATATATTAGAAATAATCTTTGCAGTATCTGCTTGAAAAAAGATGTGCTTTAGCTTGTCAAATAAATTATACGAAATAAGTAAACCACCAATTACATCGGGGTTAGTGCCATTATAGTGCTGTGCAAGTTGATGTTCTAAATTGATGAAGGCAAAACCTAAATCAGTATAGTTATATTGTATGTATTCGATTCCCTTTGTGGAGTATTCTACTGCTTTGCTATATTCTTTCGTTTCAATGTATAAAAAAGATATGTTGGCATACAATGCTGAATATGCTAAATAAAACTTATCACGGGGTAGCACTTCGAATTTTCCTTCATCATCTTGAAGTATTTTCTCGGCCTTTTTTAAGTTAATTAATGCTTTGTCAAATTCCCCGTGTTCTATATTGTATAAAGACATTAATTGATAAGCTTCAATTAATAATGGGTTTTTAGGGAAATCTTGTAGTATTTTAAGTGATTTAGAAAGTTTAACTTCAGACTCCATTTGAAGTCCCAGTTCATATAATAACCGTGATTGATAAAAATTGTTTTCTGCAACAGGTAAACTATCTCCATTTTTTTTAAAGATGTTTTCTGCTTTCAGATAGTAATAATATACACTGTCTAATTGGCCTTCATCGTGGTAGAAAACGGCTAAGTCGTGGTAAGTATTCGCTAACCTTGTTTGATCGTTTTGTTGTATTGCATCGTCATGAGCAATACTATTCAATTTTAGAAAGGCTTTCTTTTCATTGGTCCAACGTAAAACATCTATAACACTGTCAATTAATTGGGCGTCTTTCTTTGTATTTTTCGAATTTAACGCTCGCTTTGTCTTGTCTTGAATGGATTGTGCAATCGAATCTTTATCTTGTATGTCGCGTTTGATAGCATACAGATTATCTATATCCGTTTTGTATACAGTGTGCTTTTCATGACAACTTATTACAGTGAACAAGATTAGAAATGTAATAGGATAATAAATAAAATTGCGAATTTTATTTGCCATTAGTTTTTCGAAACGATTAAAATGAAATACAAAAATACTATATATTATTTATATACTAAAAAGTTCTTAATAGTTGTATAATCTTGAGTTACTTATCTTTATTGCTTTCTATTAACAAGAATTGGTTAAAAAGAAAAGAGAAGATATTTATTATTAAACAACTTCTCTTTTCTTTGCATTTTATTCATTAAAGTATTTGTTGAATATTTTTATACTATCAATGGGATCTGGCATGCCCATTGGCGCGTTTTCTCTTTCGTAATGTTCAATAAGTATGTTTAATACTTCTAACTCATCAGCTTCAGGAGTATCACTTTTAGCATCTTCTAAAAGCTTTATCCTAATTAATGCCATATGGTAATCTTCTTCAGTTCGAATCGGTTTTATTGTCATAATTGAATTAATTTGGATATAATTTGTACTTGCCTCTGTTGAAGGAGGTTCTATAAAGCTACTAATAAAATTGCGACTTAGACGTCTTTTTACAAAAAAAAGAATATTACATACGTCTTATTGTTTAGGTTAGGTTTTGGAGTCAAGTGAACTTTTTACAGTATAAATTGCTTTGAAGTCTTATAAATAGTGATTTTGGAAGTATATTTTTTTGTTAAAAACAGGTTTTGTGTTCTTATTCTTCTAATTTTGTGTTTATAAAAATTAAAGTAAAAAATACCATGAAAGAATTATTAGAAAAAATCTCTGCTGAGTACGACGCATTCCAAAAAGATGCAGCATTACAAATTGAAAACGGAAATAAAGCTGCTGGAACAAGAGCTCGTAAAGCTTCTTTATCTTTAGAAAAGTTAATGAAAGAATTTAGAAAAGCTTCTTTAGAAGATTCAAAAAAATAATTTTATAGCATATATTGCTTCATTAGAAGTCTTACCATTAATTTGGTAAGACTTTTTTGTTTGTATAGCTGTTAAAATAAGTATCTTTGATATGTAAAAAATATATTATGAAAAAGAAATTATTTGTATTGAGTTTAGCTGCTATGTTGACATTTTCATGTTCAAAGAGCACTAATTATAATGAAACAGTTGTAAATACCTATGAAGCTTATACATCCGAAATGGGAACGATAATGGATGCTGTAGTGAGTAAGGATGAGAAATCTAAAGCAGAAGTTGGCAAGTCAATTGAAAGATTGGAGTTCTTGACAGATAGCTGTTCTACGGTGATGAGTAAGTTAGAACCAAGTGATGCAGCTAAAGAATTTCACGGGGCAGTAGTTGATTTATATAGTACTGTAAAAACTGATTTTATACCAGTATTTAAAGAATTGATGAGTTTAGACGAAAAGAACTTAAATGACGATCAAATTATTCAGTACAACGATCTTGCTGATAAAGTTAATGTTGTTTTTGATAAAATTGACAAGTTAGAGGATAAAGCAATTAGCGCTCAAGAGAAGTTTGCTAAAAGTGAAAACTTAGAACTGAGAAGATAGTAAGATTAAAGCCTTGTATTTCACAAGGCTTTTTTATTGAATATCTTGTTGAACTAATTGTGGTATAGTGTTTAGAAGATTTAGTCGATCTACGGCCGTCATTGTATTTAATGGACCAATGAAAGATTTGCTTATCGGAGCTATTCCACAGTATTCAAGAATACCTTTTTCTAATTGAACGATACCGCTGCTCTTGTATACAGTTTCGTATACAGAAAAGCTAAGATCTCCAGCAGTGTTGATTATCCTTGCACTTTTTCCTTGTAATAATCCTTCTGAAGTGGTCGCAGAGGTGTGTTTAAATGTTATACTCGGTAGAAATGCTCTATCAAAAAATCCCTTTAGTATGGCCGGCATACTTAACCACCATATAGGATGAATAATAACTAAATGATCACACCATTTAATGTCATGGATAGCTTGCAGTAAATCTGGTTCCAGCTCCATTCTTTTTCGGTATCCATTCTTTAAATTAGGGTTGAAATCCAATTCTCTAATAGCAATTAATTTTACCTCGCATTTTTCTGCTAAGGCCTGCGCTTTGTATGTATTTGTTATGGCTTGATTAAAGTTGTCATAATCTGGATGCCCATTTATTATTGTTATTTTGTTCATCTTATTTAATTATTTCTTTGAATAATGATATTTGTAAGTCGAAGTAGTTTTGTGTTAATTGACAATCAAAAAAGTCAAAGGCATGTACTGCACCTTTAACTTCAATTAACTGTGTCTTGATTTCTTGGCTTTGCAGTTTTTTTGCATAGTTAATAGCTTCATCTTTAAAAGGGTCTAATTCACAATATACAATTGTAGTATTGGGTATTCCTTGAAAATGAGTGTGATTTAAGGGAGATGCCTTCTCTTTTTTACGACTATTCTTGGTGTAATTCTCCCACATATAAACAGCTGATTGTTTGCTTTGCATTGGTGCATTTGCAAGTTGTAACATAGACTCTGTTGACAAATCATCACTTAAAGGGGGATATAGCAGATATTGATGAGTAATGCGTTTGCTCAGGTTATATGGAAGGTGTAAGCATATACTCGTCGCAATAGTTGCACCAGCGCTACTACCTCCTATAATCACTTTATCTTTATCGATATTTAATGTTATACAGTTATCTAAGAGGTAATTTAAAACGTCAATTCCATCGTTTATAGCTGCTGGATAAGGATGCTCAGGAGAAAGGCGATAATCTACATTGACAACCGTAATATTTAGTTTGTTAACTAAATTTATTAACTGTGAGTCGTATTGTTCAGGGGAACCAAATATAAATGCGCCACCGTGAAAGAATAAGTAGACAGGTTGCCTTTCGGTTACAGCATTATTGTGGTAGGTTCTTATTCTGATCGATCTGTCTTTCTCACGAGAGGGAATCCATGCGTTTTTGATTGTGAGATTGGGGCTTTCTAATTCGCTGCTATCTTCTTCAAATAAGGTTTTCTCTATTGCTCTAATTTGTTTGGGATTATCTTTCAATAGCGTTTCATAGTCTATGCTATTCCAATTATTTTCATGCATGCTAATCTGCAGGTCAGAGGCCATTAGTTCAAATATTTGTTGCGTAGTCTTCATATCTTTATATTACTTTTGTGCAAAATTATACTGATAAATAGGATGTTTGTAGGTATAATTAAAGTATAAAAAAGTAAAATTGCATTATGGTAAGAGAAAACATATACCGTGACTTAGAAGTTTTTTATGAACAAATAGGAGCGTGTTCAAGTAGAAACAGAACGTTTAACTTTTTTGAATTGGTCTATGTTATTTCTGGAAAAGGGGTTTACGTAGTAAATGAGAATAAGATAGCTTTTAAATCGGGTGATTTATTTATCACTTCTCCGAAAGACACTCATGAATTTGATTTAGAAGGAATTTGTGAGTTTATTGTTGTTCAGTTTACACGTACATTCATCTGTGATTACGAATCAAAGTCAATCAACCATTTAGAGTGTTTGCTATATCACGCGAGTCATTTGTCTGGTACTTTAATACAAAATAAAAGCGATCAAGGTATTCTGGAGCGTTTAATGACAATAATACAGGAATGTATAAATGAAGATAAAGTATATCAAAGTGATTTGCTAAGACAGTTAATAAACTCAGTTATTGTTTTAGCTGCACGCAATATTGCATTTAATCGACCTTTGAATGAACAAATGTCAAAAGAAGATAGAATTTTGAATATTATATCCTATATACAAGAGCATATACAGTATCCAGGGCTTTTGAAAATAGCTGTCATAGCAAATAAATTTGGTATTTCTTCCACGTATTTAGGTGCCTATTTTAAAAAGCAATGTGGAGAGAGTATTCAAGATTTTATATCAAAGTACAGGCTTCGCTTAATAGAGCATAGACTTCTTTTTAGCGCTAAGCGAGTTAGCGAGATTGCGGATGAGTTTGGTTTTATAGATGAGAGTCATATTAATAAGTTTTTTAAGCGACACAAGGGAGTAACTTTAAGTGAGTTTCGAAAAAAATAATATGAAATATCGTTTTTTATTAAATTAAATAATTAATTTAACCTTATCTAAAAGTTAAAATTGGTAAACTTTTATTAGGAAACGCTTTTTTAAGTGAATAAGTCATAGTTTTGTTCGCTTTTTTAAATAGCGGCAAGTAATATATTTCTTAGTATGGGATCACAAAAGGATATAAACCTTTCAGTTTCAAAGTATTTACCTTTTTTGGGCGCATTAGTTATTTTTATGCAGTCCTTAGATGGTACGATTTTGAATACAGCGCTATCTACTATAGCCAGAGATTTTGGTGAATCTCCTTTAGAAATGCAAAGTATAATCGTTTCTTATACTTTGACTGTTGCACTTCTTATTCCTGTTAGTGGTTGGTTAACTGCAAAGTATGGAACAAAGAGGGTGTTTATAAGTGCTATTGTGCTTTTTACCTTAGGGTCTTTATTTTGCGCCTTATCGTTTTCTTTGAATCAACTTATTTTATCTCGTATATTTCAAGCTTTTGGCGGGGCTTTAATGGTTCCTGTAGTTCGCTTAACTCTTTTGTATACTTATCCTAAAGCGCAAATTCTAAAAGTGATAAATTATATTACTATTCCTGCCTTAATTGGTCCAATGCTTGGTCCAACAGTAGGTGGTTTTTTAGTTGAACAGTTAAGTTGGCATTGGATTTTTATTTTGAACATTCCTATAGGGTTAGCAGCAATCGTAATGGCTAAGCGAATTATCCCTAATTTCACCAGTGAAGTTGGTCGATTTGATATCATGGGATGGTTGTATATAAGCGTAGGGTTAACGGCAATAACTTTAGTGATAGAGAAATGGAATAATCCGCACTTTACACTTTTGGGACTTTTTGCTATGCTGGTGCTGGGAGCCTTATCTTTAGCAATCTATATTTTACATGCAAAAAGGAAAACATACCCTTTGATTAATTTGGGTATTTTTTCTTTAGTTAGTCTTAGGGTGGGTGTAGTAGGTAATCTTATTTCAAGACTGGGTACTGGTGGCATGCCCCTAATGATTCCGCTGATGCTACAAGTAGGATTTGGTTATTCTGCGTTTCATGCTGGTTTAATGATGATACCTCAAGCTTTAGCAAATATATTTTCGCGTACACTTGTATTGCCAATAGTGCGAACGTATGGATATCGAACAACTCTGATTTTTAGTACGATTTTGACAGGTCTTATCATTGGTAATTTCTTTTTCATAACCTTAGCCACATCGTATATTACGGTAATTTTATTAATGGTTTCTTTAGGAGCAGTAACAGCTATACAATCTACAGCTATGAATACCATCACAATGGCTGACTTAAATGAAGAAACGTCAAGTGATGAGAATAGTTTGATCTCTGTGACACAACAGCTTGCTGTTAGTTTGGGAATTTCACTTGCCTCGATGTTGTTGTTGCTTTTTGAGAATAAAGAATTCATTCAAACGAATAATCAAATCGACGCATTTCGATATGCATTTTTAGTAATGGGAATACTAACGGTACTGTCGAGTTATACCTTTACTTTCTTAGATTCAAATGCAGGAACAAGTATTACGGGTAAGGTAATGGTGGACGAGGACGCTTAAGTAGTATCACATTAACTCAAATACTGTTTATAATTAATTAAATGTTAATTAGGCTTTTGTTGTTGAATCTATAACCACAACAACTGTATCTTTAAATTTAGTAATGAAAAAATAGTTTTATGCGTATAGCTCTGTGGGTTTATATAAGTCTTGTTTTAGTAGGAAGTTTGATTACTTTCATACCTTCAATCATGTCATTAGGTTCACCAAGTTTTGGTTATGCAACTAAAAAAGAAAAGATTAAAGTAAGAGTTTCAAAAACGTTCTTAATTGGAGCCTTAGTGTATCCTATAGTGTTTATTATCTCTTTATTTATAAAGCATTTTTTTGATATTGATGTATTGTATTTCTTGACGGGATATGCCACAGTTTTAATTGCGTTATTGGCATTTTGGTTTTTTAGTGAATAGCGGTTTAAAGGTATTTGTACAAAGTGTATTTTAGTTCATTTTGACGTATACTTATTGTATTACTAATCGTACATTATCACCTTGCTTTTATACAATAATAGTTTTAGTAAATACCTGTTTTGTCAAGTAAAAACATTAAATATTTCGGTTGTTTTGTATTGTTTTTTTACATTTTATAATTGAATTGGCACAGTGTTGATAATCTTGTGAAAATCCACTTTACTTTTCTATAAATATCTTATCTTGCTACTATAACTGATTTACAAATTATGAAGAAATTTATTTTTCTGTTTTTACTTGTCATATCTTCTTCGATTAGTCATGGGCAAGGAATTGAAAAGGATATTTTTGAAGACCTAAAGTACCGTTCACAGGGGTATTCAGCTACTTTTAAAAA
The DNA here is from genome assembly GCF_009711045.1 of Myroides albus. Classification (GTDB taxonomy): domain Bacteria; phylum Bacteroidota; class Bacteroidia; order Flavobacteriales; family Flavobacteriaceae; genus Flavobacterium; species Flavobacterium album_A. The sequence goes on along the minus strand of NZ_WMJX01000034.1, from coordinate 905 downwards.
GAATATATTCGATGATTTAGTTTTTTCTGACAATCAAAAGAATAAAATAGAATTTACGAAGAAGTATTTAGACCTACAGTTTCCAGGTATTCACGATAGTGAAGGAAAGAAGATTTCTTTATTCGAACAACTTCTTTTAACGCATCAAAAAGATAATGGGTATGTAGCAACATATAAAGTTGATATTTTCGATACTGTTATTTTTGAGGATAATAGAGGGAATAAGACTGAAATGGGAAAAGATATTCACGGAAACTCTACCTTTAAAGAGAATAGAGGAGGTAAGAGCTCTTCTATTAGTACTAATTTTAGAGGAGAAGTGGAATACTCATCAGGTGGGGTTAAGGCAACTTTAAAGAAAACATTTAAAGGTACTTGGATGTATGAAGATACAGACAAGAATACAATAGAATTTAGCAGTAAGGCTTGGGACAAAATGTTAGAAAAATTTGGTAGGAAAGAAGATGTTTTATTTTTCTTTGTACAGGAATTTTTATACTAACAGTTATAATACAAGAAGGCTTTGGAATACTCCAAAGCCTTTTCTTTTAATATTTTTTAGCAAAAAATAATGTTTTAGGTGTAGCTACTATAGTGTCCATTGTTTTTAAATTGTAGTAGTCGTAAACAATTTTAACTAAGTAATNGCTTACAATAAGCAGTAAATTTAAGATCCTACCCAAAAATTCACCTATGGACAACTTGCTTGCAAATTACAAAAGAATCTTAGAAGTTTTACAGTCAATTAGTGAAAACACTTTACTTTCTTATCAAAGACGTAAACCTAAGCTAAGTGATATTGAACTAATAAGTATTTGTTTAACAGCCGAATATCTCGGTATAGATAGTGAGAATTATTTGTTTAGACTCTTACCTAAAGAATTAAAACAAAAAATAGAACGCAG
>NZ_WMJX01000033.1 GCF_009711045.1 Myroides albus | reverse complement strand
TTAGCTTATGAAATATGTGGTTGCTCGCGTGGATACATCTGAATTTATAATAGAACTAAAACAACAAGGTATTTATCCCTACAAGGAAAAAGCTGAAAATATTATTGAAGAAAGTAAAAGACAAGTATTTGATATTGTTGCATTACAAGTCAACGAATTTTTACCAGATTTTGAAAATCAAGATTTAAAAAGCAAAAAATTTACTCTAACATTAATAAAAGAAGCTCTTGAAAATGATTCTCATAATTTACAAAAAATTCTTACTGAAGTCATTGAACTTCCTAAAGAAAAAAGAGAAGAATTAGTAGAAATTCTAGAAGAATCATCACTATCTACGGTTATAGATACAATGACTGAAATCAAAAATAGATTAATGTTTTTAAATGCACTTGAAGAAATAATTTATAACAGAGATTTAAATAAAAATGTTCTAGAAAGAAAGCATTTGCATAAGATAATTGCGAAAGAAACTTGGATATTTGGTGATGAGTATACATATGGTGTTGATGATTTAACACTAAAAAATGTATTAAAATCATATCTGAAAGATCATCTAAAAAGAGATGACTTTGAAAATATAATTAATTCCGAAGATAACTCGAATTTAGAAACTATTCCTGATGTATGTTTATGGCAACAATTCAGTTTAGGGAGCTCAGGTAAAGAAAACTTAGTTATTGAATTAAAAAGGCCTAATTTGGATGCAGGGTTTCCTGAAAAGTCGCAAATAGAGGGGTATGCAACTGTTGTATCAAGTGATAACAGATTTCCAAAGGAGAAAACAAAATGGAAATTTATACTTTTAACAAAAGACGTTAAAAAAGAAATAAAACCACTTTTATCACAAAAAAATAGAAAATATGGTCATATTCACGAAGGTGATAACTTTGACGTGTATATTTTATCTTGGGGAGATATCATTAGTGAAGCTAGACAGCGTTTAGAGTTTATAAAAGAGAAACTAAATCTGAATCTGATGGATAATGAAAAAAATCTTGAATTTTTAAGAAAAAAATATTCCGAATATTTGCCTAAAACATTTTAAAAATAAGAACTTACATAAAACATACGTCTTTCAAAAAAGGTGTTTTTTTAAGATTGAAACTTAATTTTAGCCAAATAATAGAAATTTGCTTTAAGTAGCATTTAATTAAAACTTTTACTTTCAATTCCCACCACTTCGCAAAATGCACACTTGCTATGCATCAACTTATTGAAGACTCTACTAAAAAGAAAACACTGATAACAGAAAATAATAAGTAAAATAGAATATGGACATAATATGGCAATTAACACCTGAAAAAGAAAATATTGACTACACCGATATTGTTGTCAAACTTTCTAATAATGAAGATATTAATCTTAGAGATTATGAAGTTAAACAACTTAATAACGTTGTTTTTTCATTCAAAGAAGAAATCATTGATTATATTTTGGAGCATGGGCTTTCATCTCTCATAAACTCAGAACCTGTTTTAGAGCATCTAGTTGCAAAGGGAGCAACAAAAAACAATATTATTGATGCAATGCATAAATACCTTGACAAGATTGGTGTTGACAATGAATTAATAATTATTGATCCTTATTTTTATGCCCCAACAACTGACACAACATATCCTAATACAATCGAATTGACACTTGACAAATATTTATCACAAGTTAACACATTGCATATAATTACTTATCCAAACAAAGTTGATAAAGCTTTGAAGACTACAATCGAGACAAACTTAAAAACGAAAAAAGCATCACTTAACATTCTTCATAAAACTTCAAATGATTATCATGATAGATTTTGGATTTCAAATAATAGGGAGAAAGGAATTTTAACAGGTACATCTTTGAATGGCTTCGGAAAAAAATATTCATTACTTGATAGGTTGAACACCTCTGATGTAAGAGACATCATAGATTCACTTCAAGCTCTTGGACTACTATAAAATATTAAATAGCACTCAATCAATGAAAGCCAAACGCATAACAAAAATTTTACAATAGTGAGGAAAAACAGCAAAGTTCAGCAGTAGTTTTTCGATTAAACTTTTTTAGAATCTTTAAGTACTGAGAGAAAATTTCAGCAATACTTACCACTTCTTATAAAGTCTTTTTTTCTCAGTAATTTAGCCAGACAATATCATCTGTTTCAGCATAAGCTGGGTATTTCGTTTTCAAACCGTTCCACTTGGGGAAGTTACTTACCTCAACATTTATTATTTTCTAAACGATAAAATGCGAACAATAAACTTGATTCAAGTGAGTTTAGTTTTATAGAGATAGGAATTATAAACAAACTAGATTTAAAAAAGAGTAAATTCAAATAATAAGTTCGCTTTAAAAAAGTCAGAGAAAATTTTATCTTTACAAAAAATGGATATTGAAAAAAAGTATTAAAAAGAACTCTATTAATGACATTCTTGAAGTCTTAGGTGACACACCTCAAACAGAAGGACTTCATATTTATATAAGCAAGGAAGATATAAAAGAAAGCCCTTTCCCCTACCCCTTTCGCTTAGACAGTTATACCCTTATGATTGTATTATCTGGGAGTTCAAAAATTCAATTTAATCTATTGGATTACACCATTCAAGCGAATGATATGGTGATTATTTCTCCTCACACAGTTACGCATATTAAGGAAATAGAAGATAGTATCTCTCTTATTACTATTAGCTTCAGCATGAACTTTGCCTTAAGTCACAGTCTTAACCGAACTGATGCAAATGCTTTTAGTTTCTTTGCCTCTAAGGCAGCACTAAGCCTTAGATTAAAAGATGAAGAAGTAGATAATCTTGTTAAAATTACCTTACTTCTTCATGAAAAAAACACTACTACACGTTCATTTTATGGTAAAGAGCTTTTAATTCACAGTTTCAATTTATTAATGTATCAAGTTGCAGAAATATATAGCGAAAGATATGCTGAAACAGTAACTAAAATGACCCGAAAGGAAGAGGTTACCTCAAAATTCATAAAGCTTCTTGAAGAAAATTTTAAAAAAGAAAGAAAAGTCCAGTTCTATTCTGATGCTCTAAATCTGACGGCAGCACATCTTTCTAAAATACTCAAAGAAGTATCAGGTAAAACAACAGGCGAACTAATAGATGCTGCTATTATTACAGAAGCTTGTATTTTACTTTCTAATCCCGATTTGACTATATCTCAGATATCAAATGAACTGAACTTTAGCGATCAATCTTTTTTTGGGAAATTTTTTAAAAAACACATCACATTATCTCCATCAGAATATAGGAAAAAAACTTAAAATACTTATCAAAACAAATCTATTTAAACAATTAACTAACCTACAGTATCTCATCTATTTTCCTATTTCTGATTTTTTATTCCAATGGAGTCAAAAACAAATGAATCATCGAAGTCTATGTAACTGTCAGGCATGAAATATGAAATTCCCATATAACTTGCTACAGCTCCACGTCCTTGTTTTAATTTATTCCCCTGACGAAGGAAAATAATGGGTTTTATTGTCTTATTTCCTCCATAACTAAGATATCTAAATTTACCTCGTAGTGTATCGCCAACAATCTCTCCTTCAACAGTACCGGTATCCTTTCTAGATCGATTGCCATAATTAACCTCATAATTACCATAGAATCTTTTTTCATACGTTGTTATCTCTAAAAAGGCTGTATCAGTTCCTTTTACTGCTGTATATAAAACTCGTTTTTGTTCTATATCATTGCAACTGAATATTCCCAAAAGCACAACCGTTCCAATTACTCCGTAAATTCCATATTTTAGTATTTCAAACTTCATTTTCTTCATTTTCTTCATTTTTATCCCTCTTTTATTTTAAAATATTCCTTCATTAATAAAACCTATAAAACGTAGGTTTAATAATAAATCCAATCCTTAGCATTCCTCTCTCTGATTTAAAATCTAAAAGACTTTCGCTATAGCCCTGCCACCATTGCAAAGTAATAAGTTGATTTGCACTTTTTGTAAGCCGATAACTAATGCCTGTATTTATACTTCCTTTAAAATCCCAGTCAGCCCCCTTTCTCACTGTAACATCAAAAAACAACCTATCTTTATTTAGCACACATTGCAGGTGTCCTTCTCCATAACCTATATACCTGGGAAGAGAAGGGTTGTTATCAATGAGAAAAGGTATCCAGACCTTAAGACTCAGAATTAATCTTGGTGAAAATATTCTTGTAAAACCAATTGAAGCAGTATTTATACTTCGTGAGTATATACTGTCACGCCCATTGGACTCATGTTCAATTCCCAATGTCAACGCTCCAAAAAAATTATCATCCCTATATACAGGTTTTAATAGCATTAAGCTGGGATGATAACTGCTTTCTTCAAAGGGACTCGAAGCTTTATAAACTTTCCAAAATGATTGCTGAGTATAAGTCAGGTATGGATAAAAACCCGCGTAGGGTTTATCAGCTAATCGCTGTTTAAAACTGATCTGAAATTTTGCATCCATAGTATTTCTTGAAGCTCTCTGCCCAAGATCGATACCTGTTACAAAATAATTATCCTTGTAAATTGAAAAAGCGGGCAGTTCAGTTATGATTTTCTTAATTGAGTCTTTACTCATCGGAATTTGTGCATATCCACTTGTACAAAGTATCAAGAATAAAAAACCTATTTGTTTCATATTAATAGAAAATTCGTTTTAGTATCTTAGCTAACAGCTTTTTACATTTTTGTAAATCATAAAAATATTTACGCTACTTTTAACCGCACGATACAAGGAAATCTTACCTATACTCTCCAATTGATTTTTTATATTTAGCTTCCATTATTTTATTGTTCGCCTTTGCATCTATAACATCAGCATACGCTTTCTGCCAAAGTACCTGTGCTTTCAATACATCCTCCCCAAGAACAGTTCCTGCTTCAAAGCGATCTTCATTTAAGCGCAAATTTTCTTGTGCTTGTTGAAGTGATTTTCTGCTGAGTTCAATTTGTGTTACTGATTGATTAAGCATCAACCACGCATTTTGAATTTCTATGCTTATTAATTCTCTAGCTTCTTCCAATTCAAATTTTTTAACTTCAGTTTGGTACTCCTGTTCTTTAACTTTTTGCTTTCTTCCTCCCCAATCAAGTATAGGAACCGATAGGGTAATTAATCCTACAAAAGCTTGCATATCATTATTGCCATTAGAAAAGTTAATTCTCTTCCCATAAGAGGCCAATCCATTTGCACTTATAGCTAAGGTGGGTTTTAAGCTTCCTCCAATTAGTTTGCTCTGATACTGCTGGATTTCTACAGACTTATTTAGCATATTGATTTCGGGGCGTTTATCTATAGCTGTTGTAATATCTGATTGGCTTATAAGTTGTACATCCATAGTAGAATCTTCTTTAATATCAAAATCAACTTGATTCAATCCTGAAATCTGCATAAGATTCAATTTTGCAATGGCAAGACCATCCTTTACTCTAGTTAAATTCAACACTGCTTCATTATGTTGTACCTCTACTTTAAGTAAATCATTTTTGTATATCAAGCCTGCATCAAAAGAATTTTGAAGGTCTTTTTTTAAGGTATCTAACAATAGTAGATATTGATTGGCCAGAGTAACTTTTTCCTTTAGATTTACAACCTGCCAATACGCTATTTCTGTACTTAGTAATACCTGATCTTCTGTTAACTCTTTTTGGGCATGCTGTAACTCGATGGCAGAACTTGTTATTTTTTTTGAATTCTGAATTTTGTTTCCTGCATATAGAACCTGTGTTAGTGAAACCGAACCATTCGCACTATATTCTGGAAACATATCTTTCAAAGGATCTGATACATAAAGTCCAAAAGCACTAGCGTCGATTGTTGGTTTTGCTGCTGCTTTTGCAACAGCATTCGCTGCTATGGAAGCATTAATACTACTTTGTACTATTTTAATTTTTTTGTTATTCTCTAAAGCTAAAATTTTTATTTCTTGCAATGATAATTGTTGCTGAGCCTGAGCCTGTCCAAATAACAATATCAAAAAGGCTAATAAAAATATTCTATGGTATTTTCGTGTCATGTTTATTCATTTTTAAAACATTCCTGTTGAATCATAAATACCCAATTCAACAGGAAGTTTACTTATTTTGTTAATCAATGAACTGGTTTGTATTTTACTTCATCTTCTCCATCAGGTTGATTATCTGGTGCCTCATCGTGAATAATTGGATTTTTTAAAAATTTATAATACATCACAGGAACCACAAAAAGAGTAAGGATCATTGAGAAAATTAGTCCAAAAGCAAGGACACTTCCAAGTGGTCCCCACATAGGAGATTTACCAACAATCATTGGTACAACACCAACAGCAGCTGCAGCCGAAGTAAGAAAAATAGGTCTCATTCTTCTTTTCGCTGCTGCTATTGCTGCCGCTTTGTGTTGATAACCATGATCCCGAATTAGTTCATCGGCATAATCAACCAGTATAATTCCATTTCGAACCACAATACCAATCAAACTTATAATTCCCATAAAGCCAGTCATTCCAAGTGGATTTCCCGTTATAAGAAGTCCTAAAAATGCACCGAAAAGACTAAGTAAAAATGTACAAAGCACAATTAACGATTTTGCCAAGCTCTTAAACTGAAATAATAATGTTAGAAAAATTAGAATAAGACTCACTCCAAGGGATACCGCCATACGTGGGGCATTTTCACTACTAGACTCTGCATCTCCACCGTATTGGATCGTAGTTCCAGAGGGTAGTTCTAGAGCATCTATAGCAGGTTGAATATCCTCTAGGATTCGAGAGGGTTTCTTACCAAGCTGAGCTTCAGAATATACACTAAGCATTTTAAGGCCGTTTCTTCTTAACAACATTCCAGTATGCCATTGTGGCTCAAGTGTAGCTACAGCTTTAAGCGGTACTTTTTTGCCATACTGAGTTGAAATATGAAGGTTTTCAAGTGCAACGAGATCTTTTCTACTCTTCTCATCAAAACGAAGAAATATATCTACCGTCTTATCCCCTTCCCATAATGTTGAAATTGAATACCCTTTTAAACCTGCTCCTAAGGTCTGTGTAATGGCTTGAGTACTTATTCCTAAGCGACTAGCTTTAGCATTGTCTATATTTAGTTTTACCCCCATATAATCATATTCATTACTCAAACGAACATAATTAACACCTTCTGCATTTTCTAAAATTCTCTTGATCTCTAATGCCGTGCGTTTTTGGTCAACCTCATTTTCACTTATTACTCGAATATCAATCGGAGCCCCTTCTTGAAAACTCAATTGTTTGATCTTCACTGCACCATCTTGCATAAATCCTTTTAGTTTTTCTAGATATTCTTTGGCCATTGCATTGGTAGCATCACTATCTGTGGTAGTGATAAATACTTGGGCAAAATGTTTTTTTGGTGTTTCAGGTGCATAGGAGGTATGAAAACGTGGAGAGCTCATCCCAATAAAACTCGTTACATCAACAACACGTTGATCTTTTTTTAATATTTGTTCAAGTTCTTTTACTTTCTCCTCCGTTTTTTCCAATGAAGTCCCATTAGGCATCCAAACCTCCATGTTAAACTGATTTCTCTCACTTAAAGGGAAAAACTCTGAATCAACTTTAGTAGCGATAAAAACTGCCGCTACAATAGAGAGTACGCCCAATCCTATAGTAATTTTTGGATTTCGAAATGCCGCTTCTACCCCTTTGTCAAAAGCAGATTGTAAATGATCTAACAAATTTTTCTTTAAGGGTCTGTCACTCATTTTGTGTTTTAACCCTTTTTTGATAAACACATAACAAGTATATGGAGTAAACAAAAGAGCGATAAGCATAGACACTATTAAAGCAATTGCTACAGTAACAGGCAAATAAAACATAAAGTCCTTAGCAATTCCATCCATAAAAATCGCTAATGGCAAGAACGCAAAAATAATTGCCAAGGTAGCTGTAAAAATAGGAATCATCAATTGTTTAGCCGCTTGCCAAGCACCTGTCCAAGGTTCAACATCTTCATCTAATTTTTCAATGTAATTATCTACCACAACTATTGCATTATCAACCACCATTCCCAATACAATAATTAATGCCGCCAAGGTTACTTGATGCAACTCAACCCCCATCATGTTCATAAAAGCAAAAGTGATTAACATGGAAATTGGAGCAGCCGCAGAAGCAACAACAGCAATTCGAAAAGGCAACAACAACATAACGATTAAAAGTACTGCTCCAATAGCCAATCCAAATTCCTTCATAAAATGACTAATACTGTACTCTACGTCCTTGGGTTGATTTACAATAGTTTTCATCTTAACATCCGGTGGAAATGTTTCTTGAATAGTAGCGATCTTTTGTTCTACTTCTTTGCCAAATGCCACAATATTATTCCCTGGAAGCATATCAACAGATAGTACCATCGCTTTCTCATCATCAATTCGAACAAATGACGATTTCTCTTCAAAGCGTCTTTCAATCTTTGCAACATCCTTTAATCGTACAATTGTTCCTGAAGGTGTTGTATACACAATCTGGTTAGCAATATCATTTTCATCCTTATAGCGACTGTTGGTATATATGGGAACAATATTATTAGATCCCATCGAAACTTCTCCTGTATATCCAGTAATATTCTGCTGCTGCAGAACTCTCATTAATACCCCTGCATCTAAACCATATTGTTGCAGTCTTTTGTCATCTACATTGATGTAAATCTGCTGTTTCTGTCCTCCAGAACGATTGATTTTAGACACCATTGGAATGACTTTAAGCCCATCTTCAAGTTTATCGAGGTATTTTTCAATCTCAGCATATGATCTATCTTTAGATGATACCGAGATAATCATCGCCGTAACGTCAGCAAAATTACTATTGATAAATGGACCTATAACTCCCTGAGGAAGTTTTGAACGCAAATTTGCATCCATATCCAGTTGTAGTGTATGCCAAAATTTTTTGCGATCTTTTACCGTCGTATAAATCTCTGTTGTAATAAAAACTTGTCCTTCTCGAACCTCAGACTTTACTTTTTTCTTCTTTACTTCTTCAAATGAAAATAAGTACTGTTCTATTTTTTTTGCTACTTCTTCTTCTACTTGATACTCATCAGCCCCAGGATAAATGGCATATATCAATGCTGTAGGCATATCAATTCGAGGATTCTCACTTCGAGGCATATTCACTAAAGAGTTAATCCCCATAATCATCAGAAGGATAACAAGCACAATGACAACCTGTTTATGTTTCATTGCGGCTTCCAAAAAGTGTATTTTACGCTTTGTCATCTTTTAAATTAATTTTAGGAGATTAAAATTTAATAAGTGTCCCGTCTTCTAAATTAGTTTGCCCATTTACAATAAGTTGATCACCAGAGCGTAGGCCTTCCTTGACAACAACATCACTCGTTCCTGTCATTTTAGAAATAATTACTCTTGTTTTAAAAGCAGTATTATTTGCTCTAGCAATAAATACATAGTTTATATTATCTGGGTCTCGCACAACAGATTGTGCAGGAATAACAATAGCATTCTGTTCCTTGTCCGTGTTTATACTGATATCTGCAATCATTCCAGGAAGAAGTTCTCCATTTGAATTATCCAATCGCACTTTTACGGTATACGTTTTAGACATATCATCTGCCTGTGGATTAATAATAGCCACCTTACCCTTGATACTTTTATCTAATGACGGAATTGTAATATTTGCATCAGCTCCAATTTTTAATGAACTAATTTCATTTTCATTAATCGAAGCAACAGCATAAACTTTATCTGTCTTTACAATTGTAAAAGCTGGGATTCCTGGTGCAGCTGTTGCCCCTTCTTCTGTCAATTTTTGGGTGATAATTCCTGAAAAAGAAGCATATAATTTAGTATCTTGTAAATTCTTAGATGCTGTTTCTTTATTAGCTTTTGCTTGTGCTAAACCAGTTTTTGAAGCAATATAATCACGCTCTGGAAGACTTCCTTTTTGATATAGTTGGTCAAAACGATTAAAATTGTCTTGGGCTTGCTCTAATGCTGCGTTAGCAACAATAAAGTTATTTTGATATGAGTTCTGTTCTATTGAGGCCAACAACTGCCCTTTGTTAACATGTTGTCCTTCCTGTACCAATACCGCATTTACCCTTCCTGGTACACTAAAACCTATCGAAACTCTATTGTCTGCTTCAATAGTACCACTATATTCCAAAATCAATGACTGAGAAGAAACTGCTATTCTTTTTACAGTTACACTTACTGCCTCATTGGTTTGGTTATGATCTGGCTTGGTTTTACCACATCCAGCTCCTAATAAAATGAAAATTAGAATAAAAAAAATATTCCTTTTTAACATTACCATACAATTTGTTTTAAATTATAATTATATCCCAATTGGTTCATCCAACTGTTGGGTACAAATCTCTATAGAATGGCTATTGTTCAAAAGGTCTGTTTTGTGCAGAATTTGGTCAAAAACTCGTTTATTTTTAAATAGTAATTATTTTCATTTCAAAAATGGTATTATTCTTTATTGATTTATTAGTATTCAAATCAAATTATCATCTTGTAAAAAAGCAATTCACACTATAGACTTACTTCAGCCGTTTTTGATTTAAATTCTTCTTTTCTTTTTTAATTTTAACCTATGTTCAAAATCTAATTCTTCATGATCCACTTCTTGATTAGTATTAAATAAATTAAAAAATGAAACAAATTCTCTACTGCTTGTATCAGTATTCAAATACTCAAATATGGGATGTAAATCAATAGATTCGTTTATCAGAGGATGTGGTTCAAAAATTGTTTGTTTAGGTACTATCAAAGTTGAATTAGTATGTTCCTCTACCTTGCTCCATTTCTCATTCAGCATATTAGCTGAAAGCTCTTTGCTTAACTGAGAACCTTTATAAACACTTTTTGAGTTGTGATCAATAAAAGTCACCCCATAGATTCGATTGTCTTTGTTTTGGAAGAAAACGACGTTTATCCCGTGATTTAAAAGTTCTTCTTTAAATTCCTGTTGTGAGTATGTTGTGTTTAGAGCTACTTCAATGGTTTGTTTTAGATTAGCTTTGTTTGGTGAGGTTTTTAGTTTTTCTTTTGATTTTATAAAGTGTTTTTCTAACTCTTGATAACCTGCATTTTTTCCAAAAAGAGAAGCTTTAAAAGGATTACTCGCCTTCTCTCCTATTTCATTTAAAGCAAAATAAACTAAGCCTTGTTTTACTTGTCCATTATAAGTTGCCTCTACCTTTTCTGCTCTGATATTAAATAGGGATAATAAAGCATTGTAACTTGTTAAGCTATCATAATGATAATACTTAGGTAAATAGCGTATAACCGAGGCTATTTGAGCTTTTAAATTATACTTGGTGTGATCAACTGGTTTAAATAGAGTTTGCTTAGATTCTTTACTTGTCTGATTGACTGATGAAGTTAGATTAAACTGTTTTTCGATTTCACGGCAGGTTTTCATAGATTTTAAATGATCAAATTTATCCTCTATTTTCTTTCCTTGTAAGTCTGTGCAAACTGTGACTATATGGATATGCTCTCTTTCTATATCACTATGCTTATAGACGATATAAGGTTGATTCTCATATCCCATATTGTTCATATATTCTTGGGCTATTTCATTAAGAGAATTATCATCTATATTGTCTATGGGATTAGGGTTCAAAGAAATGTGCCTTACATTCTTCTCTGTTTTATTATTAAGTAGTAAATAAGGTTCAAAGTGTTTATAGAGTTGAGCAAGGTAGTTTGAAGAGTTATTAGGCTCTGGTAAATAGTTTGTAAACAAAACAGCCCCTTGTCCTTTATCAACTTTTAATTGATTGTAGGACAAAGCTCCTATAAGATTACTTCCTTTGCCAATCTTTGCAATCATAACCTACAGCTTAGGATTAAGATGCTTGTCTTCAAACTCCTTAGTTAGTTTGATTATGTAGTAGCAAAGCTTGGATAAGTCCTTTGTATATTCTTCAAGCTTTGAAATAGAACGTTTTGCTCTATTTTCAGAGAAGTACTGGTTGCATAGCTTTACCATTTGATTGTAGTTCACCCCAACTGCTCTAAATTGATTAAATAGCTTAGTAAGAGTTGATTGATATTGCAAGGCAGCTACATCTATTTTGACTGTTTTAACTTGCCTGTCTAAAAGCATAGAAACAAGAAAGCTTGCTTTGTTTGTCATTCCTGATGATGCAAACAAAGTAAGTAACCGTTGGTTTTCAGATTCGGTAAGCCTGAAAACATGTCTGTATTTTTTAGGGTTGGATTTTACTTTTCTTCCTCCTTTGGTTTTATTGGTAGTTTTCATAGTGTCTTATTTAATTCTATCAAAATAAGACTCTCTTGAGCAAACCTCTTTAAAATGACCTTGAGAGGTTTAATTTGGAAGTTATGTAATCTTTAAAAATATCTGGATGTACTTTAAAAAGTATATTATAGTATGTTGAATCATTTTCTTCATTAATTAGACTATTTAGTCTATTAGCTATTGTTTTCTTTTTATCTACTTTTTCTAATTCAACACCTAATTTTGTTTTAGTTAATACATAAACAAAATATTGATGAAGGCTCTTGTTCTGATTTAGGACAAGTATTAAATACTGAACCCAATTTTTAAGGTTCTTTCCAATTATTTGCATTCTTTTGGCAGATTCAACAAATAAAAGAAAGCTAAGTATATTTCGTACTTTATCCAGTTCTTCTAACCTCCTAAAATTAGAATAATACATCCATTCAAGGTACTTTGAATCCCAAAACTTCCCCACTTTTGAAACTAATAAATCTTTATCCTGTTCAGTAGGCTGATAACCACGATAGAAAATAAACTTTTCAACTTTGTAGAGTCTTTTTAATAAATAATCATTATCATAGATGTAATCCATTACTCCCTTTCCTAAGTTATCCCTTACATTTATATCGAAGTTAAAGTTCTTAGTTGTTAGCAAGAATTCAACTATATTCATTGAGCTTACCCTTTCTTCTTTCCCAAATTGATATTCTCTTATATAATACAAAATAAGAGGAACTCCTTCTATGTTCATATTCCAATTCACTGAAGAGTTTAAAAGTTCTACTTCCAGATAATTAAACCCATCTACTTCTTTTTTTATTCCATAAAAATTCCAACCTTTATTTCTATAAGTTCTTACTTTTCCTAACAAGTTTTTGATTCTATCTTCTGACTCCTTTTTTCTAATTTTTCGATCTTCTTCTTCCTTTTGATCCTCTATGTTTTGCTTTATTTGAACTAATTCTAGTTTTTTACTATTAAGCTCAGTATTAAAAAGATAATACAAACAATAATATTCAGTACGATTAAAGGATAAATCACCCAGTGAAATATCTTTTTTCATCCATTTACTATGGACTTCTTTATTATTATAGATAAATGCTTGCTTATAATTACACGTAAATACAAGTTTTTCATTCTCATGATCTGCAATACTAAACAAATTGTGATCACTCCAAACATGCTTTATATCACGTACATAATTATCTAAATCTACAGGTAAACTTTTTAAATCTATTATCCAGATAAGATAAATTCCATTACTTTTATAAAAATTATATCTGTGTTTAATATAGTGCAATGGTAAACTAGACAACTGTATTTCAAAAGCTAGTTTAAATCCTTTATATTCACAATATACGTCAGGTCTTCTTTTACCACCATTTCCAAAAATAAACTTTGAATCAATATCTATAGAACCAATAACTACACCTGGTTCTTGTATTAATAATTGTCCTAATTTATTCTTTAATTCTTTATGCCTTGGGCTTTCTCTATTATAAGCATTAAGCTTATAACTATTAAGTAAATCTTTATTTGATTCGACTTCAGAGTCCTTTAAAATACAATACTCAGAGTTTTTATTATGTCTAAAATAGACAGTATCCCTTTTACTATTAGAACACACTAACTTTTGGTTACACTCACTACACGAAAATCTAATAGTATTCGAATTGTATTGATTTCTTATTTCAAAACCATCTTTTTGAGATTTAATAATACTATTTAAATCTATAATTTTCTTTTCCACATTATCATAAACATAATCAATACTTCTCTTTTGTTTACTCATCTTATGTATTCTGTTGATATTAAGTATTAGCAATTTAATTAAAATAAAACTATCTATCTAACATAGCCAAACAAAACCACTGCATTCCATTACAAAGTACTTTCTTTAATACAATTCTACTTTGAATAATTAATAATAATTCATTTGGTATGCAATCAGAAGACGATTTAAAAGCCCTTGCAAAAATACTAGCATTTATGCGAGCAGTAAGTATTCTACTTATGCTTATGCACCTTTACTGGTATTGTTATTCTTTCTTTTTAAATCTTGGAATAACACATACTGTTGTAGATCGAATATTAGTTAACTTTAATAAGACAGCAGGACTGTTTTCTCATTTACTTTATACTAAACTCTTTTGTTTGGTTTTACTCTCTTTAAGCCTGTGGGGAGGCAAAGGCGTAAAACATGAAAAGATAACTATATCTAAAATCACTTTTGTTTTTACAATTGGTTTTAGTTTGTTCTTTTTCAACTTCTTTTTACTTGAATTTGGATATTCTTGGAGCGCTGTCCTGTATATAGCAAGTACGTTCTTAGGTTATATCTTACTTTTGGTATCCGGTGCTTGGATTAGTAGGCTCCTAAATGATAACCTTATGCAAGATGTATTCAATTTTGAAAACGAAAGTTTTATGCAAGAAACCCGCTTAATCGAAAATGAATACTCCGTAAATTTACCTTCGAGATTTTACTACAAAGGCAAATGGAACAATGGTTGGATAAACATCGTTAATCCATTTCGGGCGACTATCGTTCTTGGAACTCCTGGTTCTGGTAAATCTTATGCTGTGGTCAATAACTTTATCAAACAACAAATTGAAAAAGGATTCTCCATGTATATCTACGATTTTAAGTTCGATGATCTATCAACCATCGCTTATAATCATCTACTACTACACAAAGATAAATATAAGGTTGCACCTAAGTTCTACGTCATAAACTTTGATGATCCAAGTCGTAGCCATCGTTGTAATCCGATTAACCCGTCTTTTATGACAGATATATCTGATGCCTATGAATCAGCTTACACTATTATGCTGAATCTAAACCGCTCGTGGATACAAAAACAAGGAGACTTCTTTGTGGAATCGCCTATTATTCTACTGGCTGCTATTATATGGTTTTTGAAACTTTACCAAAATGGAAAGTATTGCACGTTTCCTCATGCTATTGAGCTACTTAATAAAAAATATGCAGATGTGTTTACCATTATTACCTCCTACTCAGATTTAGAGAACTACCTCTCTCCTTTTATGGATGCTTGGGAAGGTGGAGCCCAAGATCAGTTGCAAGGGCAAATAGCTTCAGCTAAAATACCACTGTCTCGAATGATATCGCCATCGCTGTATTGGGTAATGACAGGAGATGATTTTACGTTGGATATTAATAATCCAAAAGAACCTAAAATACTATGTGTAGGAAACAATCCTGATCGTCAAAACATTTATTCTGCGGCACTTGGACTGTATAACTCACGCATTGTAAAACTAATCAATAAAAAAGGACAGCTTAAAAGCTCTGTCATCATAGATGAATTACCAACGATCTACTTTAGAGGTCTTGATAATCTTATTGCTACTGCGCGTAGTAATAAAGTAGCAGTGTGTTTGGGGTTTCAAGACTTCTCACAACTCAACAGAGATTATGGAGATAAAGAAAGTAAGGTAATTCAAAACACAGTTGGAAATATCTTCTCAGGTCAAGTAGTTGGAGATACCGCTAAAGCGCTCTCAGAACGCTTTGGTAAAATCTTACAAAAGCGACAAAGTATATCCATTAATAGAAATGATCGTTCTACCTCCTTCTCTACTCAGCTTGATACGCTCATACCTGCATCTAAAATAGCAACACTTACTCAAGGAATGTTTGTAGGGGCTGTATCTGATAATTTTGATGAGCGTATAGAGCAAAAGATATTTCACTCAGAGATTGTAGTCGATAATGAAAAGGTCAGTCAGGAAATGAAAGCCTATCAAAAGATACCTCAGATAATTTCTTTTTTAGATGCTAAAGGAAATGATACTTTAAATGAGACGATTCAAGCCAATTACAAGCAAGTTAAACTTGATATTGAGTCAATTATTGAATCAGAANAATGGTTTTTATTTTTTATCAATTATATCACTAAGCTAGGTAATACTTCGCGGTTCGCTTTCAAAAAATTCCCCCATAAATGCTTGACCTTGTCTTCGCTTTATTGCGTTGCTTTTTGCACTTGCTTAAGCATTACCTGTAGCTGCTCCATAATTAATTTAAAAATATAATATTATGGAAAGTACAGTTTTAAACAGCAAATGGTTAGTGGCATCAGAGATTGAACTAATCTACAAATCTAAAGTTAAAACATCTGAAAGACCTAAGATTGTATCGTCACAATCTGCTTTTGAAATAGCCTTAAAAGCATGGGATGAAAATAAAATTGAACTACTAGAACAGTTCAAAGTACTAATGCTGTCAAACAGTAATAGAGTACTTGGTATACTTGAAATATCCTCAGGTGGTATTACAGGAACTGTGGTAGATCTTCGATTGATCTTTGCAGCGCTTTTAAAAACAAAAGCTACTGCTTTTATCATAGTTCACAATCATCCTTCAGGAAAATTAAATCCAAGTGAGGCAGATAAGCAAATTACTGCTAAGATTAAACAAGCAAGTCA
Source organism: Myroides albus (assembly GCF_009711045.1). Lineage (GTDB taxonomy): Bacteria > Bacteroidota > Bacteroidia > Flavobacteriales > Flavobacteriaceae > Flavobacterium > Flavobacterium album_A. The sequence continues at coordinate 11,400 of NZ_WMJX01000033.1, read as the reverse complement.
AGTGCTTGATATTGCTCTTTTAGATCACTTAATAATAACACTTGAGAGTTATTACTCTTTTGCAGATGAAGGTGTCTTATGACGCCTTTTATATAAATTTAATTTTTACTTTAGACAATTTTACATAAAAATAATACCATCCATGAAATATAATTGATTCAAAAACTCCTAACTGTAAAACCGATCTTGATTTTTACAATAAACATCTCAAAATATAAAGTTGTCTTATTTATTACATTTTGACACATCATATTTTATGTAATATAATATCGCTTATAGAAAAAACTAGTAGAAAATTTTCTATATATTTTTAATAGCTTACATTTCTAGAGTTTTATTTTAAAACAAATCAATTCTCAATTCCTAATTAATAAAAACTAATATTTAATTAGACTAGTATAATATTTAACAAATACAGAAAATGAGTAGAACTTACCACACTATATTCTATCATCAAGAATAAAAAAACAAAGGCATTACCTACTTATAAAATTTTTATCACTTAATGTTAGCATAAATGCAACTAGAGCTTCTTTCTCTGCTTCAGAAAGTGGAATGCGGTTGCCATTATCTTTAAAAAAAGAATCTAAATTTTCAGCCTCTAACACTCCGTTATTCATATAGTCTAAGAGTTCCTTCAAAGAAGCAAACTGGCCAAAACTCCCATAAGGAGCTGTGTATTCAATATTTCTGAGTGAAGGTACTCTAAAACTCATATAATCGGCTAGATTTCCTGTTACTCTTGCTCTTCCAGCCTCATTAGTATCAATATTTACAGGAAATCCTATATTTCTAAAACTTTGATCCGTAAATAACGCTCCACTATGACAGCTAATACATTTTTGTGTAAACACCTCGTATCCATAAGACTCTAAAATAGTAAATTTTTCCTTATCCTGCTTTACGCGATCATATTTACTATCCGCAGAGATTAATGTATATTCATATTGAGCTATACTTTTATAAATCCTTTCTGGCGTAATAGTTTCATCTCCAAAAACTTTTTTAAACAATACTTTGTATCCTATATCACTACTAATTTTTTCAATTACTTCCAAAATAGAAGAATTCATTTCTTCATGAGTAATAATAGGGACAATAGGTTGATTTTCTAATTGAAGTTTACTTCCATCCCAATTGTAAGACTTCATAAAAAGTAAGTTCTGAATCGGTGGAGTATTACGAAGTCCTATCCTTCCTTCAATTCCTACTGCTTTTGGGTTATGATCTGCAAATGCAGAAGCTTGTATATGACAACTAGCACATGAAATACTATTATCTTTACTGAGCCTCTTATCGGTAAATAGTTTTTCTCCTAGTTCAGCTCCATATTTTGTAGGTCTATTTTTTAATGCTGCGGAATTCCATGCTAGAAAACCACTAGGTATAGGCAACTCTATTTCAGGATTATCTAAATCCATATATACATTCTCATCCTCACTACATGCTGCCAAAAATAGCACAAGAACTAAAATACTTAACTTTTTAATTTTTATCATTTTTAATACGTATTAAAAACAAGGAAATTAGATATAAAAAGAGCCATTAATTTAATAACGACTCTTTTTACTTATTAATTAATTAACTAACTATTTTACACTAAGAATTGAAAACATTCCGCTTACATCACTTGTGCCATTTCCTCCTAAATTATCTACAAACTTAACCATTTGCAAAGCAGTATGAATATTTGGTGTTGCATTGTCATTCATACCTGTACCTGTACTTAGTTTTATTGTGTTTGATTTTCCACTTAACAATTGATCAAAATCAGCTTTTATAACTATTCTAGGCGAAGAACTTCCTACCACTGCATTATTTGGTAAATCCAAGGTAATATCTCTATAAGCATCAACACCTTGAGTTTCTTTACCGTCCTCTCCGTTTTCTACTGTACTTCCTGAATGAATAGACATTTGTTTTTTATCTGCCTCATAAAATCCTTCAATTTTTGTAAAACGATAACCTGTTCCCCATTCCCACATCATTTCTGTGTCATTCGCTCCAGCATTTGCATAGAAAACTGGGAATTTCACTTGATTTAACGTATTCAAGTCGCTTCTTACTCCTAACCCAAATTTAATTTGCTTGTACTCTCCAGCAGGGATATTATTCAAAACGTAGCTAAGTGTCGATTCTTTAGCTTGATCAATTACCGTAGCTCCATGATCTAAATCGTTTACATTATAAGGTATTTCCCTTCCATCGTTTTTAATTAAGCGAATATTACTGATTACATACTTTAATTCAGAGAACTGATGTACCTGTCCCTCTGCAGATGTATTTACTGAGGCAGAAGCAGATGTTGCATCACCAAGAACAATCGTCTTATCCTTAAACGTATTATTGAATTCTAGGATAACATTATTAGCTGCAGGGCTACTATCATCACTTGAACAAGAAACAAGGGCTAATGAAGCCACAGATACTAAAAGATACTTTTTAAAGTTTTTCATTTGTTTTTATTTATTAAGTTTATTTTAAAAATTGATTTTAAAAGAGGTGAAAATATTACGCCCCATTCTTGGTATATTTCCCCAATCAGCATAAGTACTGTAGTACTCGTTTAGTAAATTTTCAGCTCCTACTTGAACTACTGCTTTAAAATTATTGACATAAAAGGTATAATCAATAGATGCATTCCAAACCGTATAAGAAGGAGTTAAGCTTTCCCCATATTCAGGACTAAAGTCTCTTTGTTTCAAATCTCCATGAACAGAAGTTTGTATTCCAAAGTCTCTATATGAATAATGCAAAGCAGTATTATAGCTAAAAGGTCTTATAAAGGGTAAATTTCCCTTTGTATTGTCTTGCCCTTTTGCATAGGTAACATTACCTTTCCAGTGTAAATTATCTAGGATGTGATAATCTGCTGTAAGTGCGAAATTAAATAAGGTTGCATAGTCCAAAGAAGTATATCCTTTTACTCCAACAGATTGATAATTCATCGGGCTTCCCAAGCTTAAGATTCTCCCAATGATGTAGTTTTTGATATAAAAATAATTCACCTTAGCTTGCAGAGAAAATCTTTGATCCTTATATCCCACACTTGCATTTATTTCATTGGAGATTTCATTTTTTAAATCTGGATTTCCTATATAATCATATCGATCATAGCTATTGTAAATATAATAGCCATAAGCTTCAGACACAGAAGGTGCTCTATGACCATATCCTGCTCCAATCGAAAAGTTAAATCGATTGACATCTATTTCATAATTTGCATGTAAACTAGGTAAAAATCTAGTTTTCTCTTGAGGTGCTCCTGGGTGAAAGATCCAGTTAAAATCTACATATTTAGAATAGTTGTAATTTACCCCTATTGATCCTCCAAAGTTTACTCGATTCGCTTCGGAAAATTCAACTGTATTATTTAAGGACAACCCTGCATAAGTAGTAGTAACCCAAGGCCAACTATAAGCAAACATCGTACGTTCAGTTCTATCTTGAGGATACATGCGCATCTCAGCAATAGATAAATTATTATAGGCATTTAATTGGAGTTCAGAAGAATAATTCCCTTGTTTAAAATTAGCCTTAGACAATAAGCCATAGGTCGTACTCCATCCTGGCATATCCATGTGGACTAAATTCTCTGGGCGTGTCGTATCATCCATATAGTGTTCAATGGCGTTGTAATACACTTTCGTATCCCATACTTTGATAAATTGATCTTCAAATAACTGCTTGTACGACAAGGAAGTAATAATCGCACGAGATAGCCATAAATCCATTGGTAAAGCAGGGAATCCCACATCCTTCGCTACATCAAAAATAGCATCCAATCTCACTGAGGACAATTCGGATGTTTTATAGGCTAATCCTAGGGAAGTATTGAATTTTTTGTATTGTGAGTGTTTCACCTCATCATTATTCCCATCTTTATAGTTACTCGCTTCTCTATAGGCTATACTAGCATCACCTGCTAGTTTTTTTCCAGAAAAAGATACATTAGCTAGGTTAAAAAATTGCTTATTATTAAACTCATAGCCTGTTTGATAGCCCCCTGCCCATGGATTACTTCTTCCAAAAGCAGTCGTCTTTCTCTTCAAATCAATACTACCAGCAATCGTAGATCCATGCATTCCACCTTCTTGTCCAGATTTAATATCTATGGTCGAAAGATTGTTGCTCTCTACATAAGAAGTAATTGGATCCATTTTATCCGTACATGCACCAAAAATATGCATCCCATCAATAGTTAAAGTAGATCGCTCTGTACTCATGTTATTAAGCATCGGTTCCCAAGCATACGCTCCGCGTTTAATAAAACTAATTTGCTCGGAAGAAGCCAAAAACTCATCTACAGAAACAGCCATTTTCATTTCTGTCTCAATCTTTTTCTTTTTTTCAACCAGCATTGATATCTCTTCTAAAACTGTCGATACACTGTCTTGTTTTATTTTAGTTTCTTGCGCAAGAACTGCCGTTGAATATCCTAAAATTAATAAAGTCGTTAAAATTCTCATAACCATTAAAATAAGGTATCAATGAATAATTCACTTTTTTTCCCCTCCACTCCAGGAGTAAAATCTGTTGGCACTTTAGTTCCTTTTAAGATAAGCCCTGCTTTATTTAACAAAATAAAGTTCAATGTCCAATTTCCTGTCATGGTATAATTTACAATGCCATAATAAAATCCATCTTCTTTTTGCACTAAATCCTTATTATGAGGTGAAGAGTGATTCCCCATTGAGGGCTCCGGCATGCGCGGATCTAACAATAGCGTATAATCCTCAGCTAATACATACTTATCTTTAAAAGTAGGATCGTTTTCACCTACTGCGGTATTGGAAGAATCCAACTTATATATAGCAGCAACCAGTTCGTTTTCTGCTACCTTTGGTTTCAATGGAGCAACTAAAGCAATCAGATAACTTTCCGTATCACTTCCTATAAAGGATGTCATATTTAAATTTTTATTTACCTGTTTTTCAACAGCAATAGGCTGACTTACCGTTAGGGTTCCATTATCATCTTCCATAGTGATGGTTATTTTCCAATCTCCTTGGGTACTCTCCTGAGTAAAAACAGAAAACCCCTTATATACCTCTTCGGCTTTGTCATACGTCAACGCATATTGATTTGGGCAGGTCTCTTTATTTCCTTCTAAAGTAGTTAAGACGGGTAAAAAAGTAACTTTTCCCTCCTGAATGGGCGCTTGAGTGGTTGCCTCCGTAATTCTTAGTCTAATTTCATTATATCCTTTATAAAGCTTTCCATGTAAAGCTTCTACACGAATATGATAGCTTCCTTTATCTATAGAAACTACCTCTTTAAACTCGTAATCATCAGGAACAACCGTATTGTTTTCTGATTCAAAATCTGTCTTGTCTATAGTACAAGCCGTAGTAAGCATAAACATTGCTACTATCCAAATAAAAATTCTCATTGTAGTAAAAAAGATTGTATTAGATATTACACCTAAAAGTTTGGATAGTAAAAAAACAAAAATGTTTCTTTTATCTCCAACCAAATAGGCCGTGTTTGATAGTTCAAGCGTGCGATCACCTTGAATTATCCTACAAAAAATATCAAAATACATTGATTTAAGGGCATTGAATAAAACTATACAATACCTAGATTAAACAAATTTCCTTTGTTGTTTCAGGATAGATTATCACGATATACCACACAGGTCTGAATCTCAACCTTACGCATTGAGTTCACAAATACAGTATCACTAAACCATCCCTAAAAGAGAACTAGACTGGAGGTCTGAAAAGAAAATTCGAAAAGGAAAAATAATATTCGTTTACCAAAGCAAAAAAAGCTTTGAAGCTATAAGTTTGAAACGAATAAATAGCAGTTTTATTTAGTACTTCTTGAAAGTACACAATTTGTATTTCAGCCGATGCGAAATTGCTTTTACTTTTTTCTTTGCCAGAATCTGAAGCATTCGCCATTTCTTTTTTTAAATGACACTTCCCATTACATTTCATTTCTGGCTTATCTTTATTTACGCAAAGTTCATTTTTGATATAATCATATAGCACTACATATTCAACAACTGGAAGTACCGGTTTGAATAACATAAATAAGGATAATATGACAATTGCGAATTTCACGATGCAAAAATCCTACTAATTTTCTTCATTACAAAATTTAGTATTGTATATGTAAATTAATTGCCTGATTAAATAAATAAAAGGAGTGCTTAATGACTATCACACTCCTTTTTACTTACCAATATTAAGAGAACTATGGGTGCAATAGGACTTTATAACTAATAGAGCCCTCTAATAAATTGGTAATTTTGATCTAAATCATTATTCTGTTTATTTAGCTCTTTGTTCTTACTTACTCTTAAGGCTAAAAGATTTATATCTATCAAATTTTTAATACAAATTAAAAATAAACTTATTGCTAAAAAGATTAATACAACTTCCATTACTCGTTATTTATCGTTAAAATATATTCAGTTAATTTATTCATATCATCATCTGATATTTGTGGAAATCCAGGCATTTGAGGAGCATTTTCGCGCTTTTTACCTGGAGATTTAATCCACTGTACAAGCGCTGTTTTATTGTTTATATAAATTTCTCCCATCTCAGTTACAGGTGGACCTATAAGCATCTCTTTTTCTTTATGACATGCTGCACAATATTGATTAAATACTTTTTTTCCTAAATCTGCAACAGACAACTCTTTACTGTTTTCCACTAACTCTTCTTGTTTTTTATTTTCTAGAATCTCTCTTTTTCTATTCTCAAATTCTTCCGTTCTTAATTTCACTAGCTTCTGATGTGGCTCTAACGCATTAGCTCTATAAATTTGTCTCCCTGACCCCATAAAAATTACAGTAATTGACATAAGCATTACCACTTTATAGAAATTTTTACCAATCTCTTGTTTAGGCGCTTGTAAGCCTTTCCACATCATCCACATAGCAGGAAGTGCTAAAGCAACACCAAAAAAAATAACCAAAATAAGTGTCCAACTAATCCCTTTTGAAGGAAGTGTAAATAATACTATAGGACCGATTAACATTTGACCTATCGAAGCTATAAGTGCTAATGAATACCCCATTTTTTGAATCTGATATCTTTCAAATCCTGGTAATACTTGTTCGAAAGGATAGCTTTTTCTTGACATATACCAAAACAAAAATAAACCTGTGACAGCAATCGAAGCAAAAATAAAGTGAAAGTATCTTGGAAATACATTTGGAAGAGTCATAGCACTTAAAAAACCTTTGATAACTCCCCATTTTTCAGGAAATAACATCAAATTAATATTTGTAAGAAATATAAAAGGAATAAAGAGTAAAATTGCTGTAGCTACTGCTAGAATAGAAATGTGTACTGCCTTGTTCTTTTCAAACAATTTCCAAGTATACTTATGCAAATACGTCAATAAAAAGGCAATGGCAACTAATGGGATTACCGCAATCCAAACAAGTCCTGTTAAAGCATTTGCAGAATAAAAATATAGGGTATAAAGAACATTGATACTCAATAAAGGAGCTACCCCTAAAACAACAGCGATACTTTTATTAACTGTAATAGTTGCTGCTATTTCTTTTGCCAGACCATCAAATTTTTTATCTTTAAGTCCTCTAATTTGCGCCCATAGCGATAATAACGTTCCTCCTAACATCAAGTTAACAAAAACTAAATGTGCTAAAAAGGATACAACTAGAATTAGTATTAATAACCATTCTGGAAGTGGTAAAGGAAGAGGAAGATCTTTTGGAACTGGTACACTCGTACTTAAAGTAAGCCAAAAACTATTCATTGCTATCATTTGTTTTTTAGTTTTGTTGTTTTTTAATTAACGCTTCTACACTATAGTTTGGATTAATATCAACCCCTTTTGTTTGCGCTCCCTCTATTGTAGCTCTTGTATCTTGCAAATATCTAATGAATACAGCTAAAGCTTCTGCCTCAGCTTCATTACCGGGAAATGGAGGCATATAATTTCTCCCCGTATGCATGTTTGGCATATAAGCTTTCATTGTATTTACATTTAACGTGTCTTTCGTTCCCATCATCCTTTCAAATACATCTACTACACTATTAACTCCTTGACCTGTATGACATCTACTACATGCAAGCATAAACACTTCCTCTCCTGCTTGTACTTTATTCTCTTGTGTTATTTCAGAAACTGAAGTATAAGTAGCATGCTTAAGCACTCCTTCTTTTTGGTAAACAGGATAATCCTCTTCCAATAGTAAATTGGAATACATATACTGTCCAATTACATAAGGTTTACGAACGAATTCTCTTACTCTCTCAAAAAATCCCAAAAAAGCAAAAACAAATAATACTGGTACTACAACCATATAAGCCCGTACTATTCTTGCTCTTATTACCCCAACAGTAGCGATAACCACAGCTAAACTAATACCACCTATAATAATATACTTCAACAAATTATAGTATTGGGCAAAATCAATAGTTCCTACAGCAGTACTCATATTAGCAGTCATACCCTCAGGAATAGCTTTATAATAAATATAGGCTCCAAGTAAGGTAAATGGTGACCAAAAAATAATCCATTTTGAAGCAGCTCTTATTGCATAATGGCGGATTTCATGTTCTTTTTTTGCAAATAATGTTATTAGAAATAATCCAAAAACACCAGCCATTAACATAGCCATAGGCGTCCTAAAAAACAATTGAGGTAAATAGAGTGGATTGGTAAATCCATTGATCAGATTTGGATTATTTGTCCAATTGCCTGGATCCATCATAAAACCTAAAATAGCAACAATAATTACCATTGTAATCCAAGAGGCTAAACTCAAAAACCAACCAAATCTAATGTGTCTAATTTTTGCTTTCAAAGAAGAATTACTATTTTTCCAAGTCAAAAAATAAATCATGATTAATACAACTTCTGTAACAAATACAAGCCATTCGGTAAACCATGCCCAATAGAAAACTCGAATTAAAGAACCTATGGATGTAGGACTAATTAACGATGCTGAAAACCATATACCTACGCCCGTTAATGCTCCTATGGTTGTTGTTATAATGAAAGCAACTTTCATCATTTTATACACCATTTGATCCCATTTTAGATCCGTTATTTGATTTTTAGAACTCTTTCTTATCCCTTTTTGTTCTAGCCAAGTAACAAAAGGAATGAAGCCAACTGCTAGTCCGTGATTGATGATAACATGCAAGGTCGCAATACCTGCAATCAACATCCGATTATTAAGCCAATCGAGATGAAACATTGGAAAATCCATAAATAATGTTGTTTATTTTGTTTCAGCAAATCTCTTATATAATCTCCGTTTTTATGGTAAACAAAAAAAGCAGATTGTTTAATAAAACAATACTGCTTTTTTTAAATTAAAATAAAAACATTAATAAAATAAATCATTAAAATTTAAAAAATCAATTATATTATTTAATATATTATTCTTCAAATATACTTTTCCTATACTGTTCAGGAGTCTGATTCGTTGTCTTTTTAAAACTCGTAATAAAATAGGACGGATGGTCAAATCCTAATTCAAGAGCAATTTCATTAACTGAGCTGTTAGTGTATTTTAATAATCGTTGAGCTTCTAATATAATCTGTCGTTGTATAAGACTTCCAGAGGTTTGACCTATTGAATTTTTACATATCTTATTCAAATAGTTTGTACTAATATTTAGCATTTCTGCATAATCAGAAGGAAGTTTATGAGTTTTAAAATTTGATTCAATTAGTTTTTGAAACCGCTGAATTTTATCTTTAACTGGATTATAAAGATTCTCCGTTTTTACAGGGACGTATAATCTATCAAAAGAAACTAACAAAACATTCAAGTAAGAACGTAAAACTTTTTTGAATGCTTTCTTTTTAGAAGCATGTTCATCCAACATAGAAGATACTATTAACTCAATTTTTTTTAAATAAACGGTAGATAATCGTATCGAAATCCAAAACTCCTCATTTAAATAAGGAAATTGATGCAGCACATTATTGTTATATCGCAACGAAAAAAAATCTTCATTAAAACATATAATTTTTCCCTTGGCTTCTGTATTAATAAATATTTTATTTATACAATTTGGTTTTATAATAATAACTTGTGAATTATCAATACATAACTTTTCATTATCTATGGTAATTTCACCATTTGCTTTTTCTAGTACTAAGATCATATAAAAAGTATTTATATGGGCAAATTCAAGTAAAGGATACTTTTTAAGGAGCCCTTCTATGGAGTCAATCCAAAAATCACTAGAACTATCAAACATACCAATATTGCAAACAGGTAATCGGCTAGTTTGTTTCATTTTTTTCTTCCAAGTTTTAATTAATTCTTCATTTCTATACATAGAATATAAAATCACTAGATCTAAGTCTAGATCTAGCAAATTTTAATTCCATCGTCCAAAAAACTAAACGAGCTCTGGAGGTTGAAAAACAGAAAAAACTAATGATGAAATTAGAAATTCACAAAAATATTCCGGGTAACTAAGTAGATAATCAAGCGTAAAGCTGATACCTTCTTCAACAAATAAACTCTGACAAAACAAAGGTTGGAAATCGATTATTTTTATATTTGGCAGTTCTTGTTTCTTATCTAAATCAGCAGACAATTCACTCTGAAGATAGCATTTCCCATTACAAACGGGAATCATATCAAATCTGTTGATACAAATATTTTTTGCAATATAATCTTGATTTATATAAAATGAAGTTAGTATCCAAAAACTAGAAGTATTTTGGTAAATAAAGGATAACAGTACTAAAACTAAAATACTTTTCTTCAATTAATCTAACTTTTCTTGGAGTAAAATTTCAATTTCACTTATTAATCGATCTACATCTTTTGCATTTGTTCCATCGTAGACCCCTCTTATATGTCTTTGCTTGTCTACTAACAAAAAGCCACCACTATGCGCATAACCACCGGGAACCTCTTTGTTTTCATAAGCTTGTGAAAAATATCCTTTTTCGGCTAATTGATGAATATAGTCCTTTTCACCATGTAAAAAGAACCACTTCGTTGCTTCTACACCTAACTGATTGCTATACGCTTTTAAAGCAGGAATGGAATCATTTTCAGGATCAATCGTATGGGAAGCAAAAAGAACATTCGAGTTGTCCTTATAAATATCATATACTCTTTTAAGTTCCATATTCATTATGGGACAAATAGTAGGACACTTTAAAAATATAAAATCAGCTATATATATTTTATCTTTAAAACTAGTATTAGTAATTGCAATGCTATCCTGATTTGTCAATTGAAAATTAGGAACCTCAAAATAATGTTGAACTCTTTCTCCATTTTCCAAAACTACTTCTTTATGATTACCTAAATAGGGCAATTTTACACTCTTTTTTTGACAAGAAAAGAGTACAATAAAACTAAAAAAAAATAAAATTATTTTCTTAAACTCAATATGTATGTCTTCAAACTAATGTAGACTTTTAGGACGTAAG
>NZ_WMJX01000032.1 GCF_009711045.1 Myroides albus | reverse complement strand
AAAATTTAAAAATACTCTAGGTTTATAGGGGTCAAAACAGAGCCTCTTTCTTATTCTGAATATACTTTCGGTAATCACAGCGATTACTCATCGATACACCATCCATTTCCAACACTACATCTCCTAACTTTACCTTTTTGTTCTTTTCACCTATAGCAGCTATGCGATATTGTCCTTCGATATATGCAATCCCATACCCTACTTTTTCTAAAGTAGAGATTACATTAGTATCTTGTACTTTCTTTAAGAATAAAGTACCGCGATTCGGACTGTAAATCAAGTGAAATTGCTTGATAAACTCAACGCCTAACTGATAAGTATTTTCGCTTAAAGACATGGTGATTTCCTCCTCTTTAAAACTGTGCTTTCCTATAGTGATTGTATTCCCATTGGAAACCAAAGTGTAGTTTAGCGATTCATCCATTCCAAAAGCACCTACACTTCCAGTAGTCAAATACTTATTAGCTTTGTCCCTGTCTAATGTCTTTAGTATGTCTTTGTCAAGACTCATGCTGATATAGCTATTATCTCCTGTATCTAATAAAAAGTAACGCTCTAAATTATTAATATTAACAGGAATAATCATACGAGGAGAATAGCCCATATTTAGATTCTTTACCTCCGTGAACCCTCCTTGTAATAGCCTATCTATTACTTCTGGATTAAAGTCTTGTAGAATAATCTCTTTCTTTACCGGATCTATTTCTAAGATTTTGTCTTGATAGATCACATTACCTAAAATCCCATCTATCTGATAACAGTCAAAAATAGGATCCTTCAACATCGGAAAGTGTTCTAAGTCAGTAAAAGGCAAATGATGAAAGGTATAATTCCCCACCTTCATACTATCAACGTGGATCACTTCCACTTGTTTAGCTACGTTATTTGCATCTACAACCCCGATATGTCCCCCTGAATAGAAATCCTCCAACAGACTACCTCGAATAGCTAAGCCATCCCAACCTGTGTCAAATAGAAAAGTCATCGGTTTATTATTGACTTTTAAATCCACGAGCATCCAGCCTCCTTTATCGTGATAAGGCAATCGAATTGTTTGTGCAAAACCTGATACAAACGACAATAGCACACTAAAAGCTATAATAAAAGCAAATCTATTTCTCATTAATTTTTTCTAATTAATACTTGTACTAACGCATATCAAGATAATAAATTATACCTTTTCTCACATTTTAATAATACTTTAATTAATAAGAATATAAAATAAACAAGGAGAATTACTCTTTCGAGTAATTCTCCTCTAAAATGTCTAAAATGCTTATTAAATTAATCCAACAAGATTATGTGTAATCCTACTGGCTCTTAATTTCTATACTTAACTCCCCAAATACACAATAACGCCAGCTATAATAATATAAAGCAAGGAGAAGATGACTGCTTTTTTGAGTATTAGTCCTTCTTTTCCTTGTTCATTACACGCTGTGGTTGCTACAGCTATACTCTGAGGAGAGATAATTTTACCACCTGTTGCACCTGTGGTATTCGCTGCAGCAAGCCATCCCTTATCTGCGCCAATTTGATCGGCAACTGACCCTTGTAACTTACCAAATAAAATATTAGAAGACGTATCACTTCCCGTTAGGAAGGTACCAACTGCACCAATTGCTGGAGCAAAGAAAGGATAGAATGCTCCTGTAGCAGTAGCCAAAGCTACTCCCAATACTGTAATCATTCCTGATACATCCATAATCGTTGACAGAGCAATAAGACAACAAACCGTCAGAACCGTTTTCTGTATTTGAATAGCGGTATCCCCCAATAACTTCATTAACCCCTTAAAAGTACCTCCCTGTATCAATCCACCAATGACAGAACTGATAAAAATTAATACTCCTGTATCGGTTAACCAATAAACACCCAGTTTCTTAACTTGCCCTAATATCTCAAAATTAAAGGTGCTTTGAAAAATACTCACATTTGCTTTTAACCACGTAGAAACAGGAAATAAGGGACTTGTAATTAACACCAAAGCTAAAATCAACCCATATACACTCCACGCACTCATCTGCTCTTTTTTAGTAAAAGGCAATACCTTCTTCGGCTGCTTCTGTTTTAGCGCAGCAATCTTACCAAATAATATAATCACGATAATAGCTGCAATACTTCCTAAAATTGCAGGAGTTTCAGCACCGATATATATAGCAGCATAATATTGTACAATTAATGACGTAGCTCCGACAATAAAAGACAACAATAAATGCTTGGGAACAGCTTTCCAAGTAGGATTCGAAAGGGTTACAATCATGAAAGGCACAAGGAACATTAAGACGGCTAATTGTGCCACAATATCTGCACTGATACTCGTGATTTGCTCAAGCATATCCACCTCACCTGCCAAGACAATAACAGGAATCCCTACAGCCCCAAAAGCAGTAGGCACACTATTGGCTAACAAACTGGCTACTGCTGAGAAAATGGGCTTGAATCCTAAACTTATTAAGATTGCAGCAGGTATAGCAACAGCTGTTCCAAAACCAGCCATTCCCTCTAACAAACCTCCAAATCCCCATGTCAACAAAAGTACTTGAACTGCTTTATCTTCTGATATAGCAGCAAATTGTTGTTTGATGACTTCTATTTTACCTGTGTGTACTTGAACATTGTAACTGTAAATTGCCATCAAAATAATAAGGAGGATCGGAAACATAGCCTTGACTACTCCATAAGCTATTGCCACCCCTGTATCACTAAAGGGTAAGGCAAAACCAAATATTCCAATAAGTACGGTCGCTATTAAAGTGATCAATGCACTTATATGCCCCGACACTTTCATCACTCCTAAGAGAATGATCAACAGCAAAATGGGAATCACTGCCAATACTACTTGTAGTGCTGTAATTTTCTCAATCATTTTACAATCTTTTTTTATTTGCTCTATAAAGATAATTCTAATAATCCTTCAAAATAAGGAAAAATGTCATTTTATCTTTGAAATTTTTATATATTTTACTTTTTTTTGAATATAATTTATTCTTTTAGTATTTATTCTACTGCTAATTACAGCCAACCCTTTATAGAATATTTTTAAAGACTTATGAATTACTTTTAGTATTTTTGGCAATCATAAATAGACTTTGAATTAATCTATGAAAAGAATTTTATATGCATCTATCGCTATTTTAATAGGCTCCTTAAGTTTTGTTGCTTGTGAGAAAGATGATATTTGCGCTGAAACAGAAGCAACTACACCGAGTTTCTTAATTGAGTTTTTCAATTATGAAGATCAAGATATTCCCCGTACAGAGCGCATTGAAGCCTATGCTTTAGGTTTTGAAGAACAAAAGATTGCATCTTCTGGCAATAAATTAGTGCTCCCTCTTCGCTTAGATCAACCGGAGACAAGTTGGGTTTTATCTCGAACAATACGCGAGCAAGAAGAAACTTACGTACTTAGTGATACCTTAACTTATAAATACAAAATCAATACAAGTTATTTAAACAAAGCTTGTGGATATGTATCTACTTTCTCATTGAACCAAGATGGAACTTCTCCTCTACTTAATGGAGATAAAGAAAGAACAGAAGGCAACTGGATTCAATTGTATATTACAGAAACAAATGAAATTTTAAATCAAGATGAAGCACACTTTACAATCTATTATTAAAGGAAGTATATTTCTTTGTGCTTTATCCGTTTTTGCACAAGAGAAAGAAGTCATTGAAAGTAAAAATGATAGTATTGCCCCTCCTACGAAAATTGAAATCGTGGAGACTACACCTCAAATAACCTCCAAACAAGAAACACCAGCAGTATTCCCGCAGCGTTTTGGATTGCGTGTTGGAGTAGATTTGTTTCGCTTAACTCGTGGATTCTATGACAAAACTTATCAGGGTTTTGAGATTACAGGAGATTATCGACTCAATAAAAATTGGTGGGCTGCTGCAGAAATAGGAACAGATAAGTTAGAGAGAAATGAAAGTACGTATGGCTTCACAACTAAAGGTAACTATATCCGATTAGGAGCGAACTACAATGTATATGACAATTGGTTAGATGAAGAAAATGCTATTTTTGTAGGGTTTAGATATGGATTTAGCAGTTTCTCACAGACTTTAGACTGGTACAGAATCTATACTACAGATCCCTATTTCCCAAATCAAGAGATCAGACCAAATGAAAAGTTTAGTGGCTTATCTGCACATTGGGTAGAATTTGTCACGGGAATTCAAGCAAAAATGTTTAACAATGTTTTTATGGGCTTTACTTTAAGGTTAAATGGATTAGTTAGTCAAAAACAGCCAGATCAATTTGAGAACCTTTATATTCCCGGTTTTAATAAAAAACACAGTGGAGCTATAGGAGTTGGATTTAATTATACAATCACCTATTTTATCCCACTTTATAAATCAAAGAAACACAAAAATACTGCTCCTATAGAATCTGATGTAAAATATGATTTGGAAGGTAATAAAGTGAACACTGAAGATAATAGTAGTCAATCTGAAGACTTAAAAATGATTGAAAACAATAAGAAACAGTTGAAATAAAGAATAAAAATAAAGCGCACTTTACAGTGCGCTTTGTTTTTATATGATAGCTTTAAACAATCCAGGATAATTTAGAACAATGCCATTTTCATCTACTTCAATCTCAGACTCAAATTCAGTTCCCAAGTTTTTGTAGAAATAACGAGAATCACTTAGTCGTGTATATTGTTGCAACATCGGTACTAATCTACCATCAATAGGGTCTATATAGATCACCGTAATTTCTGCTGTTGCATTTACAGCAAGTTTCAGTCGATTGATTGGTATTGTATTAGTAAAAGGAGTTATAGCTATATCAATGTCTAAACATTCGTTAAACTCTGGACGATCCATTTCATCAATCATCCATAAGCCATTAATTTTATGAGCATTAATAAAATTATTCTTATGACCAGTACGTGTTTCTATTGAGAAAAATCTCGTTTCCCAATTCTCATCCACGACAATCTGATAATCCACGCCGTAAACTTGATTGTTTTTATTCCCAACCAACTCACCTTTAACGTGATAACTATTCTCTTTTGATATGATTTTACATCGTTCAATTGACAAGTGTTGTTCACCTATCCATGTTGTGTTTTTATCCATACTTCTTTCTTATTTCGTACAAATTACTAAGTACAAGATACAATAAAAAAAACGATTTCATATTAGATTTTCAAAGCCAATGTAGCGATGAAAGTTGGAATAAAAGGATCTACAACAAAGCGAGGATTCGGTTGAAAAGCTTCTTCATAGGCCTTAATCACAAACCCCTGATCTAATTGACCACCAATCAAATCCTGTAGTGAATGCCCAAAGACAAAAGCTTCCCCTTTATCTTGTTTATTCTTAATTTCGTCGGCTGTAAAATCCTTTAAGTCAGCGAAAGGGATTCTATACTTTGGCTTGATTACTTGATCCTTGGCAAAGCGTTGATCTCTATCGTGTATATAAACAACTGGGTTGTAAAAACTGCTAATTAGACTACCTCCCATCTTTAATACGCGATAGCATTCTCTCCATACTGGAATCACACTCTCGATATAGTGATTAGAAATAGGATGTACAATACAGTCAAATGTCTGATCTTCAAACATAGATAGATCTGTCATACTTCCGTGAACCAATTCAATGGTTAAACCATCTCGCTCTGCAACAAACTTATCTTTATTTAACTGTTCTGTAGATAAGTCTAAAACAGTAACTATTGCACCTGCTGCGGCTAATACAGACCCTTGCTGACCACCAGCACTGGCAAGACATAAAACTCTTTTACCTTGTAGATTGCCCAACCATTCTTTGTTTATTGGAGTTGGTAATACATATAATTCCCACTCCCCCTGTTTGGCTCTTTCTACCACTTCTTTTGACACAGGTTGTGACCATTGAACATTAGCTAATGCTTGTTTATCCCAAGCAGCTTCATTGTGTTGAGTATATTTATTATTTTCTTGCATATTCTTTCTATTAATTAATTGTCCTACTTACTTATATGAACTTTTAATAGAAATAATGCCTGTGATTACCTCTATTATACTATGTTAGATTGTAATATCCATTATTGACATTGCTTTTTAATGATTACTATTTTAAAGTACAAAGAAAATACATAAATGACAAAATACTTCAAAAAAGGACAAAATTGTTGAATTAATTTCCAAAAGAGGTTATACTTAAAGACAAAAAAAAGCTTTAAGAAATGTACCATTTCCTAAAGCTTTCAGTAGCCTTACTATATATACCTACGCCTTAGTTCAACTTTTTTGCAATCAGTTCTAACCAAACTTTTCTATCGCTAACAACAAAGACAAAGCTATCTCCATCTTTTAAATAAACTTTGATCCCTGTGTTAATTAACCACATTATCCTGGTAGGCTTAACTGCTTTAATCATATCATAGTTTATACGCACCGTTCCCGTTGACATATTAAACTTGTGAGAGTGAAAAATAAGTGCTTCGGGAGTAATTCCCAATTTCCCACCAACTGCTTCTTTCCCAATAAACATATTTGCTACGCCATGAGCCTCAAGTTCTTCACCTTCTGCCAAGGGTATTTGCAGTTTTGTAGCAACTCTTTTGGTCATTGTTTTTAGAGTAAAATAAATGATACCTGTAAACAATATACTGTAAATAATTCCCTTCAGAAGATAAACATCCCATGATTTAATTGTTCCGTCAAAAAACCAATCCAATAGTAAGATTAGCAATACATATATAAGGAAGTTAAAAATAAATAGCTTTATCTTATCTGCTAAAGAAATTCCTATTGTGTCATTTCCTATTTTCATACAAGCGTCCATTTTAGTTTGTTAAATTTACAAAAAAATACACACAACCTATAATCTAAACAAAGTATTTAGCGCTGTTCAGATTTCGGATAAAGTAAGATACAACCGCTATTTTCTCTTTTAGAATTACTGCAAACTCTAAAAGAATTAAGTAAATTAGCCCCTTATTGAGTGAAAAACACATTTACCAATAAGATCATTACTTAAAAAACAAATATAGAAATATGAATACTGCTTATAATAACCCTATTAAAATAGGTATTGTTGGTTATGGAAATTTAGGAAAAGGAGTTGAACTTGCAATAAGACAAAATAAAGACATGGAGCTCGTTGCTATTTTTACAAGACGAGATCCTAAAGAAATTGACACTACCGCAAAGGCTGTACACATAGATAAAATTACCGACTATAGAAACATTGTAGATGTCATGATTATTTGCGGAGGTTCTTCAACAGATCTACCTCAGCAAGTGCCATATATTGCTCAATGGTTTAATACAGTTGACAGTTTTGATACTCATGCAAAAATTCCTGAATTCTTTAGCACCGTAAATAAAGTAGCTAAAGAGCACCATACTTTAAGTCTTATTTCTACAGGGTGGGATCCTGGGCTCTTCTCAATGCTTAGAGTTTTAGGTGAGAGTATTCTACCACAAGGGGAAACGTATACTTTTTGGGGGAAAGGACTGAGTCAAGGACACTCAGATGCCATCAGACGCATCGAGGGAGTAAAAGCGGGGGTACAATATACAATTCCTATTGAAACTGCTTTAGAACGAGTTAGACAAGGGGAAAACCCAGTATTAACAACAGCTGAAAAACACGAACGTGTATGCTACGTTGTTGCGCAAGAGGGATCAGATAAATCTGTCATAGAAAACAGTATTAAGACGATGCCTAATTACTTTGCTGATTACAACACTACCGTGCACTTTATATCAGAAGAAGAGCTTAAAGCAAACCACTCTGCAATGCCTCATGGAGGTAAAGTATTCCGTTCTGGATTGACTGGTGAACAAACAAAACAAAATATCGAATTTGGCCTTACCTTAGAAAGTAATCCAGAATTTACTGCCAGTGTTTTAGTTGCCTTTTCACGCGCTGTTTACAAACAAGCTAAACAAGGACATACTGGAGCAGTTACAGTATTTGATATTCCACTTGGAGCTTTATCTCCAAAATCAGCTGAAGAATTAAGAGCTAACTTATTGTAAAATTTACAAGGCTTATATAAAAACAAAAGGTTATCTAATAATTAGATAGCCTTTTGTTTTATTGTATATTGAAGTGAATCTTATGTAAGCATTCCTCCGTCTACATTAATCACTTGACCAGTGATATAAGCAGACATATCAGAACCTAAGAATACACATGTATTTGCAATATCTTCTGGTGTACCACCGCGTTTTAAAGGAATAGCATCTCTCCATCCTTTTACTACGTCTTCTGGTAAAGCACCTGTCATCTCTGTTTCAATAAATCCTGGAGCAACTACGTTACAACGGATATTACGAGATCCCAACTCTAAAGCGATTGATTTAGAGAACCCGATAACTCCTGCTTTAGACGCAGCATAGTTTGCTTGTCCTGCATTTCCTTTTACTCCAACTACAGAACTCATATTGATAATAGACCCTTTTCTGTTTTTCAACATTGTTCGTTGAACAGCTTTCGTCATATTAAACACTGACTTAAGGTTTACTTGAATTACTGCATCAAAATCTGCTTCAGACATTCTCATTAATAAGTTATCTTTAGTAATACCAGCGTTATTAATCAAAATATCAATGTTTCCAAACTCTTTTAAAATCTCCTCTACCAATTTCTCTGCTGCATCATATTCTGCTGCATTAGATTGATATCCTTTTGCTTTAACACCTAAAGCTGCTAATTCTTGTTCTAATTCCACTGCTGCTTGAGCTGAAGAACTATATGTGAATGCAACATTCGCACCATGTTCTGCAAATGCCTTAGCTACTCCTCTACCGATTCCTCTTGTAGCACCAGTGATAATAGCGATTTTACCTTCTAATAATTTCATGTGTAAATCCAATTTTTGTATTTGAACCAAGGACAAATATAAACAATTTGTATTTTCTGATTCATATTTTATGCTATTTGTACGCGCTTTCTTAAAAAAACCATATAAAAAAGAGTGATAATTAACAGAGAAACAAAGTAATAAGAATACTTCATCAAATCAATATAATCAATCTTCCCATTGGTGAACTCCAATAATATTAAGATCTGAGCACCATAAGGAAGTACTCCTTGCACAATACATGCAAAAATATCTAAAATGGACGCCACTCTCGGCCTATCTAACTTGTATTCTGTAGCAATATCTCTTGCTAAATTACCTGCTACAAGGATAGATACCGTATTATTGGCAAGGCAAACTCCTATTGAGGATACCAAACCAGCAATACCAAATTCCGCTCCCTTAGGGGACTTCATCAGTTTTTTCATTTGTCTTAACAACCAATCAATCCCACCTTGATCTTCTACCATCTTTGCTAATCCACCTGTAAGCATTGACAATAAAAAGATTTCGTTCATCGATACAAAACCTTCGTAGGTTAACTTAGCAAATCCCAATACATCAAAATCACTTTGCATCAATCCAATACATCCTGCGACAACAATACCAATAAATAAGGCTACAAATACTTGTACACCCAGTAGGGCTAAGACAATAATTAAGACATAGGGAATAACAACCCAAAAGTTACTTGTATCCCCAAGTTCAAAAACAATAGTACTCTCACTCCCTGTCATAAATACGAGGATTATCAGAGTAACAATTGCCGCTGGAAAAGCCAACTTAAAATTCGCTCTGAACTTATCTTTCATTTGACAACCTACTGTTTGTGTCGCAGTAATAGTTGTATCTGAAATCAACGAGAGATTGTCCCCAAACATAGCCCCTCCTAATAGTGTACCACATAGAAGTCCCATAGATGTTCCTGACTTCTCTGCTAAACCAACTACAATTGGCCCAAGCGCAACAATAGTACCTACGGAAGTACCAATAGACAAGGATAAAAAACACGCAATGACAAATATTCCTATTGCCAAGTACTCTACAGGGACAAAGCTAAGTCCAATATTCACCATAACATCTACACCTCCTATCGCATTAGTTACAACTGCGAAAGCTCCAGCCAATAAATAGATAATACACATCGTAATTACCTTACTATCTCCGCATCCGTTAATTAGAGATATCACCTTATCATTCATTGATGTTTTATAAAAACATAAAAACGCGGTAATAATCCCCACCGAAATAGCTATAGGTGACGGCATCATATAAAATCCGCCCAATAGGATACCTGAACCTAAAAAGATGGCTATGAAAACGAAAAATGGAATAAAAGTGTAAAACTTGTTCTCTGACATACTGTAAATTAAATAATTGAAGGTTTACAAATTACTTGCCAGATCTGATAGAAATAATACTTACTTGTGAAGTAAACAACATTTTTTCCATTTCTGGCTTATCGATTGCAGCACCTTGCTTGTTGTTGCAGGTTGCTATTCTTTAGTATTTGACTAAAAAATTCTTGATAATTTGAGTGCAAATATAGCCTTTAAAATTTTAATATCAAAAACACCCCTCTATTTTAATTCTAAGGCTATCTACATCGCCATTTTATCATTACCTCAACAAAGCACTTTTTTTGCAAATACCTAATTACTTCAGTGAGCTATTTCAAAGAAAGGCCAAACATCGACTTCTCTTCAATAAAAAAGTCATCTTTTAACAAGTAAAAGATGACTGTATATTTTAAATCGCTTTCAGGTGTTTTTAAAATTTAGAATCTATAGCGCACTGCCAAACCTAAATCAGTATAAAGACCATTTCTATAAGAGTCATTCAAATATATTTCAGGTCTTAAGTCTAATGATATTTGCAGAGGAAAATCAAAGTTATACTCCACTCCTATTGTACCCGTTACCAAACCGAAAGTACCATTATCAGAATATCTTTTACCTCTGATATTTTCAGAATAGTTCCAAGTTCCCACTGCAGCACCAGCACCAGCATACCAATTGAATCCTTGATCAATATTCCACATCCATTGATAGATACCTGTTACTTTAAAAGCATCTACATCATGGCGAGTTCTCCAACCTAAATCTAATTCTAATCGATTGTTCTTAGCTAACTTTCTTTGATAAGTTATCTCTGTACCTAATCCACTATTTCCTCCAAAACGCAAACCAATGGCATTCTTTGGAGTTGATTGTGCAAATGTAGTAACTGATATAGCTAATACAAAAGCAGCTGAAAGCAACACTTTTTTCATATTTATTCTATTTTAAAAAGTCAAAGCTACTGTAATTTACAAGGAGATAAAAGTTAAAAGATTTCTAATAAGTATAATTCAACCTTTCCTTTCACTATCTGATACTACATCAATCATTTAGAACCTTATTCAAAAAAGCAATACTGGAAGCGTAAATTACAGAAAAACAACTACCGTTCGAGACTTTGCTGGGAGAATCCCTACAATTAAAGCGACTTTACTTTTCTTATTTAATAGCTTGTAGAGAGCTAATCATTTGCTCTAATTTTATTATCTTTTTTGTATTCATCTTTTTGTTCCCATACATATTCACGCCAGCCCAGATCCCTAATACAATATAATAACCCATCAATACAATATTCTTTCCTCCCACAATTGCAGAATCAATCTTTACAATAAACGGATAAGTAAAGATAGCTATCCCAGTTATGAGAGTAACGATATATACATTCATCCATACCTTTGACAATTGTAATTGTTGCTTCTTTTCTTTCGTTAGCAACGCAATATAATCACTTGTTGACTGTGTTAATATAGATTCTGGCATTAAGCTATTTAAGCGATAATAATTAAACATAAACAACATCATCGTTATTCCACAACATAGAGATCCCAAAATCACCCATAAGTTTCCAGCAAACTCAGTGTCTAATAACCATATATAAATTCCAATGATCCAGCCTATAGTAGACACGCCTATTATAGCCAGAGCCCAATTCATCTTTACTTTCTTTAAACGATAGGTATCTATAGACTGATAAACTTCTTTAATATCGCTGTGTTCTACTCTCGGAGTAGCCCAGAGCTGTTCTAAATTTACTTGATTACTTTCCATAGTTATTGAGTTTTTGATATAGTTCTTCTTTAATACGATGTACTCGAGTACGCACATTAGCATGTGTAAGTCCTGTCACATCAGCAATCTGTTTTTGATCCACCCCTTCTAAAGTCAGCGAAATAATAATTCTATTCATCTCACTTAATTCACTAATCGCTTGATAGAGTATCTGAGTATTGGTTTCTTTGTACTCCTCCTCTACACTTTTGCTCTGCCTTATCTTGCTTTCATCAGACATTACTTTTTTACTCCGTTCTATTTGTCTTAAACAGATATTTACAGCGATCCGGTATATCCACGTACCATAGCCTGAATCAGCTCTAAACTTGGGCAACTGATTCCACACATTAACGAAAGTCTCCTGTGCTATACCTTTAGCCCAATCCGCATCATTAACATATCCTAATGCCAATCGATAAATTCGCTGCCAATAGTGTGCATAGAGCGACTCAAATAATTCTTTATACATACTCATGTTTTTTGATTGGTTTTGTAATTTAGATACACAGTATGGAAATATGTTACAACTAAATTACAAATGATCTACTTAACTATGCCTTCGAAATGTTAACTGATTTAGAGAATGAATAAAAAAGCATAGATTACTTACAACCTATGCTTAAAATAAATTCGATTAGAGTTCTTTTATCTACTCTAAGATTATGATTGCTCATTGATTTCATATACCAGATAAGGTGATTGTTCTATATTAAAGAACTATTTCTTTCATGCTGTATTCGCATCAACTTTTATATTAACCTCACTTAAAATAATATATAGATAAGAAGTGCATCCTACCCAAGAATGGGTATATACATAAAAAATTCCCCAAGGCAAGTTGCATTTGAGGAATTAAGAAAATTAAATTAATACTTTTGATTTGATTCTACTTAGCGTTTCTTGAGAAACATTAAGATAAGTAGCGACAATCTTATTCGGCAACCTCCTAACAATTATAGGATTTTGACTTAGTAATCGTTTGTATCGTTCACTTGCATCCATAGTTACCATTTCGAAATGTCGTGCAGTATTATTCAGATAAGCTAACTCAAGGTACTTTCTATAGAATTTCTCCCACTTAGGCATAGATTCCAATAGGTTATAAAAATCGTTATGCGTAATCCAATAAGCTTCTGTCACTTCTAAGGTTTGCAAGTATTCATAAGAACTTGAATTATCTATAAAGTTCACTAATGCAGTTGCAAACTGATTCTCAAACGCAATATAGCGAGTAGCATCTTGTCCTGCTTCATTAATATAAAAAATTCGAACACATCCCTTAGACACAAAATACAATTTATGACTATTAGTACCAGAATTAGTTAACTGCACTCCTTTCTCATACTTCTCATAGTGAAAATAAGAAAGAACCTTATCTAACTCCTCATCAGTAAACTCAACACTATTTTGTAGGTATGTTATTAAATTTTTCATTTCATATCATTAATCTTGTAAAACAAAGGTACGATAGTAAACTAAATCTGCTATGGTCAAAACTGTCATTTTATGTTCATGAGCGAAAATCAATACCTCAGGTAACCTTGCCATAGTCCCATCGTCATTCATTAACTCACACAATACTGCTTGAGGGGGTAAACCAGCTAACTTCATAAGGTCAATACTTCCTTCCGTATGACCATTGCGCTCTAAAACTCCTCCATTCTTTGCTCTTAACGGAAAGATGTGTCCTGGACGAGCTAAGTCCCCTGGTACCGCATCTTTGTTTGCTGCTGCTCTTACAGTTGTTAATCGATCTGCTGCAGACAATCCTGTTGTTACTCCTTTGCTCGCTTCTATAGTAATGGTAAAGGGAGTCTGAAAACGACTACTATTTTGTTCAACCATATAAGGTAATTCAAGCTCATCTGCTTTATCATTTGTCAAGCATAAACAAATAATTCCACTGCAATATCGAATCATCATTGCCATATCTTTTTCGCTCATCAAGTGGGCTGAAAATATTATATCCCCTTCATTCTCTCTATCTTCATTATCCAGTAATAGAACACCTTTCCCACTTTTTAAGTTGCTAATTGCTCGTTCTACTCTCTCTTGACTATCCCACCCAAAGTGATTTAGAGTTAATTCTTGACTCATTCTTTATTCTTTTTTAGTTATTGATTCAGTTATAGTGCGTGCTTTAGGAATAATGACAAAAGCTGCT
Source organism: Myroides albus (assembly GCF_009711045.1). Lineage (GTDB taxonomy): Bacteria > Bacteroidota > Bacteroidia > Flavobacteriales > Flavobacteriaceae > Flavobacterium > Flavobacterium album_A. The sequence goes on along the minus strand of NZ_WMJX01000032.1, from coordinate 14,903 downwards.
AAATAAGCCACGGGAATCATGGTGCTCCAGGATTTTAAAAAGAGTAAAACCCAGTTTTCTCCAAAACCATAATTGCGTATTAAGCCTACAAATGCCATAATTAAAGTCATTGGCACGACGACAAATAAAGTATTGATATACTTATAAAACTTTTTATCCATTTTATCTCTATTTTGTGATTTGTGATTTGTGATAGGACAAAGGTCTTCTTCTCAACACTCTCAAACATTGACATAAGTCAAAAAAGAAGGAAACGTTCTTTACAAATAGAAACAATTCTCAACTAAGCTTAACGACTTACATTCTTAAAACAAGAAAGCCACTGCATACGCAGTGGCTCCTATACATAACATAAACTAATTTTATATATTGTTTCCGTTCCCCGTTTTCCGTTTTCCGTTCCCTAAATCGCTAAAACTGTCCACCTGACACTTTCTTTACGCTCGGTCCTCCCGTTCCCTGTTCCCTAAATCGCCAACACGCCACCTGGCCCCTTCACTAAAACTGTCCACCGGACATTTTCTTCACGCTCGGTCCTCCAGTTTTCCGTTCCCTAAATAGCAGCTGCCCACACCTCTATTTCGATATCTATCTCTGATAGACCCAATGCAGTAATATAAGCAATTGTCATAGATGGATGACTTCCTTCAAATAGTTCTTCCCACACTTTGTCAAAATACTCCCAGTCAATTTCTTTTGTAGACCAAATATTAACCTTAATAACATCTTGACTGCTCAAACCCTGACTTTCTAACAAAGCTCTTATGTTCGCAAACGTATTATCTACCTGCTCATTAAACACCATGGGGATACGCCCTTCTTTATCGGTACCTATCTGACCTGAAAATGTATAGATTGTCGCTTCCTTAGGCACTATCGTCACATGTGAATACCTCCCCACAGGACTTGATAAAGTCGTTGGGTTTACTCTTTTGACTTCCTTCATGTTTTTCATCTTAATATTTTTAATTATTTTGAAAAACAAAACTATAAGGAGTTGATCATTAAAAATTGTATAAAACCGACAAGAATAGAATTACTTTTTAAACTCAGGAAAATTGAGTAGCTGTTCTTGTGTATCTAATAGATATTGCTTTGGAGTACTACCTGTGAATGTCTTAAACTCACGGATATAATGCGATTGGTCGAAATACCCACTCTCGTACGTAAGCTCCGTTAAAGACTTAAAACTTGATTCACGCAAGAGGTTTAAGTTTGCCTGAAAGCGTATAATACGCGAGTACACTTTAGGAGACATACCTACATACTGCTTCACTAAGCGCTCCAGCGTTCGCTCTGAGATATTCATTTCTTGCTGCACCTGCTTTAATGACTTGCCATATTGTAACAGATTAGAAACGTAATTTGCCTTATCGGCATTTCCTTTTTGATTCTGTAATTGCTGAACTAAAAATTGACTGATGATTACTATCTTCTCTCTTACTGTTCTGGCATTGACCACCTTCTCCAAAATGGGTTGATGTACAAGTTCTTCTAAGGGAATATTCTGATTAGCAAACTCATTGGCATCAATGCCAAATAGTGCTTTTAATGCCGTAGGATACAGATAAACCCCTATAATTCTAAACGCTCCAGAAATTCTTTCCTCTGTATACTGATTAAACTGCCCATACACGTACAATTTTGGAATAAGCTTACCCTGAACATCAGTAAATAGATTAGGACTATCTTAAAAAATCAAAGCAGGTACTCCATCGGGAATAATCTTAAAGTTCCTAACCTCTGTACTTTCCATAGTATCTTCTAACACCCAAAAATACTGGACATAAGGTCTTAAAGGTAATATAGGGGCTATTTCATGATAATACATCAGTACATACTTTAATGACAAAGATAAAAAAAAGCCACTGCATACGCAGTGACTCCTATACATAACATAACCTAATTTTATATACTATTTCCGTTCCCGTTTCCACACTGCCACCGCATTATCTGGCCCCATCGCTAAAAATGTCCACTGGACATTTTCTTCACGCTCGGTCCTCCCGTTTCCCAGTTTCCTAAGTCGCCAACACGCCGCCTGGCCCCATCGCTAAAAATGTCCACCGGACATTTTCTTGAAGCTCGGTCCTCCCGTTCTCAGTTTCCTCCCTCTTGATGTAAAGTCTGAGATATTTTTTCCAAATTTAAGCTATTAGCCATTGCAGAAAAGATATCGTAATACGTACTTTTATTCTCATACAAGTCCTCGTGTTTACCATTCTCTACCACTCTTCCCTTCTCCATAACCACGATATCATGCGCATCGATAATCTGAGAGATACTGTGTGAGACGATAATCACTGTTCTGTTTTCCTTAATCGCATCCAGACTTTTCTTGATTTGCTCTGTAGCAATCGCATCTAAACTGGCAGTAGGCTCGTCTAAAAATATAATAGCGGGATCTTTTAAAAACAAACGAGCGATAGCGATACGCTGTTGCTGTCCACCTGAGAGTAAGCGAGCATCAGACTCATACCCCTGAGGCAACTCAGTAATCTGCTCGTGGATATACGCTTTCTGAGCAGCTAATTCCACCTCTTCCATCGTAGCATGCGGATTTCCATAGCGGATATTCTCAGCAATACTCCCTTGAAAGATATGATTCTTTTGCAGTACCAGCCCTATGTGTTTACGCAATTCCTTAGTATCGTATTCTCTTAGGTCTACACCATCTAAGAAGATTTGCCCTGATGTAGGTGCATAAAACTTATCCAGTAAGTTAATCACCGTACTCTTACCAGCCCCACTAAGCCCTACTAATGCAGTAGTCTTATTGGGTTCTATTACCATAGACACCTCTTTCAAAGCATTTGTCCCGTTTGGATAGTCAAAAGAGACATTCTTTATCTCTATCTTACCTTTTATTTGTGTAGGCACATAAGTACCTGTCGTTTCTACCTCGTGCTCAGCCTCAATGATTTCAAAGAAACTCTCTGAGTAAATCATGGCATCATTTACATCGTCATAAATACGGTGAAGTTGTCTGATAGGCGCTGTCACGTTATTGAATAACAGAACGTGAAACATAATCGCCCCAACAGTCATATCACCTTTTAATACGAAATAGGCTGTCATCAGAATAATCACCACAAGCCCAAACTGTTCAATGAACCCCTTTACAGCATCAAATACAAAACTCATACGTCTTGTTTGCAATTGATTCTCTGTCATATCATATTGAATTGCTTCATGCTTTTCGGCTTCTAAAGGTTCTCTGACGAACGACTTAATTACCGTAATAGAATTAATTAAAGAGATAATCCCATTGTTTTTATTTTCTCTAAAGCTACGCATTTTTCGTCTAAACCCTTTTAGCTTACTCGCCTGTAACTGACTGACATAAAAGTACAAAGGAATCATAGCAGTACTAACCAGTCCCACATAGACGTTGGCAGTATAAATAAACACTAATGCCACAATAGCATTGGCAAACAGTGGTAATATATCGATAAAGAAATTCTGTATAAGACGAGTAATACTCCCTATCCCTTGGTCAATACGAGTTTGTAATTTTCCACTGTCATTCTCATCAGAGGTATAAAACGCCATGCGATACGTCAATATCTTGGTCACAATCAATTGAGAAATATCTCTTGAGACATAAATACGCAATTTCTCTCCGAAAAACTTCTGCCCAAACTGTATAAAAGCATTGATTATTTCTTTTGCGATTAACACCACACTACTAAACAACAGCATCTTATATCCCCAAGCCAAGTCTTGTACCCCAGTAACTACCTCATTTAAAGTATCCACCATATGGCGAATAATCAAAGCGTTTACCTGAACGGCAAAAGAGCCCACTGCCGTCAATACTAAAGTTCCTATTATTAACCTTTTATAAGGCATTACAAAAGGTTTTATCTGTTTAAGTATTTTTATCAAATTCATACTGCAAAGATAGAATTGTTCTAAATAGAAAGTATTGATTTAGGTCAATAAAAAATAATAATACTTTTTAACTATATCGATTTTTAGTGATGAAATAAAGAGTCACAATTTGACAGTATAAGTAAAGGCTATCACATTTAACTTTTAATATTGTTTTAATTAAAAATTAGTTTAATTTTGCTAAAATTTTAACACTTATAGAAATATGAAAAAAATTACTTTATCCTTAGTTGCTGCTTTAGCAATTGGTCTAACAGCTAATGCACAAACTCCAGACGTAAAGATTGGAGCAAAAGCAGGGGTTAACTTTGCAAACATAAACGGAAGTGATGCTAATGGTGATACAAGAACAGCATTCCATATTGGAGCTGTAGCTGAAATTTTTATCAATGAAAAGTTTTCAATACAGCCTGAATTATTATACTCTGCTCAAGGTATGAAATTCGATGATATTGATGAGTATTATAATGATAATACTTTTATTACAACAAGTAATACTTATACAACAAAGCTAGATTATATCACAATCCCTGTTATGGCAAAATATTATATTTTCCAAGGTTTAAACGTACAAGCAGGTCCTCAATTTGCTTTTAATGTAGCTGCTAAAAGCGCTGGAGAAGATATGAAAGATGTAATCAAAACTTTTGATTTTGGCCTTAACTTTGGTTTAGGTTATGAATTACCACTTGGTCTATTTGTTGATGCACGTTACAACCTTGGTCTTAGTAATGTTACTAAAAAAATTGAAGGAGAAACATTAAAAGCAAAAAACGGAGTATTCCAGTTATCTGTAGGGTATAAATTCTAATCCTATTTAAACATAACTATAAAGGTTCTTATCACGTGGTAAGAACCTTTATTTTTTTAAGGTCTAACAATATTGTCTGTTGATCTTCTTTTCAGAAGCAATACTGCTCATATATTAGCTGCTATGCATGGACGCTGCACAAAGCCTCACGACTTTGAGCCATATACTTAAACACTCCTAAGCCACAGATAACAAAAAAGCAATATCACCAAATTATACATTCATAAAAAAAGATTTTACATAGAATAAAAGTGAAAATTCACCTATTTTAACTTCTCTTATTGTTTGTTAATAATTTTTAAATACTTTTACAAAAAATTAACACTTAAACAAACATGAAAAAAATTACTTTATCCTTAATTGCAGCACTAACTATCGGCTTTGCTGCAAATGCACAAGAAAAAGAAATTAAATTTGGAGCTAAAGTAGGTTTAAACGAATCTAAGTTTTCAAATGCTGACGGGCTTTCAACGCGTACCAGTTTCCACATTGGAGCTGTCGCTGAAATTCCAATTACTGAAAAATTTTCAATTCAACCTGAATTATTATATTCAGGTCAAGGAGCTAAATTTGATGGTGCAGGTAGCTATGATGATGGATTATTAGAATTTAGGGAAGTAAAGGTAGAAGGAACGTTTAAACAAAACTACATTCTTTTACCTATTATGGCTAAATATTATGTGTGGAAAGGTTTAAACCTACAAGCAGGACCTCAAATAGGTTTCTTGACTACAGCAAAACTACATTATGACAAAGTTGAAATTCCTGAAGCTGGTATTTCTGCAAACAATCATAGTGTTTCAATAAAACAGATGATGAATAAAGTGGACTTTGGATTAAATTTTGGTATAGGATATGAACTACCAATTGGGGTATTCTTTGATCTTCGTGCTAATATAGGTCTAAGTTCAATTAACAAAGAAGGACCTTCTTCTAAGAATCAAGTATCTCAATTATCTGTAGGGTATAAATTCTAATTATTCCTGCAAAATAGCTATAAAGGGACTTCTTTTTTAAAGAAGTCCCTTTTTTTGTAATAGCCTATTTAGCCTATTTATTATGACCTCTAACTATTATTTGATTAATGCAATAAACCTCCTGTTCTTCTCTTACTAATTGTCTTTTTTACTGTTCTCAAATTGAACTTACAAATCATATCCAAAACAGCGGTTCGACATCTACCGAACTAAGATCAAAACCAGTAAAAACGGGAGACACAACCATTCTTCATGTCATTTGTTCGGAGATTATTCAGGGATTACTCGCTAAACATTGGAAAAAGTAGTGTTTTTACGAAGAAACACCGAACAACACCCGAAAAATACACGCGTAGCACGCTTTTCAAGAATTTATAAATTGTAAAAAATGAGAATTTTACCACATAGATATATGGTGTTTTTTAAAAATAGAAAGAAACTAATTATTTCTTTGTTTAGTATACATTAGATTGTAAAAGTTATCAGATACTAAAACGAATAATTGAGAAATGTTTATATCAAATATACGAAATAAAACAACTCTTTTAGAATCAGTTTTCTATACCCACTGTACAAAATCTTGCGACTGTAAGCAATATACCTACAACACTGTGCTAAGTCCAACGACTATGAGCTATACGCTTCCAAGTTATAGATAACTTTAGTGCAAAGTCAGGAAACTTTGCGGAACCGACACTAAGTCTTACGACTTTGTGTAGCCTAATACCTCAAATACCATTAGTACTCCCGGTACCTGGACTTCTTCCTTCTTATAATCTTCAAAACTAAAGTATTTCACTGCCCCGATTTCATTAGTGGCTTTTATCTTCTCATCTCTTAACTCATACACATAACAATCTTGTTGCATCATGATATTGAGTTTCTCTCCATAGGCTGGAGCAATGATATGGACAAAATATTGTAATCGATCACTATTCATACTAAGGCTTAATTCTTCTTCTACTTCTCGTATTAGAGCAACCTTACTTTCTTCTCCTTGATCTATCTTACCACCTGGCAAATACCAAGCTTTCTTATTGTTGCTGTACGCCAATAGCAGCTTACCTTCTTCAACAACGACCAATCCTACAGTATGCAAATCTACCCATTGTTGCTCTACTACAGGAAGATGATAGATATTCATCATCCTACCAGGTACTTTAGTCAAAATTTGTTTAACACAAACACCACTCATTTTCTCATAGAATAAATTAGCATTAGGGTCTGCATATACTTCGATATACTTAAAACCAAGCTGATGTGACATGACCTTAATTTGCTTGATTATTTCTTTACCAAATCCTTTATTTATACACTTGGGCAATAACCAAAAATGTTCTAAAGTAACATAATCACCTTTTCCTCTTAGCTCAAAGAAACCAATATACTCTTGTTCAACAAAACACTTATATACTTGCGCTTTAATCAAGTTTTCTTTTGTGATAGTCAATTCTTCCTTCCATAAATACATAAGTTCTTGGCTATACCCCCATACTTGTTTCGAGAGCATCGCTGTTTGTGTTAACATCCCTAAATCGTCTATAGTTGCGAGTTGAATCGATAATTTCATGTCTATATCTTTTGATTCTTAGTTTCCAAATATAATAGCTTTATACAAATCTGTTCATATGTTCTCTCTAATTATTCTATTTACTAAATCGCTCACCTACCCTTATTCCATAAGTAACTAACAAATAATCAAGGTGCTAAAAATAACGATACCCCTTTACATCTCTTACTGATGCAAACACCTCTATTTATCAATGATTTTAAAAGAAAAAAAGAAGTAAATTAGCTTTATTATACTTTACACAATATGACAATACGAGTGGCAGAACTAACGGATATAGAGCAATTACAACTGCTATATCAGAAGCAACTTAAAACACAACAAGTGTATCAACCATATTACTTTAAGGCTGACTTGCCCGCTGTTGACTTTCTTGAGGAAACGATAAAAAGCGACCAGGCTGAGTTTATTGTCGTAGAGCATGAAGGCCAACTCATAGGGATGGCCGCCCTATTCATTGAAGAAACTTTACCTTATGAATGCTATGTATCCCACCGTTATCTGAATTTTGCAGATTTATATGTAGAAGAAGGTTTCCGAAACAAAGGGCTGGGTAAAGAATTGATTGAAAATGTAAAAAAATGGGGCAAAGAAAAGAAAGTGGATTATATTGAGCTTTTGGTTCTAAGAGAAAATAGTAAAGCACAAGCACTATACCTCAAAGAATCATTTGAAACTGTACACAGTGTAATGAGATACAAATTATGAATTACTAAAACCTAAGAGAATGATTAGAACAGCGACTCTCGCCGATATTCAAAGCATACTACTACTCTATCGTGAACTATTCAAGCAAATGGCTATTTATGAGCCAAACTATATGAAAGAAACAGATCAAGATTATGAGTTTGTCAAAAGTGTGATTAATCAAGAGAACAATTTTTTGATCTACGTTTTCGAAAAAGATACACAAGTCGAAGGATTTGTGATCGTTCAAAAACAAGATGCTCCTATGTATAACTGTTTTGTTCAACAGAAATTAGTGTACATCATGGATATCGTTGTCAATCCAGATTCCCGTGGATTAGGTATTGGAAAAGCTCTTTTACAACAAGTAAAATCTTGGGCAAAGTCACAAGGAGTAAATTATCTTGAATTAAATGTCTTAACTGCCAATACTGCTGCACAAAAATTATATGAGAGAGAAGGATTTACTAATTTTAATCAATCGATGAGACAGCGTTTAGATTAAACCAAAAGAGGTTGTTTCAAATGAAACAACCTCTTTTGGTTTACTTATTTAAGTTAATTTCTTTATCAGTATGCATATCCTGTAAAAAAACAGTGTCATGAGAGATAACCAATATGGTTCCGTTAAACTGATTTAATGCTGCTGTCAAACTCTCCGTACTCTTGATATCCAAGTTATTTGTCGGCTCATCTAACAATAATACATCAATATTCTCATAAGCTAACGTCAAACAACACAATGCTAATTTAAGCTTTTCACCACCACTTAAAAGTGCTACTTTTCTCTGCCATAGTTCTAAGTGAAGTCCATATTGAAACAATAAGTTATTCACTTCTACTGAAGGCTTATTTAATTTATTGTAAAATGCAATTTGCTCTTGCAATGTTAATTCACTTGTCAAAAGCCCATAATGTTGATCCAAATAGACTACTACAGGCTGGGACTGACTGTGCTCAAGTTCTCCACTTGAAGGAAATAGTTCTCTCACCAACAATTTAAAAAGCGTTGATTTTCCACTTCCATTATCTCCTACTATCTTAGTTCTTTCTCCTGCAACGATATCGAAACTTAGAGGTTCAAGAAAGACGTTTGTTTGATCATATGTAAACTGTAAATCACAAGCCCTCCACAGTAATTTACCTTTGCTTATTCTCGATTGTGGAAAGCGAATATCAAAGAGACTCTCTTTGTGTAGTTGACTCTGCAACTCGCTTAGATTTCCCTTTATCTGATCTGCCCGTCGCTGTTGAACATCTAATGACTTGGCTGCGCTATTCTCCGCTTTATTCTTAAAGGCATTAATAACAATCTTGGGCAATCCAGCAGATTTTTCATTGCGTTTGTTCTTTGCTTTTTCCTTAGTCTGTTTTTCTACTTGCTTTTGTTTTTCCCTTGCAACTTCTTTTAACTCTTTTTGAGTTTGTTCTACCTGTCTATTCATTGCAGCAAGCTTAAGTTCTTTTTGTTGTTTAAAGAAACTGAAATTTCCACCATATCGCTCCAAAGTTCCATTTACTAACTCGTAAGTGAGGTGTACTTGATTCAACAGTGCTCGATCATGACTCACGATAATTATCGCTCCTTTGAAGTTTTCAATGTAATTGTAAAGTTTTAACTTGGTAGCTATATCAATGTGATTGGTTGGCTCGTCCAGAAGCAAGAGTTCTGCTTGACTCAACATCATACGCGCAAATTGTACCTTGGTTTGTTGGCCACCACTTAAAGTGGCAAGACTACTGGTCAAATCGACTTCTGCTAAGTCCCAATAATTCAGCGCTTGCTCAACGCGCTCCTCAATCCCCCAATCGTCATCTAATAGATCATAGTGTTCCGCAGAAGAACTTCCAGACAATATTGCTTTTAAGGCATTGAGCTTAACATCTATCCCCAGAGCTTCTGCAATGGTTTGATGGTGTAAATCTATTTTATTTTGCTTGAGATAAAACAGAGAGCATGTCAACTCGATTGTACCCTGTTGAGGTGCAATTTCGGATGAAATCAATTTTAATAAGGTACTTTTACCTGTACCATTATCACCTATAAGACTTATTTTGTCTGCTCGATTCAAGACAAAGTTCAAATCGCTAAATAAAGGGGAATAATCAGAATGAGAATAGGATAAGTTTGAAATACTTAAAACCATAGTTTACTAAAATTATTTAATTAAATACCTAACCAATGGCCCGTATACCATTACCTCACGGTCAAATACAATTAATCACATATTGCTGAGTATTGAGAAAATACAGAGAATCCATATCTTCAATTAAAGAATCTTTTAACCTCTTTGATAGTGAAAGCTCACTTTAATTGGTTAAACAACCAATCTTTACTCAGCTATATACATTTAAACTATGTTTTAATTAATACTGTCGCAAATTTAATACTTTTATTTATAAATATTACTTTTTTAAATTAAATTCGCCAAAATGAGAAAGTAATTATCTCTTTTAAGACTAATTGACAACCTAAAGTATTTTCTATAATATGGACAATCAAAATTTAACCAATAGATATAGTACACTTGCCTCCTGGGTATATCACTTAGATAAACCTATCGGTCGCTCTTTTGGAGATATAGAATTTTACAGTCAAAGACTTCAAGGTATTTCAGGTAAAATACTTGAACCAGCAACGGGAAATGGTCGTGTATTAATCCCGCTTTTAGAACAAGGATTTGATATATCAGGGTTTGACGCTTCAAAAGAAATGCTTGACTATTGTAAAGCTGAAGTTCAAAAAAGACAGCTAAACCCTGAATTAGCACAAGAGCGCTTCGAAGACTTTAACCTAAACAGTCGCTATGATGCTGTAATATTGCCTGCAGGTTCATTTCAACTAATCACAGATGTAAATATCGCTATAGATGTTCTCAAGCGATTTAAGGCGGTTTTAAACGAGAAAGGGAAACTTATCATTGATTTATCTCCTCTTTCTTGTTTAAGTGAACCTACCATGATGGCGCGAAGTTGGAAAGTAAAAGATGGTATTTTGACATTGACAGAAACGCGTGAAGAAGTCAATTTTTTAACTCAAACAACTACTTCTCAATTGCGTTATGAGTACTGGTCAAATGAAGGTTCTTTAAAATCAAGTGAATTAGATTATTTTAGCTTGAGATTCTGGGGAATAAAAGAGTTCGAACTGGCTTTGAAACACGCTGGCTTTACTGCAATTAAAACTTACAGTAATTATGAACTATCCTCAAATATTGACTCGCAAACTCATACTATAACATTTGAAGCATACTAAAATAAAGATCAAAAAAAGAGGTTCAATATTGAACCTCTTTTTTTGATACTATTGCAATTATTCAATTAGCTTTAAATCTTTATCGTACATCCCTACTAATACACTATTCCCCTTTTCATCAACTCTTAAGCCTCCGTAAACAGCTTTTTCAAACTTCTCTGCTTCACCTTCCTGAAAGAAAAAGCTTTCTGCTCCAATATTGAAATTCCAATTGGTCTTATTGAAAAACTTAACGTAAATCTGATTATCTCCTTTTTCTTTTATCTTAGATGATAAATCAACAAGGTGACCAATCCCCTTCTCGTCTATATTTAAAAGGACAAAACCTCTTGTATCCTTGTAAGAAGTAATAGGAGCTTTATTAAAATTGTCCTGCGTAATGCCAAGTGAATCATTTGTTTCACTTACAAATAAACTATCATTTAGAAAATCACTCATCCCTGTAGAAATCTTGTAATTCAACCTCATATAATCCCCTTGCATTAAAGATCTTGGATCAACAGGAGCTAATTCTAATAAGACTAACTGTCCTTCTTTAATCGTTTGCTCCTTTTCAAACACAGCACGAATGAAAAATAATACTATCAATACTGTTGTGATTAATATCACATAATTTGTCCTATTCTTGCTCATCTTGTTTCCAATTTTTGTGAATTACCCAATAAACACTAAGAAAAATAATCCCACTAAGCATCAAAGAAATTGATTTTGCTAATAGTGAAATACTCAAGTCGTAATAATACATTCCCATAGCCCAAATAAAAGTGCATATAGACAAAACAATACCTGTTTTAAATTGGTTGTTATACGACCATAATGCAAACAAAAAGCCAACTATAAAAGCGGGATAATCAATTCCCAATAAATATAAAAACACAGCCGTAATTACGATTGACATTCCTTTAATGACAGTATTTTGTATTAAAGCCCTATCTAATAAAATGTACAAACTACCTAATGTTATCAATATAAACACTACTTTGGTAGAGTATGAAAACAGCATTCTCTCGGAACCATAGTAAGGTAAAAACATCTCTACAGATGTCATGATACTCAAGCCTAAACAATAACAAAAAGTAGCAACTAAGATTGCTTGGTAATTGTTATTCCACCACAAACTTGTACTTCTTAAAAAAGTCTCTTTATAAAAGAGAAACACTACGCTTAAAAGCAAAACAAGTAAGAGTAAACTAAGATAATCATTGCTGAAATTCTCAAACAGTAATCCGTGACATCCTATGATTATGGCAGTAGCAGCAATAAAGGTTATAATCTGATTTTTATATAAAAACAAACTTATAGAGGCTATAACTATTGTAGCAATATACATATTTGTAGGTATGAAATCGTGCTGAATAAGAGCCGCTAACAGCAGTACAAAACCACTGATATAGAGGGCTATTCCAACTCCATCTCTTACTGCATTGTCTGTACTTTTATGAATAAAATAACAACCAATCATTGACAGTAATCCAAAACTCAGAAATAGTATATCAAAATTAGAATCTCTGGCAAAGGCTAAAGATATAAACCCTAAGAATGTTCCCATGGCAATTAAACCTCCTACAACTGATATGATCTTTATGAAAACTGTTTTCAATGCATTATCTTCTCTTTTCTGCATGATTCCAGTCTGATCGATTTCAACCCCCTTAGCTTCTAAAGAGGATAAAATTGTATTGAATTGACTATTCTCTTTCATCTTTCCAAGTTTTCTTCATATGCATAATTACTTTAATTAAGCCATAGGTAGCCCCAATAATGTAAATTGTATAAAGCAGTAGTGAAACTATTTCAAGCTTAAACCACTTTAATAACAACATAAATAAAATAGAAACGACTGCTAAACCGAAATAACTAAAAAACAAAATATTGCGTTGTTTAACACTCCAATAATAGCTTGCTCCTATCCATACACAACTCAGTATAACTGCTATTGATTCTCCCATTAGATCATTAATATCATAGTTTGAACTAATAGTGAATATCCATGCCGAAATAGAGAAAACAGCAATACAAGTACATACAAAAGCCATTATCGCAGTATAGTACTTTGAAGGTACAAATCCCTGCATTCTTCCTATTAAAAATGGAAGGACAAACAATGTGATATTGAAGCTTAAAAACAAGCTTAACACCATGTAAAAATTCAATTCAGTACTGACTTGAGAAAAGAACAAAGAGAAAGTAGTATTTACTAAGACTACTAAGCCTAACCACTGTACTGAGAATTTAGAAACAACTGTCCATGGGATTATCGTTATCGTCCAAACTAAGAATAAATCATAGGCATTGGCTCCAGTTTGATAAACTTGACCGAAAACAGCAAACAAAACTCCTACTAAAACAGATGCTATTACTAAGCTTACCTTTCGAGTAGATTCTGTCATACGGTTAGTCACACTACAATAAACAGCTACGACTAATAATCCTAATACAACAGCAAACTTGCCAAATGCTGGCATATCATTCCAATTATAGGCAAAAAAGAACACAATGCCACTTACTAATAAACCACTCCCCAAGGTTAATAAGAAATACTCTATAAAGGTTCTCCACTCATTTGAACTAACACTACATTCTTGTTCAACCAAATGTTGCAGTTCTTCACTTTCTACACTACTGTGCTCCTTGAGTAGGTATAGATCTTCTTTTGAAACTCTTTTTTCATACAATTTTTTCATAAGCTCAAGTATTTAATGATACTTAAAAAAACAAAAGATAGTACTATAAAAGTCACTATCTTTTATTATAACGTTTTATCTTGTAATATAATACACCAGTAACTTGTTATTATTTTACAGATTCTAAAATTTGTGCGGCGTGATCTTTCGTTTTTACTTTTGTGATCACATCTATTAATATGCCATTTTCATCAATCACAAAAGTTGTTCGATGAATTCCATCATAAGTACGTCCCATGAATTTCTTTGGTCCCCATACACCAAAGGCATTTAAGACAGCTTTATCTTCATCAGCTAAAAGAGGAAAAGGCAATTCATTTTTCTCAATGAACTTCTGTTGTCTTGCTGCTGAATCTGCACTAACCCCTAATAATTCAAACCCTTTATCTTTTAACTCTGTATAATTATCTCGAAGATTACATGCTTCCCAAGTACAGCCTGGTGTACTTGCTTTTGGATAGAAGAATACAACAAGCTTTTTTCCTTTATAATCTGATAATTGATGTGTTTTTCCTGCTTGATCTACACCTTTAAAACTTGGTGCTTTATCTCCAATTTGTAAAGTAGTCATTGTTTCTTTATTTTAAGATTTAAAGTAAAAGTAGACGATTTATATTTAAGTTACAACTTTGAACTTTTAATAGACTTACAATTATTTGTTTGTAAGATTGAATACTCCACAATAAAAAGATTACCTCTTTTAAAAAATAACATCATTTTTGGCAGGTAGGTTATTAAAACAAGTATTCAACAACCTTATTGTAAGTCACTTATAAATCGCTTTATTTTCGCCATACATTAAAATTGCGTATCTTGTAGGGACTTAGACTTTTCACAGAGAAAAGTGTGTTATACATAATCTATTAATTTTTAAAATATTGAAAACATGGGTAAAGGAGATTTAAAAACTAAAAGAGGGAAAATTGTAAACAAGTCATACGGGGTTAGAAGACCTAAGAAAAAAAAGGATACCTCTAAATAAACCAGAGGCTGTCTAAAAAGCCTAAAAAACAAAACCCCGTCT
>NZ_WMJX01000031.1 GCF_009711045.1 Myroides albus | reverse complement strand
AAAGTGCATAGTTTTAACTACAGTCTGCGACCAATAAATCAACACCAAGCTTAGCAAGGCAAAAATCAACATCGCTAAGGGCAAAAATTGTAAGCCATAATAAGCTATTACCTTTCCTCCAACAAAAGTTCCCACAGCAATTCCCAAGTTGCCAAGAGAAGTAGAAAGACTACTGCCTAATTCAAAAGGCAGCTTGGTTGTCTTCTGTAAGAATGCAGTTGCATTCAAGTATACAGGTGTATAAAATAGGCTCCACATGGATACAATTAAAACCGTCAAGATAGATTCACTTCCCGAAATATAAAGAAGTAAAGCTATTAGAGCTGCTCCCATAATGTAAAACACATTGCTGTAAACCACACCTTTAGACAATACCTTCCCTCCTATATACATGGCTACAACACCTATCAATCCAAATAAAAGCACCATATTCCCAACCATTAGACCAGACATATTCTTCTCTTTACTCAAATAGTCTGCAAAATAGCTGTAAACGCTAAACCACATCGCTAAAATAAATAAATTAACTAATGCACTTCTTATAAAAGAGAGATCTCTAAAAACCACTAATTCTTTAGTGTTAAACACTTTTGTATCACCTGGAACACAAGGTAAAAAGATATAAATAGCCATAAAGGCAATACTACTCACAATTCCCTGAATTAAAAAAATGGCTTCTAACCCATAGCCATTTGTCAAGTATGTAGCCAAGGGAATAGTAGTAAAAGACGCAATAGTAATACCGCTAAATACAATACTCATCATCTGACTGTGCTTATCTTCTGGCGAAAATCGAACCGCTATAGAAAGCGCATTGGCAATATAGACTGGCTGTAGTAAGGCAGAGATAAGCCTCAGAGTAAACAACAACCAAAAAGGAGGTAAACTCACTGAGATAAAACTTGAGATTACAAATAAAGCTAAGGCTAATAGCATTACTTTCTTTTTGTCCATTCGAACAGTTAAAACAGTCATCAAAGGACCTAAGAAGGCAATCACTAAAGCAAATCCACTTAAAAGCCAACTTGCTTGATCTATTGAAATTCTATAATGTGAAGCTATCTGGGGCAGTACTCCAATAACACCAAACTCTGTTGTAATAATACTCAGCAGTCCTAAGGCTCCTACGTAGGCATATTTCTTCATAAAAATTTAATCCATACTTTTGCTTAATCAAAAGCAGTTATACATCTCATTGTATTCTGTAAATACTAAGGCAAAAGTAAAGAGCGAGTTTAGAGTAAACTATACAAGCGATTTTTGTGAGTAACTAACAATTTTGTAAGTAATGGCAAAAAGAAAAGAAAATTCAACCAATAATATCAATAGGGAGTACATCACAACTAATTGTGATGCAATCTATACAATCTGCAAAATAGGTGGAAGATGGAAGATGATGATCTTATTTTACCTTGAGGAATATGGCACACTGCGCTTTAACGAACTAAAAGAGAAAACTGTTGGGATTACTGACCGCATGCTTTCTCTACAATTAAAGGAGTTAGAAGCTGACAACTTAGTTACAAGACAAGTATATGCGGAAGTCCCTCCACGAGTAGAGTACTCCTTAACGAATATAGCTAAAGACCTTTTGCCTATTTGGCCAGCATTAGAAGATTGGGGAACAAAACACCGTGCTTTAAGTGCTGTAAAACAAGAAGATTCAAAATAGCCTTGAGGGAAATATAACGTTATATACCGCCATACCTGACAAAACTACCAAGTATCAACATCACAATGCTAATGGTCGTCACAGACAAGATGTGAAAAGTCATTAAAGGCAACTTTTGAATATCAGTCTTTAGGCGTGGTAATACATAAAACTGAGCACTTAATGCAAATAAAGCAATCGTGATCAGGCAAGCTAATTTTAGTGATACTACACGTTCTATGGGGGTTTCAAAAGTAAACCAGTTTGCCAACTTTACATTGTAGATATAGGCCATGCGTACACCTGTCAACAACATTACAAATAACGCAGGCATACCAAACCACTCATATCTACTCTCAAAGTTAAACAACTTCGCAACTGACTTCTCTTTCCAAACTTGAGGTAGTATCACAACACTTAATAAAATATGCCCTCCTACCCAAATAGTCGCGCCTAATAAGTGAAGTATTAATAAAAGGTGTAATTCATTCATAACATGCTATTTTTTTAAATATGATATAAGAAAGCTCAAGACACTAATAGGCAAAAGTACTGAAGCCCAAAACAAGGATAAAGGAGTATTCTCTATCCAAACAATATGCATAAAACCTTGTAAGCCCTGAACAAACAATAGAAATTCAGTAAGGACAAACCCAAATAGTAAGCTGAGTATCCCTATTTTAGTAAAAATATTAACATACATTTTTTTCTGTTGTATCATCAACCATAAGCCAAACCCACTCAAGACTCCTAACATATTCAAATGGATAAACCCCACAATCCAACTGCGCAATGCTTGCAATTCGTTGGCTATAGATTCTGATATTACTAACAACTGTGTCCCTATACGCATTGTAAAGCATATTCCTGCTAATATTAATAAAAGCCACACAAAGTTAGCTTCGTTATTATCTCGTTGCTTAAACATCTTATAAACGGGATTTAATAAATATCCCACAGAATAAAACTGCAATAAAACGCCTACTGCATTTAAGTAATGAAGTATAGGTAATTCTACATACCAACTCACGGGTAGAGCATAAGTGAGTATTACAGATACTATCCAAGTGTAATAAAAAGGCTTAAACTTAGATAAAGAGTATCCTTTAAATACAATAGCAAACAACAACGTCAAAAAGGCAGTTAAGAACCAACCGTCAAACTGGAAGTGCAGAAAGAACTGTATGCAAATTTGATAAAAAGCACTTGCTTTACCCATCATGCCAACTGCTGGTCCCAAACACCAAACGCCTAAAGTAGAAAATGCCATAAAGAACAAGGATGTTTTTAATAAAACACCTTGCTGCTTTCCTGAGACAGTGTTGTTCTTCCACAGATGCACGACAAATACATAAGAACAGATAATGTGCAATGTAGAAAAGCTAATAGAAGCAGCGGCATATCCCATAAAGGGAAAAGTCACCCCCATTCCAAGCACAGCCAATTGGGTTACCCAAAATAGTCGCGTGTAAAATGTATTTTCCTTATCGTTTTTTAATCCAAACTGTTGCACAAACAATACGTAAACCAGTAAATACAACCAACCTAATAAAGCAATATGAGAGTGCGTATGTAAAACATATAAAAACGTCACTCCTTCTATCGGATAAACGAAAATACTTCTCAACAAAAGCCCCAATAAAGCAGCTATTAAAAAGTTGAATAGAGGAATGATATAATAGATTGGTTTCATATGTTATAATACAAGAAGTGCCTTATACTAAAGGTAAGGCACTTCTATCTAAATTGAAAATCTTAACTAAACTTTTGTTCTAATGCAACTGCACTTGGAAATAATATGTTGTTTTCTAAGTGAATGTGTTTGTGTAAATCCTCTTCAAACTCCTTCAACATAGCATAAGTTACCTTATAAGTATTACATCCATCAGCTGGAGGAGTATAATTATTAGACAGTGCTGCTATTTTGCGGAAGCGATCTCCTTCACCATCATGCTCATGCATCATCATGGCAACTGGATTTTGAACACTCCCAAAGTGAGGAGTATCTAATGGTTGTCCAGAAATAGTAGCAGATACCATTTTGCGAATAAATGGGAAAAGTACTAATTCTTCTTTCTTCAAGTGTTGACTTAATTCACCAGCACATCCGATAAACAGTTCATTAATTTCTATTAATTCAGGATGTCTATCTCCATGTACGCGACTAAGCTTATTCAAGAACTGTAACAATACTGGTATCTTCTCCTCCACATAGCGATGGTGAGTCTTCTCAATATAATCAGCTAATAAATCCAAAGGCCAGTGTCTAAAGTCAATATTGTTTTCAGCTTGATGCGTTAACAACTTTTCTAACTCGTTAATAAGTTCCTCTTGATCTACTGATTTTCTCTCACATACTTCATCAATTGTACGTCCTCCTTTACAGCAGAAATCAATTCCATATTTATTAAATACTGCTGCTGTTCTAAAATCTTCTGCTACAAATGAGCCCACTGTTCTATTTTTCATGATTGTCTTTTTTTAATGTTAATTTGAATACAAATAATACGATTGCAAATATTCCGACTGTAAAGATTACATCCCCTATTGTACGTAGCCATTTCAGCGTATTCATTGCCGGTAATTGCATTAACTCACTTGAGCGAGCGTACCACATACCATGTTGAATACTTTCAATAGCTTGCCATATACCGATTGGCAACAAACTTAAAAGTGCCATTAGTAGCAAACCTAAGTTCAATCCCCAAAAGCCTATTTTTAATAACTTCTCATTCCATTGTACATTCCTGTAGATACTTCTTAATACGAAAAGCATTAGTCCAATCCCCAACATTCCGTACACACCAAACAAAGCAGTATGACCGTGAAGAGGGGTTGTATTTAACCCTTGTACATAATACAGTGCTATGGGTGGATTAATAATAAAACCAAATACACCAGCTCCTAAGAAGTTCCAAAAAGCGACAGCAACCATAAAGTATATCGGCCATTTATAGTCTTGTAACCAACCTTTATGTGTAGATATTTTATAGTTCTCATAAGCCTCGTACCCTATTAAAGTTAATGGCACAACTTCTAATGCACTAAATGTTGCTCCTAAAGCCATTACTGCCGTAGGTGTACCAGAAAAATACAAGTGATGGAAAGTACCGATAATACCACCTGACATAAAAACAATGGTTGAGAATAAGGCTCCATTAGTCGCTGTTTTCGTTTTAATCAATCCCATTCGAACAAATAAAAACGCCAATACTACAGTTGCAAATACTTCAAAGAAACCTTCAACCCATAAATGCACTACCCACCATCTCCAGTATTCTGCAATGGCTAAGTTTGTTTGTCTTCCCCACATTAATCCAGCACCATAAAATAAGGCAATGGCTCCACAAGAAATTAAGAATAAGATTATCAAATTGCGGTGTTGACTGCCCTTTTCTTTCAATACGGGGATAAGAGGTCTTATCATTAAAGCTAACCAAACAAATAATCCCACGAATAAGAATATTTGCCAAAAGCGACCTAAGTCTACGTACTCATATCCTTGATGTCCAAACCAGAAGTTTTGTACCAAGTCAAGCTTTTGCATAATCCCAAACCACTGTCCTATCATCGATCCCAATACAATAATTAGCAAAGCAACAAATAGGAAGTTTACTCCGAATACCTGAAACTTTGGATCTTTTCCACCGACAGCCGGAGAAATATAAAGTCCTGTTCCTAACCAAGCAGTTGCAATCCAAAAAATAGCTAATTGAGTATGCCATGTACGAGTAACAGAATAAGGTAAAATCTTATCTAATGGAATGCCGTATAATCCTTGCCCTTCTACACCATAGTGAGCCGTAATAATACCTAATCCCACCTGTAACAACATCAATAAGCAAACAACCCAGAAATACTTCTTCAGAATTGTCATACTCTTAGTCACTGTTCCATTTGATACTGGGTCTTTGACTGGTACCATTTCTTCTTCTTCCTGTTTAGAAGCTACGTGATAATACACCAATACCCCAACAGTAAAAATCAATAAGATAATACTCACACCTGACCAGGCTAACAGAGGTGTAGTAGCAACATTTCCAACCAAGTCCTCTGCAGGCCAGTTGTGCGTGTAACTGATATCGCTATCAGGTCTATTCGTTACCGTAGCCCATGTTGCCCAAAAGAAGAAAGCATTCATTTGCTGTAATCTCACTGGGTCAGTAATTGAATTATTGGGAATTGCATAGTCTTTTCGCAATTGTGCAAATTCAGGGTCATCAGTAAATAACTTGCTATAATACTCCTGTAAATACAGCCTTGCCATATTGCGTTCGGGTGTTATCGTTAATATCCCTGTTGCTTTATCATACGTATTAGGTCTGATATTAGCTTGTAAGTGTGCTTTTAAATAAGCTTGTTCTTCTAAAGAACTTTCAGCATAAGTTTTATTATACTTTTCCTTTGCGTAATAATCTAATAAATACAAAGCTTCGCGATGTAAATAGTCTGCAGTCCAATCAGGGGCTACGTATGCACCATGTCCCCATACAGATCCAACCTCCTGACCACCGATACTCTGCCAAACATTTTGACCGTCTTTGATATCTTTATCAGATAAGATTACTTCACCAGTAGTCGTCTTGACTTCAGTTGGTACAGGAGGAGCTTCTTGGTAAATTTCTATACCATAATAACCCAGTACCCCAAACGAGAATAACATCACTATCGCAAATGCTATCCATAATTTCTTTTGTTTATTACTCATACTCTTTTAATAAAGGATATTTTTGTCTTTTATTAGTTTTAAAAAAAAGGGAATAAATTCCCTATCTATGATTACACTTTTAAGAAAGTATCACCAGACTTGGTACCATTGGCTAACTCTCTTAAAGTTGTATTCTCTAACATTTGTCGCAACCCCTCTCGGATAGCTTTAAATTTAAAATGAACAGGGCATGGATGAGTTTCCGAGCACTGTGCTAACCCTAAACCACATCCCTTGTATATCGAATCACCATCGATGATATTCACCACCTCACATAACTTAATGCTATCGAGATTAGTTATGGGGATCTCAAATCCACCTCCCACTCCCTTCACGGATTCGACGATACCACTTTTAGAAAGCTTTTGTAATATCTTAGCAGTAAAAGCTTCCGGAGCATCAATCTCCTTGGCAATCTCTTTAAAGCCTACGCGTTCCCCTTTCAATGATGACACTGAAATAAACACAACAGAACGAATAGCATATTCGCAAGCTTTTGAAAACATATTTCACTTTTTAACATTACAAAGATATAAAAACATTTTAATATAAAAGACAAAAACATCTTCTATTTAGCACTAAAAAAAAGCTGTAAATAATAACACCTTATTTTACAGCTTTTAATATTTCTTTATCTAAATACAATATCCTTCACAACTTCTTTGCCCAGCTCTTCATTCAATAATGCAATAATCTTAGACTTTCCATACGTAAGTTCTTCCCTGACTATTGGCGAAGACAATGCTACATAAAGAGTATTGCGCTTGAGAAATACGTCTTGAGTATAATTAGCAATTCCAGGACCTAAAATAGATCGCCAAGCATTCTTAACATCTAAATTGTCAATACCACTTTCAAGGTTATTCTCCTTAATAATGATCTTTAAGATATCTTGGATACTACTCTCCTCTCTAAGGCGTTTATGTACTTCAAATTTTTTCACGATATAATTACTTCAAACTAAATGGAACAGGTCTCTTGTAGTAATACATGATATCATTCTCATTCTTGACAACAAGTTGTTCCTTATTAATCTTGACAATCTCCTCTTTCCATTCAGCAAATTCTGTTTTATAATGCAAGAAGGTACCTTCATTTGTAAACTCAACTGTTAGATCTTCTTGGATGTCATTAGTAAGGTATTCTCCGTTAAACTGAGGCATTACCTTTTGGCGAAATCCAACTCCATTTTCCTCAATTTGAAAAAAATCGATGGAAGAATTAATAGTATAATCTTTTTCTTCTTCATTTGGCAGCTTAGCCTTCACTATTTCCCAGTACCCATTAATTTCTTTTATGTCACCAGAATTGATACTTTGGCTACAACCAAAAGTAACGAATAGCATAGTTAAAGCTAAAAAAGAATATAAATATCTCATATTTCTACTATTTAAAGAATGAATCAACGAACTCATACTTATTAAACACTTGCAAGTCTTCAATCCCTTCACCAACACCTATATACTTAACAGGTATTTGGAACTGATCAGAAATACCAATCACAACACCACCTTTAGCAGTTCCATCTAACTTAGTTACAGCAAGGCAATTCACCTCTGTAGCGGCAGTAAATTGTTTTGCTTGTTCAAAAGCATTTTGCCCTGTAGAACCATCTAAAACAAGTAATACATCATGAGGTGCATCTCCAACAACTTTTTGCATAACGCGTTTCACCTTAGACAATTCATTCATTAGATTAACCTTATTGTGTAAACGTCCAGCAGTATCAATGATCACTACATCGGCATTTTGAGTAACAGCTGACTGCAAGGTATCAAACGCTACAGAAGCAGGGTCACTTCCCATTTGTTGTCTAACAATTGGCACGCCAACTCTATCTGCCCAAACCTGCAACTGATCTATCGCAGCAGCTCTAAAGGTATCTGCAGCACCTAAAACAACACTCAAGCCAGCTTTCTTAAATTGATAAGCCAATTTTCCAATTGTGGTTGTTTTACCAGCACCGTTTACTCCTACTACCATAATGACATAAGGCTTTTTATCCTTAGGAACTTCAAATTCAGTTGCCTCTCCAGATTTAGTTTCGGATAGTAAACCAGCAATCTCCTCTCTTAAAATTTGATTTAATTCTTCTGTACCAACATACTTGTCACGAGAAACTCTTTCCTCTATGCGTTCGATAATTTTAAGTGTTGTATTTACACCAACATCTGAACTAACAAGAACTTCCTCTAAATTATCCAATACATCGTCATCAACCTTAGACTTTCCAGCAACAGCCTTAGTTAATTTAGAGAAAAAAGAAGTCTTCGACTTTTCAAGACCTTTATCTAAAGTTTCCTTCTTATCAGAAGAAAATAACTTCTTAAAAAAACTCATAATACACCTATTAATAGCTACAAATATAGAAAATATCTATTTATAACTATATATTCTTTTATTCGTCAAGAATAAACTATAATTATTCAAAATAAAAAAAGCTGCCTTATCAGACAGCTTTTTTTCAAGATTTTATAATGGTAAAATTACTTCTTGTTAAAGAATTCATCCACAAAATCAGGAGCCATAACAGACTCAACAAATGTGTAAGCACCAGTTTTTGGTGATTTAACCATTTTTATCGCTTTAGTCAACTTCTTAGAAGATGTTCTTAAAGTTGCTACGGTTTTCTTTGCCATGACTAACTAATTATTTAATTTCTTTGTGAACTGTTACTTTCTTCATGATAGGGTTGAATTTTTTAATCTCCAATCTATCAGGTGTGTTTTTCTTATTCTTAGTCGTAATGTATCTTGAAGTTCCTGGTAAACCAGATGCTTTATGTTCAGTACATTCTAAGATTACTTGTATTCTGTTACCTTTCTTTGCCATCTTATTCTATTTTTTGTGGTATGAATTATTTTACTAACCCTTTTGCTTTAGCATCTTTCAATACCGCAGTAATACCTTTTTTATTAATTGTTTTTAATGCAGATGTTGATAATTTCAATGTTACCCATCTGTCTTCTTCAGCAATGTAGAAACGTTTTTTAACTAAGTTTACAGAAAACTTTCTCTTAGTTTTATTCATCGCGTGAGAAACGTTGTTTCCAACCATTGCTCTTTTACCAGTAATTTCACAAACTCTTGACATTATTTCTTATCTTTTATTTCAATATTCAAAATCAGGGTGCAAAGTAACGAAAAAGAAAATTATCTTACAAATTCTTTTAGGTTATTTTTTTAATATTTCATTATATATCAATTCTAAACCCTTTGCTATTGCGCTATTTATAACCTTTTCCCTTGGTTGTCCTAACTCATATTTTTTTGCAAATATACGAGAAGGTGTTGCAATCCCAATATATACTGTTCCTACTTCAACATCAGAATCTCCCTTCGACGGTCCAGCATTTCCAGTAGTTGCTATAGCGTAATCACTCTTAAACTTTAATCGCGATTGCAGTGCCATTTCCATAGCTACCTCTTCACTAACTACTGAATGTTGTTGTATTGTTTCAGGATTAACTCCTAAAATACTTACTTTACTCTCTGTTGCATAACAAATAATTCCTCCTTTAAAGTAAGCCGAGGAACCTGGTAACGCATTGAACAAAACTGCAAAACGTCCACCTGTACAACTTTCTGCAAAAGAAATAGTTTTATTTCGATTTTGCAACTCTTTTATGACAATTTCAGGAAAATCAATATCTTCATATGCCCTTATGTAAGGCAATACCTTTTCGGGAATCAAAGAAACCTGATTATCAATCTCTTTCAATAATAATTCACGATCACTCCCCCTGGTTGATAATCGCAATCTAACTTTCCCAGGACTTGGCAGATAAGCAAGCTTTATATTTGGAGGCATTCTATCTTCCCACTCTGCTAAATATTCAGCTAATAAACTCTCGCCAATACCATAAGTGATTATCGTTTTATGAACATTAAATACACCTTGAAAGTGTTTCTTAATATAAGGCACTAATTCTTCTTCAAAAATGGTTTTCATTTCAAAAGGAACTCCTGGAAAAGAAACAAAAGTGGTATTCTCTTTTTGCATCAACATACCTGGAGCAGTACCTACTGTATTAAATAAAACAGTAGAAGTAGAAGGTACTAAAGCCTGTTGCTTATTAATATCAGAAATAGGCTTTTTAAAAATACTTTCCAACAGTACAGTGACGTGTTCAAGTACTTTGCTATTCTCAACTAAGACATCATCAAAAAACTCACAAAAGACCTTCTTAGTAACATCATCCTTAGTCGGACCTAAACCACCAGTTAAAATAACCAAGTCACGTTTTCCAACACAATTCGCCAAAGCCTTCTTTATCTCCTCACTTTTATCTGAAATAGTAAGGATCTCATCGACCTGAAAACCAAGTTTATCTAATTCCTTAGCTAAATACGCAGAGTTAGTATCGATAATTTGACCTATCAATATTTCATCTCCAATCGTTACAATGCTTGCGTGCATAAGTATTCGCTTTATAAGTCAAAATCTTTCTTTATCTCTTTACGAGCATTTTTCACATGCATTTGAAAAGATTTGAAAATTTCTTTCACTTCCTTTGTCTTTCCTTGATCCAAAGTCCACTCTTGAATTTGATTAGCCTCGTCAATAGCTTGATCAACACCTAAAAACTCCAAGGAAGGTTTTAAGCTCTTTATATGCTTTTCTACTTTAGCATACTCTTTCTCGTCAATCCCCTTTTTAATCTTCTTTAATCGCTTTTTTGAGTCCAATAGAAAATCAATCAGTCGGGCGCGTACTAACTCCTTATCATTATTATACTCCCTATATAAAGGTCCTAAATCGTAATATAACGCCATACAATTATTTTACATTTAAACGCAGTACCTTCTTGCCTTCGATTGTAGCTTCAAGAACATCTCCTTCAAAAACTTTACCCACTCCTGCAGGTGTTCCTGTAAATATTAAATCGCCTTTTTTCAACGTAAAATACTTTGACACTTCAGCTATAACTTCATCAATATTCCAAATCATCTGAGAGGTAGACGCCTTTTGAACTATATTGTTATTCTGTTCTAATGTAAAAACGCTATCATAAAGATTACTAAGCTCACTCTTATCAAAAAACTCTCCCACAGCTGCAGCCCCATCAAACGATTTAGCCTTCTCCCATGGCAAGCCTTTCTCTTTTAGCCTAGACTGTACATCTCTTGCTGTAAAATCAATTCCCAATGTTACTTCATCATAGTATTTTGAAGCAAACTTCGGTTCGATATACTTTCCTACCTTGGTGATTTTTACCACTACTTCAACTTCGTAATGCACGTCATTTGAAAATTCAGGAATAACAAAAGGCACCTCTTTTCCCAATAAAGCAGAATCAGGCTTAATAAACAAGACAGGTTCTGCTGGTCGTTCATTATTTAACTCCTCAATATGATCAACATAATTACGACCAATACATAGAATTTTCATATTCTATTACTTTTAATTTAAAACTTAGTATTCAGTTTTCGCAATTTAATTGCTGTCAACACTTTTTTGGTATACAAAGGAAAATCAGCATTCTGAATCCAACCATAATAGCCTGGCTCATTCTCTAATACTTCTTCAACAAGCGCACCTTTGTGTTTTCCAAAAGTAAAAATCTCTTGATCATCTTCGTTCAATGCAATAAAACCTGCAAAATCAACACTTTTCTTACGCGTAGTAAACTCAGATAAAAACTTCATATCATTTTCCAAATCCTCGTAACGATCCAATTGAGCTTTCAAGATTTCATAAGTTGCATTTGTATCTGCCTCAGCTGAATGCGCATTTTCCAAAGATTCATTACAATAAAAGCGATAAGCTGCACTTAAAGTTCGCTCTTCTTTCTTGTGAAAAATAGTTTGTATATCTACAGATACGCGATTTCCCATATCAAAATCAACACCTGCACGCAACAACTCTTCGACCAATAAAGGAATGTCAAAACGATCCGAGTTGAAACCAGCCAAGTCTGAATCTTTTATCATATTAAAAATAAGCGGTGCTAACTCCTTAAAAGTTGGTTCATTTGCAACTTTCTCGTCAGTTATTCCGTGTATAGCTATTGACTGAGGAGGAATAGGGCGCTCGGGATTCACTAACCAAGTTTTACTTTCCTTATTCCCATTCGGAAATACTTTTAAGATTGCTATTTCTACGATTCTATCTCTTGCTACATCGATGCCTGTTGTCTCTAAATCAAAAAAACAAATAGGTCTATTTAATTTCAACTCCATTATTCAAATTGTTTAACTACAAATATAGGAAATGTAAATCAGTAGGTAATATGTAAAATAGTTAACTTTTATCAATTACATGAAACAAAAATAGGTCATCTACAATAATTAGATAACCTATCTCTGATTTTAAAAATATTAAAATTCTATTATTAGCCTACTTTTTCTTCAAATGGAGATTTTTTTACTTCATCTTCAATATCACATGACAAACTTTCTAAAAATGCTGTAATGTCATTTACCTGTTCATCCGTCAACTCTTTGTTGCTTTGAAGTTTTCCCATAATGCGAACAGCTTCTTTCAAGTCTACGATTGAACCATCGTGGAAATAAGGACTTGTATGTTGAATATTGCGCAATCCTGGAACTTTAAACATATATTTCTCTCCTTCTTTTTTAGATAAATCGTATAACCCTGCATCTATATTTTTAGATTTTGTCAACTCCCAGTAATCTCCATATACTCCAAATTTCTGAAACATTTGTCCACCCAATGCCACACCATTATGACAAGTAATACACCCTGTACTAATAAATTCTTCGAGACCTTTTTTCTCTTGGGCAGTTAAAGCTTTATCATCACCTTCTAAAAACTTGTCAAATCTACTCTCTGGGTTTAAAGTTCTTTCGAAGGCACCGATAGCTCCTGTCAGATTTTCAAATGTAATTGGGTCTGCTTCCCCTTGATATACCTCTGCGAACATCTTTTGATACATCTCAATTTTTTTTATGCGATCTATCAATTGTTTTTCACTTTTAATATTGTGTTCTACAGGATTTAATATAGGTCCTCCTGCTTGTTCCTCAACATCCTTGGCTCTACCATCCCAAAATTGCATTTTATGCAACGAAGCATGAAACACTGTTGGCGAATTTCGTCCACCTAAAGATCCGTCATCACCTGGTGAAAACGCTTTATTATCTACTCCAAAAGTTTCAAGATTATGACAGGAGTTACAACTTATATTTCCCTCGCCTGAAAGACGAGTGTCAAAATAAAGATACTTACCTAATGCTACTTTATTGTCGTCCAGCTTTTCGTATTCTACTGATGAAATAGGTTGAAAGAATGTTTTCGCTTTAGTTAATAACTCTGACTCTATATTGTTCGATTCTGTATTCTCTTGAGTTGTCGTTGTCTTTTTACAAGCTACAAAAGAACAAAGCACTGCAAGTGCTAACACTTTTTTCATGGTTAATTATTTTAGTATTGTCGCTATTAGTTTTATACACTAAAATTACCCATACTACTATACTATAATTATGACAAATATCAGATTAAACCAAAATAACGTTTACTTAAAAACAAGTAATAAAACATATTAATAATTCAAATAAACTATCTAAAAAAAACACATTGAATAAATATTATTTTGTTTTATTAAAATATTATTCTATTTTGGTGGTAACCAATTCAACTTACTATGAAAAGTTTTTTAACATTATCGACTATTACAGTTGGCTTATTGTTTCTTACAAGCTGCCAGACAACTGAAACAATAGTATCCTCACCGTACTCGTTAAATAAAAGTAACAACAATATCTACTCAGCTAAAACTTTTATGTTTAAAAACTACTACTTCACATATAACAATGGCGAGGCAACGTTAGTTTATCAACAAGACAAAAAGTTAAACAACGACTCGAAACCAGTCTTTTTATCTCTAAAAGAAAATAGTGAGGTAACAAAATACCAAGAATTCATTGATGAAGATAGAGAAATCATCGTAAGGATTATAAGTGATCATGAAGTGAGATTAAGAGTCAATAAATCATCTTATACCTTATACAACCCAAACTATGTTAAAGAAGCAAATGCTGATACAGATAAGATTCTCGCAGACATTGCTATATGGAGAAACTCCAAATATTAATAAAAGAAAGCTATACTTAAAAGTATAGCTTTCTTTTATTATAAAGCAGGTTCATACCCCTTAACTTCCTCCTTAAACCATTCAGGTATTTCAATTGTTTTTTTCTCCCTCATATCTACCATTACCTGAGCACTTGTTCCCATAGCATGTACTATAATACTATTGTCTTTCCCATCACTGATTATAGCGTATTCGATATCGAAACTCTTAGTACCCAATCTAGAAATACGCACACCTATCCTGGGATTTCTTACATTTAATTTAATTTCCTTTATATAGTTACAAGTAATGTTCGCAATTACGAACATATCCTTCATCCAATCCCAAGTTCGAGATGCTTCGTCCACATACTTCCCTCTACCTATTTGAAAATACTCTATATAATAAACATTATTAACATGTCCCAAGGCGTCCATATCATTCCAGCGAACTTCTAATGGTGCAAAAAATCGATAATCTGTTATATTAAATTCCATCTGTTATAAACTTTTTTTGAAAGATATAAAAATGTGCCAATACACACGCAATAGTTAGCGTTTCTTTTTCACTATATCAACCAAATCATACTGTAGAATCTTAGGATCTTTCTTTAATGAGAATCGCTTCGTTATTGAAAACCTAAAACTATTATTGGTCAACTGTGTTTGATATTCATCTTTAAAGTTCAAGTAAAGTGAGTTTAAGATAGAAGTCACACCTATCACCCAATCATCACTTTGATAATACAAAGCAAATCTTCCCATCACCTGAGGATTGACAATAAAACGTGTATTATCAGTGAGCAAATTCTTTTCAATAGCTCCATTTATTCCAAGAGTAAAGGAACCTGCTACTAAAAAATTGCGGAAAGCAACCCAATTGTAACCATAACCCACATGAGGCCCGATGCTAATCGTTCTCTTATCGTAGTCAGATATGATATCTGAAAAAGAAGGAATATTTTTTAAAGTACTATAAAAAACACCTGCACCTACCAATAAAGAACCAGCTGATTTCAACTGCTTTTCACTATTGTCATAAGCTGCTGCAACAGAATACTTACGCGAATTAAAAACGTGCTGATACAATACTCCATAAAGGTTAATCTTTAAATTGTCATAGTGATTATACTCATTGCTCTTAGAGATTGGCAAGGAGAACCCTTTATACTGCTGAAAATATATATCTAATACTTGATTCTTGCCGTAGTAATGATACTTCAAATCCCTGGCTTTTGTTTTTGCTTTTGCCTTATCTCTCAGAAACGGAAAGCCGTAACTATAACTCAAAGATGAATTCTTCCACGAAAATCCTAACCCTATACTGGTTGGTTTATTTGGTTCAAAAGAATACTTGTCCGAATCCTCTAAAGTGTAATCTAAAGACAATAAGTCACGCGTCCCAAATATTTTTATACCATAATTGGTCTGATACTTGCCAACATACAAAGAATCTACTTGGCCGAAAGTTGGCCAATAGAACAAAGCAACTAAACTAATTATACTGTATTTTAATTTCATGCAATAAAAAAAACCTTTAGTCAAAACTAAAGGTTTTTCATCATTTAATTATTTATTCTTTTAATTTTCATCATAATCAAACTGGTGAAAATCTTCGAAGTTAACAACTTCATCGCAATTAGCTTCAGAATACTTCTCTTCTCCTGAATCAAACAATACAAAATTTAATCGTTTAAATAGTAAATCAAGCATTTTCTTTTGTCCCTCAGCATCAAGATCCATTTTCATTTTCACAACGTGATCTTTCAAAGGAGTGCTTCTTTCAAGGTCAACACAAATCAAAACAATTTCAAAATTGTGTATACCTGTCAATGAAACTCCTACTACCTTAAACTTGTTACTATCTACATTAAAGTAGTCGCCTATACTACTAATGTAATTCCCCTTATTTGCAGCGATTGTATCTGAGATATCAGCTGCTACACTTCCTACGAAGTCATTGTACTGTACTTTTGCTTTCATAAACAACAAATTTTAATTTTTCTTTTCACAAGCGAAGATAGTAAAACATTAGTTCTTAACACAATATAGCTTTCGTTTTCAGACTCTATCAATAAACGAGCATTCACAAAGAAAAATCAAAGATTTTTATATCAAAAAAGATAAATAATAACACATTTTTAATACATAAGTACACAATAAGTTATTTTTTTAATACAATTATCAACTTAAAGCAATTAAAGTTATTTTTATTTAATAATAATACATATTTCACTTAATTAGTAATAATAAATTAAAAATACGAAGAATCAACATACATTATTCACAATATTTTATTCAAAAATAACAAATAAAACATCTACAACCCCTCCTTTCCTTTAACACTTTTTATCCAAAAAGGATACTTTTTAAAGTTTTGACAATTAATAGCAGTTATTAGCCCCTCTTATTTAGCCCTTTTCCTTTTAAAGGACATAAGCATTTATAACTAAATTTTAATATTAACTTCTTTTAGACTTCTCAGTGCTTTCATGACAAACGCATACATTGACTTACTCTTATCTGAGGAGTTCCACCATCTCATACAAGTTTCCTCAACAAAAGTAGGTTGAGATTTCGATGCATCATTTAACCAATTAGCGACACTATCTTTTACATATTTTGATGAATCCCCTTTTAGCGCTTCTAACAACGGTAATCCTAATTCTGGTTTCTCTTTTAATTCATTTATATGCTTACACCAAACACCTCTTGGACGAGTTGATTCAGTAGTAAACCTGCGGATATACTCATTCTCATCTTTCGTCCATTCAAACAATAGACTCAAACTTTCTTCTAAGTGCTCAATAATATCCTCTCGCACAGCCATCCAACAAATCTCTCTCACTCCAAAATGACTATCAGCAGCAAAATCTCTAATGGCCATGAGTTTATCGGCAATAGTAAACGACTCGTTATAATGAATAAAATAAGTAGCCCAACAACGAACCAAATCACTCTTGTGATTCTTTAGTAAATGAAAGAGTTCACTATCGCTATCTTCATTAGACAAATGATATAGTGTATATCCGATACACTGATTTATAGTGTTTACTGTTTTCTTTTCTAAACCGTCTACGGCATCTAAAACACAGTTGATATAATTCTCTCTATCCAAAGAGATTAAAACATTCTTGACTAAAACACGCTGATCAATAGCTAACCACTCTGTCAAATTAACACTTGACAATTCCCCCGCATTCAAACCAGATAATACATCTACTGGAATATCTTTTATTGATCGAGCTCCTTTCCTTTTTTCCATTTCCTTTCTTATAAAAAAATAAAGCCCAGTGAGCTTTATTTAATGATCCATTATGATTTCAATTTTTTTATCTTATCCTTTATCTTCTTATCAACTTCTTTGATATAATACTCTGCTAAAGAGAAACTCGATTCAATATTACTCGTTATTACAGCAAGTTCGCCCTCTATAAAGTAATTTACCTCCTTGACGTACATACACTGATCCACATTAAACTCATCGGAATTTCTATCTACATGAAACACCAACTGTTGACTAACAACCAAAGCTATGCGATTCTTATCAAAATAATAAGCATCTAACATTTCTTTATCTATCTTACGCACAACAATTTTTTGAATTTCATGTTTATCATTGTAGTATAAAGTAGTTAAACCAACCACAACCTTAGTAGCAAACTCTTTTGTTGATACTTCAGACCAATCTTTAATAGCATTAATACAATTAAATACTTTGACTACTGGTTTGACAACACTAATACTTGACTCTGTATATTCCAACTCACTTTCCTGTGTAATTTGCTCCAGCAAACTATTTGAAAGCTTATCATCTACAGACAATGCTCGTTCGTACATCAGCATTATATCATCTGTGTTTATTGTATCACTTTTACACGAAGTCGCAATAAGAGAACAAAAAACTACGCATACAAATAAAAAAACACGATTAGTCATAACTTTAATTAATTTTAATCACAATTTAACAATTATAATTATAATACTAAAGTCAAAACCTATTTAATTTTTACAGTATACTTTTTAGGTCTAAGCGATTGCTATAATCCACGTCCAAATATCTATAACCAATCATCCCTTCTTCGTCTACAAAGTACACAGCGGGTACTGATAATTCCACTTTCTCAGTCTGATTTAAAAGCTTCAAATCTAAACCTAAAGCTTCATAATGTGGTTGCACAAAATCTTGAAGTTCAAAATTAATCCCCAAGGCCTTACCTATCGCCAATCCCCAATCTTGTACAATGCGAAAAGGCATTTGCATCTCAGCTTTCCATTTCTTTAAGAGTGCAACATTCATAGGAGATACCACAATTACCTCAACGCCTTTTTCTTCCAATTCTTTTTGATAACTCATTAGATGAGCAAGCTCTACATTACAAAAAGGACACCAACTTCCCCTTACAAAACTTACCAACGCTTTCTTCCCTTTAAACAAATCGACAATGGAAATCAACTGCTCATTCTCATCAACTACTGGGACAGAAGGAAACGCCATTCCCACTTCAGATACTCTACCAAATTCTTGTGTTTTCAAATCTGCTATCGAATCGCCAAATGCTGTTAATACTTCTATAGGTAATTGCGTTTGCATACCTTGAGTCACCTCGGCTAATGCCTGTTTTATTTCTTTCATAATAAAGTCTTATTTTTGCAAAGGTGATAATCCGTTTATTACTATACAATACCGCATATATTCCCCCCATAGGGATAAAAAAGTCACTTTTATGAATACAAAGGCACGAGCAATAGAAGAAAAAATTTGTCCACTTGAATTTGCTGTTAATGCAATCAGTGGAAAGTGGAAGATTCCCATCGTTTGGCAGATCAACCAAGGTCATAAACGCCCAAGTGAAATGCTTAAAGGAATTATGAAAGTAGACCGCCGCGTACTCAATCAACAACTAAAAGAGTTAGAACAAGATGGAGTATTATACAAAGTAAATTATAATGAACTTCCGCCAAAGGTAGAATATCATCTAACCTCATTAGGAGAACAATTAGTAGAAGTACTATGGAAATTAAATGCTTGGGGAGAGACCTTATTAAAACAAAAAGAGACTAATAAATAGTCTCCTTCTCTTATTTTAGCTCCTGACTATCAATAGAAATCATCATTTCATTTGATTCTATAATAGCGCTGAGATTTGAATACTTGGCAGGAATAGAAGTAGGATACCAATTTCGATTAGGACTTACCATAATGAGTAACCCTTGATCATCTCCTAATGCTAAGAAACTTTCTGTTGGTTTAGCCTTGTCAAAATACGACAAATCATATTCTGCTATTAACTTCTCCGCTTGTTTTATTGGGTTTTCCACTACCAATCCAATTTCACTAATACACGTAATTTGTGCAGGATTGAAAGGCCCATCAATTGATAACTGTATATCTTCTCTTGCTATGAATTCCAATATATTGCCATCATTATCTCTAAAATAGATAGACTGCGCTTTCCACTCCTCAAAAGTAGTTACCAGATTACCCTCAACATTTTTTATCAAATCTAATTTACCTTCCGCCCATTTCAATGACTCATTCAATTGAGAAGAAGGAATATTAAATGCTAAGTGATAAATCTCCACAGGAGTACTTACTGCTTTTAGAGTAAGAATAGTTTCCCCTGCCTGAACTGAAAAAAACGCTGAGGACTCCTCCAATAATTCAAATTCCAAAACTTCTGTATAGAACACTTTACTTTTACTTAGATCTGTCGTTTCTATATCTACATTTACTATATACATAATATTTTTATTGTTTAAATTATTCTGTTTAACTATTCAAAGTACTCCTCTACATTCCATAGTACCTCACAATCGCAATAGCCACCGTGCTCTCTTAACCACACTACTACACCTTCAATATTCTTAATATCAATTCTATTCAGTATCTCCACTGTTTTCGAACTCGTATGATCACATCCACAAATCTCAAGTTGCTCATCTAATGCGTCAAACAATTGAGTAAAAAATGCTCTCTCCATAGGCAAGCTCTCTTCAAATAACCTTTGTTGTTCTTCTTGCCATTGTTGCTTTAATTCCCTTTTGCGTTGTTTTTCAATCTGCTTATCATTCATCATATTACCTAAATGCTCCCTTGACTCCCCTTACTTCAAATTTTTCACATAATGCTATCTCTTGTACAATAGCAATCTTATCCCTTTCTTCTTGACAGAGTATCTCATACTCAATCTTATTTGTCACATTCTTATAATGCTCCTGTAATTGACTAAAGCACATCATCGTCCCAAAAGCACTATTTCCATATA
The DNA here is from genome assembly GCF_009711045.1 of Myroides albus. Taxonomy (GTDB): domain Bacteria; phylum Bacteroidota; class Bacteroidia; order Flavobacteriales; family Flavobacteriaceae; genus Flavobacterium; species Flavobacterium album_A. Next base: position 12,312 of record NZ_WMJX01000031.1, on the reverse strand, counting down.
TACTGTAATCACCATACAAACAACCATAGCAATTCTTGAAATAATACCCCTGAGGTAACTGTTTCACTACTTGATCAAATGCTGTTTCTATAGTATCCCCTTTACCACATAAGGTACTTTTACCTAAATCAAAGGACAAACAAATTCCCTCATGAGCTATTGATTGCTTCTCCAAGGTATAATTACCTATTTCAGCTGCTAATCGCAATTGAATAGGAATGGGTTGTTCTGTTTGACCACTACAACACAAAAACTGAAGTATATCCAATTCCAGCGTACAATTGCACAATGATCTCCTTTGATCTTTGGTAACGGAATAAAATTCATTATTCGATATAACTTCGTTTCCTTGATAACAAAGATCTGTAAATTCTGATCCTTTAAAAGTTGCATCGCCTATACTTACAGTTAAATATCTACCGTCATTCAACACGTCAATGGGCAGGTGATAATCCTTATGTTTATATCTTCCTTTATAAATCATAGCTTACACTTATACGATCAAATCTACGACCATTTACAAAATATGTCCTTGTTAACAACAATAAAACGCCCTAAGTCAATAAAAATTATTCTTATTCTTAATAGAAAATAAACTACTATTGCACTACCAATCCTATAGTTATGAAAAAAACAATACTTTTTCTATGTTTAATTATCTGTTCTACGCTCAACGCTCAAATACATTTAAACCCAGACCTACACAAATTGGTTGTACAACACAAATACGGTGAGTTACATTTAAAGAATAAAACAAATCAAGAAAAAGACAAATACTTCTTCGATGCAGTATATTACAGCAGTGTAAATCAACCCAAAACCTCTCAACAGTATTTAGAAAAGCTAATAGAAGAAGATTCGTTATTCCTACAAAAGATAGAATACTGGAAACTCGCAAGTGAAAATAATATCAAACTTTTCAATTATAACCAAGCTTATTTAGCTTCAAAACACATATTGGAGAACTTCAAAGACAAACTAAGTCCTGAAGAGCTAAGTGATGAGCAAAATAACTTAAATATATGGTTTACTTTAAAAGATGTGCCTAACCAAGAAATTAGCAGTTTTAAAACTGTAGAAATTGTTACCCAGAAAGACTTAGCTAACCTAACGACTATCGAAGTAACAGCAAACAACACCCAAAAAGATTTTGTCTTTGATACAGGAGCAGGTCTCAACTGTATTACAATATCTTTAGCAAAAGAGATGAACTTCACAATCTTACCCGATAATAACGTAACCGCAAGAAGCTTTACAGGAGTCAACAATAAGGTGCTATTAGCTATTGCACCAAAACTACAGATTGGCAGTTTAACCGTCACTAATGCTGTTTTCCTCGTTTATCCTGATGAGGCATTTACTTTTGCCAATGGAAAATACAAAATACACGGCATCATTGGATTTCCAATAGCAAAAGACTTAGGTACAATTACTTTTGAGAAAAACCAACTAACATTTGCTAAAAACATACAAGACAACAATAGCGATAAGAACTTATATTTTGAATATCTAAGACCAATCTTATTACTCAAATACAAAGGAGAACAACTTCCTTTTAATTTAGATACAGGTGCTCAGAAAAGTCAATTTAGCAAACCTCTATTTGATTTATTTAAAGAAGAAATCAGCGCAAAAGCAAAGAAAATAACTACCACAACAAGTAGTGCTGGAGCACAAGAAAAAACACAAAACCTTTATCTGCTCAAAAACCAAAAGTTTTGGCTAACAAATAAGAAAATCAAATTACCCGAAATGTTGATTGACTTCAACAATATAGATGTATATGGCCCCTATAATTACGGAAATATAGGTCAAGATATTTTATCTCAGTACAAAAAGGTAATTATAAGTTTTAATCACAACTACCTAAAATTAGAATAAACAAATAGGCCTGGTTTAAAACCAGGCCTATTTGTTAAAAAGATGATCAAAATCTTGAATGATTCAAAGTACCATTTCATCTATTCTGCCATATTGATTCATTCTCTTCAACTTTTTCTATTTTATCGAATTTACTTACAATTTGTTTTTTATCTGCTAACGAAAATAAGTCACTGTCTTTTATCTTCTTAAAAAATAAAACGATTACAGCGATGATACTTAGTCCTATAGCCCCCCATACAGATACCTTCCACATTGTCACGACTGAGCTAATAAGATATAGCACTCCAATATATTGCATTGGTATCCAGAATAAAGTGTGATTGTTTTTATAACGATAGTATTGATTATCTTCTTCGTGAAACAATATCTTTTCTTCATTCCACAATACACCCAATACCCATGTTGCTATACCTGCAAGTAATGTCCCTATAGAAAAAACAAGTTCTCCACTTACTTCTTTTCCAAATACAATTCTTGGCACAACACATCCTATCAAAAAGAATATTAACGCTAAAATACCACGTCCTGACCAAACTACCATTTCGAACTATTTAATGATGACAATACTACCTAAATATCAATACCTTACAAAGTAAAAAAATGAATTATCATTCATACAAGTAATTGGTATTTTGTACAAAACTACAGCTAATTCTAAAAACAATTTTATCCTTTTTGGATACTTTTTACATACTCGTACACAATTCAATTAAAAAACCATTATTATCTAACACATAACCTACCGTCTGTCCCCACGGCTTTACTGTCACAGACTCATGTATTGTGCCTCCTGCTTGTTCTACCTTCTCTATAGCTGAGAGTACATCATCGACAACAAATCCCAACTCTATCCCAAAAGGTTTCTCTTTATTCACCTGTTGATAGCCTTTACTCAAATTACTCAAGGCTAAATCAATATGTGCAAATGCAATCGTTGTATCTCCTGATATCAACTCTCCATAATCTTGCTCTGGAGTGACAAACTTTCTTACAAACCCAAAAGCCTGTTCATAAAACTGAATAGTAGCTTCTACATCCACTACATACATAATAGTATAACTGTATTTTATCATTCCTTTCTATCTAAAAAATTCTTCTTCTATTTAATTTATACTACAAGGTAAGTATTCTATATGGTGAAATTGTTACATACAAAAACAAAAAGTCGAAGTATTAACTCCGACTTTTTTTATATCTTTTTATTAGTCACTGTAAACCAACTCCTATCCCTCAAAATCTCCACAGTCGTGAACTTCAAAAGACTCCAGCAAACTCTTAAGCGTATAGAAACCCGCTGGTCTGTATAGCTTTTGATCAATCTCTTGTCCTTTCACTGTTAATTGATATACAGGATATTCATCCACTCTCTTAAATACAAACTCATTAAGAGGAGTGTGTATAACAATCACGTTATCCATCTCTTCTATTTTAGTAATCTTATAGGATATTTGCGTATGTAGATCACATGCGTTCATTAAATTTATCATCTCTCCATCCACGATTACATTTGCTACATCACAAGCATAACAACTTCCTCCAAATTCAAGTCCGTATTTTGCAGTTACTTCTGTAGCCTCTGCATTAACAATCTCCATCGGAACAAGTAGTTCACTTTGCAATTGATTTACTTTTTCACTGACAACTATCTCAGTTACATTATCTACTGTTTCAGTTCCTGCTGTAGCCGAGTCCTTTTGTTTACAACTAATCGTTAACGCTATTAAACACACGAGCATTAATGCTTTTTTCATACCTTTTATATTTTGAGCAAATGTAGATATTATTATAAATAAAATTCTCCCTTCAATAACTAATTTGAATATTTTTGTTTTATTTGGTAGGGATATAACTCATACCTAGCATTCGCTTCATTGATAGAGTATCCCATCTTATTATATTCCACGAATAACTTAAATGTATCATTTGCTACATTATCTTTTTGCTTATCTTGACAAAGAGTTTTATAATAATAGGCATCCGAAAACTCTTTTAATATTAGAATTAAATAACCACTAAATACACTAGTTATTCTTCTAGCAATACACGTACTTTAAACAAGTCTTCTAAAGTTACAACAAAAGGTAAGCCTACAGGATTACTATTCTTCTCATATTCACTCATAGCCATATAATCGAATATTAACCCATTAAAATCTATTACCTCATCAAAAGCTACCATTAAATAATCTTTTGCTCGACTATTTACTGGATATCCTAAACCTTTTATTTTTTGATGACTATAATAATCATAACTTCTTGTCCTATCTATTTTAAATAATTTAGAAGCTTGCAATTCTCCCGCCTCTCTTAATAAAAGATATTCTGCTTCAATAACAAACTTTAAATCTACTGCTCCTTTTGCATCTCCAATTCTAAAATTATATAAACCTTTATCTAAATACCACTCTAAGTGCTTATCTGACTTACAATACCCAACTAATACTTTTGTCCCCTTAATATCTACTTTATTTCTATCAAAATAAGGAGGTAAGACACCTTTAGTTTCATATACAGTACGCTCTTCATTTAATATCTGATAGCTATTATTTACGATACGTTCTCTCTGTGAAGTTCTATCGATTAAATGTTCTATCACTTTATCTATAAAACCAGCCAATTCTTTTATACCTGTATTTTCTTTAGAGGGGCAAATAGAGAAAGCTCCTAAACCTGGTAGTATCTCATGAAAGCCTTCAAATCTCTTCTGATTACTACCGGGATACAAAATATAAGCTCCTCCTGTACGACGAATAGCATCCTTATAAGCATGCATCTTTAGTAGGTCTACATTTTTAAATGTTCCTTTTCTCTCTTCTTCTTTAACTTCTTCCTCTGTACCTACCTCGACAACATCTTTCTGAAAATCTTGTATCTTATATTTCGCATCGAAGTGGATATGTACTATAGCATCTTCTTTTTCAGCTTCACTCTCTTTAAACACACTTGGCCATATACTTAATGTATAATCTGGTCTTAATGTAGTAGTCCAGCTACCTGCCTTAGTCATATCATCAGTTCCTCCACGGAATGAACGGTTATAACTAAACCTAATACATAAATTTCGTGACTTCACTGTACTTCTCCCTTTTATATCTAAAGCTCTACCTTCTTTTAATATAACTTGTAGCCCATCTTTATCTACCTTAATTAAGTCCGAACTATTAAACTCTAAACCAAACTTATCACACACCAATTGCTTCAGTTGGAAGAATATCCAATACTCATAAAGCTGAGCAATATTCTTCTTTCCACCTTCATAAACATCATCGCCTCCCTCCCAAGTTAACTGAGAGGCCAATTCAAACTGTAACCAACGATTTAACACCTCTCTATACCCAGCTCTTTTTTGCAGAGTTGGACTATTTAGCTTTAGAGACTGTGCTTCTTGAATCGTATCAAAGAAGGAATGAGAAGCTAATTGTCTAATATGCTTTCCTAACAGTAGAGCTTCTTCAGCAGCAAAACTCTTATTATATTTACTAAAAACTCGATGACAATGTTCTATAAAGTTCACAAATACACTCAGAACAAACTTCACAAATCTATTCTCAGGAGTATCATAAGACTCCTTTTTATGACCTAAATATATCTTTTGAGGTAATGAAGGAATTACTCTTGACAATGGATGAACATTATCTAACTGAATTCTTTGACTTGAGGAAGTAAACTGTCGAATTTCTTTACTCCCTATGCGTTTAACACGAGAAATAGGTTGTAGTTCATTTTCCTCATCCCATTTAGTAGAAGGATTGTTGAATACCTGAAGTAAAGCCTCCTCAAATTCTGATGAATCAATAAATGACTTAACAAAACAGAATCTTTGATATAATGACTGTGCATTACTATTATAATCTACGTCATACGACTGATAAACTGGAGCCTCTACCTCCATCAATAAATCTGTACAGACATCTGTGATATCTTCTAACATCTGACGATAATTAGTACGATAGCTTGTATCTAGATCCTTATCAAATTTAGTAGCTAGTACTTCTACATCTATCTCCTTTACGACTACCTCGCTTGCTGTATGTTTTACAAATAACCTTAAAACACCTACATAGTAATTAGGTTCTAACCTTCCTCTATTAGATTGTCTTTTTGATTGACGTACAATACTCTTCACTGAGCAGACTAATTCATACTCAGTACTTCCTACTAATTCATATTCATAGTAATGCCCCTCTGCTATTAAATATGGTTTTACTCCATAGTCCATAGCTTCTTCAGTATCCAATAGATATAGTTTATCAGAACTGTCAGTAACTATTTCTAACACTACTCCATCCAGAATAGGAATAGATAAAATATCTATCTTTTTATATTCAAAATTAAGCTTCTGCATAACTAGTAAATCCATTAGCTATCACATTGTGATACATACGCATTAACTTAGCATAAGATATTGGATATTTAATATTATCTATATTCTGCTCTCCTTGAATAATATCAAAATCTTTAGCATTTATTAAACATAGCTCTACCAAAGTTTCTAATACCTTCACAATCTTAGAACGAGAACCATGAAGCTTTGGTAACAGCTTTTGCATTATAGCAATATCAATTCTATAATTGATAATATCTTTTTTCTTAACTCCTTCTTTTTGATAGATCTCAGGATAATCTAAATAACTCAATTGGTTAATCAATTTCAATACTTCATTTGCTGTACGATAACCAAACTCTGCTCCTACTTTAGACAGCTCAGTAAAAAACTTTAATAATTCTTCCTGAACGACTTTATCAGATGTTTTCGTTACCTTTTCTGACATCGTCAGAAACCCTTTAGACATTCTTTTTCCTTCACATTTTAACTCTGTAAATTTGACACCATTGGGTAAAGAAAAGTATTTACCTAAGTCACTTACATCTAATCTAAACTCTATAACATTGGCTCTATCTAATACCTTAGGACTAAACATATATGTAGTCTCATCAATATTTACTGTTCCAATAATAAATAGGTTATTAGGCCACTGAATAGTCTGAGGGATTCCCCTTCCTTCTGAGCATATCCTAACATCTCCTGTGTATAATTTAATACTATCGTTACTTTCCATCACACTTAAGAAATCTGCAAAATAGCGTTCTACATGACTTAGATTCATCTCGTCTAAAATCATAAAGAATGGAAGGTTAGGGTTACTCTGTGCATCTAACATTAGTTGTAAGGCACCATTATCAGGAGTTACATACATAGTTGCATTTAGTCCATCAGGATATCCTAACAAAGGTTCTCTATTAGTCCAATCTGCTCCTACAGGTATAATTCTATATTGAGTCTCTTCTTGACAAATCCATTGCACAAAAGCCTGTGCTAACTTTGTCTTTCCTGATCCTGATAACCCATTTAACAACACAAAAGGCTTGGTTACTAGAGAAGTTACGAAACGAGTTACTAATACTGGATCAAAATATAAGTTAGATTTTTCTAAACTATCTGTAAAAGCTTTGATAGTAAAATACTCTTGATCTTTATCTCTAACTATAGTCTTTTCTTTTCTAACAACTTTTTTTACACCTCCACTTAACATCTCAATATATTTTGACAAACTAGCACTGTAAAATCCTCTATCTGCATACGATTTAGGTTTACTATACAATATAGAGCTTATATCCTTTTGATAAATCTTTACTTCTTCCAACAATTTATTAAAGAACTGTACATCTTCGATACCATAGATAGAACCTTTCAATTGACCTGACTGATTAAGCAACTCACCTAAATTATCCATTGCTTGTAGATAAGAAGAAATTGCCCCTGATCCTTCAGGAAATTGATTCTCTAAAAACTCTTTAAATTGACTTTTTCTCTTCATCACTATATTAAAACCTAAATCATGTAATATTTTAAAAGGTAACTCTGTACTATTTCCAAAGTCAGATAATAACAATTCTTCCCCTCCTTTTAATTTATTAGCTTCTGATAATACTAAAATAGGAGGATACATATTGTTATTATATATCAAATCATAAGTAGATGAGCTTCTTTTTTTTCTAAGTTCAGGGTTACTATTTATTATCTCTATAGCTTTTAAAATATCTTCTCTTTTTATATCTCTTACTTTACTCATTGTCTATATAGTTTTACTACATTTTATAAATCTAACATATATCCTATAACAAATATAACCAATCTTTAAACCTTATTCATAAGGTTTTCCTCACCTCAAAAAAAAGCACCACCCATAGGCAGTGCTATTATTTATAAAAACTATCCCCCCATTCCCCCTCTATTCTATTCTTCAAAAAAACACCCTACCTTCCAAACTCAAACAACACGCTATCTTATAATAAACATACCTACATAAACCAAAACAAATTAGACATAGCATTACGAAGATTCCTCCTAACATTAACACCTTGACTAAGGCCAATGATGAATACTTTTAAAAGAGGACTAATCCAAAAACAAAAAAGCACCGCCAAATGGCAGTGCTTTTACAATAGTAAATCGAGTCGTTTATAACGCATTAATTTTCTTTACGATAGTCTCACAAGTATAATCAGTTACTGCTTTTATTTCAGCAGTTTCTAATTGTTGATCGTATTCTTTCTCGAATACTGTACCGTCACCTAAATCAATAACATAAGTTAGTTCTGTAAACCTACAAGATACTCCTACCTCAATAGCAGCAGCTCCCTCAATTAGTTTAAATCCACCTAAACGAATAACCGAGTGTATCTCCTCAGCTCTATCCCATGCTATATGAGGATTGTCTAAATCAAATACGTGTAGTAATTCTTCTGCTAAATCTTCTTCTTGTACAGTTGATGCTTCCTCAACATTATCTTCTTCTGTAACAGCTGATGCGTCTTCTTCCACTACGTCTTCTTCCACTACGTCTTCTTCCACTGCGTCTTCTTCCACTGCGTCTTCTTCAGTTGCAATCGTTTCTTCTTCACCCTCCTGCGTTACATTAACAAGTACTTCTTCACCTTCCAATACTTCTTCCTCTGAAACATCTAATGTATACTGCCCCTCTATCTCACCGAACAAATCTCCAAAACTCTCCAATACCTGAAGCTCAACTTCGGTAAATAAAGGACGTATAGAGTGAACAAATATCGACTCTAACCACTCGGCTGACTTTACTTTACTTTTCTCCTCCTCTTTAGCCTTTAACTGACGTTTAAGCATTTCGATTTGATTGTAAAATTTCTCCGATTCCTCAATAGACTTTCCTTCTTGTATATCGACAATCATTTGCTGCGAACGCAAAATTTGTTGCCCAATATGAGTAAACAAATCGTCTTTTGGTTCATCATAACACAGCACATCTGTTAAATACTTTACATATAACTCTTGTTCCTTATCCGTAATCCAAAATGGCGTATAAACAAAGGCTATTAAAATCTGATTGCTCAATAAGCGTGCTACTAATCCATTTCCTCTATCAAAAGGGCTTACTTTCAAAAAATCAACATGAAAATTAAGGGCTACATCGATAGGATGTGGAGCATACTTTTTACCTTTTAGAATATAGTCGATTGCTTCATTGGTGCGATTGATCAATTCTCGCATTTCCTTTTTTACAGCAGAAGCAGCTACAAAAGTGTATTTCTCACCTTTGTAAGTAGACATGCTATTATCAGTCTGCTTCCATTGACCAAGCTCAGCTCTTCTATCGCTATCCTCTTCATACATTAACTTGGCATGAAGCTCTTTGATATACTTTTCAGACAGGTGTGAGTCTACCAAACTCCCTCCTAATAATTCTTTTAAAACCTCATCGTGTTTCTTAATTTCCATTAAATCTTTTAGAGGCTTTTTGTCAACAGTTACCAATCCATCAATCATACTTCGAACTTCTTCTTTTGCCAAAGTATTTCCCTCTGCATAATTTGAAAAATAGTTACACTCCAAACGGTACTTATGATATAACTTTTGTAGCTGTTCACTATTCACACCTCCTTGAGTCTCAACTTGCTGTTTTAGACTATCAATCTTTACTTTTATTTCCGAATAAGTCATTCTCTTAAGTTTTTAAACTACATAATAGTATTTGCAATTAGTAATTAAGTATACAACCCTAAAAATCAATAGGAAGAATACACACTAATTTGAAATAATCTGCACTGACACTAAATGCCAAAGCAAACTAAAGACCATTATTTTTTTTCATCCGCGAAGGTATAAATTATTAGTCTTTTGAAAAAATACAATCCCTTGCATATTTCGACCTTAATCTACATTTGGCTATATATAAAAAACAAACTATTAAAACTGAAACACTTTTGCAAATATCGAAATAAATATACCTCATTGACAACAAATCACTTAGCATTCACCTACTTTTTACTAATATTATTTAATTATCATACAAAAAATCACAATTTAAATCTAATTGAAAAACACAAAAGTTAACTATATATACATAAACACCTAATTTATGTTAATTATTTAATTAAATTTGTAATTCAAAATATAATTCAATAACTAATTATAAGTTCTATATGAAAAGAAAATTACTACTAATAGGTCTAGCTTTTATGTCGCTTAGCTCGATGTATGCACAGAATAGAGTGGGGTTGGGTAGCTCAACCTTGCCAAATGAATCTTCGATACTTGATATGGGAGCAACAAATCTTGGGGTATTAGTACCACGAGTATCATTAAAAGATGAAGATGATAAGACAACTATTGCAGGGACTAATTACCCTGAAAGTTTACTTGTCTATAATACAGGAGAAGGTACTTCAAACTTAAAAAAAGGTTTCTATTTCTGGTTAGATGGAAAATGGAATGCACTTGTTGCTAAAACTACCTTACAAACAGACGAAACTTTAACATCGTTAACAATCTCTGATGGTGCTGATGTTAAGCTAACATATACTGACGAAAAAAAAGTTGACCATGAATTAGCTATTTCACAAAAGCTTATAGATGACACATCGTTTACCAACCATATTAAAAGTTTAGTTACTTCTACTGCTACAGGAGTTGAACTTACTCAAGGAACAGGGATTACGATTAAAACTATCCCATCTAACACAGGAGGTACTAACGTAAATTACGAAATATCAGCTAACTCTTCAGAAATTAACTTAGACGGTGATGTAACAGGAGCTGCTGGAGATAATACAGTTGTCAAAATTAATGGAGTATCAGTTGAAAAACCAGTAGAAGCTGATGATAAACAAGCATTAGTATATGACCATGCAAGTACTACTTGGAAACCAGGTAAACCAATTGTAGAGATTACAAATATCAGTAATAAAGGTACATTATCAACAGGTACTGATGGTGTGATTAATGTAGGGGATGGTACAGATGCTTTGTTAAAAAACATCTCTTTAAGTATCAATGCTGGTACCATAACAAGTAGCATGATTGGAGCTGGACAAGTAAGTAAGGAAAATATAGCTGCTAACGCTGTAGATACTTCTAAGATATTAAGTGGAGGTAACAGTCAAGTGTTAACTACAGCAGATGATGGAACAGTAACTTGGGTTGCTCAAAATACAATTAAACCTACAGGAGCAGACTTAACGACTGATGGTATTATTACTATCGAAGGTGGTGAAGATGATGGTAAAACAGGAGCTGGTGTACTTTTAGCAGATACAAAGATTAGTATTAAAAATGAATCTATTGGAATAGAAAAGTTAGCAGAAAGTAAAGCCGNAATTAAACCTACAGGAGCAGACTTAACGACTGATGGTATTATTACTATCGAAGGTGGTGAAGACGATGGTAAAACAGGCGCTGGTGTACTTTTAGCAGATACAAAGATTAGTATTAAAAATGAATCTATTGGAATAGAAAAGTTAGCAGAAAGTAAAGCCGAAAACATGGTATTGACTACGGGAGCTGATAAAAAACCTGTATGGGTTGCTCAAAATACAATTAAACCGACAGGAGCAAACTTAACGACTGATGGTATTATTACTATCGAAGGTGGTGAAGATGATGGTAAAACAGGAGCTGGTGTACTTTTAGCAGATACAAAGATTAGTATTAAAGATGAATCTATTGGAACAAAAAAATTAGCAGAAAGTACTGATAAAAACATGGTATTGACTACGGGAGCTGATAAAAAACCTGTATGGGAATCTAAATATACAACAATTACAAGTACACCTGTCGAGACTAAAGAGGTAATAGATGGTAAAAAAGTCTTCACTTTGAAAATTGCAAATGGAAAAGTAACTAAAGCTTCCGATGCAATTGATTACAATAACCCGTTGGGTGAAATGAATTGCGTAAAAAAAAGAGAATATAATTAAGACAGATATTGGTCAAGATACTGAATTTCAGTATCTTGACATTTTCAAACAAACCAATATCTATGTCAAATATACGAAATAACTATTTAAAAATATTAGATGTAATTAACTCATTGCAGTTAGATTTTAATGCTTGTATTGTTGCTGGAAGAAAACCTAAAATGACTGATATAGAAGTTATTGCATTGAGTTTAACTGC
>NZ_WMJX01000030.1 GCF_009711045.1 Myroides albus | reverse complement strand
TTTACTAGTTTCACTCCAGCTTATTTAGGGGCTAAGATAAAGAACGATTACAAGAATATTTAATATTCAAATCCATTAGGATTAGACCTGATAATTTTGGAAACTCACAAATTCCAAATTGGATTGACCAACTTTTATATCAACTTACTAATAAGCATAGTTTCAAAGAAAAAGAATTAAAATTATTATTAGCTGAATTGGAGAAAAATGGTTTTTCTAGAATTCCTACTTTAAATACAAAGTTTTCAATTGGAGCATATATAGCAGTGAAAGGGAAACAAGAAAACTCTGGAGATCAAATTGACATTATGAGAATTTCTAGTTATTTATTTTCAAGTGACATTTTTTTTACTGACAAGAAAAGGAAATATGAAATTTGCGAATTAGAACTTGATAAAAAATATAAAACAGAAGTATATTCTGGAACTGAAGCAGATTTAAAAAAATTTATTGAAGTTTTAAACAATTTATAAAAACTGCGTACAACATGGGTTTGGCGCAATGGCGGGTTAAGGCTAAATTTGAAGTTTCGGCTTTCTCTTCCGCAAAAAGCCAATTATATTGACTTTTTTCTTAAATTTATTCAATTAATTGGCTTTTGCTTACCGTGTCGATAAATTGAAACTATTCGCTTCAATTTCCGCCACGTGCGCCAAGCCCCGAAACGTTAGGCAATATCTTTAAAACACTATGGATAAATTAAAAATAATGATAAGCTCTACAATTGAAGATTTAGAGGCTGAACGAGATGCTGTTGAAAAAGTATTTCGTAAATACGATAATATAGTAGAATTAATTGGTGCTGGAAATTTAAATAATACTGCACAAAGCAATTCCTCACATTATCAAACATTAGAATTTGCAGAAAATTGCGACTTATATATTTTAATTTTAGGTAGTAGATATGGATTTGAATTATCAATTAAAAAATCTGCCACCGAAATTGAATATGATAAAGCGTTAATGGATGATCCTACAAAAATCTTAATTTTTAAAAAATCAATTGATAAAATTGAAGACAAACAAAAATCATTTATTAATAAAGTATCAGATTATTCTAACGGATATTGGAGAACACCATTTAATTATACTCACGATTTATCAGAAATGGTTGAAAAATCTTTTTTAAATTGGCTGTACAATAGAACCAAAAGAAAAGATTATTTATCAAATGTAGATAGATTTATTCAGTTAGCTATCAGCAAAAAAACTAAAAATATTAAAGAATTTAGTTACAAAGTATCAGATGATCATATCGAACTAGATTATGTAATCAATGGATATTTAAGATCTAAACATATTCAAATAACACAAATTGATACAAAATTTTGGGAAACATTTTCTGATTTAATTAACTCTATAGATGAATGGACTTATGAAACTTAAAAAAATACAAACTAAGTATTGTACTAATTTTAAAACACTAATTAGAAATAAAGAAACTTTAGCTGAAAATTTAAGAGAATATCTAACAAAAATTGGATGTGAACTTGGAAAAGAAATTAGTGAAGAATTCGAAACTCAAAATCAAACAATTATCACTCCATTAGAAGAAAGTTTTTCAGAAAAAATTTTTCTTCCTCAAATTAATGTTATTATATCTACAAAAGATGATTATCCTTATCTAAACAAAGGTATAAATAGCACCATTATAGGCACTAATTATAGAGGTTATATGAATTTCAACGGAATTAGAGGAATAGATGCATTAACAGCTGAAATTAGAGATATAAAATTGCCTTTAATAAAACACCAAGTTGATAATTTAATAATTGCTAAAACAGTATTAGCTTCTTCTTGTACTGCAATAAGTTTAGCAGAAAGAGCATACGAAGAATATCGTCCTAAAAATTTAATTTTCAGTGCAATATTTTATTCTGAATATGGCATAAAAGAACTTATAGAAAAGTTTCCTCAATCAAAAATTTTATTTGTAGATGAACCTGACCGAATAACTGAAAGTGGAATGCTTATACCTGGTCTTGGTAATATTGATGAAAGAATAAAAGGAGTAGCATAATATGAGTTTTAACAAAATGACTGTATCTATTAATATTTCTGCTTAATTGTATAATTCGAAAAACCAGCTAAATTTAAATTTTTCGCTTCAATTTCCGTTATTAATGCCAAAACCTGAAACATTATGTATAATTTATAATACCCCCTTGTTTAAATGAATATTTTTTTTTCTTGGCAATCAGATTTAAATCTTAAAAACAATAAAAACTTTATTGAAGACTGTATAAAAACTGCTATTAAAGAGTTTAATGCAGAAAATAAACATTTAGTTGAATTTAATTTAGACAAAGATACTACGGGAGAACCAGGAAACCCAGAAATAATAAATATTATCTTAAATAAAATTGATAATTCGAAACTATTTATTTGTGATTTGTCCATTATTAATCAAGACTATCATGGTAGAAAAACTCCAAATCCAAATGTTATTTTTGAGTTAGGTTATGCTATTAAATCTTTGGGTTGGGAAAGAATAATTTGTATTGTAAATCAAGAATTTGGTTTATCAGAAGATATGCCTTTTGATATTAAACACAGAAGAAATCTTGTCTATAATCTTATCACAAAAGATAAAAAAAATGAAAAAAGAAAAATTGTTGATGCAATAAAATCGAATATAAACATTTTGAAAGAACGAGGATTATTGCATAATGAATTAGATGATTATTTTAAACGAGATATTGATACAGAATTCATTACAATTTGTAATCATTTAAGAAAAATAATTTTCGAAAAGAAGGATAAAAATCTATTAATTGATGTTAACAACTTATTGAACTTACCAAAAGATGAATTAAAAGCTAAAATTAATAATAAAGCAATTTTAGGGTTTTATCTATTCAAACATTTTGAAGTCAATGCAAAAACTGTAAAAAAAATAATAGATAATATTATCTCAGTTTCAAATTTCAAAAAAGAAAAAATTGTGACACTAGTTAAATTTAAAGATTGGTTAGACTGGTATAACAAATTTAATGGAGGTCGAACATATGAAGATTTATATGTAAAATTAGGAAAAGTAGAGAATTATAAAATAGTTACATCTAACAATAAAGAATTACCAAATAGAATAATACTTGGTAAGCTATTACCTGAAAACAAAATGATTGTTGATGATTTTGGTGATATTGGGATTAAACCGAGAATTGATAATGCTGTTTATTATCACAAAGTTAATACTAAATATTTAGAAAACTATTCTCATCTTCTTTATAATTTTATAGAAATAGCAAATGAATGGTTAGACAAAACTGGTGGAGAATTTATTTTGGACACGCATAATCATTTTGAGATAAAATAAACTGTGCATAACATCATATTCCCAAAATAATAAACTATGGGAAATATAGAAAGTTTCTTTTTTGTCGTAACAGTCATTTATCGCTTGTCATTCTATTAGATCTCAATAAGAAAAAAGACCTTGATTTAAGGTAGGTATAAAAAATAATTTATATCAAAATTAGAAACTATAGAGGAATAACATGAAAAACTATTTAGGTATATTAAGTTCGGATTTGATTAATAAAGATAGGATCAAATTTACATTTGGGGCGCTAGAAGATATGATTTCTACGAATGCCATACAAGGGATTCCTTCATTAATCAATCATGACAAGCATAGACCGATAGGTTGGATTTTTCCTTTAGGTTTATATATAGAACCTAAAATTACTAAAGCAATAGGAAATTTTTATAATGCTGAAGTAGAAGATGATTTATTATTTTTTGATACAAAAATTAATGAATATTGGAAGAATTATCATTTAAAAGAATGTAAAGAGTTTATATCAGATTTTAAAGTATTGCTTGGAGACTATTTTTCAAAGGATGGTATCTTTTTGAAAAAAAGTTGTGTAGCATATCATTCCTTAAATATTGTTAAACAAATTTTTCCAGAATTATTTAGTAACCTTGATAAATCAGGACTAATTTATTTAGAAGAAATTTTAGTTGATTTTGATTATATAGGATCAGGTATTTTTAAAAATAAAAAAAATGATTTTTGTATTTATTGCCATCAATTCTTTAATCGAAATTTATCGATGTATAATAATTATAATACATATTTTATTGATGAATTTGTTCGTTTAAGTAAAAAAAAGGAGATAACACTTAGAATAGCTATTGATCCCAATTTAATTGGGTTATCTAAGACTTTTAAAGGGACTTTTGAATTTGATTATTGGTGGGGACCTAAATTTGATAATAATATATCAAAATTACCTAATGGAGTAACTAGATATGAATGTAATGAGGATTTTAAATTTTTCAGTGGTGTTTCTGGAACCGAATTTTGGTGGAAAAGTGACAAAGATGAGAAGATTTTAGAGATTGAAGAAATAAAAGAAAATCCATCTTTAGGAATTGATAAAAACTCTTACGGATGCAGATATATACATTCCATTTATAACACGAATAAAGAAGAATTTATACATTTTGATGGTGCTATTCGATTATATACAGAGGAAGCTATTTTAGAGAGATGGGACACTAGTATTAGTAAAATTGGGAAAAATACAGAATATACTAAAATATTTAGAATCGATGGAAGACTAGGTTTAGATGATTGGAAAAAATTAAGCATTCTATATTATAATGGTAATCCTCTACTATATGAATATTTTGGAGTCAAAGACAATTTTGACAAAATAGTTGAAAGTAATAACGAAAATAATGATATAATAAATAAATATTTACCTGCTTATATTAGAGAGGAAGATGGTATAAGATTATTTATTTCTTATCATAAGAAACAACAAGATTATGATACTTTTGACAGAAAAGCAATTCATCCTTTTAACTTAAAGTTTGGAGATAATAAAACTATAGAATGTTTTGAATATGATATTTTAGAAATAGCTAAAATAATAAAAAGAAATGGAGGTAATTTAGATTATTCTAAAAATATTAAATTCATTAAGCCCTATGATTTTTTAACCAACTATCCTATTATAATACATGGAAGTAATAATACTAGTGAATTAATAAAAGATACTTTTAATGCTTTTAAGTTAGTATTTACTGAACAAAACAAAACTTTAAATAAAACAATTTCATTAAGTATAGGTTGGGAAATGGAAAATTTTGAAGTTAGGTTGTCTGTAATGGGCAAATCATCAGAAATCTTAAAGTGGATGAAATCTAATAGTGAGATTCCGACAATTTATATTGATTTCAAAAGATGGGCGCTTTTACAACAAGAATGGATCTATAATAATTATGCATATCAAAAGAAAGATTATTTACATCTCTTAAGTAATGATGGTGTATTTTATCTTAATAGAATACAAATTCAGAATGAAATAATTAACTTTCAACATTTTAAGAATGTTGATCCTAGTAGTCATAGATTAAAAGAAATTGAAGATATTCAATTGAGAGATTTGGTGCAAAAAGGAGAGCTCACTTCTTCATATATGGGACTTTTAAATACTGTATTATGTACAAAAACGGGGACTGATTATATAGAATCAAGTACTTCTAAGTATTTAGATGACGGTGTATCTATGGCTATTTCAGATATCGAATTACTCTATTTTTTTTGGAGTCAAAAAGAGGAATAGATTTATAATGTATATATACTTAAAAAAATATTAACTTTACTTAATAATTAAAAAATTCCAATCATAGTTTAAAACTTTCCGAATAAGGTGCGCACATCAATTTAAAAAAATGAGCATCCCTATTTATAAAGCATACGGCATAAAAGAGGCTAACCCTCTTTCTCCGCAACATAATACCTTAACAAGGTGCAAAAACCTAGCAAAGGCATGCAGAATTAATAAATATGCAGGCTTTTATATTTTAATGATCGACCTAAAATATTTAAAAATGCTAAAAATTTCAATACCTAATTCGATGCACTACACTCAAAACTGAGTAACTTGTAAAAATAAATTTGATTTTATATTAAGTATTTAAAAAAAACTAAATTAGAGCTTATACACACTAATTTCTATACAATTTCTTAGATTTAATGAATTTTGACAATATAACCACTTTAGTATCTTTGATAATAGCACTTGTATCGCTGATTGTTGCTATCAATGCTTTAAAAGTATCTAATACCGCATTAAAAGTATCTGATACTGCTTTGAATCTATCATCAAGAGAATATGCACCTCAATTTATCTATGATTTTAGAGAAAATGGTGATATTTATGTTGAGAATCCTCATCCTGACCTATATCAAATAGATTTTGCGGAATTAATAGTTTTAAAAAAAATAGGAATAGAAGATTATGTAAATAAAGGGTTAATACAATTCTCATATGTTGAGAGTTCAAAAACAACTAGATTATTTGGAGGAGATAAGTTCGGAGTAAGTATTATAATAAATAAAAATGCTGTTGGTCCTTGTGCTTTAAATTTATGCCCTTATAATTCAACTCTAATAGCTTCTTTACGTGTTAAGTTAGAGCATGAGTATAGTTTAGATAGTCCAATGGGCTATATGCTCCCTTCTCTTAAAGAAGAAGAAACCTACATAATAATCTACTATAGTAACAAGAACAAAGAGCGAAAATCAGTTATCTCATGTAGATATTTTATTCACGGAGGTGGCGGTTACGATTTAATCACGATAGATCAAGAAGATTTTGAATTCAATATAAACGAAGCAAATATTCCCAAATTTGAGGATATAGATTCTCTTTGGAATTATCTTAAAATAGAAAAATTCAAAAAATGGTGATGTTTAAAGTTAATTAAAATTATTTTTTTCGATGTTTTCTCTTCATTTTCTGCTCAAACATTAACTCTTCATAATCTATCTCCTGATTATTGTTTAAAAAATTAAATACTGATAAAAACTCATTATTATTAAAATCGGTAGTATCAGAATATAACTGCTTAAATATTGGATGTAACTCGTCTGATTCATTAGTATTAATCTGTTGAGAAGGTATTAAAATTGAACGAGGATAATCTTCTGTACTACTCCATTTTTGATTCAGTGTGTTAGCTGACAACTCTTTACCTAAATCAGAGCCTTTATAGATACTTTTTGAGTTGTGATCGATAAAAGTCACACCATAGATTCGCTTGTCTTTGTTTTGAAATATAACAACGTTTATTCCGTGATTTAAAAGTTCTTCTTTGAATTCTTGTAATGAGGTTGTTGTATTTAAAGCTATTTCAATAGTTTGTTTTAAAGTAACTTTATTAGGTAAGAACTTTAGTTTTTCTTTTGATGCTTTAAAGTGACTTTCAAGATTTTGATAGCTTGCATTTTTTCCAAAAAGGGAAGCCTTAAAAGGATTACTTACCTTCTCCCCTTTTTCATTTATGGCAAAGTACACTAAACCTTGTTTGGTTTGTTCATTGTCAATAGCCTCTACCCTTTCAGCTCTGATGTTAAATAGAGATAATAAGGCATTATAACTAGTTAGACTGTCATAGTTATAATACTTGGGTAAATATCTTACTACCGAGGCTATTTGAGCTTTTAAATTGTGTTTGGTGTGATCAACTGGTGTAAATTGAATCTGTTTGGATTCCTCATTTGTTTGATTTATTGAAGAAGTTAGATTAAACTGCTTTTCAATTTCACGACAAGCTTTCATTGATTTTAGATAATCATATTTATCATCTATTTTCTTTCCCTTTAAGTCTGTACAAACGGTAACGATGTGAATATGCTCTCTTTCGATATCACTATGTTTGTAAACAATGTAGGGCTGATTTTCATAGCCCATAGTATCCATATACTGCTGGGCTATTTCATTTAAAGCGGTATCAGATAATTTATCATTAGGATTGGGATTTAAAGAAATATGCCGTACAACCTTTTCTGTCTTGTAATTTAAAAGTAGATAGGGTTCAAAGTGTTTATAAAGTTGAGTGATGTAGTTTGAAGTGTTATTTGATTCTGGTAGATTATTTATAAACAAAACAGAACCTTGTCCTTTATCAACTTTTAATTGATTATAGGACAAAGCTCCAATAAGATTACTTCCCTTACCAATCTTAGCTATCATAGCTTATAGTTTAGAATTAAGGTGTTTCTCTTCAAGTTCCTTGGTTAGCTTGATAATGTAATAGCATAACTTGGACAAGTCCTTGGTATATTCTTCAAGTTTTGAGATAGAACGTTTCGCTTTATCTTCAGAGAAGTATTGATTGCATAGCTTTATAATCTGGTTGTAGTTCACCCCGACTGCTCTAAATTGATTAAAAAGTTTAGTAAGTGTTGCATGATATTGCAAAGCAGTAACATCTACTTTTACTGTTTTAACTTGTCTATCTAATAGCATAGAAACAAGAAAGCTTGCTTTGTTTGTCATTCCTGATGATGCAAACAAAGCAAGCAGTTTATTATTTTCAGATTCGGTGAGTCTGAAAACATGTCTGTATTTTTTAGGATTTGATTTTAGTTTTCTTCCTCCTTTGTTTTTATTAATGGTTTGCATAGTTTCTTATCTTGATTCTTGCCAAAATAAGAAATACTAATGTCCTTAAACTTCTAATGGCTCTTAGAGGTCGGATTTGGAATTTTATAGCAAACCATAATTTCAATCTACTTTGTCACAGATACCCAATCAACAAAATCACATAAGCTAATTAGTTCTTCTTGTTTTAGTTGGACTACAGTATTAGCGCTACCTCCTGCTGGATAGAGCACTTGATGTTTTTTTAAAGATTCATCAAAGTAAACTTTGGTTGATTCTTTTACCTTAAAAGGACAGACTCCTCCTACTTTATGGCCTACTAACTCTTCTACATCTTCATATTTAAGCATCTTGGCTTTGATACCAAAAGTATCTTTAAAAGTTTTATTATCTATTTTACTATTTCCTGATGCGACGACCAAAATAGCAGTTCCCTCTTCTGGGGCATAAAGCGTTATACTCTTTGCTATTTGGTCACTACCACAACCAATCGCAATTGCAGCTTCATCTACAGTAGCTGTACTCTCCTTAAATTCAATAAAACGATCTTCAAAGCCCTTGCTTTTTAGATAGTCTTTCACTTTTAAATGGTTCATAATAATTAATATTGGTTTTTAAAAGTAGGAATTATAATACAATTGACAAGTTTTAATAATGTAGACTTGTTATCAATAGAGGTCAAACAAAACCACTACATTCCATTACAAGGTATTTTCTTTAATACAATTTTACTTTAAATCATTAATCTTAATTACATTTATTATGCAATCAGAAGACGATTTAAAAGCACTTGCTAAAATCTTAGCATTTATGCGAGCAGTAAGTATTCTTATTATGCTTATGCACTTATACTGGTACTGTTATTCTTTCTTTTTAAACCTTGGAATAACACATACTGTTGTAGATAGAATACTAGTTAACTTCAATCAAACAGCAGGACTGTTTTCACATTTACTTTATACTAAACTCTTTTGTCTAGTTTTACTCTCTTTAAGCCTGTGGGGAGGCAAAGGTGTAAAACATGAAAAGATAACAGTTTCTAAAATCATAGGTGTTTTTACAGTTGGTTTTAATCTGTTCTTTTTCAATTTCTTTTTACTTGATTTTGGACATTCTTGGAGCGCGATACTGTATATAGCAAGTACTTTCTTGGGGTATATTTTACTTTTGGTTTCAGGCGCTTGGATTAGTAGACTCTTAAATGATAACCTTATGCAAGATGTGTTCAACTTTGAGAATGAAAGTTTTATGCAAGAGACTCGCCTTATTGAAAATGATTACTCCATTAACCTTCCTTCAAGGTTCTATTACAAAGGAAAATGGAATAGTGGTTGGATAAACATCGTTAATCCTTTTAGAGCAACAATTGTTCTTGGAACTCCTGGTTCTGGTAAATCTTATGCTGTGGTAAATAGCTTTATCAAACAACAAATTGAAAAGGGATTCTCGATGTATATTTACGATTTTAAGTTTGATGACTTATCGACCATCGCTTATAATCATTTGCTTTTACACAAAGATAAATACGCTATCACGCCTAAGTTCTATGTTATAAACTTTGATGATCCAAGTCGTAGCCATCGTTGTAATCCAATTAATCCATCGTTTATGACTGATATATCTGATGCTTATGAATCAGCTTATACCATCATGCTTAACCTTAACCGCTCGTGGATACAAAAACAAGGCGACTTTTTTGTAGAATCACCAATTATTCTTTTAGCTGCTATTATATGGTTTTTGAAGATTTATCAAAATGGGAAATACTGTACGTTTCCACACGCTATTGAGTTTTTAAATAAAAAATATTCTGATGTATTTACCATCCTTACCTCCTATTCTGATTTAGAGAATTACCTCTCTCCTTTTATGGATGCTTGGGAAGGAGGAGCGCAAGACCAATTACAGGGACAAATAGCTTCTGCTAAAATTCCCCTTTCTCGTATGATTTCTCCATCGCTATACTGGGTAATGACAGGAGATGATTTTTCGTTAGACATCAATAATCCAGCAGCGCCTAAAATACTATGTGTAGGTAACAACCCTGATCGTCAAAACATTTACTCTGCTGCTCTTGGGCTTTATAACTCACGTATTGTAAAATTAATCAATAAAAAAGGGCAACTTAAAAGCTCTGTTATCATTGATGAGTTACCTACTATCTATTTTAGAGGACTTGACAATCTTATTGCGACTGCTCGAAGTAATAAAGTAGCAGTGTGTTTAGGATTTCAAGATTTCTCACAGCTTAATAGAGATTACGGAGATAAAGAGAGCAAAGTAATTCAAAACACAGTTGGAAATATCTTCTCAGGACAAGTAGTTGGAGATACTGCTAAAGCCTTATCAGAACGCTTTGGTAAGATCCTTCAAAAACGTCAAAGTATATCCATTAATAGAAACGATCGTTCTACCTCCTTCTCTACTCAGCTTGATACGCTTATTCCTGCTTCTAAGATATCTACCCTCACTCAAGGAATGTTTGTGGGGGCTGTCTCTGATAATTTTGATGAGCGTATAGAGCAAAAGATATTTCACTCGGAGATTGTGGTTGATAATGAAAAAGTCTCTAAAGAAATGAAAGCCTATCAAAAGATACCCCAGATAACTTCTTTTTTAGATGCTAAGGGTAATAACACCTTAGATGAAACGATTCAAGCCAATTACAGACAAGTTAAGCTTGATGTTGAATCAATTATCGAATCAGAGNTTTTATCAATTATCTCACTAAGCAAGGTAATGCTCCGCGGTTCGCTTTCAAAAAATTCCCCCATAAATGCTTGACCTTGTCTACGCTTTATTGCGTTGCTTTTTGAGCTTGCTTAAGCATTACCTGTAGCTGCTCCATAATTAATTTAAAAATATAATATTATGGAAAGTGCAGTTTTAAACAACAATTGGTTAGTAGCATCAGAGATAGAACTAATCTACAAATCTAAAGTTAAAGCATCTGAAAGACCGAGAATAGACTCTTCTCATTCAGCTTTTGAAATAGCTTTAAAAGCATGGGATGAAAATAAGATTGAACTATTAGAACAATTTAATGTACTTATGCTTTCAAACAACAATAGAGTACTTGGTGTTCTTGAAATATCATCAGGTGGTATTACTGGAACAGTCGTTGATCTTAGATTGATATTTGCTGCTTTATTAAAAGCAAAAGCAACTGCTTTTATCTTAGTACATAATCATCCTTCTGGAAAATTACAGCCAAGTGATGCAGATAGACAAATCACTCAAAAAATTAAACAAGCAAGTCAAATACTTGATATTGCTCTTTTAGATCATTTAATAATAACTTCTGAGAGTTATTACTCTTTTGCAGATGAAGGCGTCCTATGACGCTTTTATCTTTTTAGAACAAAAGTGGTTATCTGAATCAGATAACTTCTTTTATTACTGTTTAGATTATTTTAAATCTATGGATTTAAAATTTATTTACTTTTGTTTCTTCATTACTTAGTCAAATAAGTATAGCTAAGTCTGTGCTTCTTATCTTGCTAAGCAGTAATACAATAAATATGAAAAGAATTAAACAATTCGGTGTTTTAGCCTTAACGACTTTACTTTTAGCTTCTTGTTCTGTACATGTAAAATCACATGGAAACAATGATGTTCCTCCTGGACAAATGAAAAAAGTTACAGGTTCAAAATCAGCTAAGCCTTATGCTCCTGGACAGCAGAAAAAACATGCTAAAAAGCATAAACACTAAGATATAAAGCAAAAGGAGTTACCTAATTTTAGATAACTCCTTTTGCTTTGTTTAATTTTAATTACTTGTTTTTAAACTCGAATCCAGTAGTATAATCTTCTTTTAAAATAAGATAAGCATCGAACTTCTTCCCTGCTTTACTCACTAATCCTTTTAAGAGTTTGGTTTTACCTTGTTGTATTAGGTCAGTGATATCATCAAGGAATAGTTTAATTCCACAGACCTCTCTAAACAATATCCAGTTGCAATCAGGTTCTAAACATTTAACTACTTTTTCTCTTAGTTGAAGAGTATGCTGTTTACACTTGGGACAAGATAGATGATCTGTTTCAGTGACTGGTTTAATAGCTAAAAGCTCTGCTGTTATCTCCGAAGTGTAATCTTCAATCTGCCTATGAAAATCTTCCATATTGATTTTATTCTCTTCCATCTCTTTAAAAGCAGATTCCCACTTAGCTGTTAGAAGTACATCAGAGATAAGTTTATCCTTGCCAATTTCATATACTTTGAGTCCTTTCTCTGTTGGAACAAGCGACTTGGCTTTTCTTGTGATATACCCCCTTTTTAAAAGCGTTTCAATAATAGAAGCTCTTGTAGCTGCTGTTCCAATTCCAACTTCTTTAATAACACTTTGAAGTGACTTATCTTCCACCTCTTTAGAAGCGTTTTCCATAGCAGAAAGAAGTGTACTTTCTGTATATAAAGCTTTAGGTCTTGTTGATTTTTCAAGAGCAACTGATTCTTTGATTTTTAGATTCTCGCCTTGTTGTAAATCAGGTAAATCTATTACTACCTCATCAGTAGTAGAAAGTTCTTTTCTTACCTCTCTCCATCCAAGTTCTATTATTGAAGAAAACTTAAAACTAAACTCATAATCCAAAACACTTAAGGTTATCTCTGTTTGCTGTTTTACGCAAGGTTCAAATACACTTTCCCATACTCTTTGAGCAATTAGATGATAAATACTCTCTTCTTTAGCGTTAATTGCTGAGGGAAGTCTATCTGTAGTTAATAGACCATGATGATCCGTTACTTTTACATCATTAACTATCTTTTTATTAAGCCTTGCCATCTTTAGTTTTAGAAGCAGGTTACTATATCTACTATCATCTGAAAGAACCTTTAATAAACTAGGCACCTCAGTCCATAAATCCTCTGGAATGTATTTGCTCGATGTCCGTGGATACGTGATAAACTTCTTTTCATACAAACTTTGAGCAATACTGAGTGTTTCATCTGCTGAGAATCCAAAGAGTTCATTGGCTCTTTTTTGAAGTGAGGTTAAATCAAAAAGAAGTGGGGACTCTTCTCTGATTGTCTTGGTTTCTACTTTCTCAATTTTAACCTCACTTTGTTTTTGAATGAGTTTTAAAGCTTGTTCTGCCTTTTGTTTATCTTCCCATTTATCAGTTGAAAGCGACTTAAATAATATACCTTCTTTTGAGTGCTGTAATTCTATTTGATAATACAGCTCCTTTTTAAAGGAAGTGTTTTCTAAATACCGTTTACAGATAAGACTCAATGTTGGAGTTTGTACTCTACCAAGTGAATAAACCGAATCATTCATTGACACAGTTAGTGCTTGTGAGGCGTTTATACCAACAAGCCAGTCCGCTCTACTTCTACTGTGACCTGCTCTAAAAAGTCCATCAAATTCGCTTCCATCTTTTAGGTTTTGTAAGCCCTCTTTAATAGCTTTTTCAGTTAATGAACTTATCCACAACCTTTTAAAAGGTTTATCGCAATTTAGATACTGGTAGATATAGCGGAAGATAAGCTCTCCTTCCCTACCTGCATCTGTAGCTACAATAATCTCTGAGCACGTTTTAAAGAGTTTATCAATGACTTTAAGCTGTTTTAAAGCTCCTGGATCAGAAGTGTACTTGTTTACTTTTTTAATCTTTCTTGGAAGTAACAAATATGACCTTGGTAAGATTGGTAAAGCCTCTTTTTTAAAGCCCTGAAATCCATAATCCTCTGGCATAGCCAAAGAGACTAAATGACCAATAGCCCAAGTAACACAGTATCCATTTCCTTCAATAAAGCCATCCTTTTTTGTTTTGGCTCCAACAAGTAGAGCTATCTCCCTAGCTACGCTTGGTTTTTCTGCAAGAATTACAATCATAGTCTTTAGTTTTAGATTTTACGCCCTTTTGTTTTTTTAGTCTCATCTGTCTGTTTTTCTGACTGCGACTGAGCTTTTGACTGTTCTTCTTTGTTTGGGTTTTGAAACGAAAAATCTACTTGCTTAGTTTCCTTATTGTAAGTCACATACCCTTGATAAGGATTCCCTCTTTTATCCAACAAATCTTTTATATAAACAGCCTTGCCTTCCAATAAATCACCTTGCTGTTTTTCAGTAAGTTCTTTCCCTCTAAAGGTTTTTAAATCATCAGAGAGTTGAGATTGGTTTTGTGTTTGAGCTTGACTCTGCTTATTAGTATTGTCAAACAAAAACTCAATATGTCCCTTAGCAGCGTTAAACTGAATCTCTGCATTAAAAAGATTCCCTTTGGCCGAAGTCATCCCTTCTACAAGAAGTGGTTTACCCTCTTTTAAAGTTTGAAGTTGCTCTTCACTAAGTACAATACCTTTTACCTCTTGTGGTAATTGCATTTTCTCAACTCTTGTCACCACAAGGTTATTGGTGAGTCTATCTACACTTACCACAGATGGAATCTTCTCTTTTGTAGTTGGATGAACAAGCTCCACTACTCTACCCATGTTACCAGTTTTTAAAAGATTGTGTTTGTCTTGCTTTGAAAACTCATGTCCATAAAGTGGTACATTAAGATTTGGGTATTTCTTTACGCCTTCAAGTGCCATAACCACTTTACCCTCTTCATTTTTCTGTAGTGAGAGTCTAGCATCCAAAGAAAATACCGCTGATCCTAAGTCTAAATTTACAGCTACCAAATCCTTGGTTTTATAACCTTGTAATAGTGGTTCTAACAAATCCATTTCTTGCAATTTTTCTTTTGATAGCCCAAGCCTTGAAAGTGAATCCCAATCAATATCTTTAATATCAAACTCGTTAGAATTATACTGCCCCTCTTCTTTTGTTGGTTCAGCTACTTTGTTTTCTTTTTTTGGCTCATTACCTATTTCTGTTATTTGATGTTTTAAAAATAGCTCGTGAGTAGGTCCTGATTGATTGAGTTCTTTTTGCATTTGATTAGCCATCTTGATGGTCAATAGCTCCGGAACTCTAAAAAAAGTAAACTGTGTTGGATTTTTAAGTTGGCTGAAAAAATTAGAAAAGAAGTTGGAAAAGAAATCTCCGTTACGATCTACTTTTAAAAATTGATTTTGATTCTTTTTAGTTGGTGGTACTGTTTCAAGTTTACCTTCTTTATCCAGTCCTTTAACTACTTGAATCTTATTCTTTGTTTTATCATTGACAAGAAGCACGTCGTGCTCTACTTGTCTTTGTGTGGTTTCTGTACTCATAATACCTAGTTTTAAATGATTAAAAACTTAAAACTAAAGCCAAGAGAGCCTGCTCAGTAAATAGTATGCTTTAAAGGTCACTCTTGGCTTTTAGCTGCTATTTACTTCTTGCGTACAGGATGTTTAAAACACTCTCTGATAAACTGATTGACATCGGAGCGTTTGTAGTAGAGTTTACCACTAATTGTATAATAAGGGAGTTTACCATCTGAACGGTAACGTTGTAAGGAACGAGGACTTATTTTAAAAAGTGCCATCACATCTTGGCTGTCTAAAAGCTCTTCTCCGTCTATAGTTTGAGTTTTTATAGGGAGGTCTTTTATATGTTCTGACAAATGATCAAAGCGCGTCATAATACGCTCCATCCATAAAAGGAATTCTGTGCGATCTATATTCATAATGTTAGAATTTAATGGGTTAATTAAATTTGTTAGCTAACATTACAAAACAACAAAGCTTGGCAGGATAAATCTGCCAAGCTATGCCAATGGGTGGATTATTAATTAGTAATAAAATCTAAAATCAAAACAAATTATTTTGCTATAAATATTAGCAGAACAGTATTTCAGAATAGCTATTTTTTAGCTAAATTAGCGGTAATTAATTCTTTTTAAACTTATTAGGATATGGGAATCAAACCTGGACCAAAAAGAATTGCTATTTCAACAGGTAAACCTGACAGACGTCAGAGAGACAATAAAGATACTCCTGGAAATACACCTTCACTTAAGCCTCATAAACATAAGAAAGGTGATTAATAGCAATTGAAAAAAGCACTGTTTTATCAAGCAGTGCTTTTTTTGTAATACTTATATTTTTTATACTTCAATTTAAGGGGATGGTTGCTTAATTAAATTTGCCTAAATTAGCAATCAACTCATTATCAATTGATTTACATAAATTAAATTCATATGGCTACTTTTATACTAATATTATCGATTTTATTCTTACTCCTTGGAGTTGGACTTATATATTGGATTAATAGAAGAAAGTTTTACAGAAGAAATGTAGCGGGTTTAGAAGGTTTCTCAAGCTTTGAAGCTTCTCTATTTATACGTTTTATTGAACGCATTGGTAAATGGCTTGCTTACGCATTAATTCTTTTTAGTCTATTCTTATTTTATATTCATTCTCTGGAAAAAGAAAGAATTGAAGATAAGAAACAGAGGGTAGAAATGGAAAATAATATTCTTTCAGTGGAATAGTATAAAAAGAAACTAACTCACTATTTTTCTATTGAAATATCTTTTTAATTATAACGATTCGTATTTTTATAAACTTTACTAAATGATTCTTAATTTGTAACTTTGTTAATGTACTTTAACAATAAATAGATCAAATTGGAAAGTAAGCAATTTATAGTATTCTTAAAAAATAAAACCTCCTTACTGTTTGAATACAAAAGTGATGTAACCTCTGCTGTATGTATTGGGGATAAATATCAAATCACATTTAGAAATGGTAAAACTTATAAATATGGTATCGATAAAGTACAATACCTACCCTTATTATCTACCCAAGCTAATGTTAGGATATATCAAAAAGGTATATTAAATACTAAATATGATACTGTGCATTATTATGGAGACTATTTTATTTTCACAAAAGATAAGGATAGTTCTAATCCAATTAAAAACGATACAAATATTGAAATTTGTCCTTCAGTTCAAAATTCAGAACATATAAAGCCTATCATAGATTACTTCAAAGACATCATAACACAATCTATAGAAACTTCATTCGATGTTCCTATTAACGATAAAGGAAATGATAGTCCTCAACACATCAGTTCTAATATATTGCAACATGCTTTTAATTCTATTGATATACTAGATTCTAGATCAGCGTTGACCAAGTATCTCAATGGTTACAACCCTACTATTGAGATTGATAAAAAAAAATTAATATACCCTTTTGGTTGTAACCAAAGTCAGAAGCTAGCCGTTCAGACGAGTCTTAACAACAGCATGACCATTATTGAAGGTCCTCCAGGTACAGGTAAAACACAAACAATCTTAAATATCATAGCAAATTTAATTATAGAAGGGAAAACCATTGGAATAGTATCAAATAATAATTCAGCGATATTTAACATACAAGACAAGTTACAAAATTATGGTTATGATTTTATCATGGCTACACTTGGAAATAAAGAAAACAAAAGCTCTTTCTTTAATGCCATAGATAAACAGACTGTTAATGGTAATTTAAAAAGTTCTAAAAATCAACTAGAAAAAGCTAATAAAAACATTCGAGAATTAGATTCAGTAATTACGACTTGTTTTAAATATCGAAATGAATTAGCTATTTTAAGATCAAGATTATCTGAAGTTACCATTGAATTCTCTCACGTCAGAAATGAACAACCCCTTGATTGTAGTGTGAAAGAGCAACTAGATAAGAAGTTTTATAGAAAATGGAATTGTGATCAAACTCTAAAAATAAAAAATCTATTGTCAACTACGGATTTTAGTAGTAAGCTTTCATTTTATAATAAGTTACGTCTTGTTTTACAATTTGGTTTTATAGATTTAAAAAACTTTCATCAATATCGTACTTTTTTACCTATTTATATAAATCATAAATTTTATGAATTATATATAGTGAAATTAGAACAGAACATTTTGGCTATAGAAAATTGGCTAACTTCAAATAATGAAACAGAAAATCTTAATTCTTTTATAGATTCTTCTAAAATTATCTTCAACAACTTCTTATCTAACAAATACAATCATCTAGACCAAATTGCCTTTACATCTAATAACTATCTCAAACATTTTAATGATTTTATTGAACGCTATCCTATTATTTTAAGTTCAACTCTTTCACTTCACACAAGTATTCCAAAAGGTTATCTATTGGATTATCTAATTATTGATGAAGCCTCTCAAGTAGATATAATAAAATCAGCAGTATGCTTTTCGTGCTGTCGAAATGTAATCATTGTTGGAGATAGCATGCAATTAACTCATATTGTTGATAATAAAAGTAAACAAATAGTCGAAGGCCTCCAGAAACAATATGCAATTCTACCTGCCTATGACTATATCAACTACAATATCTTAAACTCATTAAAAAGTTTATTTAAAAGTAAGATACAATCAATTTTATTGAAGGAACATTATCGATGCCATCCAACTATCATTGGATTTTGTAATAAAAAATATTATAACGATGAACTTATCGTTATGACTCATAATAAAAATCATCCTTTTAGGATTATTGAAACAAATATATCAGGAGAATGGGAGAACTCGAACCAGAGACAAATAGATGAAACTAACCTATATATCCAAAAAAACTATTCAGATTTTGGTAAAATTGGTATTGTTTCACCGTATAGAGATCATGTGACATTGCTTCAGAAACAACTAAAATGTGGCGTAGAAGCTGATACAATACACAAATTTCAAGGAAGAGAAAAAGAAGTAATTATTTTCAATACGGTTAAAAATAAAATTATCCCATTTATAGATAATCCAAACTTAATAAATGTAGCTGTTTCAAGGGCTATTAAAGAATTTATTATTGTAAAACCTGCTACCATGGACCTCCCTCATGGTACAAATATTGGTGATTTAATACGCTATATTTGCTATACAACCGATCCAAAAGAAACCATTATTAAAGGAGAAATTTGTTCTGTTTTTGATCTGCTATATAAAGAATATAATAAAAAGTATTCATCATTTATTTCATCGAATAAACATATTCAAGGATCTCCTGCGGAGAAAATTATTCATCATTTACTAAAAAATAAAATACTGGTAAATAAGAATTTTGAAGTAATCGATATGGTGAGAGAATATCGTCTTAAAGATCTTGTTTCTAATATTAATTTATTTGATGAAGAGGAAACAAAATTTATTATGAGAGATTCTAAACTTGATTTTCTTCTATTCAACAAAATTGATAAAAGTCCTGTTCTAGCCATAGAAGTAGATGGCGTTTCGTTCCATGAAAATTTAATACAAAAAGAACGAGATAAGAAGAAAGACAAAATTCTAAAAACAATTGGTCTATCAATAATAAGATTATCGACTAATAGTCATAGTGAAGAAAAAAGAATTATTGAAAAACTAAAAATAGCTATGGGAATTTGACTCTATAAACTATAGAGTATTGAAAAATAATCTATGGTATCTGTTTTTTAGATATACCTCTTCACTTCTTAATTTTTTTCTCCTTTATGAACAATTTTTTGAATACCTGCTGACTTCATATATTCCTTGAAATTAAAGCTAAAATTGAAAATATCACTAGGAGTAAATCCTGTAGCTAAAACTATTCTTAAAAAAGTTGTGAGTTCTGGAACATTTTCTCGATTAATAAATCTATATACTTGTTTACGGTCTAAATTAGCAGCTGCTGCAATAGCAGCAACATCAATATTCTTTTCTGTTATTAACGCAATAAAATTATTGATAATAGCTTCTAAATATTTATCTTCTGTATCTTTCATATATCAAAAATGACATATTTGTCATTTTTTACATTGACATATTTGTCACAAAGTTTTATTTTACCTATATTTGGTCTATTAATGCCAATTATGTAATTACACATTTTTAGCACTAAATGAGTCTTGATGACATATAAAATATAAGCTAAAGCTTATTTATTTCTCTTATCGAAAACTGGCACTTTTCAATTTAGCAACGAGAAAATAAGTAACTTAGCCCATGACCTAGGCATGGGCTCACTTATTCGTTGCACGGTATGCCAGTACCTCGATTTGGATAATGTGAGTACCCATGCCAACTTATTTTATATAGGCTTGTCATTTACTTCTCACTTTATTGAAATTCTTAAGTTTCGCTTTATATTAAACATACTACAGACTTCTAATCAATACCGTCTCCCAATTTGGTATATAGAGGTTCAAAACAAAGGTGGATTTGTTTAGTGTTCGTTATTTTATGAATGCTTACAATACCTTATCTATCCTTAATGGACTTATCGAATGTTCTATTCGAGAATTTATCAATTATTACATTTTATTAAAACAACAAATTAGTAACTAAACTCACATTTAGCCTATGATTAAATTTTAGTTTAACTAAATCACATTGTTGTAGTTGTATCTAGCATGACTTGTATAATGTTGGATGGCTACCCTATTATCTATTTAGTTAGCATAATACACTTTTTACGCTAGGTCCAAAAACAGTTTTTGGATGCGTACAGGATATCTATTGCCTTTTAATTCACATCTATATAATTCGTTCATCCATTCGGTTATAAGGCAATATTAATTAGTTAGTAAGGGAAAAATGCTATGAAATAAGACTTTCCTACTGTTCTATTATTAATTATTAATCACACTTAAAACTATTTTATTATGGAAAAAACCGCTTACTATCTTGGTGTATCTAGGTTGGTTATAATGTAGACGTCAGCCAGTAGTAAGCACAAAAACTCACAAAACATTGTGTGGCTTAAAGGGAGTTTTGAGCCATGCTAAAAGTCCATGGCTATCTCCTTGCTCTTTTGCATTTTGGGAGACGTGCTTAGAGTGAAGGAGATAGTTTTTTATTATCTATTACAATTACCCATTAACTAACCTTTTGGTGCAACTGGCCGATCAAAGTACTACGGCAATATGAATCTTGATGATTTAAAGGCTTGTTGTATCAAAATCAATTATAAAATTATGAAAACTCAAATATTGACCACTTGTGGTTATAGGATAGCTATGCTTGTTAGCCTTTTAATTATCTATCCAACTTATGCCGTATCAAATGATAATCATTTGTTTTTTAGTGCTTCTTATTCCTTGCAAGATAAGCAGCAAAAAGGAATTATAAAACTCTCAGGAACCGTAAAAGACGCTCAAGGTGTTCTTGGCGGAGTGATCGTATCGGTTGGAAACAAAACTGTAGGCACTGATCTTGATGGAAAATATACAATAGATGTGTCTATTGGCGATCGGATTACGTTTTCAATGCTCGGTTATAAAGAACGATCCATGGTGTACTCAAGTAGTATGGGATCAGTTTTAAATATTGAACTACTTGAGGATACCACCACGCTTGACGAAATTGTAGTTAACACTGGTTACTATACGGTAAAGGATCGAGAACGCACAGGAAGTATTGCAAGAGTAACTGCAAAGGATATCGAGTTTCAGCCGGTTGTGAATCCACTTCAAGCCTTACAAGGTAGAATGGCAGGTGTTAGTATTACTCAAAACACGGGGGTAGCTGGAGGGGGATTCGATATACAGATTCGTGGTCGAAATAGTTTAAGAAGAGATGGGAATACTCCACTTTACATTATTGATGGAGTTCCTTTTACAGAGGATAGCTCAAGGTTGTTAGCTGGAGGAATATTACCCCTTGGAGAATCAAATCCTTTAAACTCTATAAATCCCAATGATATTGAAAGCATTGAAATATTAAAAGATGCAGATGCTACTGCTATTTATGGTTCACGAGGAGCTAACGGAGTAGTTCTTGTTACAACCAAAACAGGAAAATCGGGAAAAACAAAACTAACAATTAATAGTTCAACAGCATTTAGTAGCGTTGCTAAGTTTTTAAATCTACTGGATACTTCTCAATATCTCAGTATTAGAGAACAAGCATTTAAAAATGATAATATTACTACCTATCCAGATAATGCATATGATTTAAATGGAACTTGGGATAAAAATAGATATACCAACTGGCAGAAAGAGTTAATTGGTGGAACTGCTAAAGCTCAAACTCTACAAGCTAGTTTAAGTGGAGGAAATAAGCACACTCAATTTATGCTAAGTGGAAATCACAACGAAGAAACTACTGTTTTTCCTGGTGATTTTGCATACAAGCGAAATACATTATCCTTCTTTGTTAATCACAAAAATCAGGATGAAAAACTACGTCTGAAATTCTCTGTGAATTACAATACACAGAAGAATAATCTTATGACTCTAGATCTTACCTCTACAAGTCGAAATCTTGCTCCAAATGCACCTAATCTTTTTCAAGAAGATGGTAGTTTAAATTGGCAAGACAATACTTTTGAAAACCCTTTAGCGCAATTAAATAGTCTATATCAATCTTCCTCTAAAGGATTAAGTTCAAACTTAAATCTTGAATATGCCTTTGATGATCTATTAAGTTTTAAAATCAATACTGGTTATTCCGATAGTAGGGTTCAGCAATACAATATAGCATTACATACTAGATTTAATCCTTCCTATGGATATGGACCTGAGAAAACAAGTGTACAGTATGCTACAAGTAATTCAAATAGCTGGATTATTGAACCTCAATTAAATGGGTTTTTAAAAATTGGTAGACACCAATTCAACTATATTTTAGGAAGCACATTTCAAGAAAACACCTTTACTTCTCTTGGATTATATGCCTTAGGTTTTACTTCAAATTCCTTTGTACATAATCTAAAATCCGCATCGACTGTAGATGTTAGCTCCCAAATCAATTCCACGTATCGTTACAGTGCTATATTTGCTAGGTTAAATTACAACTTCTCTGATAAATACTATTTAAACCTTACTGCCAGACGAGATGGATCCTCAAGATTTGGCGAAAACTATAAGTTCGGAAACTTTGGGGCTATTGGATTTGCTTGGATTTTATCTGAAGAACCTTGGCTAAATAATCTCTCCTGGCTTAGTCTTTTAAAACTTCGCTCTAGTTATGGAGTAACTGGAAGCGATAACATTGGAGACTATGCGTACTTAGACACTTATACCTTGTCAAGAGCAAAATATGATAATGTAATTGGTTTATATCCATCTAGGCTTTATAACCCAAATTTTAGTTGGGAGAAGACCAAGAAACTTGAAATTGCTTTAGAATTTAATTTGTTTGACAACCGACTAAACTCAACTATTGCATGGTATAATAATCGCTCATCCAATCAACTTGTTGGGACTCCATTACCAGGAACCACCGGTTTTTCCTCTATTCAATCTAATTTAAATGCTGTAGTGGAAAACAAAGGAGTTGAAGTAACCTTTAACACTCAAAATATTAAACAAAAAAAATGGAGCTGGACAACTGATTTTAATCTGACAATACCAAAAAATAAATTAATATCCTTTCCAAATCTTGAAGGCTCAACCTACTCAAATCAGTATATAATCGGCCAGCCCATTAATATCATTAAACTATATCAATATACAGGTATTGATCCCAAAACAGGAATATACACTTTTAAGGATTTTAATAATGATGGTAACCTCAGCGCTATTGATGATAAGAAAATAATCGAATCATTCTTTCCAAAATTATTTGGAGGTTTAACCAATACCATAAACTATAAGAACTTATCTGTGAGTTTTCTATTTCAATTTGTCAAACAAAGAAATTATAATCACTTGTATTTCTTTAATAGACCAGGTGCTTTAAACAATACCGCTGTAGACTATTATGACAATTCTTGGAATCAGTACGCGCCTGTTGCTGATTATCAAATCTTAACAACAAATAACCCTGATGTAATTAAAGCATATTCGGATTATAAAACAAGTGATCAAGTAGTCTCTGATGCCTCTTATATAAGGCTTAAAAATATCAATATATCTTATACACTACCGGCGCAGAGCCTTAATGGAATCCATGCTATGGTTTATTTTCAAGCTCAAAATATATGGACTTTGACTCGTTATAAAGGTTATGATCCTGAGTTTACAACAACAGGCTTCCTTCCCCCTCTTCGAACATTTGCTTTTGGAATCAACTTAACTTTTTAAATTATGAAAACGATATACCATTTACTTTATATAATCAAATTGTGCTTTGTTATACTTATTTTAATTAGTACACTTAGTTGTGAGTCTTTTACAACAATAGATGAACCTGATTCTCAACTTAACTCCTCTGTTGTATTTCAAGATGAGAAAACTGCAACTGCAGCAATGGCTAATATATATTTATCAAAAGCTATTTTAAGTGGCGATCAAAATGGAATTGGATCCATACTCGGATTATTAACCGATGAGCTAAATTGTAACACACAAAATGAATCTTTTTTAAACTTTTACACTCCCAATATTATAAGTTCAAATAAAGATATTTTACAACTCTGGAATACCACTTATAATGCAATATATCAATGTAATGCCGTTATAAAAGGATTAGATAAATCAATAACATTAAATGAGCAGTTTAAAGATCAATTAAAGGGAGAAGCCTTATTTATGAGGAGTCTTTACTTGTTTTATCTGAGTGAACTCTTTGGGGATATACCATATGTAACAACCACAAATTATACGCAAAACAAACAAGTAAAAAGACTAAATAAAGCAGGTGTTTATGATTTATTAATTCTCGATTTACAAAAAGCAGAAGAACTACTGTCTCTTAATTACAGTTCTTCCTTGCGAATTAAACCTAATAAATTTGCGGCTCAAGCTCTTCTTGCGCGTATATTTCTTTATCAACAGAACTGGAGTCATGCCATTGAATATTCAACTAAATTAATTGATGATTCTTCCTTTGAAATACAAACAGATTTAAATCAGGTATTTCTAAAAGAAAATAAATCTACAATTTGGCAATATCAATCAGCTGATAAGTCTAACACACAAGAGGGCTCTTACTATATTTTTAGCTCAGCACCACCTAATTTAATCTCCTTATCTAATTCATTATATGAATCCTTTGAGAATAGCGATCAAAGAAAGTCTCATTGGATTAAATCCATTGATCAAGGTAATAAAGCATGGCACCATGCTTACAAATACAAACAAAATGGTCAAACCGATAGTTCTAAAGAATTTTCTATTGTCTTTCGTTTAGAGGAAATGTATTTAATTCGAAGTGAGGCTTATGCAAGACTACAGGTATATGACCTTTCTTGTAATGATTTAAATACAATAAGAAACAGAGCCGGATTACCCTCTATACAAATTAATAATCAAACAGAACTTTTAAAGGCAATACTACAGGAACGACAACATGAATTATTTTTAGAACACGGCCATCGCTTTTTTGATCTAAGGCGTTTTTCTGAACTTGATAACACGATGTTTTCAATTAAAAACAATTGGAATACAAAATATACTCTACTTCCTATTCCTGAGAATGAAATTCTTTTGAATCCTAATTTACTTCCTCAAAATATAAACTACTAATAATGAAAAAAGCAGTATTACTTCTGATTAGTATCCTTGGAATAGTAACTAGCACCCAAGGACAAATCCTAATACCAGAACAACAGTATGATAGCTTGTATACAATACACCCTTATGATATATCAAGTAAGGGTGATGTTGTATATCGAAAGATTTTTGGAGATTTGTCTAGTCAATATTTTTTAAAGATAACTAAAAAAAACTTCCAATTACCACAACTAGACCCATCTGGTAGTGCAATTGTATTTTATACAGATACATTACTTATAGCTGGAGACTCCAAAGAAAAAGCATTATACTTAATTAACCCTATAAATCAAAAAATTGATACCATTAAACAGGTTCCATTTTTTAAATTATATAAAGAAAACAACTTGTTGGTATTTTCAAAGGAAGTAAATACCAACTATTTAATTAATATTGTTGACCTGAAATCAAAACAAAAACACATTGCTATTAATAAAATCAGTACATGGGAAGAATTAGGCAATACTCTTATTTTCACAATAGATAATCAAGTAAGTTTATTTGATTTAAAATCTGGTGAGTTTACCTATCTCAATCATCTAAATCAAAATACACGTATAGAGAAAATCTTATATCATAAAAACAAAGAACTAATTGCTGTTATCTATAAAGATCAGTCCAAGGTAAAACTTACTATTTACAACACTAAAGGTAAACTACTTAAAACCCTAGCCCTTCCTACCCAACAAGAAGGTTTTGAACTTATAGTAAATCAGATATCATTTATAACCGATCAGTATCTATGCTTATCTTATAATCAAAAAACAAACGTAAATATCGATGACTCAGAGATTGAACTATGGTATACAAAAAAACCTTTTTACACTAAAAATATCCATCAAAAGCCAAATACTATAGGGGTTTTAAACCTTAAGAATAATTACTTAAACATGTTGAATTCAACAAAGAACAATACTACCAAAACCTATGAAGATTCAAAATACTATGTACAATATAATCCAGATTTATATAATGATAAAACAACAAAGTCTCCTTTTATTAAACTAACTGTTAAGCATCTAGAAAAGCCTAATTTTCAAGTTACTTTAGATAGTATACCCGCTCATCATTTCATTTTATCTGATCAACATGATGGGATATTTTATTTTAAAGATAAAAACTGGTATTTTCATAATCTGTTAAGTAATCAAACCTCAAATTTGACTCAACACTTAGATGACGATTTTTATACTGTGTCTAACTTTGTTGGTCAAGGTCCTAAAAACAGAATTTTTATAAGTGCAAAAGACAACAAAACACTTTATGTAAGTGGTACAAAAAATATTTATGTTATAAAAGACCTACCTACCAAGTTAATACCAATTACAAATGCAAATTCAGATACTCAATATTCCATAAGTAGTTATAATAAATTTCGTTTTGTAAAGAATATTTCTAATCAAAGCATTGATCAACTTGACGATACACATGGAGTATTACTAGAGTATACAAGTAATGACAATCAGACTCAAGCATTAGAGCTTTTAATTAACGATAAAGCCACATTACTAACTAAAGGCGACTTTAAAATAGATAATATCATCTATACCAATCATCAGGTTTTATACAACAAAACAAAGCAGAATACCCCTCCTTCCTTACATTGTTTTAATTTAAAAAATAATACAGAAAAGCTCATCATTGACACAAGTGATCAACTAAACGATTATCTATGGAGTAAAACAGAAATAATTCATTATCAATCAAATAATAAAGAACAAAAAGGAGTATTATATTATCCGGCTGAGTATGATCCAAGCAAAAAGTATCCTTTAATTGTTGATATATATGAAAAGAAATTTAAATCGTCATACACTTACCTTCCTCCAACTTATAAAAATAGTGAAGGAGTAAATTACAATTTATGGACACAACACGGCTATTTTGTTTTATCCCCTGATATTGATAACTATGGAGGAAATCCTGGATCTATAGCTCTTGAGACAACGCTTAAAGCAGTAGAAAAAGTAACTGAGTTACAAAGTATTGATTCAGCGAATATTGGATTAATTGGACATTCTTTTGGTGGTTTTGAAGTCGGATATATTATTGCGCGTACCAACTTATTCAAAACAGCTATATCAGGCGCTGGGGTTCATAATGCTATAAGTGAATATCTAAGTGTAAAAAAGAATTGGAGAATGTATGGATTTCAGCGCTTTGAAAACCAAATATTTAAGATCAACAACAAACTACAAGATGATATACAAACTTACTCAGATATAACCAATGTGATAAATTTATCTAACGTATCTACCCCTGTTTTACTGTGGACTGGTTTTTTAGATACAAATGTCTCGGCTCTTCAAAGTTTTGAATACTTTACAGGTCTTAAAAGATTAAACAAAAAGGCAATGCTTTTGAATTTTAAAAAAGAAGATCATGTACTATTAGATCCATCAAATCAAAAAAAGTTAACGCTATATATTTTAGATTGGTTTGATTATCATCTAAAAGGGATTGATAAACATTGGATTGAATTATAAAATAAGCCGCAAAATGCGGCTTATCTTTTTGGTCTAATTTAACGGCTTATAAAGTAGTACGCTACACTCTGATAGAATAGGTTGTCCTAATTCATCAAATCGATTTACCCCAAATACCTGTTGATCTAAATAAGTACAAATAGCACCAGGCACTTCACTACAATCCATTTTATATTCACACTCCTGCTTTTGGTGATTGTAAACATATCCCCACTCACTTGGTGTGGCTAAAGAATTAGATTTTACTGCATTTGTTGCAAATGCTGCCGCTGTTGCCATACCAACCACAACTAGAGGTAATATGACTTGTTTAAAATTAAATTTCATAATATTATATTTTAGCTGGCTTACTCTTTTTTACAGGATTTTCAGCAAGACTCCTGTAACTTTCTATTTGGCCAATAGATAGTAGGTCTTATTTACGCATGCGTCTGTATTGGATTAATTCTTTATCTGCAAGAATATAGAAATACTGATCCGTCACCCAGAAATCTCTAAATAGCTTTTTATCTTTAATGGGAATAGAAAAACTATAACGATAAATAGCTGACTGATAATCATACACATCAATAACTATAGATTCATCCCAAAGGCTTTTGGATTCATTTTTTCCTTTTAGTTTTGAATGATTAAATAAATCTCCATTATAAGCAAACTGTTTGCTATTGACAAAATTTGAAGGAGAAGACATCTTTACTGTTCCATCCTTTAATTGAATAACCTTGACTTGAGCTTTAGAAATAGTATCAATTGTATTACCCCTTGAAATAAGAGATAAATCTGAATCAAATACTAAAAATTCATTTCGATAATTATAAGTGTAAACACCAAGTGATGTTTTTGTATCAAAAGATAGATTTCCATCAACATCAAAAACTCCATCTACTTGTTTTTCTAAAAAATCTGAATTTATCTTGGTTTGAACTATAGAATCATTAACTATTTCGAATAATCCAAGTACACTTTGATTACTGCCAACTAACTGACCTATAAAAGCAATTTTGTTATTTGAAAGTGCTTTAGCTTTGGTAAATTTCCCCTTATCTTCTATTATTACTTTTGTCTTAACATCTGGTAGTATACCTTTAAAAACTCGTGATACTGTACCATCGCTTACAAAAAATAAGGAATCTAAAAACTGCAGTTTAATATCTGTGTAATTAAGATTCATTTGTGGAATTTCAACTATCTTTTCATCTTGAAACTGCATATCTTCTGTTATAGAAGTCAACAACAAAGGGGCCGTTGTATTTCCTAAATAAATAGTATCCGCATTAACACCAGCAAAATAAAAAGAATTAAATCCTAAATCTTTTACTTTTGGATAATCTATAACATGCGGCAAATACCTTCTAATAAAAGGATTCTCTTTTTTTATAATATGTTCTGAGGATAGAAAAAGTAGAATAACAAGTAAACTACTTATAATTGTTGTAAGGATTGATACAAGATAAAACCGTTTTCTTTTCTGATCATGAAAAAACAAAGCAACTAAGACCAGTAGACTTACAATGATATTAAACCAAAGATGCTCAGTCCATCCCATCTTTTCAAGTATACCTCCACAAGAACAAGGAATAAAATCACTGTAGTTTAATATCAAGTAGATATAGATAGTAAAAGCTACCATTAAGCCATAACTGAGATACAATCCTAAAGTTTTGGTTTGTTTTAATGATAAGAGTAAAGCAATAACAAGTTCAACAATAATAACCAAATAGGCTATTATATTAGCATAAGCGCTTAATAGTGGGGACTGAGTAAGTTGAACTTGAAATGCTTCAAATGTAATGAGTTTACTTATGGCTGCATATACAAAAAGTAAAATATAGAAGTAGGATATTATAAGGACGTATTTGGCTTTCATGGTGATTGCATTTTGGGATAATCAAAACTACAATTCACTATAATTCAAATCAATACGTATTTTTACTATAAAATCATTCAATGTCTTCCAGAAGAAGATATCCATTAGATAAGGCATACATAAGAACACCTATAAAACTAAAACTTTTCGTTTTTTCAAGTAATGCTTCTTTGTGTTTCTCTACTGTTCTTGTACTACAACACAAAGTATCTGCAATTTGTTTTGCGCTATATTGTAAGGCAAAAAGCTTTATAATACTCAGCTCTCTTTCAGTGAAATAAGTCGTTCCTTGGCTAATAATATTTAGATTTTCTTGAATTTTGTGATATACTTCTTTATCGTAATAATAGCCTTTTTTGCACACCACCTTTATTGCTTTTTTTATAGTGGCTGTATTAGCTACCTTGGAAACATATCCCGATACATTACAAGCAATCATACGCTTGATATGCCCAATATTAGTGTAACTACTTAAAATGATAATCTTTATGTGTGGGTATTGTAAATTAAGCTCTTTTGCCGTTGTAAACCCATCCATTACAGGCATACTGATATCCAAAAAAACAACATCTACTTCTTGTGTTTTTAAATGCTCTAAAAGCTCCTGCCCGTTAGATACACTTACAACCAGTTCTACATTTTTTATAGCATCCAGTGATAAGGCAAAACCTCCCCTATACATTACATGATCATCAGCTATAGCTATGCGAATACTCATAATCTGTCTATTTTAATACTTATATCATTTTTCCCTTGCTTACTCTTGTGAGTAAACATTGCCTTTATGTGTTTTGTTCGAGTTAAAATATTTACAAGTCCTATCCCCTTTTTCTCCTTACTCAAAGCCATAAAATCATAGGCAATCCCATCGTCTTTTATATTTAAAAACAAATGATTTATATTCCAATACGCACCGATTGTAACTTTCGTAGCTTTGCTGTGTTTTAAGATGTTCTGAATTATTTCCTGAAGACTCCGATAGAGTTCAATCTTTTGGGTATTGGATAAAACAAACGTCTGTTTATTGGT
The DNA here is from genome assembly GCF_009711045.1 of Myroides albus. Taxonomy (GTDB): domain Bacteria; phylum Bacteroidota; class Bacteroidia; order Flavobacteriales; family Flavobacteriaceae; genus Flavobacterium; species Flavobacterium album_A. Next base: position 1,914 of record NZ_WMJX01000030.1, on the reverse strand, counting down.
GGTGAAATCAATTTGAATCAAACCAACTTTCTGAATTCTGCCAACATATTGTTTTATTATATCAACAATTCGATACTCTTCTATATCGGAAGGATATAGATTGTAACATAGATTAAGGGCATTTTGATAGCTACTTTGAACTGCTTCTTTTAAAGAAGTGATTAAATACTCCTCTTTATTTTTGTCCTGCTTACTGTCTAGATGTTCCATGTATTTTATTACAGCTGCTAGATCACTACAGATTCCATCGTGTATCTCTTGAGACAAAGCTCGCATCTGATGATGCTCAATCTGAATTCTTACGTTTTGCTGCTGCTCTAATTGACGTATCATTCCTTTTTGATAGATATAGATCAAAACTAGTACTAAACTAAAAAGGCAAAGTGTCATAGCAGTACCAAGCCAAAACATTAAGGTTAAATCATTTTCCATATTCCTAGAATTATCATTATTCGAAAAAACAAAGTAGCGATCACATTTACAATCCAATAGTCATATAAATACAGATTCAAACTATAAACATGTGGCACTAAAACAAAAAAGAAAATTGTATTGAGGTAATACATAAAAAGCCCAACAATAAAATAAAATGCAGGGGTATTATAAAGCCTTACAACACTACGACGGCTAAACAATAGGCCTAACCAATAAAAAGTTCCAGCAAAAACCAACACACTCACCCCTATCTTGCCAATTGCTTTACTTTTTAATACATCAACAGGAAATACAAACCAAAAGGTATATAAATACACCAATAAAAAAAGACTTAGATAGACAGCTAAATACCTACTAAGTCTTTGATTAAATATGAATTTAAAAAAGTAAAAGATCACTAGAAACTCAAACAGTGTATAGATTTGAAACCAATAATCGCTATTAATCTTTAGAAAATAACTACAAATAAGTTCATAGCCACTTGCCAAAGCCATAAGTCCAATTAATGGGATATACCCCCGATATTGTTTTGTAAAAACTCTGTCTTTACAAAACAAACCTAGGATTAAAGGAATCAACCCAAGGGAAAGGGCGATATAGACTAGAACTTGATAAATCACTCTCTTTTTATTAATTCACTTTTTTTGGGGCAGATTCTAGGACATGGAACGAGTTCCTCTAAAAGAGTCCCCTTAGTTAAGTCTTCTTGATTACTATCCACTCCCACTAAAACCATATTGGCTTGTGAGCTATCTGGATCCTCACCTAAATAAATTCGAAGACCAATACAATCGTTTTGTGATAATATCAGATTTAATTTATCTAGTCCCACAAAAAAGGATTTAGTCTTTTCTGGGTGCTCGCTTTGATAGGTATGCGTATACTCTATTGCTTGTTCTAAGGTAATTACCTTTCCACTTTGACTGCTGATACTCATAATACTACATGTTAAAATTATGAAATAAATCTCTGAATTAATAACAAAATTCGCAATACGTAATTTCCGCAGCATTAAAACGTAATAATACGTATTGACTAGTACGTACTTTCCCCTCTACCTTGTTTTACTCCCATTTCTGAAAATCGTGCAAAATAATAACCAATCCAAAATACAAGTATTATGAAGCACCAAACTTACTTTAATAGCCTGCTTACAAGCATTCAAAATCAGGAAGAATCTTTAAATCTTCTTTTACCCTCGCAAGACATCGTTCAAATTATAAACAACCTTCAGCTTATTTTATATCAGTTAAGCGCATATCTGCTTAATTCAACCTTAACCCTTGAAGAAGAAATCTATTTTTTTAAAGTGGTAAAGCCTACTATTCTTGGTAAACTAATCTATTACAATAAAATCTACCGGCTAGAATCAAGCCTTAACAGACAAATGCATCTGGAGAAAAAGTTCTTTTCTAAAAAACTCACTCAGCTTAAAACTCACAATAAACCACTATGGACTGAAAGTCCATAGTTTGTTAA
>NZ_WMJX01000003.1 GCF_009711045.1 Myroides albus | reverse complement strand
TTTTAAGTCCAGCGTGTCTACCACTTCCACCACCCGAGCAAAAAGTTTGAGCGAAAAACGGGGTTCGAACCCGCGACCTCAACCTTGGCAAGGTTGCGCTCTACCAACTGAGCTATTTTCGCATATTGTTTTTATGAACGTTGCTTTACTTCTGTATTGCGAGTGCAAATATAGAACGAATTTCCGTATCTCCAAACATTCAGATCGAAAAAAAATGAAATATTTTACAAGTTGTTGATTATCAAAAATAAAAAAATGAAAGTTTTTTTATACAAAAGCAGTAGTCCTTCAAAAAGACTACTGCTTATCGTATTATTTGGTAACTAATTTCTTCAATTCATTTAGTTTCATCATGGCTTCAATAGGGGTAAGCGCATTGATATCTGTATTGAGTATCTCCTGTTTAATTTCCTCGAGTAAAGGGTCATCCAGATTAAAGAAACTCAACTGTAAATCTTGTTCAGCAGGTTTTAGAGCTTGTTCTTCTTTTTTGTGTCCTTTTTCGAGCTGTTTTAGCATCTTTTCGGCGCGATTAATTACTGTTTTTGGCATACCAGCCATTTTTGCTACGTGAATACCAAAACTATGTGCGCTACCTCCTGGTACTAATTTTCTAATAAAAAGCACGTTATCTTTAAGCTCTTTTACTGATACATTAAAGTTTTTAACGCCATCAAAATATTCTTGCATATCATTTAATTCGTGATAATGAGTTGCAAAAAGTGTCTTGGGTTTTGTTGGATGTTCATGCAGGTATTCTGCAATCGCCCAAGCAATGGATATACCGTCATAGGTACTTGTTCCACGGCCTATCTCATCTAACAATACTAAACTTCTATCGGATATATTATTTAGAATGGATGCTGTTTCATTCATTTCAACCATGAAAGTAGATTCTCCCATTGAAATATTATCTGAAGCTCCAACACGGGTGAATATTTTATCTACAACGCCCATTCTAACTGCCGTAGCAGGGACAAAACTCCCCATTTGTGCCAATAATACAATCAAGGCGGTTTGCCTTAAAATAGCTGATTTACCTGACATATTAGGTCCCGTGATCATGATGATTTGCTGGGTATTGTTGTTTAAATATACATCATTAGATATATAAGGTACATCATGTGGTAACTGTTTCTCAATGACAGGGTGCCTACCTTCAGTGATTTCTAAATCATAGCTGTCATCAATTGTAGGTCTAACATAATTGTTGTCAATAGCCAATTGTGCAAAGGACGCTAAACAGTCAATTTGAGCTATTAGATTAGCATTTAATTGTACGGGTTTTATATATTGCGCACACCAATTGACAAATTCGTCGTATAACTCTGTTTCAAGTTTATATATTTTCTCCTCTGCTCCTAAGATTTTGCTTTCATACTCTTTTAATTCTTCGGTAATGTATCGTTCTGCATTAACCAAGGTCTGCTTTCTAATCCAGTTTGAAGGAACTTTATCTTTATGAGTATTGCGCACTTCTATGTAATAACCAAAAACATTATTAAAGGCTACTTTTAGTGAAGGGATACCTGTATTTTGGCTTTCTCTTAATTCTATGGCTTCTAAGAAGGTCTTTCCTGAGTGGGATATACTTCTTAATTCATCTAACTCTTTATTTATTCCTTGCGCGATGGCATTTCCCTTAGTGATTGATACAGGAGCCTCTGGGTGAATTGTTTTTTCAATTCTTTCGCGCAGGAGTCCACAATCATGTAAAGCGTCTCCAATGCCTTTTAAGGCAATATTCTTACTTTTTAATGCATGTTCTTTGATGGGAATAATAGCGTCAAGTGACTCTCTAAGATAGGTTAACTCCCTTGGTGAAACTTTACCTGTGGCTATTTTAGAAGTTAGTCGTTCTAAATCAGATATCTGTTTAATCTGTTTTTGAAATACAGTCAATAAGGCAGTCTCTCTTTTTAATTCTTCTACTACCTCATGTCGTTCTACTATTCGCTTATTGTTCTTTAAAGGTAATGCTAACCAGCGTTTTAGTAAGCGTCCTCCCATAGGAGAAATCGTTTTATCTATGACACTAAGCAAGGTAATAGCATTTGGATTTGTACTATTGTAAAGCTCTAAATTGCGTATAGTAAATCGATCCATCCACACATAAGCATCTTCTGCTATGCGTTGGATATTACTGATATGCTGTATCTTGGTGTGTTGTGTTTCAGATAGATAGTATAAGATAGCACCTGAAGAAATAATACCTTCTTCCAGATCTTCAATCCCATATCCCTTTAATGAGTTTGTATTAAAGTGCTTAGTAAGGGAATCAAAGGCAAAATCTTCTTTGAATACCCAATCGTCTAAAAAGAAAAGGTTGTAATTGTTGCCAAAGTATTCTTGAAACTTTAGTTTATTGTTTTTTTGTACCAGTACTTCACTTGGGTGAAAATTCTGTAATAGTTTATCTATATATTCACTATCGCCTTCAGAAGTTAAAAATTCTCCTGTGGATACATCTAAAAATGAAATACCAATATTCTTTTTTGCAAAGTGAATTGCACATAAGAAGTTGTTTGTTTTTGATTGTAGTACTTCATCATTAAGTGCTACACCTGGAGTCACAAGTTCTGTGACACCTCTTTTTACAATTGTCTTTGTTGTTTTAGGATCTTCTAATTGATCACAGATTGCCACTCGCAAACCAGCTTTTACTAATTTTGGTAAGTAGACGTTGACTGAATGATGTGGAAAGCCTGCAAGTTCAATTTCACTTGCAGTACCTGGAGATCGTTTGGTAAGTGTAATGCCTAAAATATTTGCAGTTCGAATAGCATCTTCTCCAAATGTTTCATAGAAATCACCAACTCTAAATAACAAACAAGCATCAGGATACTTAGACTTGATGTCATTGTATTGTTTCATTAGAGGAGTTTCTTTTGGAGCTTTAGCCTTTGCAGCCATATTGTGTATTTTTTGTGATTTGTACAAATATAAGACAGAAAATGAAATGAGGGATTTCATTCCACCAATTAATGAAACTCGAATGCCGAGAATGAATCAATTAGTAGATTTCATTAATGTTGTGATTCACCTTGAGCAAAGTTTATTTTAAAGGAATGCCATAATGACGTTTTAGACTGCGAATAATTATTGAGGTGAAAACCGTAATCAATAAGCCAATAAGACAGCCAATAGTCACTGATAAAGTTCGAATTACAGGAGTTATTTCTACTCCCATTTCTGTTGTATGAGGTTGTATGAGAATGATTAGAAGAGCAACTAAAGCAACTCTTGCCATATTTAGAATATTGAAAAAGTAGCAGGTCAAGATGGTGATGAAAACTCCGAGTAAACACACATAGAAGTTTACGTTGGGCTGTATTTCTAAACAGATAAGTCCTGCAATAGAACCGACTAAATTGGATTTGAATCGCTCGACAGATAATTTCTTTGAGTTTTTACCCTCAGGAGAAATGACAAGCATAATTGAAATAATCGTCCATATTAATTGATAGTCCGGGAATTGCAATAACAAAGCGTAGCCAATAGCAAGACCTATTGTACAACGTATGGTGTAAATTGTTACAGGTGAAGTTATTATCCGGGTTATTAAATTCGCAAACATAAAAATTAAATTAAGCTTGCAAAAGTACTTATGTTATCTTAGAGAATCAATGAAATATGTCCTTTTCTGTCAAAAATCAATTAGTCAATTGTAGTAAAACTAAAAATGCAAACGGTTAGCAGTGAAATTAAAATCGAAAAGTAGTACAAGAAGCGTGGGTTGTTTTTTTCTGCAGTTAAATTGAATAAGATGATGCTTGGTAGGATTATTAATGCTGTGATACAAGGTAACCAAGCAATATTGAAAAGTGTCGAAAAGTATTCATTCAGATACAAAGAAGTATGTATACTACTATACAGTAATACGCAAAAGAAAATGTTGTTTACTATATTGATGTAAGCTAAGCGTTTAAGAGTTAATTTTTTCATCTAATTAGCAGTGTTTTATAGTGTGTTTCCTTGAGTTTGATTACAATTTAATTAAAATAGTATTGACTGATTAACCTCCTTTTTTTCAGTGTTTGTATAGTGATAGACTTTAAAACAAATTATTTGTTTATTACTCAATATAATTTGCTGTTAAGCGATGTTTACTTGTCAATTCTTTTTTCTTAGAATTTATTAAGTAATTTTGCCCAAAATTTTAAGTTATGCGCAAATTAGCTAATAGCGAATTAGATCGTAAGAATGTAGAAGAATTCAAGGCTTCCGAAAAAACTCCAATTATAGTTGTATTAGATGATGTAAGAAGTTTGCACAATATTGGTTCTGTGTTTAGAACATGCGATGCTTTCTTGATAGAGAAAGTGTACCTATGTGGTATTACAGCTACACCTCCGAACAAAGAAATTCACAAAACAGCATTGGGGGCTACTGATACCGTGGAGTGGGAGTATGCAAAAGAGGTGGTTGAAGTTGTTAAGGGCTTAAAAGAGCAAGGAGTTTCTGTACAATCAGTTGAGCAGGTTGAAAAAAGTGTGATGCTTCATGACTTTAAAGTTGAAACAGATGTAAAGTACGCATTAGTTTTTGGTAACGAGGTCAAAGGGGTTAATCAAGAAGTTGTTGATTTAAGTAATGGCGTTATTGAGATTCCACAATTGGGAACCAAACATTCGCTTAATATTTCAGTTAGTGCAGGGATCGTGATTTGGGATTTGTTTCAACAAATGCAATAGCAATTTATACAGTTTTATTTATACACATATCCTGTCCATTGCTTGGAGGAGAAAGCGGATTTCTATCATTTAACATAGGCTCTGATTGTGATTAGTCTGCCTGGATAAAGGTTGTCATCACAGTTGTAGTGGATAAATAAGGAATACAGCTCCTTATTGATACTGAGCATACTAACGGCAATTGCTCTTTTGATGATTTTAAAAACTAAAAGAAATCAAAGGAGGAATGTGATAGCAGGTAAGACGGCAATTCAATGCGAATGTCAACTTCGTGTTTTTTTGTTTTTTAAGAGAATTGATTTACAGGTGATTAATATATGAAAGCTACTTTATAACAAAGTAGCTTTTTGTTTTCAAAAACACTGATTCTCGGGCTATAGAAGCTAACTGTGTAAAATTAGTATCCAAGGTTATAAAGGAAACCGCCACGCAATCTTTTTGTTCTACGATAGATTTAGGCCTTAAGATACAGCTTATCTAATCTGCTCGTTTAGTTTAGCACTTCAATACGACCTGGATAGAAAAACCAATAGCTAAGCGGTCTATTTACTTTAAGAATATAGTAATTGTAGCAATCAACGAGTAACGATAAAACTCATATATAGAGTATTCTTCAGTATGATAATGATCAAATACAGCTTTTTACGAGAAGGATTTGTGCGTTTTTGGTCGTACTTTCTTAGGGGTTTCTAGGAGGTTTCTAAGGGTTTTCTTGGGAAAATACCCCTTTTTGCCAGTAAAACTGCAAGAATACTCGAAGAATTGTGCAAGAAAGCCCAAGGAAAATACAATTATCTCTTGTACTTAGTTAATACATAATCGGTTTGAATGCTTTACAATTACTAAGAAAAAAGGAAAACTATATCTAAGTGATTTTCTGAAATCACATAGAGTAATGCAACAAGAGATAGTTTAAAACAATTCTATGAGTAATAGATGAATAGGAGGAGGAGGATACTTGAAGTCGTTCATTGGTTTCAAGGTACCAGAGAAATCAAATCAAAAATGCTTTACTTTCACTTTTGCAACTTGTATTGCTACCAATAGTGACAATATTCTTTGTGTTAAGAACGGCAATATTGATGCTGTTGGTTGATCTTTTTGGATTGGAGTTTATGTGTATAAAGCAATGAGAGAATGGGAATTTTGTGGTTTTTAGAAGGAATGAATTTTTTGCATACGCAACAACTTGAGATACTGCTTCAATATTGCTTTTAAAAGTATATATTTGATTCAGAAAAAATATATAAACGATGAAAATATTTGAAATAGGGAATGGGCAAACCATTATGAAAGGATCAAGCGATTATTATTGCTCATTGGAAAATGAAAAAACCTTGCAGATTTACAAGGGGTTAAGTGAGAATGAGCCAGTGATTCGCGTAAGTATGTTGTACTTTCAACGCAATGAAGGAGTAACTCAAGAAGAAGCTATTCGCACCTTTCAAGAACAAGCAAAAGAGCACAATGCTGAATGTACTGTTCTTCCCAATAAAGTTTACTACGCATACGATAGTCATGCAATAGAAGATGTGTACATGCATGTCTATGAAGTAATGTATGGTGAAAATATTATTATCGTTTCTTTATCTGCTGCTAAGGGGACTGAAGGAAGCGAAGATGTAAAAGCTCATTTGGAGGATATGAGACAAATGGTAGAGAGTATTGATAGTCTGGCATCTTTAGAACTTCCATTACTTGAACCTACTTATAACGATATGTACTACCTCTCTCAGGCTGTTGTAAAACTCTATGGAATGGATGCAGAGGAAATCGATGAATATTACACAAGTGGTAAAGCAATAGATCGCTTACAAACAATTCTCGACAACAAAGAGTATGACCAAGCAGATGGAGCTGCTCACTTTGCTTTAGGGATGGCATTTGGTGTGGCGATGGTTTACGAGTACCCTGATCTACATTGGGTTTTGGTAAGTGATCAATATGGTAGAGAGCTTGCGCTGCAATATCAGAATTTGGCAGTTCAGTGTTTTCCTATCAGTATGATATTAAAACGCTTAGAGGACAATGAAGTTATTGATGTTAAGCATTTGTTGCAAGAAACGTTTAATCAAATTCAAGCTACCTTGCAGAAAGACGAGGATTTTAGATATTTAGAATACAATTACTAATAGTCCACTAGACTCAATTTTTTGTCTTGTTGTGGAGAGTTTTTAGAATTCGGATTTGGCAATTGATTTAGTCAACACTTGTTTTCTTAAAGAAGAACCTTAATTTAATCAATACTTTGAGATTAGATATGATCATAAGAATAAGAGAACATGAATTGTTTTAATCACTTAGATCAAATTGCTATATCTCAGTGTACTGGTTGCTCAAAAGGACTTTGTCCTTTGTGTTCACAGACATAAACGATACCTATTTGTCAAATTTGTAATTCAAAGCGGTTTACTTCAGAAAGGTGGACTATATTGAAAGATATTTTGACAATCTATATTGGAGGAGGAATACTCCTGTTTGTTTTTATTCAATTTACTATTAATACTGGCAAATCTCCAAGTAGTGATACTCCAATAAAATTGGCTATGTACTTTATGATGTTTTATCAATTTGCTGCTGTTATTGCAGGTTGGAAAATGTTCAGTAAGATTACATCATCTATGTTTATGTGATTGTCTATTATTGGTTAGTTAATCTACGTTATGATTAAGTTTCTCTTATCTTCAATGGTAGGATTAGTCATATTGCCTATTCGTACAATTCGAAGTATTCTTAGATTAATAGAGTTAAAGAAAATAGACCGTATTGGTAAAGTGGTTTAAAAGGGTTAACCCCTTTGAGTATACGGTATAAATATAGAGGGCAGTCAATTGCATCCAATTGACTGCCCTTTTATTTTGTGTATTATTAAAATATTCTATTTTAGTTTATCTTGAATTAGATTGAGGATGTGGATATAATCTTCTTGATTAGCAACAAAGTCTAAGTCAGAGATATCAATGGTCAGCACCTTTTCTGGGTGTAGTGTCTTAACATAGTTTAGATAACCTTGGTTCACATTATCTAAATAGGTAGATGTGATATCACTTTCGTATGATCGTCCTCTTTTCTTTATATTGTCAAGTAGTCTGTCCGTATTTTGATATAAGAATACATAGAGATCAGGTTGAGGTGTCTCTTTGTACATGATTTCAAATATTTGATGATATAATCTGAACTCATCTTCTTCTAAAGTAATTTGAGCAAAGATGAGTGATTTGTAGATATAGTAATCTGCTATAACAAACTCCTTGAATAAGTCATATTGAGCTAAATCATCAGATAACTGATTATATCGATCGGCTAAAAACGACATCTCTAAGGGAAAAGCATATCGTGTTGCATCTTTATAAAACTTAGGAAGGAAAGGGTTATCTGCAAATCCTTCTAATATTAATTTAGCATTGAAATCATCAGATATTCGAGTAGTCAAGGTTGTTTTACCAGCTCCGATATTTCCTTCAATTGCTATAAAGTTGACATCCGTAAATCCATATTTACTGATAGGTTCTTCAATAGTTCCCACCAATTTGTATTCGGTTTGATCAGGACATACTTTCAGTAATTCTCGATACGATTTTTTTAGGATGGGATGTGACCATTCTAAATTCAAGTCAGCTGCCGGTAAAAGAACAAATCTCCTGTCCTGCATCAGAGGATGAGGTATGGTCAATGTCGAGCTATTGTGTACTTCTTGATTAAATGAAATGATGTCTATATCTATGATACGCGCTATATAACCTGGTTCGTTACTGCGTATTCTACCCAATGTTTTTTCAATTTCTAATATTTTAGAAATGGCTACTTCTCCTTCCAGTGTACTATGTATAAGTAATGCACAATTAAAAAAAGCCTCGCTTTGAAATCCCCAAGCAGGAAATTCGTAAATTGGCGAAACCTTAATAACAGTACCTATATGTTTGTGAATAAGATCAATGGCCTTTTGGATATTAGCCATTTTATCACCTTGATTGGTACCTATAGATAATACTATGTTATTTTGTGTATACATAAGGGCAAAGTAACTAAAAGAAATTTGAATAAATGCTACTTTTGTAGTAGTTCTTATCCACAAAATTAATTGGGAATGTAACAAAATTAGTATCAATACGACTAATAGAATAAATTGTTTTATATATGAGATTTTTAAGAAATGTGTTAGCGACAATCGTAGGGTTATTTGTCTTTACTATTTTAGCTTTCTTTATGTTATTGTCAATTGGAGCGGCAATCGGAAGTAGTGGCTCTGAAAAAGTAGTAGTTAAAAGCAATTCTGTTTTAGAATTAGATTTATCTAAAGTGACTTATGATTATGGAGGTAAATTTAACTTTAAAGATATCAGTATTTCAGATGAAGATACAGATGGTTTGTCAAATGTTTTGAAAGCCATTGAAGTAGCTAAATCAGATGATAAAATTAAGGGGATATCTATTTTGAAGAACAATTCTTCTTTGGGGATTTCACAGCGAAGCGAATTGCGTGAGGCATTAGAGCGTTTTAAAGAAAGTGGCAAGTTCGTCCTGTCTTATGCGGATATGTACTCGCAGACAGAATACTATTTAAGTTCTGTGGCTGATTCTATTTACTTGAATCCTGTGGGAGATTTAGATTTTAGAGGGTTAGCAACAGAAATTCTTTATTTGAAAGACCTTCAAGAAAAGACTGGTGTGAAGATGGAGGTGATTCGTCATGGTAAGTATAAGAGTGCTGTAGAACCATACTTAGAGAATAAAATGAGTGCAGCGAATTATGAGCAAATTTCTGTGTTTTTAAATTCTATTTGGGGTAATGTGGTTACTGATATATCAAACAGTAGAAATATCTCTGTAGAGAAACTGAATGAGATCGCTGGCAGTCTGGGTGCAAGAACACCTGAATTAGCTTTGAAAACAGGCTTGGTAGATAAAGTAGTTTACGAAGATGAGTATCATGCTGATATTAAAAAAGCACTTAACATAGACGACGATGCTGAGTATAATAAAATTAAAATTTTAGAATACACTAAGTCAATACATGCTGCTGAAGCTTTGAAAACAAAAGACGATCAAATTGCAGTTATTTATGCACAAGGTCAAATCTTAAGTGGTGAAGGAAATGTAAACTATATTGGAGAAGGGTCAATCAATAGAGCCTTGAGAAAAGCGAGAAAAAACGATAAAGTAAAAGCGATTGTTTTGCGCGTGGATAGTCCAGGTGGAAGTGCATTGACATCAGATTTAATTTGGCGAGAAATAGAGTTAACTAAAAAAGAGAAACCTGTAATTGTATCTATGGGAAGCATGGCTGCTTCTGGAGGTTATTACATCTCGTGTAACGCAGATAGAATTTTTGCAGATGCTACCACAATTACTGGGTCTATCGGCGTTTTCGGTATGTTGCCAAACTTCAGTAATGTCGCTTCGAAGTATGGCGTTAATGCACAACAAGTAAAAACGCATGAGAATGCAGTTATGTATAGCCCATTTAAACCTTTAGATGAAAATTCAAGAAAGCATATCACAGAAAGTGTAGAGAATGTATATACTACGTTTGTTAACCGTGTAGCAGCTGGTAGAAACATGACTTTCGAGCAAGTTGACGCTTTAGCACAAGGTAGAGTTTGGACGGGTACAGATGCGATTGCTAATGGATTAGTTGATGAGATCGGAGGCTTGAGTAAAGCTATTCAATATGCAGTTGATAAAGTTGAACTTGAAACTTATCAAGTTGTCAATTATCCTGAGTATGAATTAAATTTTGAGGACTTGCTTAGAAAATATTTAGGAGCTTCTGTTCTAAAAACCCAAGATGAGTTGATCAAAGAAAAGATTGGAGAAGCTAATTATGAACTAATTGAGCGTTTAAACTATTTTAATTCTTTAAAAGGAGTGCAAACAATATTACCTTATGAGATAACTGTCTATTAAGAGTAACAATAATGGAAATATGTAAGAGAGCCAACCGTATTTATACGTGTTGGCTCTTTTTTTCGTTATTTTGTATAAAATATATTTGTTATGGGTAAAAAGATTTTGAAATGGGGTGGAGGTATTCTTGTCCTATTAATTATTTTATTGTTATTAACTCCAGTCTTGTTTAAGGGGAAAATACAAGACTTAGTTAAGAAGACTATTAATGATAATATTAATGCCACAGTCAACTTTGAAAGTGTAAACTTAAGTTTAATACGCAATTTCCCTAAGGCAACAGTGTCGATTAATGAGTTAGTCGTTATTAATAAAGCTCCTTTTGAGGGAGATACACTTGTGTATTCTGAAAAGATTGGTCTGAAAATGTCAGTGATGCAATTGTTTAACAGTGCAAATGAACCAATGCAAATCGAGTCTATCTCCGCTCTGAATACAAAAGTGAATGTACTTGTAGATGAGAAGGGGGTAGCTAACTATGATGTGGCAATTATAGATGAAGAGGATCAAGAGGATTCAGAGGATTCAGAAACGACTCCTTTTTCATTGGCATTAGATTATTACTTAATCGAGAATTTGAATGTCAGCTATACTGATTTAAGTTCTAAGATGACTTTTATTGCAAAAGAGTTATACCATCAAGGTAAAGGAAACTTAGCTAATAATGTATTGGACTTAAATACGGAGACGAGAACGAAAGTTTCATTCGACATGGAGGGGACCAAAATGTTGAATGATGTAAGTCTATCTCTAAAAGCCATTATCGGAATAGATATGGATAGTATGAAGTTTACATTTAAGGACAATAAGGCTTTGATTAATCAATTGCCTTTGCAGTTTGATGGGTCATTGCAGATGGTTGAGGATGGTCAATTGTACGATTTGACTTTCGGTACTCCTGATTCAGATTTCAAAAACTTCTTGGGATTGATACCTGAGGCTTATGCAGGAAACTTGGATGGGGTAACTACCTCAGGGGATTTTAAGGTGGATGGAAAAGTAAAAGGGAAATTATCTGAGCAAACGATACTGACATTGGCAATTCACATGGGAGCTAAGAATGCGTCATTCCAATATCCGGATTTGCCACAAGGTGTTTCAAACATTGTTTTAGATGTCAATATAATGAATCAGACAGGAATAGTGAAAGATACTTATGTTGACCTTAACAAACTGTCATTTAAAATTGATAAGGATGTTTTTAATGCAAGTGCAAACATTAGAAATATAACAGAGAATATGCTTGTAAACGCTAAGTTTGACGGAATAATTAACCTGGCAAATGTGACAAAAGCATATCCAATAAAAATGGATATACCCCTTTCGGGAATATTGAAAGCAAATGTGAATACTGCTTTTGATATGAATTCGGTGGAAAAAGGACTCTATCAAAATATAAAAAACTCAGGTAGTCTATCGTTGACAGGGTTTAACTATTCAAATGATGCCATGGCGAAGCCACTGCAGATACAAGAAGCAGCTTTGACCTTTAATACAAGTAATGTAAGCTTGAATAAGTTTAACCTGAAAACAGGAACAACAGATATCGCAGCTGATGGTCGATTAGATAATTTATATGGGTTCTTATTCAAAAAGCAAACACTAAAAGGAAACTTCAATGTTAATTCAAGCAACTTTGTCTTGGCGGATTTAATGAAAGAAGATGTTGTTTCAACAACGGAAACTCCGAAGAAGGAAGAAAAAGCGACAAATGATGCAGCAGAGCCTTTAAAAATACCAGGATTCTTAGATTGTACTATTAACGCAAATGCTAAAAAGGTAGTCTATGACAATTTAGTGCTTAACAATGTGAAAGGTAGTTTGGTTATTCGCGATGAAGCTGCTCGTTTACAGAATATGTCAACAAATATCTTTAATGGTATATTAGCGTTTGATGGGAATGTATCAACAAAAGAAACTACTCCAGTTTTTGATATGAATTTAGGATTAAAATCCCTTGATGTAAAAAGTACATTTACAGAATTAGAGTTTCTTAAAACGATTGCACCAATTGCGGGGATTGTTAGTGGAAAAATAAATGGGGATGTGAAGATGAGTGGGAAGTTAAATGCTTTAGACTTAACACCAGATATGAATAGTTTAAGTGGGGATATTCAAGGAACTTTGGTTGACTCTGAAATTGATCCTCAAAAATCTCAATTGCTTGCGGCTTTAGATAAGGGGGTTTCTTTTATAGATTTAAAGAAAATAGATTTAAACAACAAGCGTATGCATATTGTGTTTAAAAATGGAAAAGTACAGTTTAAACCCTTTGACATAAAGTTAAAAGACATGGCAGTACAGGTATCAGGAGAACATGGTTTTGATCAAACGTTAGACTATGATTTAGATTTTAAAGTACCTGCTAAGTTATTGGGTAGTGATATTGCAAATACATTAGCTAAGTTAGGACCAAAGGAAAGCGATAAATTCAATGCGATCCCTGTAAAGGTAGAGTTAACTGGTAACTTTGCTTCTCCTAAAGTTGGAACAAATATGGGAGAAGTGGTAACTAATTTGACAAATCAGATTATTGAAGAACAAAAAAATAGATTAGTTGACAAGGGAACAGAAGCTTTGTTTGATATGCTTGGTGGAGGAAAGAAAAAGAATGAAGGGGAAGGAGCTAATGCGGAAGGAGAAGCAAAAAAAGATGAAACAGAAGAAGTTGTTAATAAACTCGGTGAAGGATTAAAAGGGTTATTCGGCAAAAAGAAAAAAGAAGAACCTGCAAAAGAATAGTTTAAAAATGAAGAGAGCTCTTTAGAAAGAGCTCTCTTTTTTGTTTTTCGTATTATTGAATATTTATATTGACTACAAAGCCTTCATAGGTACGAATATTAAATACGGTTCCATCTTCAAATATTAAATATTGACCTTTTACTCCTTTTAGTTTCCCTTCAAAAGAAGGCGTTTTTTCTAAATTGAGACTTTTAATTTTTGTTGGATATTGCAAGACAGGATAGTTGAGGTCTAATAATCTGTTCGATGTTGTGTCAAAATAAGATTTAACTTCTTCTGGTAGCTTGTCTAAGAGAGATTCTCTTATTGCAAATAAATCTTCTGTAGCTATTTCGTTTTGAAGCATTTTTCTCCAATTAGTTTTGTCTGTAAAGGTATCTTTTAGAGCTACTTCAGTGATTCCTGCTAAATATCGGTTTGGCACCTCTACAATCTCTATTGCTTTGGATGCTCCCTGGTCTATCCATCTGGTAGGAACTTGAGTTTTACGAGTAACGCCTACTTTTACATCACTGGATAGTGCAAGGTATACTATATGAGGTTGTAATTGAACTTTTGATTCATAAGCTAAGTCGCGGTCTTCAATCCCTAAATGTGCTGTACTTAGTTCTGGTCTCATAATCCAATCACCAACTTCAGCACTTTTATAAAAGCAATCATAGCAAAATCCTTGTCGAAATATCTTTTTGTGCTCTCCACAGTTCAAACATTCATATCCGACAAATTCGATTTGAATTGTTCTGTCTAATATTTGATTGATATTTAAAAAGTTATTTTTAAAGACTAAATAGTATTCAATAGGATTGTTAAATTCCGTCTGCATTTTGTTTAAAACTCCTTCGTATTGCATAAATAAAATTGTTATTTTTGGTAAGGCAGTAAAAATACAAAAAACATTTACTACTAAAATTATTTGCTTTTTTATTTAAAAGTAAATTAGACTGATTATTTGACACTATATGGCTTTTACAATTATTAATTCTATAGCATCATGGATTCTCAAGAAGCGAATTCATCAAATAGATTTGTTTAGAAAATACCCTAATGAAGTTCAAAATGATTTGTTTTTAAGTTTGATTAAAACAAATGAAAAAACTTTATTGGGTAAAGAGTTTGGATATGAAAGTATATCTAACTATAAGACTTTTTCTGAAAGAGTACCTTTATTCAAGTATGAGGAATTTGAACCTTATATAGAGCGTGCGCGAAAAGGTGAAAGCAATATATTTTGGCCAGAGCAGATTCGTTGGTTTGCAAAGTCAAGCGGAACCACTAATGCCAAGAGCAAGTTTATTCCTGTTAGCAATGAAGCTTTAGAGAATTGTCATTACAAAGCAGCAAAAGATCTATTGTGCTTGTACTTAAATAACAATGAAAATTCCCAACTCTTTACCGGAAAAAGTTTGAGATTAGGTGGAAGTAAGCAGTTGTATGAAGATAATAATACTTTTTTTGGTGATCTTTCGGCTATTCTGATTGACAATATGCCTTTTTGGGCAGAGTTTAGCAGTACGCCAAGTAATAAGACTTCCTTGATGTCTGAGTGGGAAAGTAAGATGAATGCGATTATCAAAGAGGTTAGAAATGAGAATGTAACAAGTTTTGCAGGTGTTCCATCTTGGATGCTGGTATTGTTTAATCGCATTATTGAGGAAACAGGTAAGCACGATTTACACGAGCTATGGCCTAATGCAGAAGTTTACTTTCATGGGGGAGTTAGTTTTGAACCGTATAAGGATCAATATAAGAAGTTATTGCCAAGAAAAGACTTTAGGTATTACGAGATCTATAATGCGTCAGAAGGGTTCTTTGCTATTCAAGATCAGAACGATTGTAATGAGTTGCTTTTGATGCTTGATTATGGCATTTTCTATGAATTTATACCTATGGATACCTATGGGACGTCAAATCAAAAGATTATTCCGTTATCCGAAGTTGAAAAGGACAAGAATTATGCTATAGTTATTACAACCAATGCTGGTTTAGTACGTTATTTGATTGGAGATACTGTTCGATTTACAAGTTTACTACCTTATCGCATTAAGATCACTGGAAGAACTAAGCACTATATCAACGTTTTTGGAGAGGAGTTAATGATTGAAAATACGGATAGAGCACTGGCTAAGACATGTAATGAGTTTAACGCTGAGGTAGCTGAATATACAGTTGCACCAATTTTTATGAATGGAACAGATAAAGGAGCTCACGAGTGGTTAGTCGAGTTTACTAAAGAACCTTCGGATATGAGACTTTTTAGTGAAGTATTAGATAAAAACTTACAAGCATTAAATTCTGATTATGAAGCTAAAAGAGCTAATAATATGACATTGAATCCATTGGTGTTTCACAATGCAAGAAAGAATTTGTTCTACGACTGGTTAAAAAACAACGATAAGCTGGGAGGTCAACATAAAGTTCCAAGATTGTCTAATGAGAGAAAATTGTTAGAAGAACTTTTAAATATGTAGAATAGAAAGTAATATAAATAAGAAAACCTCGCCTTGCGAGGTTTTCTTTTTATGAATAGTTTTGCTAAAATTATTTAGCAGCTTCTTCTGTAGCTGGAGCTTCTTCTGTAGTAGCTGGAGCTTCTTCTGTAGTAGCTTCAGTTTCAACAACAGTTTCTTCAGTTGTAGCTGGAGCCTCTTCAGTTGTAGCTGGAGCTTCTTCAGTTGTAGTTTCAACAGTTGTTTCTTCTTGAGTTGCTTCTTTTGCAGTTTCTTTACAAGATACAAAAGATACTCCCATCATAGCTACTAAAGCAATGCTTAATGCGATTTTTTTCATCTTAAATTAAATATAAAAGTTAATTATTAATTCGAGACAAATATATAACTTTTTTGATTCCATTATTTTTTTTGCAAACTTTTTTTTTATGTTTTTTTTTGCAATTAAAATATTGTAAATCAAGTATTTGGTTAGTTGTTCTTCTTAGGGTGAACCAGTTTCATCTCGTCTATTAAATGTTTTGCATCTGCAAACTTATCGATGATGAATAAAATGTATCTGGCATCCACCATAATGTTACGACAGATAGAAGGGTCATAGTAAATATCACTCATCGTTCCTTCCCATACACGGTCGAAATTTAAACCGATTAAATTACCGTATGCATCCACTGCCGGACTACCTGAATTACCTCCAGTTGTGTGGTTAGTCGCGATGAAATTAACAGGTAATTTTCCGTTGTCTGCATATTGACCATAATCTTTCGAATTATATAACTCTACTAATTTTTGAGGAACATCAAATTCGTAGTCACCAGGAACATATTTTTCCATAATTCCTTCTAAATGTGTTACTGGTTCGTAGTATGTAGCGTCTTTCGGGAAGTAACCATCCACTTTACCATAAGTAACTCTTAAAGTACTGTTTGCATCTGGGAAAATGCGTGCATCTGGATATAACTCTAATTGAGCTTTCATGAAGGTACGTTGCAAAGCGTTTATTTCTCTGTCTAATTCTTCATATTTAGGAAGAATGTTTTGTTGGTAGTTTTGGAAGATCTCTTTCGCAAAAACATAGCCAGCATCGTTATTCAGATTTTCTAAAACTTGCTTGCTGTCACCTTGAAGTAATTGTTGTAATCCTTCATATGATGTCAATTTACTCGTACTGTATATTTTTTTAGTAGTTGATGCAATGTCAATGTTCTTAAGAATTTCTGGCAAGAACTCTTGAGGTGCTTCTTTCGCGTATTTTCCTACAATAGCTTCAAATACTTTTTCATCTACAACTTTGCTGTAATTTTTATAAAAACGCTCTTGTCCTTTAACGATAGCATTCTTTTTATTTTCGAAAGCTTGTGTGTTATTCAAAGAGCTTTCAATAGCGTAAACTTTCCATGCAGCCGATAGTAATTCTGCATTTCGCAGCGCTACTTCAGTGTAGTAATCTTTACTTACCGCATAAGGAGTTATTTCTTTGTAAAGCTTTTCGAATTGAGGTAAAATATTTGCGTACTCTTTCGTCTTTTTATTTTTATTAGCTCTTTCTATAAAATCCTTTTCGAATGCTTGTTTAGCAGCAACAGCATTTGTTTTGTTTAAACCTAAGCTTTCTCCAATCCACTTTTTCCAGTAGTTAGCTGTACTTGCATACTTAGAGGCATATTGAATCTTTATCGCTTGATTAGCACGCATAAATTCATCAGTAATTTTAAGTGCCGTATCTCTAATTCCAATTCTCACAGGATTTAGATCATTTACAATTTGTTCAACAGCATACGAAGGCAAATACTCTTGAGTTCTTCCAGGATAACCAAAAACCATAGTAAAATCGCCATTTGATATACCATCTAATGAGATAGGGAAGTAGTACTTAGGTGTATATGGTACGTTGTCTTTAGAGTATTCTGCAGGTCTGTTATTTTTGTCTGCATAAATACGGAAAAGAGAGAAATCTCCTGTGTGTCTAGGCCAAACCCAGTTGTCAGTATCTGAACCAAATTTACCAATTGATGATGGTGGAGCTCCAACTAAACGCACGTCTTTGAATGTCTCAGTTACAAATAGAATATATTGATTCCCTTCGAAGAATGATTTGATTTTATTCTCTTGCCATTCTTCTTTTGGAAAGTTTGCAATTGTCTTAGCAATGTTTTTATTGATTTTCTCTTTTTTGACTACTTCAGAGTCTTTGTCTTTTACTCCTGCTAATACTTGTTTTGTCACATCTTCGATGCGTACCATGAAAGTAACAACTAAGTTATCATTAGGAAGTTCATCTGCTTTTGTTTTAGCCCAGAATCCATTTGCTAAGTAGTCATTTTCTACTGATGAATGCGCTTGAATTTGACTGTAACCACAGTGGTGATTTGTAAGTAGCAACCCTTGTGGAGATATTACTTCAGAAGAACATCCTCCATTAAAATGCGGAACCGCATCTTTCATACTTGAGTTGTTTACATCGTAAATGTCTTGAACTGACATTTTCATACCTAGGCTTTGCATTTCTGTTTCGTTCATTCCTTTTAGAAGGGAAGGAACCCACATTCCGCCTTGTTGCGCATAGATAGGCATAGCAACAAGAACAACAAGTGCCTTGAATAAATGTTTAATTTTTTGATTCATAAAAGTATTCGTTAGAATTGAATTTGCTGGCAAGATACAATTTTACAAGAGAAAGCTAAAATTGAAAATCGCATAAAGCATGTTTATAACAGGTGTTCTGTCATATAACCTAAGTGCGATTATACTATATAACAGTGATTGGTAATGACGTAATTTGTCATTACTGATCATCGAGTAGAGGGAGAGTTACTCTATAATGACGTTTGAATTTAACTGTTTACGATGTGAAATTATTAATAGTAGAGATAGAAATGCATAGTCAATGTATCTTCTGTTTTTGAAATGTTCAGGTAATTATTACCTGCAAGTGTTTGGATTTTGAGCTGTATAGGTTATTTTTGAATGAAAGGTTAGCGCACGTTGCTATCACTAATATAAATCGCAAACTAAAATGGATACATATACATTAAGTAATGGAGTCAAAATTCCTTCTGTAGGATTTGGAACTTGGAAAGCGGCTGAAGGAGAACAAGCAGTAAATGCTGTTCTACAAGCCTTAGAAGTAGGATATAGACATATTGATACAGCATATTTCTATAAGAACGAAGTTAGTATCGGTAAGGCCATTCAATTATCGAATGTCAAGCGCGAAGAAATTTTTGTAACGACAAAGTTATGGAATGAGCATAGGGGATACGATCGTACATTAAAAGCTTTTCAGCATTCATTGGATAATTTACAATTAGCGTATATCGATTTATATTTAATTCATTGGCCAGCATCGAGTAATCAGTTTGCAGATTGGAAAGAAGTTAATGCTGATACTTGGAGAGCACTTGAGAAGCTTTACAAAGAGGGTAAAGTTCGCGCTATCGGTGTATGTAATTTTCATGAACATCACTTGCAAGCTCTGCTTGATGTAGCAGAGATAAAGCCGATGGTCAATCAAATAGAGTTTCATCCCGGTTTTATGCAAGAAGAGGTTGTTTCTTTTTGTGCAAAAAGCGGTATACTCATTGAAGCATGGAGCCCAATCGGTAGAGGGAATGTTTTGGATAGTGAATTATTGCAGTCACTTGCTTTAAAGTACCATGTAACTGTTCCGCAATTATGTTTGCGATGGATATTACAAAAAGGGCATTTACCTTTGCCAAAATCAGTTACTTCTCATCGAATAAAAGAGAATTTAGATTTGTATCATTTTGAAATTGACAGCAAAGATGTTGTGTTAATTGATAAAATGTCCTATATTGGTGGTTCGGGATTGCATCCCGATCGTGTTGACTTCTAAATAAAGGAGGTCTTCAGTTACAGTATAATTATTAATTCATATAAAAAAGGTAAACAGATTCAATCTGTTTACCTTTTTAATTATAGGATATGTTGTAGTATTTTATCCGTGGCATTTTTATTTTTTAGAATAAATTGACTGGATATTTGACCAATTTTAGCTCTTTGATCTTCATCTTGTAGCAGATCGTTAAATGTATTATTTAGTTCGTTCTGATTGTGAATGACCTTGCATCCCCCTAAAGCTATCAAATCTTTTGCTTCTTGAAACTTATTGTATTTTGGACCTATAACAACTGGCACTCCAAAGGTAGCAGCTTCTAATATATTGTGTATCCCCGCTCCAAAACCTCCACCAACATAGGCAATATCTGCATAGCTGTATGCTTTAGTAAGCAGACTATAGGCATCAATTATATAGACGGTGTACTGACTGAGTATTTTACCTTTGTGCTCAGAGTGTAAAACAAGTGGTTTGTTAATGGATTTTATGAGATTATTGATTTGCTCTTGTTTGATATTATGAGGTGCAAATATGAATTTTGTATTTGGATCTTCGTTATTATTAATATAATCGCAAATGAGTTTTTCGTCTTCTGGCCAAGAACTTCCCACTACCACAGTTTTACTGTTCTTGTCATTGGTAAACTGATCTAAGAAATCGAGAGTATTGCAATTGTCTAAGATTTGTGAAACTCTGTCAAATCTCGTATCCCCAACGATTTCGATGTTTTGGAAATGCAATTGATTAAGTAGACGTTGCGAAGTGCTATTTTGAACAAAGAAATAAGTGAATGCTTTAAGAGCTTTGCGATAGAACCCTCCATACCACTTAAAAAACACTTGATCTTGTCTAAATATTCCCGAGATGAGGTAAGTATTAATATTTCTTTTGTGTAGTTGATGTAAGTAGTTTGGCCAATACTCGTACTTTACAAAAAAGGCCTTTTCTGGATGTGTAATATCTAAGAACTTTGTTGTGTTGTGGATAGTATCCATAGGCAAATAGACTGTAACATCTGCAATAGTATTGTTTTTCTTTACTTCAAAACCGGATGGAGAAAAGAAAGTTAATACAATCTTGTAATCAGGATACGCTATCTTTAATTTCTCCATGACAGGTAATCCCTGTTCATATTCTCCTAATGAGGCAACGTGTATCCAAAATACTTTATCATTTTTTCCAATTTTGTCCTTCAATGTGATAAAAGATGTTTTTCTACCCTGTACAAAGAGTTTTATCTTTTTGTTGAATAGAGCTACAATATGCAAGATAAAAATAGCGCAATAGGTCAGTAAATTGTATAAATAAAACATAGAAATATCTTTATGTAGCGAAATTACGTTTCTTTTGAGAAAGATTGGACTTCGAACATAAGAATTTATTACTTTTGTAAGTGCAAATATATCTGGAATAAGTCTTCTAAATCATTGCTGTATAATTGTTGCGCATTGATAAAGAATATAAGATACTAAAGAATATTAGGATGAAAAAAATTCAAATGGTTGACTTGAAAAGTCAATATGAAGGAATTAAAGAGGAAGTAAATAAATCTTTACAAGAGATTTTAGAATCTTCAGCATTTATAAACGGACCTCAAGTACACTCTTTTCAAGCAAGTTTAGAGAAATACTTAGGTGTAAAACACGTGATTCCTTGTGCAAATGGTACAGATGCTTTACAAATCGCTATGATGGGCTTAGGTTTAAAACCTGGAGATGAGGTGATAACAGCAGATTTTACATTTGCAGCTACAGTAGAAGTGATTGGTTTACTACAATTGACACCTGTGCTTGTGGATGTTTGTCCAGAGACATTTAATATATCAATTGATGCTTTAAAGAAAGCAATTACTCCAAAAACAAAAGCAATTGTTCCCGTTCATTTATTTGGACAGGTAGCTAATATGGAGGAAATCATGAAGGTAGCTAAAGAGCATAATTTGTATGTAATTGAGGACAATGCTCAAGGAATTGGAGCTACTTATACTTATAGCGATGGTACACAAGCTAAAACTGGTACAATTGGACATGTAGGTGCTACGTCATTTTTCCCATCTAAGAACTTAGGATGTTATGGGGATGGTGGTGCTATTTTCACAAATGATGATGAATTAGCTCACGTATTGAGAGGAATAGTTAATCACGGAATGTACGAACGCTATCACCATGATGTAATTGGAGTAAACTCTCGATTAGATAGTATGCAAGCAGCAGTATTAAATGCTAAATTGCCAAAATTAGATACATATAATGCAGCAAGACGTAAAGCTGCTCAACAATATTCTGCCGCTTTAGCTAATCATCCAAATGTGATTACTCCTAAAGTTGATGGAGGAGAAGATGCTCATGTGTTTCATCAATATACACTACGCATTGTAAATGCTGATAGAAATGCCTTGATGGCTCATTTGCAGTCTAAAGATATTCCTTGTGCTATTTACTATCCAATACCATTACACAGTCAGAAAGCTTATTTAGACCCACGTTATAATGAAGCTGACTTCCCTGTTACTAATCAATTGGTGAAAGAAGTACTTTCTTTACCTATGCACTCTGAACTTGAGGAAGATCAAATAAAATTCATAACAGACGAAATAAAAGCTTTCTTAGGATAAGGTTTTAAATGATTTTAAATTGAAAAGACTACCATTTTACTGGTAGTCTTTTTTTATTTATTGTTATTTGCGAGCTTTCTTTCATTTTTTGGGTAAGTAATTTGATTGACTGTAAATGAAACTAATCCGCATAACATTAGCGATATTGCAACTATGTTCATCGCTCCGTCATTTAAACTGTTTAAAAGCAATGATGTTAGAAATGTAAAAGCTAATTGAGATGCTCCAAAGAGCGCAGATGCTGTCCCAGATTCTAATTTGAATGGTGCCAATGCTAAAGTAGTTGTCGTTGGGAAAATCATTCCTAATGGCAGAACAAAAGTGAATAGAGGAATTAGTTGAATATAGATGCTAACATTTATTTCTATAAATAACCACAACAGCCCTGCAGAGATAATCTGTATACTGGTACCAAGTCTTATAATGTCCTTGGGGTCTAATCTCTTTCTCAAAATAGAGGAGGTTAAGAATGATCCAAGCATCAAACCGCAAGAATTAATCATAAAAATAAAGCTAAAAGTGGTACTGCTCAGCCCACCAGATTCCATTACCAAAACAGGTGAATTGGAAATGTATAGCATTAAGCAACTATAGGCTATACTGCCAATAATGGTGTAGGTTATGAAAGTTTTGTTTTCAAACAACCTTCCATAGTTTTTCAAGATTGATTTAACCTTTAAAGAAGGTACTCGCTGTGTACTATCTTCCCTTAGAAAGGAAGAAGTCATAAAGATACTTAATGTAGCAAAAAGTGCCATTGCTGTAAAGACATGTTGCCAATCAAAGTACTTTAGTATTACATTACCTAATACAGGTGCAATAATGGGAGCTATTCCTCCAATTAAAGCAAGAATACTGAATATTTTTAGAGTTTGATCTTTATCAAATCGCTTATTCACTATTGCTCTTGCAATTACAACACCTCCACTACTGCCAAATGCTTGCAAGAATCGATAAATCCACATCATCTCTATTTCTTGAACATAGATACAAGCTAAAGAGGAGATGATAAAAATTGATAAGGAGATTTGAATAGGTCTTTTACTACCGTACTTATCAGAAATTGGTCCCCAAAAGAGTTGACCAATAGCTAACCCTCCTAAAAAGGTGGATAGTGATATCTGTACTCTATTTATTTCGGTACTTAAATCATTTGCAATCTTTGGGAATGCAGGTAAATACATATCGATAGCTAATGGACCTAATGCAGTTAAGCTAACAAGTGTTAGGATTAGTATCCATTCTTGTAAAGAGAGTTTTTCCAAAATTTAATGAAATAGAAAATCCTTGGCCTAAAGCCAAGGATTGATTTATATTATTGTTTTTAGTAAGTTATGCAGAGTGTGTGTCTGCATCTTTGTCGATTTTTTTGATTAATCCCACTAATACTTTTCCTGGGCCTACTTCAGTAAAAGATGTAGCTCCATCAGCAATCATTTGTTGTACAGATTGTGTCCATCTTACAGGTGCTGTTAATTGAACGATTAAGTTCTTTTTAATCTCTTCAGGGTTGCTTACAGCACTTGCAGTAACATTTTGGTATACTGGGCAAATTGGCTGATTGAAAGTAGTAGCTTCGATAGCTGCTGCTAATTCTTCTCTTGCAGGCTCCATCATAGGTGAGTGGAATGCTCCTCCAACAGGTAATAGTAATGCTCTTTTTGCCCCAGCTTCTTTTAGTGCTTCACAAGCTTTCTCTACAGCTGATGTTTCACCAGAAATCACTAATTGGCCTGGACAATTGTAGTTTGCTGCTACAACAACTCCGTCAATTTGGTTGCATACTTGTTCAACGATTGCATCTTCAAGACCTAAAACAGCAGCCATAGTTGACGGTTTTATCTCACATGCTTTTTGCATTGCCATAGCACGCTGTGAAACTAATTTTAAAGCATCTTCAAAAGCTAATGTACCATTTGCAACTAATGCTGAAAATTCTCCTAAAGAGTGACCAGCTACCATCTCTGGTTTAAAATCCCCTATTGTTTTAGCTAAAATAACAGAATGTAAGAATACTGCTGGTTGAGTTACTTTTGTTTCTTTTAATTGGTCTGCAGTTCCTTCAAACATGATATCTGTAATTCTGAAACCAAGGATTTCATTCGCTTTCTCAAACATTTCTTTTGCAAGGTCTGAGTTTTCGTATAAATCTTTACCCATTCCTGTAAATTGAGCTCCTTGTCCAGGAAATACATATGCCTTCATAAGTTTAGTTTTTAATTTGAAGAACAAAAATAAGCTATTTTTATTACTTTGATGTAATGCTATAAAAAAAGGTCATCTGAAAATCAGATGACCTTTTTATGGATATATGTTTTTAAGATTATTGGTAAACAGCGATTCTGTTATCTTCAATCTTAGCTCTGTCTTTAAGTACATTCATTGTTCTACCTTGAACTTGACTACGATCAGTATATTCTATTCTTGACTTATACGAATTAACATTGATGTCTGGTGCATTAGTAACACTTGTCGTTTTAATCATGTATACTCCACGTGCTCCATCGATAAGTTTAGAGTTTGTATTTACTTCAGTAGCAAAAGCAGTTCCAACAACTTGTGGTTCATAACCTGACATAGGAATTAAAGGTGCTTTAATCGTTACATCAGTTGTAGAAGCTATAGATGCATTTGAACTTTTAGATACTTCTTCTAAAGTAGCTCCTGTCATTTTAGCTCTAATGATTTTAGCTTTTTTCTCGTTCATTAAGATAGGTTCTACAGCCAATCTCGCTTCAGAAACAGAAGCTAAACCTGTGTTGTTAGTTGTAGTAACTTTGGCAATGATATGACCATCAGCATTATCAAAACGCTTGATATCTCCTTCTTTTGTGTTTTTGTTGAAAGCCCAAGTTCCAATAGCACGTTGTTGACCTATACCAGGTAATTGATCTTGGAAAGGATGTAAAGTTACTTTTGTTTGTGTATCTAAGTTCATTTCTTTTGCTTTAGCGATAAAATCACCCGTAGCAGCAGCTTGTTCTAATGATGTGGCTTTGCTGAATACTTCATCAGCAGTAGCATCAGATACTTCAATTTTTCTAGCAATATTTGCTAATTTCACTCCTTCTTTTTTGTCCAACACCTGAATTACGTGGAAACCATATTCAGTTTCAGCAATTCCCATTTTACCTGTAGGGTTATTAAAGATGAAATCTTCAAAACCTTTAACCATTGTACCTTTTGAAATACCTTCGTATTTACCACCTTTTGCTTTTGATCCAGTATCCTCTGACTCTAATGCTGCAAGAGTTGCAAATGAAGATGAATCTGCTTGTACTTTAGCTAAGATTTCTTCAGCTTTTGCTTTAGCTGCTTCTTTTGTTCTTGTAGTGTTTGCCATTTGAGCTCCTTCATATGTGATTAAGATATGAGCAGCATCAACTGAAGCTCCAGGTTTTTTATCTACTAATCTTGTTAAATAGTAGTAATCACCTAAGATATAAGGACCAAATACTTTATTAGGTTCAAGGTTGAATAATTCTTCTTGGAACTCTAAAGGCAAATCCTTTTTAGCATAATAAAGTGAATCATATGGTAAATCTGAATTAGCGATAACAAATGCTTCAACATTTTTTACCGTTCTAAATCCAGCAATTGTATCATTTTTGTTTGTTTCAGCGTTGTATTGAATACTTGGTTTTAAGAAACCTTCAATAACCTCTTTAACTTCTTCTTTATCTTTGTTTGATGGTAAGCTCGGAACGAAAGCATATTCAATTACACGAGTAGGTTCAGATTTGAATCTGTTTTCGTGTTTTTTCATATAGTCCAATATCTCAGCATCACTTACAGAAGCTTCTTCGTTGTTAATTGTAGAGTATGCAATAGTAACATAATCGAAAGATACTTTGCTATTATCTGTTTTATAAGCAAACTTAGCATCAAGGTCTGTTGTATATAGACCACCTTGAATAAGTGCAAAGTACATTTGTTGTAAACCAAATCTTTCTAAATCTTTTTCAAAGGCAAGCCATTGATTCCACATTTCTGGACCACCGCTTTTGAAAGACAGGATAAACTCGTTAAATTTTTGAGTGTTGAATTGTCCAGCTTCGTCGAGAAACTCTGGGTTGTTTGCAAATACTGGGTGACTTTTGGCAACGTTTACCAATTGCTCTTTCCCAATGCGCAAACCAAGTTTCTCTATCTCCTCATTTAGAAGGATAGTACTCACTTGCTCGTTCCAAATAGTTTCGATAGCTTGGCTATTTGAAATCTGTTGTTGTTGCTCTAACTGTGCGACACGTTGAGAAAACTCTCTTGTATTAATTTCGTGACCATTAATTTTTCCTACGTTACGAGGTGGCGCTCCTGCACCAGTTCCTCTAACCACATCACCAACGATAAATGCTAATAATGCAATTCCAATTCCTGCAATTAACAGCGCAGATCTTTGTCTAATTTTTGATAAAACTGCCATGCTTTTCTATTATGTGTAATTTTTTCAGTGAGCGAAAATACAATTATCTTATTAATAATAAAAGAGGTACTCTTATTATTTTAGTATTATTGATTGTTTTTTTTTAATTAATTAGTTTGAATTTTATAAAACTTTTCGCCTTTTTGTTTTTTTTGATTTTATTTTCGTCTTTTTACTTATAATTTATAAGTAAAAAGTACTACTTCTTAGTAGTACTTTTTGTATTGTTATTTTTAGTTTGTTCGTAACCTTCCATTCTCGTAACTGATTTTTTTCGAAAAAAGAACATAAAAACAGCTACAGCTGCTATAGCAATACCTAACCAAAAGATACCTTCGCCTTTAATGAACTTATCTACTACGTCGTAGACAAACAATATAGCGATAAAAAGGTAGAAATAGGGGATAATTCTTAATACTTTCATTTATTTTTCTTGTTTGATGCTTTCAGCATAACTGTTTTGTGCTTTTATTACGCTTAGTTTACTGTCGAAATCTATTCCTACTCCTGTGGTAAAGTTGTCTTTATCTGTTGATGCCTTATACTTGCCTTCCGTATATAACCAATCATTCTTTTGATCATAGTATAATTGATCAGATTCAAGTTTTTTACCATCTTGAGTAGTAATGACTACATTTCCTTGTAGGTCTATTAGCTCAGTCTTTGAATAGCTAATTGCATAGTCAGCTACTACTGTTGTTTTTTGATCGTTTTTGTCAATAAACGTAACATGAACGCCTTCTGGAAATTCAGTAAACTGATTTGCTACATTAGAGTAATCTAACATTTTGTCACTTACCAATATAGCTTTTACCCTTCCAGAATCTACATATTGAAGATAGATATTCTCTCCTTCTCCTCCAGGGAAAAAAGAAGTTCTGTTTAGGGATTGTATATTCTTGAAATTATCTTCACACGATGTCAATGCAAAAACTATCGCAAGTAGGGATACGGTAGTGACTATATTTTTTATTATTTGAGCCATCCAATATTACTATTCGAATCTTCTTCGTTTAAACCAAATGTCATTTAATGAGAACCCTACATTTATGCTAAAGTAGTTTTCTTTGATTAAACCATGACTGTCTTTTCCTCTCGATCCATATTCAAATCCGATATTTAGATTTGTAAGTGATCTACCTGGTAATGGTAGTCCAACACCAGCTGATACGGCATAATCATTGATTGATTGATTATTTAGCACTAAACCAGTATTTTCATATCTAAAACCTGCTCTATATACAACTTTGTTAAAGTAACTTGTAAAAGAGTTGTGTTTTGGAATGTAAAAACCTCCGATAGAATATCTTTTTGTATTTTCAAAGGCTGAGATTGGGGATACATTAGTACTTGTAGCAAGTTTGCTGTTTTCAATATAAGTAAACTGACCTCCAATAAACCATTTGAACTGTTTACCTATACCTGCTCCTAAGCTTAATTGTTGAGGATTAGTAATTTTTTCATCAGAGTCTACTGTGATAATCTGATCAATCATTCTATTTGGGTTATACACATCCCAAGTCTGTAACTTTGTTAGGTTATCAGTATTCCATTTTGTTTCTGGACTGTAGGTAATATTTGTTTGCCAATCATACCCATTTAACTTTCCTTCATATTGAGCTGATAGTTTCATTGCAAAACCTTTGTAATCAACTCTTCTCTTTTCGATTGTCTGAGTAGCTAATGCTATACCATCTCCACGGTCCTTGATCCAAGTAGCAATATCATTACTTGTATTTCCGAAGTGGTAACCAGCATCAATACCTAAGTGTAAGTGAGGAATTACTTCATAACCAGCACCAACAAATACTCTGTTCACACCGCCGTCACCATTATATGAATTTGTAGTTACTCTGTTGTTTTCGTCTGTGTGAATACCAGTAATTTTATAACCAACATTTGACTGAGGTTGTAAACCGAAAACCACACCTAATTTTTGAGTAATAATTGGTAATCCTATAGCAATATAATCGACAGATTGTCTTTTAACTGCATCAGTTTGTCCATTTGCTTTAAAATCATAGAACTTCGCTGTTGCTCCAATTGAAAATGCAGTGTGTTTTAATTTGCCATAAGAAGCAGGATTCTGTAAGTTAATGTGGATACTGTCAGCATAAACACTAGTACCTCCCATAGCTCTATACTCATTTGTACCACTATAGTTTACATTTCCTATTCCGTAGAATGAATACGGAGTAGCTGTTCCTTGCTGAGCTATAGCTGCAGTTCCAAGAAGTAGGCTAAAGCCTAATAGAATTTTTTTTATCATTTTCAATTATGTATTGATATAAGGCGTTCAAACTTTCTAATAAAAAGTTTGAATTAGCAAATATTATATTTTTTAATCTTTTTGCCAAAAAAAGTGTGTCACCACCTGTTAAAATAATTGTTAAAGAAGGGTATAATTCTTTGTATTGGTTGATGATACCATCTATTTCGGAAACTATACCATTAATAACGCCTGAATGGATTGCTTTATTAGTGCTGTCGCCAATTAAATAATCTATATCTTCAAGCTTTAATAGTGGAAGTTTGGCTGTGTAATCGTTTAGAGATTTATATCGAAGTGAAAAACCTGGAGATATTGCACCCCCAGTGTATTCATTTTTGTGATTAATAAAATCGTATGTAATGCAAGTGCCTATGTCAATGACTAACTTGTCTTGATTTGGATAAAGTAAAGAAGCTCCTGCAGAAAGTACAATCCTGTCAATTCCTAATGTGTTTGGAGTAGTGTAATTATTTATAAATGGCAAAGGAGATTGATGATTAATCACCATTAAATTGGTATTTTGTCTAAGCCAATCTAATTCACCTGTTGCTAATTTTCCTACTGATGATAGTATTGTCGGAGTATTTTTTGGTAGGTGAGTAAATTTTTTTTGAAAAAAAACAAGAAAATTTTCACCTTCAAAAGTGAATAGGTTTTCAAGTCTATTGTTTTCAAAGTGAGCTATTTTGGTTCTTGTATTGCCAATGTCGATGGTTAAAATCATTTCAGTTTTCTTAGAAAAGCCAAAGGTAGTGAATGATTTTTTTTATAAAAAGTTTTGGAAGTAATAAAATCTGTTCTATATTTGCAACCGCTTAAGAGAACAAGATTCTCGATTACTAAAAGGCAAAAAGGTGCCTTAGCTCAGTTGGTAGAGCAAAGGACTGAAAATCCTTGTGTCCCTGGTTCGATTCCTGGAGGCACCACTAAATTACCTTTTAGTAAACATAAGAAATTGGGTGCCTTAGCTCAGTTGGTAGAGCAAAGGACTGAAAATCCTTGTGTCCCTGGTTCGATTCCTGGAGGCACCACTAAATTACCTTTTAGTAAACATAAGAAATTGGGTGCCTTAGCTCAGTTGGTAGAGCAAAGGACTGAAAATCCTTGTGTCCCTGGTTCGATTCCTGGAGGCACCACTAAAATTTCTTATTTAAAAGCAACTGGTGCCTTAGCTCAGTTGGTAGAGCAAAGGACTGAAAATCCTTGTGTCCCTGGTTCGATTCCTGGAGGCACCACCAGAAAGCCAATACAGTAATGTATCGGCTTTTTTATTTTAGTATTTCTTGATAGTGAAGATGGGAATCAGTAACAAAAGAGAAGTGTCAAAAGTTGGGGGCTACGCAAAAAGTTGGATCAAGTACAAAAGTTGGGGATCAGTGGCAAAAGCTTTGGTCATCCAATGTATGCGTAACCATCGAAATGAATCCGTCTAAGCGTTTTTTATTACGCAAAGGTATTGTTTATGCTTAGGCTGTTTTAACTCCTTTAGGTTGCTTAAAATAGGGTAAAATCTCCATTTACCTATAATCTACTTAATAAGGAATGGAGTGGAGTATAAACTCTTAGTTTTTTGAGTGTAAATTATTAAATATGTCAAACAGGGTGCTACCTCAATAATTGTTTGTGTTATGAGGTTGTTTGTTTACAAATATAGAATAGCAATTGTCAAATTACCATTCGTTTATTTTATTGGCATCTAATTTTAGAAAAATAAATAGTAATAGGGTAAAGGCTATTAAACTAGAACCTCCATATGAAAAAAATGGAAGTGGTACTCCAATGGTAGGAAATAGTCCAATTAGCATCGTAATATTAAATGCAAAGTGAATGAAAAGGAAACTAACAACGCAGTATCCGTAAACTCGATTGAATCTCTTTTTTTGATTTTCAGCTAAGTAAATTAGTCGAAAGAATAGAAAAACAAATAACACTATCACTACCGATGCACCTGCAAAACCCCATTCTTCACCTACAGTTGTAAAGATATAATCTGTATGCTGTTCTGGTACAAATCCACCTTTGGTCTGTGTACCTTCTAAGAAACCTGTTCCTGTCCAGTTTCCAGATCCGATTGCTATTTTAGATTGATTAAGGTTGTAACCCTCGGCTTGTAGGTTTACGTTTTCGCCTAATAATACGTTGATACGATCCTTTTGATGGGGTTCAAGTACATTGTCATATACGTAGTCTACAGAAAATACAAACCCTGAAGTGAAAATAGCTAATATGATATATATAAAAGGGTTTCGGTTGATACTCTTGTTGAAATAGAAGTGCAAACTTGCTATAATAATTATTGTAGCAATGATAATAGCAGGTTTAACTACGAGGGCTGCAATGAATAGGACGACAGTTATAAATCCTGTCCATAGATACCAACTTGGTAGTCCCTCTCGATATAACACAAAAATTAGTGAGGCAAATAACATTGCACTACCTGTATCGTGTTTTAGGATTAACAAGGTTGGAATAGCAATAATTGTAAGTGCGACTAATTGTTCTTTGAAAGTGTTTAAATGGCCTTGGTTATCGGATAAGTATTTAGCTAATAGCAAAGCAGTCGTGGTCTTTACAAATTCAGAAGGCTGAATACCAAATCCTGCAATCGAATACCAGTTGGTTTGCCCTTTTACTGATTTACCAAAGAAGAATAACCCAATGATTGACAGAAGTCCAATGATGTAAAATATTAATGCATATTTTTCATAGAATTTGGCATCTATGGAAAGTATCAAAATGATAATAGGAAATGTGAGTATAATAAATATTAGTTGACGACCATATATTTGATTAAGGTCAAACATAGAGGTTGGTTCGGCAGGTAGTGATGCTGAATAAATAGTAAACCACCCTGCTATTACTAATAAGAAATATAGGAGTACTGTTAACCAGTCTATATTTTTTTGTACACTAACACTTCTCATTATTTTTTACTTTTTTCTGCAAGTTTATATAGTTGTAATACTTTGTCGTATTCAGATTGAAGACTACCTTCAAGCATTCTTGTTTCTAAATCTTTTCTTACAATCTCATTTAATAAATATTTTTGAACCATTAAGCTGGTAATAGGAGCAGCCCATCTTGACCCCCAATATCCATTTTCAATAAAAACGGCTATAGCTATTTTCGGATCATCTTTTGGAGCAAAGGCAACGAAAACAGAGTGGTCAGTTAATTGGTAGCGTTTTCCGTTAATACGAGTAAAGTTTTCTACTGTTCCTGTTTTACCACACATATCAAGTTGTTCTACTGCAACAGATCGTCCTGTACCTGTTTTAAACACTTCATTCATTCCCTCGATAACAGGTTCAAAGTGTTTTGGATCAATTGTTGTTTGATTTTTTGTAACGAATTTTTTATCGATTTTATGGTGTTCGATCCCCTTAATGATGTGAGGTGTATAGTAGTAACCTTTATTGGCAACAGCAGCTACAACATTAGCAAGTTGCATAGGAGTCATAATTACTTCGCCCTGTCCGATTGAATTGGATATGGTTGTTGTACTTTTCCATGCACCATTTGGATACCATCTATCGTAATAGTCTGAATCAGGAATGTGACCTTTTCTTCCTTCAGGTAAGTCGTATCCTAAGAATTGACCCAGCCCAAAACTTTGTAGATGCTTATTCCAAGCGTTAATTCCATCAGCTGGTTTTTTATACTTTTCAATTATGCGCTTATAGGTTTGGGCAAAGAAAGTGTTACACGATTTAGCTGTAGCTACGTGTAAGTTCCAGTTCCCACTATCGTGGCATCCCATCCAAGCACCTTTACCGTAGTAGAATCCTCTGCTGCAACTAAAAGTCGTATGTTGATTTATAACTCCTTCTTGAAGGCCTATTAAACCAGTTAGTATCTTAAAAGGAGATCCTGGAGAATATTCTCCAGAAAGAACTCTATTATACAGTGGTTTAGCTAATGAGTCATTGTAAAGTTTGGTATAATTCTTTGATCTTTCTCGGCCAACTAATAGACCTGGATCGTAGGTAGGTGCATTGATAAGGGCTAATATCTCACCAGACTTTGGTTCTATAGCAACAATACCGCCTCTTTTGTTTTGCATTAAAAGCTCACCATATGCTTGTAATTCACTATCAATGGTAAGGGTAATATCATCTCCTTTTAATGCAATAGTGTCATAGATTCCATTTTTAAAAGAACCTATTTCTCGATTAAATCGATCTCTTTGGATATACTTTACCCCTTTAGAACCTCTTAGGACTTCTTCGTATTGTTCTTCGACTCCTTGGATACCAATGAGGTCGCCAGGTCTATAGTAAGGGTTTGATTTTATGTTTAAGTCATTAACCTGTCTAATGTATCCAAATATATTAGCACCGTGATTTACTTGATAATCTCTCAGAGAACGCTTTTGAATATAGAATCCGTTAAAGTGTCTAATTTTTTCTTGGAACGCAGCATATTCTGCCTTGCTTAATTGAGGTAGAAATATAGAAGGTAGCCTTGGGCTATAAATAGTAGCTTTGCTAAGTTTTGAGTCAAATTCTTCTTTAGTTACATCTAATAATTTACAAAGGGCTAATGTATCAATATTAGTAACCTCTCGCGGTATTACCATGATGTCATATGACGGTTGATTGGCAACTAATAGTTTTCCATTTCTATCAAATATATATCCTCGTTCAGGGTATTCATATACAATTTTCAGAGCGTTGTTCTCTGATTTTTTGATGTAGGTATCATCAATGATTTGTAAATAAAATAAACGAGAGAGTATTACGATAGTAACAACTGTAATTATTAGCGGTAAAAGAAATTTTCTCATTTTTTAGAAGGCTTTATTAGATAGATGATTAGGACACTACATAATAAAGTAGTTATCATTGTGATTATTGTTCTTGAAAGAATTTCTAAAACAAAACTAAACCTAAATAGCTCCAATGCAAATAAAGTAATATTGTGTACTAATATGCTTATTGATATGTAGCTGAATACTTCTAATGAATTAAAGATGTCTTTTGTTACTTTTTTTAGAATATTTAAGTTGTGATATTGATAACTAATACCAAAAGAGAACTTCAATATCATTGGACGTGCAAAAGCAAGAATTAGTGATGCTGCAGCGTGTATACCAGCTGAGTTGATAAACATATCTACAGCCAGCCCTAATAAGAAACTCGTTAAGTATAATAAAGCTTTATTACCACTTGAAGGATACAAAATGATAAATAAAATATAGGGGAAAGGGTTGATAGATCCAAACAAATCAATATTGTTGAATATCAGAACCTGTACTAAGAGTAAAGTTATAAAACGGCCTATATTTGATAATACAATACTATTCATCTTCTAATCCCTCTTCTAAAGTGTTAATCTCTTCTACGTAGTTGTTTTTGATAATGTAAACATACCCTAAATTAGTCATATCATTGAATAATCTAACTGATATGGTAAAATAGTTTGAACTAGCAGTTGTATATGCTTTTTCAATAACCCCAATCGGTATGTTTTCAGGGAATATTTTAGAGATACCTCCTGTAACAATTGTATCTCCTTTGTAAATTTCGGCCAATCTTGGAATATCAGTAAGATTCACATAACCTGTATTTTTTCCATCCCATTCTAAAGTTCCAAAATGATTAGAACCTTTGATTTTAGCATTGATTTTTGATTTTACGTTTAAGATACTTTGTACAGTAGAATAATTATTAGATGACTTTTCAATAATTCCTATAACACCGTTGCTATTAATAACCCCAAGATCTTTTTGGATTCCTTGTTTAGAACCTCCCTTGATTGTTAGGTAATTTTCTTTAGTATTAAATGAATTTCGAATAACCTTAGCGACAAGAATAGAGTATTCATCTGTTTCGCTTGGCTGCAGTTTGGCTATTTCTAAAGAGTCTTTGTCTGTCAGATTGTTGTAAACGATTGTCTTTAAATATGCATTCTCTAAAACCAGAGCGTCATTCTCTGATTTTAGGTGCATATATTCTTTTAAATCATTTACATTTTCATAGACATAGCCAGTTACTCCATTCGCTGAACTGATAAAAGAACTTCTATGAAAAGTATGTGTTCTAATAATAAAAGCAAATGATATTAGTAAAAGCAGCAAAAACAGTAGCTTAGTACTGTTTTTTATAAAGAAGTTAAATATTTGCTGCATAGTATATTATTTACTTGATAAGTACACTTTTATATTTGTCAATGTTTTTGATAGCTAGTCCAGTACCACGTACAACTGCTCTTAATGGATCTTCTGCAATATAAACAGGTAAGTCTGTTTTTTGAGAGATTCTCTTGTCTAATCCTCTAAGCATTGAACCTCCACCTGCTAAATAGATTCCTGTATTATAAATATCAGCAGCTAATTCTGGTGGTGTTTGTGATAATGTTTCCATTACAGCATCTTCAACGCGTTGAATAGATTTGTCAAGTGCTTTAGCAATTTCGCGGTATGATACAGTAACTTGTTTTGGTTTACCAGTTAACAAATCACGCCCTTGTACTAACATATCTTCTGGAGGAGTTTCTAAATCTTCAGTAGCAGCTCCAATTTGTATTTTAATTTTTTCTGCAGTACTTTCTCCAACAAATAAGTTGTGTTGTGTACGCATATAATAGATAATATCGTTTGTGAATACGTCCCCTGCGATTTTTACAGATTTATCGCAAACAATACCTCCAAGAGCAATAACTGCAATCTCAGTTGTACCTCCACCTATATCAACAATCATATTACCTTTTGGTTGCATAATATCTACACCAATACCAATAGCGGCAGACATAGGTTCATGTATAAGGTAAACCTCTTTACCATTCACTCGCTCACAAGATTCTTTTACCGCACGCATCTCTACTTCTGTAATACCTGAAGGAATACAAACAATCATGCGTAAAGCCGGTGTAAACATTTTTTTTCTTAATGCTGGAATGCTTTTGATAAAGAGGCTTATCATTTTTTCTGATGCGTCAAAATCAGCAATAACTCCGTCTTTTAATGGGCGGATTGTTTTGATATTTCCATGGGTTTTCCCCTGCATTAAACTCGCTTCTTTTCCTACTGCAATTATTTTACCCGTTGTTCTGTCACGAGCTACAATAGAAGGGTTGTCAACAACAACTTTCCCATCGTGAATGATTAGAGTGTTCGCTGTACCTAAATCGATAGCGATATCCTCTGTCATAAAATCAAAAAATCCCATACAATTAAATGGCTTTTAGAGTTAATAATTTTGTTTGCTATACAAAAGTAATAAATTAATGTTTAAAATGACGCGTTCCAGTAAATACCATCGCGATATTGTTTTCATTACAATAATTTACACTTAATTCATCTTTAATCGAGCCTCCTGGTTGGATAACAGATGTAATACCAGCGTGATCTGCAATCTCTACACAATCAGGGAAAGGAAAGAATGCATCGCTTGCCATTACTGCTCCTTTTAAGTCAAAGTTAAAAGAGTTTGCTTTTTCAATTGCTTGACGCAATGCATCAACTCTTGAGGTTTGACCAGTACCAGAAGCACATAATTGTTTGTTTTTAGCAATAACAATTGTGTTTGACTTTGTGTGTTTACAGATTTTTGAAGCAAATAACAAGTCTTCTATTTCTTGTTCAGAAGGCTTTGAGTTAGTAACGTTAGTTAAATGCTCTTTAGTATCAGTAACATTATCTTTATCTTGAACTAAGATACCATTTAAACAAGTTCGAATTTGTTTTTTCGGTAACTCCACTTCATTTATTACTAAGATAATTCTATTTTTCTTTTCTTTAAGGATTTCTATAGCTTCATTTTCGTAAGATGGTGCAATTACTACCTCGCAGAAAAGTTGATTGATTTCTTCAGCAGTTTCTTTATCTATTTTTCCATTTGCAATAAGCACACCTCCAAAAGCTGATGTTGGATCTCCAGCTAAAGCATCAATATAGGCCTCTTTCATGGTGTTTCTTTGTGCAACTCCACAAGCATTGTTGTGTTTTAGTATTGCAAAGGTTGGTTGCTCTCCTTGAAATTCCTTCATTAAGTTAACCGCTGCGTCCACATCGAGAAGGTTGTTGTATGAAAGTTCTTTTCCATTTAACTTTTGGAATAGGGAATCGAAGTCTCCGAAGAACTGTCCTTTTTGATGAGGATTTTCACCATATCTCAGCTCTATTCCATTATCTACACTTATTTTTAATGTAGATTCTTGCTCATTAAAATAGTTAAAGATAGCACTATCATAGTGAGATGAGGTGTGAAATGCTTTAGTTGCAAGATATCTTCTTTGCTCTAAAGAAGTTTGTCCATTATTTTCTTGGATCATATTCAAAAAGATATTGTACTCATTAACTGAGGCAACAATAACAGTGTCTTTAAAGTTTTTTGCAGCAGCTCTAATTAGCGAAATACCTCCAATATCTATTTTTTCAATAATATCGGCTTCGTTTGCACCCGATGCAACAGTTTTTTCGAAAGGATATAAATCAACAATTACAAGATCAATTTGAGGAATATCAAATTCTTTCATCTGAGCAACGTCTCCTTCGTGATCTTGTCTATTTAAGATCCCTCCAAATATTTTTGGGTGTAAAGTTTTTACTCGACCTCCTAAGATTGAAGGAAACGAAGTGATGTCTTCTACTGCTACTACTGGTATTCCTAAGTCTTTGATAAAAGTTTCAGTTCCCCCAGTAGAGTAAATTACTACGTTGTTTTTATGTAATTCTCTTACAATAGGTTCAAGACCATTTTTATCAAACACAGAAATTAGTGCTGAATTGATTTTTTTAGTTGTGTTCATTGTTGTGTGTTATTAATGAACGGCAAAAGTAAGTATTGTAATGATAATTCTAAAGTATATAATTGAAGTTTTCTATTATTTGAGAAGTTTTTTTTTATTTTTTATCTTTAGAGTATAAATGCTGTTACATCTTTACTTTTGTAGTATATAAAAACCAACATGATTCTATATTTTAGACTTCTAATGAGTAGTTTTCAATTTGCAGTGAATGCTTTGAAAACCAATAAGCTAAGAACCGTATTGTCTCTTTTAGGAGTCACAGTTGGTATTTTTTCTATAATTGCTGTACTTGCTGCTGTAGATTCCCTTGACAAAAATATTAAGAAAGAATTGAGTGGTTTTGATTTGAACATGATTTATGTTTTTAATCATTCTTTTGGCCCTGTAGATATTCCGAGGTGGAAAATAGATCAATACCCTAAAATGAAGTACGAGGAGTTTGATTTTTTAAAGCGTAATGTGCAGGGGGTAGAGTATATTTCTTATAATATTTTTACTAAAAGTGAGATGCTTAAGTACGGTGCTAATTACGCCAATGACGTAAGTATGCAGATTGGAGGTAGTGATTTGCAGTTTCTGGATAATGTAAAAATATCTAATGGTAGGTTTTTCAATGAATCAGAGGCTACAAATGGAGCTTACGTGGTGGTTTTAGGTGCAGAAGTAGCTAAGACACTATTTGGTGATCTTGATCCTATTGGTAAAACGATTCGCTTGTATAGCCGTAATTTTCGGGTTATTGGAACAATTGATAAACAGGGAGCCAGTACTTTTGGTTCGAGTTTAGACGATAGGGCTTATATTCCTGTGAATGTTGTTCGTTTATTGTATGGAGACAATGTTTCAACTTTTACACCTGTGGTCGTACTAAAACCATTTAAAGGCGTTGAGATTAAGGAGTTTGAAGACGAGATACGTTCTAAGTTGCGATTGTTTAGAGGAATGAAAGCTGGGGAGGAAGATAATTTCTTTGTTAATGTATTTGGGGGAATGCTTGACTTTATCGATACTATAATTGGGCGAATGAATGTCGTAGGGTGGATTATTAGTGGGTTTTCACTCTTAGTTGGAGGTTTTGGTATTGCAAATATTATGTTCGTTTCTGTGAAGGAGAGAACGCATTTGATAGGAGTACAAAAAGCAATAGGAGCAAAGAAGAAAACTATTTTATTACAATTTTTATTTGAAGCCGTTATTTTAGCATTAATAGGCGGAGTTATCGGGCTACTTTTGGTTTGGATTATCGCCTTGTTAGTTACTACTTTTTCAAGCTTTGTACTAACACTTAGTATTGCAAACATAGCTATAGGATTATCCCTATCTGGTTTGATAGGTATTTTGTCTGGGTATTTACCAGCTCGATCAGCTGCAAGGTTAGATCCAGTGGAAGCGATAAGAACAGGAATGTAAAAAAAAAGCATCCATATTATATGGATGCTTTTTTTTATCTCACAGATCTATTTAGTATCAGATCTAAATATAGATTTACATTTTTCTTTAAATCTCGACGGTGAACTATAAAATCTAAGAAACCGTGCTCTAACAAGAATTCCGAAGTTTGAAATCCTTCAGGTAAATCCTTTCCTGTAGTATCTTTTACGATACGAGGACCAGCAAAACCAATTAATGCACCTGGTTCAGCAATGTTGATATCACCTAACATAGCAAAAGAAGCTGATATTCCTCCTGTAGTAGGGTCAGTACACAATGATATATAAGGGATTTTTGCATCACTTAATTTTGCAAGTTTAGCTGATGTTTTAGCCATTTGCATTAGTGAAAAACCAGCCTCCATCATACGAGCTCCACCTGATTTTGAAATCATTAAAAATGGAATATTGTGTTTTAATGAGTAGTCTATACCTCTGGCTATTTTTTCTCCTACTACAGATCCCATAGAACCTCCAATAAAAGCAAAATCCATTGCTGCAACTACTAATTTTTCTCCTTTTGATTCTCCGACAGCAACTCTAACAGCATCTTTAAGCTGTGTTTTATTCATTGCTTCTTTTAAACGATCTACATATTTTTTTGTGTCTTCAAATTTTAAAATATCTTTTGAAGAAAGGCTTTTGGCTATTTCTTTGTAGTCGTTGTTGTCAAAAAGAATTTCGAAATATTCTTTACTACCAATACGAACGTGGTATCCATCTTCAGGGCTCACCCATAAGTTAACTGCAAGTTCGTCAGAATCAATTATTTTTCCTGTAGGAGATTTGTACCAAAGTCCTTTTGGAATATCTTTTTTGTTTTCTGTTGGAGTCTGAATTCCTTTTTCTTTCCTTTTAAACCAAGCCATAAAATGTTTGTTTTGTTTATATTAAGTTCGAAAGCAAGGAGAGATTATAACGTATTTACGTTGTTTAAATCTTCAAAAGCTTTTTCTAAGCGAGCGATTAAAGTTAATTCTCCTTGTCTAACCCATACACGTGGATCGTAGTACTTTTTATTAGGAACATCTGATCCTTCTGGGTTACCTATTTGAGTTTTTAAATAGTCTATTTTTCCTGTCATATAGTCTCTGATACCTTCAGTATAAGCGAATTGAGTATCAGTATCTATATTCATTTTGATTACTCCATATCCTATAGCCTCTCTGATTTCTTCAACTGAAGAACCAGAACCACCATGGAATACAAAATCCACAGCATTATGTCCTAAATTGAATTTTTTAGATACATATTCTTGAGAGTTTTTTAAGATAATTGGAGTTAGTTTTACGTTTCCTGGTTTGTATACACCGTGTACGTTACCAAAAGATGCTGCAATAGTAAAGCGGTGATTTACTTTTGATAGCTCTTCATAAGCATAGGCAACTTCTTCAGGTTGTGTATACAATTTAGAAGAATCTACACCTGAGTTATCTACTCCGTCTTCTTCACCTCCTGTAATACCTAATTCAATTTCTAACGTCATACCTAATTTGCTCATGCGCTCAAGGTATTTTTTAGAAATTGTCATATTTTCTTCTAACGATTCTTCAGATAGGTCAATCATGTGAGAGCTGAACAATGGTTTACCAAATTGTTTCATATGTTCTTCACCTGCATCTAATAAGCCATCTATCCAAGGTAATAATTTTTTTGCACAGTGGTCCGTATGTAATATTACCGGAACACCGTAAGCTTCAGCTAAAGTGTGAACTAATTTTGCTCCTGCGATTGCTCCTAATATTGCTGCTTTTTGGTTGTCATTTGACAAACCTTTTCCAGCCATAAAAGCCGCACCTCCATTAGAAAACTGAACAATTACAGGTGAATTTAATTTAGCAGCAGTTTCTAATACAGCATTAATAGTACTTGAACTAGTTACGTTTACTGCTGGTAAAGCAAATCCTTTTTCTTTTGCGTATTTAAAGATTTCTTGCACTTGCTCCCCAAATGCTACTCCTGGTTTAATATTATGTCCCATGTGCCGTTGTGTTAAAAGTTTCTACAAAAATACTAATTATTATTGGATTAAAATGGATAATTGATTCCAACATTTAATACCGATTCTCTAAAGTTAAATTCCTTAAACCATTTTCTATTTGAATCGATTGTTGGATTAAATGTTTTGAATCCCATATCTAATCTGAATACAAAGAAACTAAAATCATAGCGAATTCCAAATCCCGAAGCAACAGCAAAATCTCTTAAAGAGGAAATACCATTGAAGGTATAGTTCTCATCTTCCACATCGTCAAATACATTCCAAATATTTGAGGCATCTATAAATAAGGCTCCATACCATTTTCCTCCTATATTAAAACGATATTCAGAACTGAAGAAAAGCTTCATATTTGCTTCATTGAAGTCGTTTATTCCTCCACTTTTACCTGGACCTAAACGATAAGATTGCCAACCTCTGTTGTCATTTGATCCCCCTGAATAGTAACTTCTCGTAAATGGAATTGAGTTTGAGTTGCCATAGGGTACCGCTAAACCACCAAAAGCTTTAATTGCAAATACACGTTGTTTTCCTAAATCCCAATATTTTACAAAGTCAATTTCTGTTTTGATATATTGAGAAAATTCTACGTCCATGATCGTTTTCTTTCCTGTAGGGCCTTCTTTGGTACTCGCATTTTTCATTATCAAGTTCATCAACGCTCCTGCAGATTCTACTTTTGTTCTTAACGTGTAGAAATTATTGTCATTGATGCTTGTACGCGTGGTTTTGGTGAATACTAAATTACTTGCTATAATTAAGTTATTTTCAGACAAACGAACTCTTCTTTCTTCAATGCTGCGTATCACTTTCTTGTCTTCCTCACTTACACCAAGCGGATTATTTGGATCTAAGGCATCCCAAATGAAGTAATTAGCGCCACTATCTCCAATAGTCAAATCACCACTTTCGTCATAGTATGTTTTCGTTGCATCAATTTTGTAATCTTGAGCAATAGCATTTAAGCGACTATAAGATGAACTGTAAACGCTAAAGTAATTGTTGGGATTCGTGTTTTTTACATATTGTGCATTTAGTAAATCTAAACTAAAGGAATTATGATGAGAGGGTAGCCATTTATAATTAATCGTTCCTGTAAAATTATCTTTGTCTAAACCGATGTTCCTCTGTTTAGATATACCGAAACTCATCGTTGTTGTCGGCAACATGGATTTGGGAATGATGCGATCGGTCTTTATTGGAAAGAAAACACGGGGAAAGGTTAATTTAACATCTCCACCATACTCGGTTACATTGAAAAATACATTATTAGGATTGTTCATTTGGCGTGAAGAACCTATACTTCCTTTAAGACCTACTTCTAAGATTTCCGCTCTTTTGAACACATTTCGAAACAATACGCCAACACTCCCTCCTATACCAAAATCTTGAATATTGGAATGAGTTACGTCTAACGAAGGGTTAAATGTCATCTTTTTTCGAGAGGTTAGATAGATATTAGAGATTAATGACTGACCTGTTGTATCTCTTTGATCTTCTATATACTCAATGACTGGGTAGTTGAATATCCTTAAATTACTTATGGATCTCGATGTTAA
The DNA here is from genome assembly GCF_009711045.1 of Myroides albus. GTDB lineage: Bacteria > Bacteroidota > Bacteroidia > Flavobacteriales > Flavobacteriaceae > Flavobacterium > Flavobacterium album_A. The sequence continues at coordinate 133,540 of NZ_WMJX01000003.1, read as the reverse complement.
AATGCGCTTTTGATCACTGAAAGTACTCCCTTTGGTGATAAAGATAGCATCTGTTAGTGCTTTAGGCTTGTATTGTAGCTTAGCAGAACTATAGATATTAAAGTTGTTGTATTGTAAACTGTCTAAGTCGTATTTTTTATCCTTACTACTGTTGTCTGTAAATAAGTTTACTTCACTTATCTTGTAAAGCTTAAAGGGTCTTTCTACAAGTGTATCACCGGATTTTACTGTCTGAGGATCTATGATTAAATTGATATTGGCTGTGTTTTTTTTATCCAATATTGTATCAACTTCATATCTTATATTCAATTCTTGAAAGTGATATGCACCTTGATTTCTAAAGTCATTTGTAATTCTTTTTCTTTCCTCATCAAAATTCTTGACATTAAAAACGGTGTTAGGTTTTATCAAACTCTTATTTTTACTTTCAACATAAAGACTTTCCAATTCTTTTGTAGTGATTGAAGTCTTAATACTGTCAATATAATAAGGTTCTCCAGTTGTTACTGTATAGGTTGCTTTCACTTTTTTTTCTCCAACTGTATCTATTTTCGACTCAACTTTTGTGTCGAAATACCCTCGATTGAAATAGTAGTTTTTTAATCTTTCAACTGATTTGTTGGTTTTCAAAGTATCGTATAGTGCTGGTACTTCTCCTGTTTTTATCAAGAAGTTATTAATACCTGCAATAATAAAAGACTCACCGAGGCGGTTAACTTGTTTTTTTGATAATACAGCAGTAAGCTTTTTTTCTGTATTAGGGTGCTCTTGTAACCAAACCTGGTATAGGGAATCTGCATTCGGTTTTGCCAGATTGTAAAGGTGTAATCTCAAGCGAAATCCCGTAAAAGGAAATGTACTATTAGGAGTTTGGTATAACTGCTGGTATATTTCTTCTTTACTTGATTTTTTAGTATTTTCTATAATTGTATTATCAACCAAAAGAGCTCTATCTCGTGGAACTCTCTTAGTTGTCGAACATGCAAAAAAACTTATGCTCGTTAATATAATTAGTGCTATTTTTGGTAAAAATTTGCTCAAGGTAGTATTCATCTAATATAGTCCAAAAATACATTTTTTTATGGTTACGAAAAACCAAATAAAATTAATTAAAAGCTTACATCAAAAAAAATATAGAAAAACGCATCAGCTTTTTATTGCTGAGGGAGTTAAAGTGATTAAGGAATTGTTGTCTTCTGATTTTGCGCTCGAGCATTTGTACTATTGTGAAGACATAGATTTTGGTATTGAAAAGTCAAAGCAAACTAAAGTATCGAAAGAAGATATTAAGAAAATGTCTGCTTTGATTACAACGCCTAATTGTTTAGCTGTTTTTCATTGTGCAAAAGAGAGGAACGTAAGTTTTGATCATTTAGTTTTAGCCTTAGATGATATTAGAGATCCTGGCAATTTAGGTACTATCATTAGATTATGCGATTGGTTCGGAATAGAACATTTGTTGTGCAGTCAGGAAACAGTTGATGTTTACAACCCCAAAGTAGTGCAAGCAACAATGGGATCGATAACGCGAGTAAATATTGTTTATGGTGATTTGCTACAACTCTTAAAGGATAGAGGAGAGGATACACCTGTATATGGTACTTTTATGGATGGGGATAATATTTATACAGAAAAATTAGGTTCAAAAGGAGTTATTGTAATGGGGAATGAAGCTAATGGTATTTCTTCAGAAATAGAAGCAATCGTTACTCAGCGTATGAGTATACCAAGGTTTGGAAACCTACAGTTGACCGAAAGTCTAAATGTAGCTACGGCAGCATCTATTATTTTGAGTGAGTTTAAAAGGACGACTATTTAAGAGTTAAATATAAAAACAAAAAGTTATCTTTCAATGGATATAGAAATGCCCCAAAAAGTATCTCACTTTTTGGGGCATTTTTTATGCTTTAAAAATATATCTCTTAGTGGAAGGTAAAGGAGATGAATATCCCTCTTTTTTTCATTGATTTTATTCCTCCTGTCCAAGGACTATCCGCCGAATAATCTCTTATTAATTCATCTTGTAATCCAAACACTCCTTTTATCGCTGGAGTAAATTTGAAATATTGAAAATAAATATCGATTCCCGCTCCAATTTCGTAATTCGCTGTCCACTTTTTCATTCTCCAAATACCTTCGTAATTATCTTTAGTTGAGCTGGAATTACTGCTTAAATCTAAATCTAAGGAAACACCACCTATAATGTAAGGTCTAATATTTCCAGTTCTCAAAGCGGAGAACTTTAAAAGTAACGGAAAATGTATATAAGTTGAATTAACTTCTTTAAAAGAAGAATTTTTTATTTCGTTAGGCGTTGGATTTGCATTATCGTGTTGCTCTTTGTAATAATTGTATATAAGAGCTTTCGGATAGGTCAGTTCTCTTTTGGAATAAAAGAGTCCTGGTTCAAACCTTAAATCTAAGTATTCCATGATTCGCAAGTTACCAACCAAACCAACATTAAATCCCGTAGAAGAATTTACTTGTATTTCAGTATAGTCATGAGGATATTTCTCTCTGAGATCTTGCATTTGCTTATAGTAATCTTCCGTATAACTTATTTGGTAGTTCATACTATTAAACCCAAGGTAGTAACCCCAGTGTACACGTTGTTGATCCCATTCTTGTTTGTTTAAGATTGGGTTTCTACCAAATATCCATTGGGAGAATCCAGAAGTAGTTCCCAATATAAAGAAGATTATTATAAGTATTTTTCTCATATTATTTTGAAGAAGAATAAATTGTAGCAATTCCCATTGTTTGAGGATTGTGTTTTACTTCTTTAAACCCAACTTTTCTTAAAATATTGTTTAAAGCTTCTCCAAAAGGGAAATTTTTAGCTGAATCAGATAAATATTTATAAGCTTTTTGGTCTTTAGAAAATAATTTACCCATGAAAGGTAATATATTTTGAGTATAAAAGAAATACCCTTGCTTAAAAGGAAATTTAGTAGGCACAGAAGTTTCTAAAATAACGAATATCCCTCCAGGCTTTAAAACCCTAAGTATTTCCGATAATCCTTTTTCTAAATCTTCAAAATTTCGAATACCAAACCCTACTGTAATTGCATCAAATGAATTATCTGCAAAGGGCAAGTTTTCAGAATCTCCTTGAATCATTTCTATTCTATCTTGTAGATTCAATGCTTTTACCTTTTGTCTTCCAACTTCTAACATTCCTGCAGATAAATCTAATCCTGTAATTTTAGTTGCATCGGATTTTGATAATAAAATGGCTAAATCACCTGTACCAGTAGCAATATCTAAGATACTTTCTGGTTTCGTATCCGCCACCATCTTCAAAACTTTACGTCTCCATCCTTGATCTGTTCCTAAGGAAATCATTCGGTTTAGGTTATCATAGTTCCCTGAGATGTTATCAAACATCTGTTCTACTTGTTGTTTCTTTCCTAAGTTAGATTCTTTATATGGAGTTATTTCTTTTGACATTGTAATGAATTTTGAGCAAATATAATTATTTAAAGACAAATACAGGGTTTCGTTAGTAGGATTAATTTTACGGGGATAAAATAAAAAAGTCTTAGTTTAACTAAGACTTTTTATATTGTTAATCTACATACATATGATAGTATTCTCCTCCTACAAAATCCAATGCTTTGCCTTGTTTGAAGCCTAACCTTGTGTACAGTTTCATCGCCCCTGGATTCTCCAAATCGACTATTAAGCCAACTTGTTTAAATCCTTTTTCTTTAGCAAAGTCAACTGCAAACTTAAGTAAATGACTTCCTACTCCTTTGCCTTGTACTATAGGCGATACAGCTACAGTGTCTAGGTAAAATTCACTGCCTTCTGTTTCAGGTTCTGGAGTCATATCGTTGTTGTATTGTTTTTTCATTAATTCTAAAACAGGCTCTCTTAACTTATAAAAATCATCGCCATTATATCCTGTTACAGACCCGACTACATTGTCATCTTCATCTACAGCTACAAAAGTATTTTCATAACTATATAAGTTATTTGGCTTTTTGAAAAGAATAGTTAGAAAGTTGATTGCTTCTTCGATGTCTTGTTTTTGAATAAAGCTAAAAACAATATCTTCCATTGCTTGTAACATTAATTCAGGTACTACATCATAGTCTTCTCTTTTAGCTGCTCTTATTTTGTATTGCATTTCCTATTAATTTAATTCATAGGCAAATGTACTAAAGTAACGAGAATTTATTCTCTTAATTTTTGTTTCTCTTGCCATTCTCTTTCTTTGATGACCTTATCCCATACCTCACTTGCGTTTTCGATGCCAATTTCTTTAGGGTCAAAAATAGGGTCTTTACCTTCTTTTCTTTGTTTTATATAGTCGTTAAGAGCCCTTAAAGCTGGTTTGTATAGCAGTAGAATTGCAATTATATTAATCCAAGCCATAGCTCCAACACCTATATCTCCAATGTCCCATGCTTTGCTCGGTTCACTTATAGAAGCGTAGTAGACGAAAACTAAAATAATCAGACGCATTGCCCATCTTAATACCAAGTTTTTCTTTTTACTTAAGTATTCGAAATTGGACTCAGCAATGAAGATGTAGGACATAGTTGTCGTTATCGCAAAGAAAGTTAGCGCAATAGCTACAAACTTACTTGCAAATAAGGGGAATTGCGTAGCAATGGCATTTACTGTATATTCAGATCCTGGCTCGACTCCTGGGATATTCTCTATAATAAAACCACCCATACCGTCAGCTACATTGTATTGATTGGTAAATAAAATCATCAGAGCTGTAGCTGTACAGACAAAAAGGGTGTCTATGTAAACAGAGAAAGCTTGTACTAATCCCTGTTTGACAGGATGCGATGTTTCAGATGCAGCTGCAGCATGAGGCGCTGTTCCTTGACCTGCTTCATTTGAGTATATACCTCTTTTTACACCCATCGCGATTGCTGCTCCAAATACTCCTCCAAAGGTTGCTTCCATATTGAAAGCTGAACGAAATATTAAACCAAAGATATGGGGTACTTCTTGTATGTTTATTCCTATGATTACTATGGCCATTGCGATATATGCAACTGCCATAAAAGGGACAATTACTTGTGCGATACGACCTATCTTTTTTGCACCTCCAAAAACCGTTAGTGCTAAAAATATACAGATAAAAATACCGGTGATCCATTGAGGAATATCAAAAGCATGTTGGATGCTAATAGAAATACTGTTGCTTTGAATACTCGGTAGGAAAAGTGAACAACTGATTATAGTGATGATTGAAAATGTCAAGGCAAAAGCTTTACTCTTTATCCCTCTTTCGATGTAGAATGCAGGACCCCCACAGTATTGACCGTTCTTTTCGACTTTATATATTTGCGCTAAAGTCGATTCTATGAATGCTGATGCACTTCCGAGAAAGGCAATCATCCACATCCAAAAAATGGCTCCTGGACCTCCAGCTGCAATGGCTGTCGCTACACCTACTATATTTCCTACACCCACTCGTCCTGCAATTGCTATACTGAATGCTTGAAAAGGACTTACTCCTTTATCAGAGGAACCTTCTGTAAACAGCAATTTGATCATATGCCTAAAGAAGCGAACTTGTACAAATTTGGTGCGTATACTAAAGAATAAACCTGCAATGAGGCATAAGGCAATAAAAACATTTGACCAGATTAGGTCATTTAGTAGTTTGATGATTTCTTCCATTGTGTTGTTTGTGCTTTTTGTTGTGTGTGGAGAACACCTCTTTTTGTATTAAGCTAAGATGTACTCATTTTTAGATTTGTGGAATTTAAGGAAATTTTAAGTATTGAGTCCTGTTGATATTGTCTTTTTTTAAATTTAAAATGATTCTTGCTAATATTTACGATACAAATAGACTTCTATTGATGTAGTATTCTCTTTTAGGTATGTAAGAAAATCGGTTGAATATTGACAGAAATATTTAGCTTTGAACAGACAGAAATAGATAAACTAAAAGCTTATGTCACACATAGATTACATTAGGCGTTCTGAGGGAATGTCATTAGAGGAGATCTTATTAATGCGCATTACTATTGTCTTAGAGACCTTTGAGAAGGTGAGTCAGCAACACAAGTGGGATTATGCTTATGCAGAGGGGAAGTGGACTGTAAAAGAGTTAGTACAGCATTTGATAGATTGTGAACGTATTTTCAGTTATCGCGCTTTGCATATTGCTCGTCAAGATAACAGTGTTTTAAGTGGATTTGATGAGAATGAGTATGTTGATCAAGCCAAAGGAGAGAATAAAGAGCCACAGGACTTAATAGAGGAATATATTACACTGCTAAAGAGTGTTTATTATCAATTTAAAGGTTTTACAACAAATGCTTTAGCATTACAGAATAAAGTAGCAGATTACGTTATTACGGTAGAAGAGATAGGTAGGCTTAATTACGGGCATACACTGCATCATATCGACGTGCTATTAGAAAGATATTTAGAGTAGATATAAAAAAAGAGCCACTCATTGAGTGGCTCTTTTACAATAATATTTTATTAGTAGCGGATGCTAAATAAACCTTCAGCTTTATTTTCAAGGTTGTCAAAGCGATCTTTACACTCTTGAATTAATTTAACTGCTGCTGCTTTATCTCCAAATCCGTCAGTAGTAACTTTTTTATTCTCTAAGTCTTTATAAACTTTAAAGAAATGTTCAATTTCTTTTTTGAAATGTTCGTTTACATCATTAATGTCGTTTAACTTGTTCATTAATGGATCTGAAACAGGAACACATAAGATTTTTTCATCTTGACCTTTATCATCAGCCATATAGAAAACACCTATTGGTTTTACTTCAACCACCATTCCTGGTAATGAAGGTTCAGTGAACATAACTAATACGTCTAATGGATCTCCGTCTAATGCTAATGTTTCTGGAATAAAACCGTAATCAGCTGGATATCTCATGTTTGAATATAACAATCTATCAAATCTCAAGCGTTTTAAATCGAAGTCATACTCGTATTTATTTCTGCTCCCTGCTGGAATTTCAACAAAAGCATCAAAAGTTTCAAATGTACTCATATCTTTTATTTTTTTAACTCATTCAAAATTGGTTGCAAAAGTACTCTAAATCATTGTTTCTAACAAGTTTTAAGATAATTATTAGAAATAAATTGCGAATGAACCTCTTACAGCAAATTTACGTGAGTCAGGCATATCTAAATAGTTTCCTCTCCAGCTAAAGTCAAGTCTGAATATTTTGAAAATGTTACCGATAGCAAAATAATATTCATAATATATGTCTTCTGGTGCTTTGTATTGAATACTTGAAGCATTTAAGTCGATATTTCCATGAGATATTTTTCCATACATCCCTCTAACTCCAACTATTTCACGAAGGTTAAAATCTCTCAACCAAGGAATACGCGAGAATAATCTTCCCCCAAAATTGTGCTCTAAGTGTAGTGATGCATATTCATCAGTTACAAACTCATAGTAATTTAGGTTGGCAAACGTATTTTGAATATTAAACCACGATTGGTTTCCAGGTACAACATTTAAAAGCCCCAAAGGTACTTCTCCAAATGTTTTACCTACTTCCAATATAGGTGTTAATGTACCAAAACCACCTAATAGTAAAGGCTTACTTACATACAATTGAAGTTTCTCATATTTAAAATCACTATCTAAGACCCCTTTAAGCCCTTGAGTATAGCGCAAGTATAATCTTAAGTATTTATTGTCTATATCAGTTCTGTCAACTCCATAGCCTACTGTTTTTCTACCAGGGGTATATTCAATCGATGCCATTATTTCAGATTGCTTGGTTTCATCTGCTATAATGTTGTTTTCTTTATCGACATAGTAATCTAAGTTAAACTGATCTGATGCTGCTCTTAGTGTTTTGAAACTAAAGGTCGTTTCGAATTTTAAATTCTTAACAGGCTCAATTTCTAACCCTAAAGTAGATAAATTGATTTTGGTAAGTTTCGTATTATCTCCACTTGCAAATAGAGAGCTGGATGCAAAACTTCGGCCCAAGACATCTTTAGATTCGGTTAAACTAACACCTATTTGTTCGATATCTCGTCTATTTCCTCCATATAGAATCAATCGGGTATCGTTGTCAAGTAGCACACGTCCACTAACACCATATTTGAATTGATTGTCTTTGAAGCCATAAGCACCATAACCTTCTAATCGCCATTTATCGTTTGGACCATAATAGGTACGCCCTCCAGTTCTAAGTCTTAACCCTTCTATATCATTGTATCCAAAGGTTGAAAAGATGGGACCATAATCAAATTTGTACTTGTCAATATGGTAGTAGTTTCCGATAATGGTAGAAGTCAAGTCAAATAGCATTCTGAATTTTGGTACAGTTTTTAAAGTATCTAACATTTTGTAGACACCAAGCTCATCTTTACTCAAAGGTTCAAAACGATAGGATTTCCAAAACTCATCATCTCTTTTATACATCGACTCATCGAAGTAGTTTACTTTTTCTGCATAGAACTCATCAGGATGTTTTATATCAAACTTGTGGTTTTTGTAGATTGAGGTTCTCTTTCCATAAACACCTTTGGAACTCTCTTTTTTTGAAAGTGCAAAGTCGGACATAAAGTGATCTCTTGTCAATAAGAATACCGAGTCATTTACCACTTCAAACTCTTGTTCTATGTAAATATCTTTTACCCAGTTAATGTTGGCATCTTTACTGGCTTCCATTGCTATTTTCTTAATAGCAAAAGTGGAGTCATTCACCCAAAAATCCCCCTTAAAGGTTAATTCTCCTTTTCTACGAGGATAGTAAACAATATTATAACACCATTTGTCTTCTATAAAGGCACTATCAGCTAAAACATAGTTATATACATTAATCCCTGTTCTCGATAGTGGGCTAACGAAATCTTTGTCAAATATTTTGATGTAATTGTTATAGATATTGTATTCTGCGTAAAGGTCTTTTACGAAGGCAATGATGTGTTGATTTGTGTCAAATCCAGAGTTTTTATTACCCAGCGACTTTTCTCTTTTTCTGTTGTTGTCATTATCACCATAGACTTGAGCAATGTTCTCATTGATGAAAATCGGTAAATAGGTTTTTCCAGTTACCTTAGAAGTATCCATTTGCTTAAAAATAAACTCCATACCGCGGAATAACTTTTTATTTTGATAAGCACTGTCTATACTATTTAAGTCAAACTCTATTTTTTCGTATTTGTCATATTCATAACGGGCGAACATATTCAGACCATTTTTTCGTTTTCGCTCCCAAATTTTTCTGAGAATATCGATCGCTGGATTGTTCTTCTTTGATGTTTTACCTACGAATATTTTTACTTCTCCCAATAAGTTATCGAGTTCAAGTACCACATTCATATTGAGATTAGTTCGTTCTGTCAAAGGAATCTCAAGTGTTTTATATCCAACAAATGAAATGACTAACGTAGTGTATGATTTTGCAGATTCAAGGTAAAATTTACCGTATTCGTTTGCGACTACTCCTTCAGTAGAGTTTTTGAAGTAAACGCTGGCATATGGGACTTCTTGATTATTACTATCAATGATTTTTCCACTTACCTTGGTTTGTCCCCAAGTAATTAAAGGAAATAGTATAAATAGTAACAGAAACTGGATTTTATTTTTCATAACTACAATATATATAAAAAAAACACTCCATCTTAACTAATGTTAAGATGGAGTATTCAAATATACTTTATTTTTTACTTATAAAGAACTTTTTTCACTGCATTTACAACGTCGTTAGCGTTTGGTAACCACTCTTCCAACAATACTGGTGAGTATGGTGCAGGAGTGTCAGCAGTAGTAATTCTTTGTATAGGAGCATCTAAATGATCAAATGCTTGTTCTTGTACTAAATAAGTGATTTCTGAAGAAATACTTCCAAATGGCCAAGCTTCTTCTAAGATTACTAAGCGATTTGTTTTCTTTACAGAGTTTAATATAGCTTCTTGATCTAAAGGACGAACTGTACGTAAATCAATGATCTCACAAGATATACCTTCTTTTTCTAATTCATCAGCAGCTTTGTATGCTTCTTTAATGATTTTTCCAAATGAAACTATAGTAACATCTTTACCTTCTCTTTTAATCTCTGCAACTCCTAATGGAATAGTGTATTCTCCTTCTGGAACTTCTCCTTTATCTCCATACATTTGCTCAGACTCCATAAAGATTACAGGATCGTTATCGCGAATAGCAGATTTTAGTAAACCTTTTGCATCGTATGGGTTAGATGGAACTACTACTTTTAATCCAGGTACGTTTGCATACCAGTTTTCAAAAGCTTGTGAGTGTGTAGCACCTAATTGACCTGCAGAAGCAGTCGGTCCACGGAATACAATTGGAATGTTGAATTGACCTCCTGACATTTGACGCATCTTAGCCGCGTTGTTTATGATTTGGTCGATTCCTACTAAAGAGAAGTTGAATGTCATAAACTCAACAATTGGACGGTTTCCGTTCATGGCAGAACCTACAGCAATACCAGCAAAACCTAATTCTGCAATCGGAGCATCAATTACACGTTTAGGACCGAATTCGTCCAACATACCTTTAGAAGCTTTATAAGCACCATTATATTCTGCTACTTCTTCACCTATTAAATATATTGATTCGTCGCGACGCATTTCTTCGCTCATGGCTTCACATACCGCCTCTCTAAATTGAATCGTTCTCATAATTTTACTATTTTCCGTAATTAATTTACTGAAAGCAAAAGTATAAAAAAATATCTTTATCTATCGTATCTAATCTATTGTTTTGTATATTTTAAGACTTATTCATTTCTTTTAGAAGGTATTGTTTTATTATTTTCACTATCTATCTGTTTTTTATTCATTTTGACTACTTATTTCCCTGCCTTAAGTATTATTTTTCGATAATGGTTTTCAGTATGTTTTTGAATGGATAGTGTCGCTTTTAATTTGGTTCTGCGGTATTCTTTTACATTTGAGATTCCATTTGTAACCATTCCTCGTATTTTAACCTTGTCACTACTTCGATTCGATCATCTTTGAAGTATTTGTCATATCTATTGGGTGATTTATAAGCAAATGTAAACCCACATTTGGCTTGGGCGCGAAGTGATTTAATGTTTCCCTCATAGAATCCACACCACAAGTCAGTCATCTTTAAGCTTGTAAAAGCGTGTCTAATCAGTGCTTTTAACGCCTCTGGAATATATCCTTTTCCCCAATGTGGAACACCCACCCAATAAGCTACTTCTGCTTCGTGATTGGAGATGTCAAAGTTGCTATTCTCGCCAATTAGCAATCCAATACAGCCAATGGCTTCATTTGTTTCTTTTAATGCAACCGCGTAGATTTCAGGATACGCAAACTCCTTTTTGATTATTTCTCTACTTTCGTCTACACTTTTGTGTGCTGGCCAACCTGCTGGTGGGCCTACATTTTCGTCTTGAGCATATAGGTATAAGCTCTCAGCATCTGACTCTAACCACGGACGTAGTATCAGTCTTTCTGTTTCTATTTTCATTTTAATCTGTTTTGTACTTCTTAACTTTTACGTTCGAAGTTGTTATAAATTATCTGAGGCAAATGTAGGAGGAGGTGTTCATTTCTTGTATAGGTTTATTTGAGAAGAAAATGTAATTTTGAAAACTATATTGCTTATTCAGAGTGTTTTTTTATTATAATTGTGTGATAATAGAAAGTTTTTTAAAAGATTTATGCAAACTATTAAGTGTTCGTACGGTGTAGAGGTTGGCCAGCTGACAAGTGACGATTTGTCTAATTATCCCTTGGTGTTACCTTATTTGGCAGTCTTCTATGTGGAAAAGGGTGAGGTAGATTTCAATATTGATTTTAAAAATTTTTCTCTTTATGAAGGGGGTGTTGTGGTGGGGGGAGAAGATAATATTGTTTCTCTTTCCAATCCCAGTGACGATGTGGTCATAGCGTATTATTTTGTAGAAAGAGATTTTGCTTCAAATATAGCCTATGTTTTGCCTAATGAGCTGTTTGGTTACTTACACTACAATCCTGTTATGTATTTGGACAGTGAAAAGAAACGCGCTTTTGCCATTTGGAGAGATTTGTTTTTGTATTGTATTCAATTGCCTAATCTCAAAGCAGAGAAAATTATCTGCAATCAATTTCAAAGTTTATTCTTAATTATGACTGAATGGGTATGTTTTAATGAATTTGTCATTGAGAAAAATTACAGCTGTCAAGAAGAACTCTGTTGGAAATTTTGGGATTTGATTACACAATATTCTAAGGAGTATAGGGAGGTGTCTTTCTATGCTGATAAATTATCTATTACACCCTATTATCTCTCTCAAATATCAAAGGAGTTTCTCCACTATAGCCCCAAAGAGCTTATAAATCGTCAAGTTGTTTTAAATATCAAGCATTATTTAGCGAATACAGATTTGAGTGTTAGTCAAATCGCTGATGAAATGAATTTTGTAGATCCATCTTATTTAGGGAGGTTTTTTAAAAGGGAGACTAATTTGAACCCTTTAGAGTTTAGAAAGAAGTAGATTAACGAATGTGACTTTAGCTAAAAAAAAGAAGCTTCTCTTGAGAGTTATCTCTCAAGTAGAAGCTGTCTTCGTAATTTGCATTAATATTTAATAATCCCACAAATCTAAATCAATTCGACTTTGACCTTCGTACTCTAATGAGAAAGGTTCACCTTGCAGCGATTGACACTTGGTTACTACCTTGCCAGAGATCATGTTCTTTTCATTTGGATCTCCTAAGTTTAGGTTTATTTCTACATCTTGTCTTGTGTACCCGTATATTTCAAATGTTTCTAAATGGTGTACGCGCAATGAGGTCTGTAGAATATTATCTTTTTTAGGTAATTCGAAAGAGTATTTATCTCCTTGGATAAGGTGTGCTGGAGTGAAGAAAATAGAAAGAGCAGCTATTTTTTCATCGTTGTTAATGGATGAAAGTATCCACCCTGCCATTTGTTTTGTGCTGGTCTTGTCCTGATACATACCTTGCAAGGAAAGATGACTTTCTTGTATTTCGTAAGTCTTACCTTTGAATATAAAAGTTCCTTTGCCTTGTGTTTTATCATCAGGAAGGGAAAGCACTTCGACTCTTACTTCGTTACTGTTTTTATAGCCTTCTTTTTTAGCTATAAATTTATATTGTCCTGCTTCTGTCGGAGTCCACTTATTGTTTTTAAGAACGGTTCCCTCAGCTGTTAGCACCTCCGCTTCAATATCCTGACCTTCACTATTTATAGTTTTAAAGTATATTTCTTCGCCTATGTATATCGTATCGAAGTTTACTGAAAGCTTAAGCTCCTTTAACGGTGGATTGACTACTGGGGCCGCTGTTGTATCACTGTCATCACTACTGCAAGAGAATAGGACAGTTGCCAATGCGAATCCACTTAATAGAGCAATGGTTTTTTGTAAATATTTCATAATATTAGTTCTATAAAGGTGTTTACTTTTATGAATCAGTCCAATTTTGCAAGTGTAAGTGATGTAACCCTCTGTATTCTAATGAAAAATCTTCTTGATTGACATTTGTACAAGTCGTTTTGATGTATCCTGAAGCAATTTCTTCGTATTTTGTTTGCTCTAATTTTGCTTTTATAGTGACATTCGTTCGAGTGTAATATATCTCTGAGGCATCTTGGAATATAGATAGCATTGTAGAGGTTATATTAGTTTCGTTTGGCAATTGGTACATTTCTTTACCTTCAGCTGTTGTGATAATGGGGGTGAAACATATTGAAAGTACAGATAATCCACTTTCGTTGTTTACCGAATCTATAATCCATCCTGCCTCAAAAGAGTTATCGTCAGATTTGAATTTCCCTTCAAAAGAAAGTGTACTCTTGTCTATGGTATAGGTTTTACCTTTGTAGGTAAAGGTTCCTTCTCCTTTTACTTCTGGTTCTTTTTCTTCTTCCTTCTCTTTTTCTTTCACTGTAATGGAGATTCTCTCACTGGTTTGAAAACCTTTTTTACTTGCAGTGAAGTAAAATATTCCGGCTTTTACAGCTGTCCATTTGTTATTGGCAATTTGTTCCCCATCGGCAAGTGTTATGATTGCGTCATTTACGGGTTTGCCATCTGCGAAAATGCTAAAGGTAATGTCTTGATCAACAGTTATCTCATTTGAAGATGCCGTTAAATGTAACTTTGGCTCTTTCTTATCTGTGTCTTTGTTATCGTCGCTACTACATGATGTAGCTAAGAAACACAAGATACTCAAGCTTGCTATATATTTTAAAATTTTCATAGATGTTTCATTTAAGTAAGTAGTTATTTACTTATTAATCATTTTTTGTTTTTTATTCGTGTACTGTTCTTTCGTAGTTGTGTGTTCCTTTGTAATTTAATTCAAATGGTTCACCACCTAAGTCTTCTATTGCTATTTTTATATTACCAGGAACTATATTGTTTACATTGATAGCGCCAAACTGTGCTTCAACTTCGATACCCATTACGGCAAGATCTATCACAGACTGCGTAGTTTCATCTATTACTGTAAGCATTAGTCTTGATATATTTTTAGTTGTTGGCATTTCAAATGTGTAGTTTCCATCTTTGCCCTCAGCTGCAGGTGTAGCAAAGAAAGTGTAAACACTAATGTTCTTTTCAAGGTCTTTCGATTGTAATATCCATGTTGCAGTAGGGTTGCTACTCGAAGATATTCCCTGTAGTATTAACTTGCTACTGTTAATTGTATAGGTTGCACCTATATAAGTGAAGCTGCCTTCTCCTTTTGCTTCCGCATCTACTTTTTCTGTAACAATTATCTCTAAAGGAGTACTATCGATAAATCCTTCTTTGCTTGCAATAACTTGAAAAGTTCCTTCTTCAGTTGGAATCCACTTATTGCTGTTTATTTTTTCTTTGTTTAAGATTTCTAAAGTAAAATCAGATATTCCTTCTTCTTCAGCTGTTACTGTGAATAAAACTTCTTCCCCATTTTCAACAGTTGTTTTATTCGCTGTAAGTATGAGTTGTGTCTTTTCTTTTGTGACAACAATAGAAATTTCATTGCTGTTCTCAAATCCTTGTTTTTGGGCTACAAATGTAAAAGTACCAGCAGCTTCGGGCTTCCATTCCCCTGAAGTAAGCGTTTCTCCGTCTTTTTGTTTAACAAGGGCGTCAGTGATAATTTGATCGTTAAGTTTGACAGTGAATTTAACGGTTGTACCAATAGTGGTAGTTTCGTGATCAGCAGTTAAAGTCAACTTCTGTTTGTCTGCAGGAATAGTTGTTTCATTGTCATCACTTGAACAGGATAGAAACAAAAAAATCACAGCAAATAAGCTTGATAGGGTAAATAAATTTTTCATAATGTTTAATGTTGGTTGGTTTATATTATTTTTTTAAGCTTATGGTTTTCTATACTTGTACTTAGTGAATAATAAGGAAGTAGTATTCAATAAGACCAATGTGTTATTTATTGCGATGAAATGAATATGGCGTTTAGAAAGCTTTCTTTTTTAGTTGATAATTTGATATATAATGAACTAATATAATTATTAAAAATTGAATAAATAACTATAATTTATTGTTTATTTTTATAAAATATACTTTTTAAATATAAAATTATTCTTTTTTACACTTTGCAAATAATAAATGTGTAATTAAGTGTTTAGTCGCTTACTTTAAGCTTTGTTTGGATAGTATTGCCTTGAAAATATTTTGTTTTTATATGTATTTGCAAGCATTAGTTTGATTTACCTATGTTTGTCACTTCACTTCGATTAACACAAGTTCGATTTTAGAAAAGGCGGATGCTTATAGCCTTTTAGATATTAGTTTATATCTGTTTGTCTACTCAAAAAAAAAGGTTCTATTTTATCTATTAGCGAAATCAGCAAAATAGATGATTCAGTTGACGAATCTTAAAAAGCAGATTAGCATATTGTAAAAGAGGGGTAAGCTTGCACTTTCTTGGAGATTAGTAGCACTTTTCTCGGAGTTTTCTTGGCCAGAGAGGGGTTTTCTCGAAGAAAGGTGCAAGAAACCCCCAAGCAATGTCCTTGCATATCGGTACAAAGCTGTTGGTAAATTGTCAATAAATATGGGTAATATAATAAACGGCTGGGTTAAATCGAATTCACGTTGGATGGTGTACTTTATCAAAAGGAATTAGAAGCAATAGGCATCGTTGTATGCTTTGTTTTGCGAGTTTTGTTTTTGAATTTATCAGAAAGTGATGTTTTCTTTTCATCCTTTTCCAAAGGAGGCGATTTTATTTTACATAGTTCAAGTGACAATTGTGTTTGGTAGTGAGTTTGCTGCTGTGAGGTCACCCTTTTTTTGCATAATAGAATTAGGTTTTGTAATCGATTATTTTGATAGATCGATTTATTTCGCTGCAATCTATTTTCAACAGAAATTTTGTCAGTGTGACTCTTTGTTATTATGCTAATCATTGAGAGTATTGGAGTGCTTTTCATTTTTATTTTCCTAAATGCAAATAACTTGTACGCTTTGTAAAATCGGTATTTCAAGTAATCTGCTGGGAGGTTTGTTCGGATATTGTTCGGATATGCTTGGGAAAACAAGGCCTTTGCCGAAGATTATCCGAACAATATCCGAAGCAAGTATATCCAAATAGACAAAGAAAGTGAATAGGTGTCAAGGAATATTTTGTCAATAGTGGTGATTGTATAAGGTTGTCGTATGATGAACTCGTACTTCAAATGTATAATTTTTGAGAGATGTGGAGTATAGATCCTTTGAGAGCTACTGTTTCAGTGATAAATGACACAATTTTACTATTTAAGATGTTAAAAAAAATATCTTATTATTAATAGTAACCGTATTGTAATTGCGAAGTAAATAAGAAAATGGATTAAAATAATCTATATTGTTTGGATTAAATCTAAAGAAGAGGTGTTTTGTCTAAATACTAAAAGTATTCGGTCTACAAAATATTATGCGTGCATAGTAAAATAATCAAAATAAATTATTATTTTCGTCAATACGAGAATTGTGAAACTAAAAAACTATATAAGATGAAAATATTAGTTTGCATCAGCCATGTGCCTGATACTACTTCTAAAATTAACTTTTCGAATGGTGATACTGAGTTTGATACAAATGGAGTTCAGTTTGTTATCAACCCAAACGATGAATATGCTTTAACACGTGCTATTTGGTTTAAAGAGAAACAAGGTGCAACAGTTACTGTTGTTAACGTTGGAGGCGCTGATACAGAGCCAACTTTAAGAAAAGCTTTAGCTATTGGAGCAGACGAAGCAATTCGTGTGAATGCTAATCCAACAGATGGGATGTTTGTTGCAAAACAGCTTGCTGAGGTAGTAAAAAATGGAGGATACGATTTGGTATTGGCAGGGAAAGAATCATTAGATTACAATGGAGGAATGGTTCCTGGAATGTTAGCTACATTTTTGGGATACGACTTCATCAATTCATGTGAAGGATTAGAAATAGAGGGAACTTCAGTAAAAGGTATTCGCCAGATTGACGGAGGTAAAGAAACTATTTCGGGGAAATTGCCAATTGTGATTGGTGGACAAAAAGGATTAGTAGAGGAAAAGGATTTGCGTATTCCAAATATGCGTGGAATTATGTCTGCACGTACAAAAGCGCTTACAGTGTTAGATCCAGTAGGGGCAGAGGCTGCAAGTAAAGCGGTGAAATTTGAAAAACCTGCTGCTAAATCAGCTTGTAAAATGATTTCTCCTGATAACTTAGATGAGCTAATCAATTTACTTCACAACGAAGCTAAAGTAATCTAATCTATTAATTTATTGTAAACCTTAAAAAAGAAGAGTATGTCAGTTTTAATATATGCTGAATCAGCAGAAGGAAAATTTAAGAAAGTAGCATTAGAATTAGCTTCTTATGCTAAGAAAGTAGCAGATTCTTTAGGAACAACTGTTACAGCAGTAACTGTAAATGCATCAGATGTAAGTGAGCTTGGCAAGTATGGTGTAGATAAAGTATTAAAAGTATCAAACGACAAGTTAAATACGTTTAATGCAAAGGCTTATGCAGATGTAATAAAGCAAGCTGCACAGAAAGAAGGAGCAAAAGTAGTTGTTTTATCTTCATCAACAGATAGCTTATATACAGCACCGATTGTAGCTGTAGGTTTAGAAGCAGGATTTGCGTCTAATGTTGTAGCTTTACCAGAGAGCACTTCTCCTTTTGTAGTAAAGAGAACTGCTTTTTCTAATAAAGCATTTAACCTAACAGAATTAACTACAGAGGTGAAAGTAATCGCAGTAGCTAAAAATTCATTCGGTTTAGTTGAAGCGACTGGAGCTGCAGCAGCAGAGGACTTCGCTGTAACATTAAACGAAGGTGACTTTGGTTTAAAAGTTGAGAATGTTGAAAAAGTTTCAGGACAAGTAACTATCGCAGATGCTGATATCGTTGTATCTGGAGGTCGTGGATTAAAAGGTCCAGAGAATTGGAAAATGTTAGAAGACTTAGCTGAGGTATTAGGAGCGGCGTTAGCATGTTCTAAACCTGTTTCTGATTTAGGATGGAGATCTCATGAGGAACACGTTGGGCAAACAGGTAAACCTGTAGCTTCAAACTTGTATATTGCAGTAGGTATTTCTGGAGCAATTCAACACATTGCAGGTGTTAATTCATCTAAAGTGAAGGTTGCTATTAATACTGATGCAGAAGCGCCATTCTTTAAAGTTGCAGATTATGGTATTGTTGGTGATGCTTTCCAAGTTGTACCGCAATTAGTTGAAAAATTAAAAGAATTCAAAGCTCAAAATTCGTAAGAAGTACAAAGCTTTCACAAAATATAAAAGCAACTAAGCAAAGAATTTATATCTTTGTTTTAGTTGCTTTTTTGTTTATAAACGAAAATTATGAGTTTGATAAAATTAATGGTGAAAGGAATATCATACAGCCATTCACAAAATGGTGCGTATGCCCTAATATTAGATGAAGTTGAAGGTCAAAGAAAGTTGCCAATTGTCA
Organism: Myroides albus; assembly: GCF_009711045.1. Classification (GTDB taxonomy): domain Bacteria; phylum Bacteroidota; class Bacteroidia; order Flavobacteriales; family Flavobacteriaceae; genus Flavobacterium; species Flavobacterium album_A. The sequence continues at coordinate 114,678 of NZ_WMJX01000003.1, read as the reverse complement.
TTGGTGCTTTTGAGGCTCAATCTATTGCGATTGCAATTGAGGAGGAGATAAAACCCCCACGTCCTTTAACTCACGATTTGTTTAAGACTTTTGCTGAGCGTTTCGAGATTCAATTGAAACAAGTAATTATTCATAAATTAGTAGATGGTGTTTTCTTTTCAACTATTATTTGTGAAAGACTTGGTGTTGAAGAAATGATGGATGCGCGTACTTCTGATGCGATTGCATTGGCTATTCGATTCGGTGCACCTATATTTACCTATAAAGATATAATGGAGCAAGCTGGTATAATACTCAGTGGAGAAGATGCTCAAGAAAATTCGCAAGAGGATGATGTAGATGATATCGTAGCTCAAGTTGAACAGATTATAGAGGAGGATACAAAGGTAGATGACTACAGTGGATTCAATGAGAAACAATTGAATATTTTACTGAATGAGGCTATTGAAAATGAGGATTATGAAAGAGCAGCTAAGTTGAGAGACGAATTAAATAAAAGATAAGAAACGATAAGATTTTAGGACCACACAACAATGAAACAATATTTAGATTTAGTAAAAGAAGTATTAGAAAAAGGGGTACAAAAAGGTGACCGCACGGGTACAGGAACCAAAAGTATTTTTGGTTATCAAATGCGTTTTGATTTATCTGAAGGCTTTCCTTTAGTAACAACCAAAAAAGTACATTTAAAATCGATAATACACGAGTTATTATGGTTTTTAAAAGGAGATACTAATATCAAATATTTGAAAGATAATGGCGTTCGCATTTGGGATGAATGGGCAGATGAGAATGGCGATTTAGGTCCAGTATATGGTTATCAATGGAGAAATTGGAATGGGGAAGGGATAGATCAAATTAAGGAAGTAATAGAAACTTTAAAGGGGAATCCTACAAGTAGAAGGATTATGGTTACAGCTTGGAACCCAAGTGTAATGCCAGATACTTCTGTTTCCTTTGCTGAAAATGTTGCCAATGGCAAAGCAGCTTTACCTCCTTGTCACTCTTTCTTTCAGTTCTACGTATCTGATGGTAAATTGTCATGTCAACTTTATCAACGTAGTGCCGATGTGTTTTTGGGTGTGCCATTTAACATCGCTTCTTATGCTCTTCTAACGATGATGGTAGCTCAGGTTTGCGATTTAGAATATGGAGACTTTGTACATACTTTTGGTGATGTACATATCTATAATAACCATATTGATCAGGTGAATTTGCAATTGTCAAGAGAGCCTAAAAAATTGCCTAAAATGTTAATCAATAGCGAAGTAAAGGATATCTTCGAGTTCAAGTTTGAAGACTTTAGTTTGGTTGACTATGATCCGCATCCAGCTATTAAAGGACAAGTATCAGTGTAATAGTAAAAAAGAGAATACTATGGATAAAGAAAATAACTATGAAATGTACGATTACGCACGTCATCGTATAAAACAGAAAAAGTATTTATTCTTTCATTTTGTACTGTTTGTATTAGGGAGCATTGCAATGTTTGTTATAAATGCTTTTGTTCAAGATACTACAGTCGCTCCAGTTTGGTGGCCTTATGCAATTGGATTATGGGCATTTGTGTTGTTTCTTCATTTTGTCAATGTGACAATTGTCAACCGATTTATGGGCAAGAAATGGCAAGATAAACAAATAGCTCGTTTAATTGAACAGCAAAAAAAGAAGATTAGTGAACTCAGAACAAAAGTAGAAAAGGACTTTCCGTTAGTGGATGTGAAGCGCGATCTGAATCAACAAGAAACAGTTTCAATCAACACAGATACTGAGTCTATAAACTAATATACTGAGAGATGACTATTACATTAATAGCGGCAGCTGCTGAGAATAACGCTTTGGGTAAAGACAATAAGTTATTGTGGCATTTGCCAGATGATTTTAAGCATTTTAAAGCAAAAACTTCTCATCATACAATCATTATGGGAAGAAAGACGTTTGAGACATTTCCAAAGCCCCTTCCTAATCGAAAACACATTGTTATAACAAGGCAATTAGATTACGTTGTACCAGAAGGATGTGTGGTTGTTCACGCTTTGAGTGAGGCATTTGATTTAGTCAAAGATGAACAGGAAGTATTTGTGATAGGCGGTGGAGAAATATATAAACAGGCTTTGCCTTTTGCTCATAAGATTGAATTGACACGTGTTCACCACACTTTTGATGCAGATGCCTTTTTTCCTGAGTTTAATCAAGATTTATGGGTATTAGAAAAAGAAGAATATCACGAGAAGGATGAGAAGCACTTTTACGCTTTTACCATTCTTACTTATACAAAAAAATAAGAAATGCGTTTTGTAACTACTGTACTATTTTTATTGTTTTCTGTTTATAGTTTTGGACAAGATACGCTCCGACCAAAACTTAATCTATCTGAAGGCATAATAAAGAACTCTTCATTTCTGATTAGAGATGTTTTTGACTATAACTATACGCTATTAGAGAATACGCTATATAAAGCAAATAAATATCAATCAAGCCATTATAAAACAAGTAAGTTTGGAGATATTTCTAATGTGGACTTAACAATCCCGAATTCTCCTATCTTGTTTTTTAAAGAGGAACAAAGTATCATTGTTTTGAATCGACTATTAGCCCAGCTTGATATCATAGATTTCAATGTAAAATTTCCAAGCATGGATATAGCTTATATTGCGCATAGTGCTGGGAGAAAATTGTGGATGGTTGATTTGGCAAATGATGGATTTGTTCGCTTGTACAATATGAACTCTTATGAGCGTCATACGATTTACAATTTAGAAGAAACAAATTTTGTCAGTTATTATTCAACGTTGACAAACTTATATTGGTTGAATACATCCAATGAGATTAAGGGAATAGACGTAAAAGGACAAGTTACCTTGAACTATAAAAGCGAAGACCCTATTGATAAATGGCAGATGGTTGACAATAATAAAATTATTTATTCTTCTAATAATAAATTGTACTTCGTTGATATAGTGAAAAGTAAAAAGTATTTCATTGATTTGAAGGAAAAAAGCATTTTAGGCTTCTTTTATAACACTCAAAAATTGAGTATTTTTACAGACGAAAAATTAAACAATTACCTTTTAAAATTACCGTAATGCATATAGCTATTGCTGGAAATATTGGTGCGGGAAAAACTACATTGACTAACTTATTGGCTAAACACTATGGGTGGGAGCCACATTATGAGGACGTTGTAGATAACCCATACTTAGATGATTTCTACCATCAAATGGATCGTTGGTCTTTTAACCTACAAGTTTACTTTTTAAACAGTCGTTTTCGCCAAGTTTTACAAATTAGACAAAGTGGTAAGGCCATCATTCAGGATCGTACTATATATGAAGATGCGTATATATTTGCTCCAAACTTACACGCTATGGGGTTAATGTCAAATAGAGACTTTAACAACTATTCTTCGTTATTTGAATTAATGCAAGAACTTGTTGCAGCACCTGACTTATTAATTTATTTAAAAAGCTCTGTACCTAACTTAGTGGGACAAATACACAAGAGAGGGAGAGAGTATGAGAACTCAATCTCTATCGAGTACTTGAATAAATTGAATGATCGTTACGAAACTTGGATTAAAGGGTACGACAGAGGTAAACTCTTGATTGTAGATGTTGATAACTTGAACTTTGTGGATAATCCTGAAGATTTGGGAGATATTATCAATAGAATTGATGCAGAGATAAACGGATTATTTAAGAAATAAGAAAAAAAGCTAATTCAATTGAATTAGCTTCTCCGATATTGTAGAAAGTCAAGAATCATCATTCTTGACTTTTTTTATTGTGTAATTTCTCTAAAGAGATTTTCTAAGTTTTTGCTTTTTACTTGTAAAGACAACAGTTTTAAGCCTTGCTCTTGTGCAAAGTCAAATACAGTAGCTCTAAAATCTCCCTCTATTGGAAATACAAGTTCCCATTTGGTATCGTGGATGTGATTTGAACGAATTAAATTAGGGATTCGATTAATGAACTCTATCTCAATTTTATAGTCAAATTCTACTGCAATGATTTGTTCGTTTTGATTCTCTAACATTGATGAGAGCATTTGGTCTGCTACTATTTTACCTTGTTTAATGATAATAACGCGTTCACATATAGCTTCGACTTCTTGCATAATATGAGTTGACAAAAACACCGTTTTATTCTTTCCAATATTCTTAATTAAGTCTCTAATTTCAACTAATTGATTTGGGTCTAACCCAGTTGTTGGCTCGTCTAATATCAAAACAGCAGGATCGTGTAATAGAGCTGTCGCAAGTCCAACACGTTGTCTGTATCCCTTCGATAGTTGACCTATCTTCTTGTGTGCTTCAACAGTCAAACCAGTTAGAGTAATCACTTCTTCAATGCGTTGTTTTTCTACTTTGTATATTTCCGCATTGAACTTTAGATATTCGCGTACGTACATATCGAGATATAGGGGATTGTGCTCAGGTAAGTAGCCGATAGAACGCTGCACGTTTCGAGTTTGCGTCTCTACGTTGTAGTCGTTGACAAAGGCTTGACCTTGGTCACTGTGTACATAAGTAGTTAAGATTTTCATTAACGTTGATTTTCCCGCTCCATTCGGACCCAAAAAACCTACTATTTGACCTGTTGGTACTGAAAAATTAATATTGTCTAAGGCTTTTTGATCGCCGTAACTTTTACTTATATTTTGAACGATTAAAGACATTTTATAGCTGTTTATAAAGAATTGACTATTGATTTAATGCGAAAAACCTAAGGTTACACTCAGTACTATGATTCCAATCACTATCAGAGAAATAAATACATATAACCAGTCTTTTTCAAAAAAGAAAGACACTAATGAAAGTAACAAACGCAAAGCAGGTGTTATAAAAAGTAACAGTATCCCAAGAAAGATGATTGATTCACCATCTCCATGTCCCACTCCTGCAAATATGCGATTAATTACATTGAATATATTGTCGTCTTTTTCTATAAACGTACTAAAGTCTACTGTATTACCTGACTTGGTAAACATTACGATAATTCCCCCAATCACTGCTACTGTCAAGGCAAGTAATACACCATATCTCAAGACATTACCAATGATGCTTTGTAAGTCTGAGTCGTTGAATTTTGCTGTACTCATAGTTTATATATTACCCATTATACCATTATACATCATATTTATAGCTAATGCCAAAATTAAGAAAGCAAAGAATACTTTTAGTTTCTTAGGATTAGCTTTTACCAAAACTTTTGCTCCAACCATAGCGCCGATCAATACACCTATAATCACTGGCATACATATACTCGGTTCGATATAGCCTTTTTGGATATAGATAACAGAACTTGCAATAGCTGTCACTCCCATCATGAAGTTACTTGTAGTTGTTGAAACTTTAAAGGGTACTTTCATGATTGTATCCATTGCAATTACTTTAAAAGCTCCTGAACCAATTCCTAAAAGTCCGGACATCATACCTGCAATTCCCATCATACTGAATCCACCGACAATATTGGTCATTCCGTATTTTACTTTTTCTCCTGATGGAGTTGGATAACTGCTGTTTAATTTTAAGTTGCGGGCAAGAGCAGATGAATCTTCGGGTAATACTAAGTGATCCTCTTTTTTTCTAAGTGAATTAATAGATGAAAAAGTCAGTGTAAGTCCAAATACGATTGCTAAGATTGAGGTAGGAGCATTTGTCGAAATAATAGCGCCAATTACGGCTCCTGCTGTAGTGGCTATTTCTAAAAACATTCCCAATCGCATATTCGTTATACCTTCTTTTACATAAGCAGAGGCGGATCCGGATGAGGTTGCAATAACTGCTACTAAGGCTGTACCAATGGCATAATGCATATCCACCCCTAAGAAAACAGAAAGAAGAGGAATAATGATAATTCCTCCACCCAAACCTGAAAGTGACCCTATAAAACCTGCTGCAAAAGCTCCTAAGAACATAATTAGTGTAAAGGTTAATAATGTCATTTACTTTGATTTTTGATTGAGTAAGGCGTAAAAATACTTATTTATAAACAATTAATCTTTTAAAAATATAAATATTCTAATTCTTTAGCTTAAATTGTATCCCTTTTTGAGTATAAAATCGTAATTTTCCACTCAATTAAAAGTCGTTATTAATGTAAATATTTAAACCAATGGAAAAACTTGATGTAAACAAGGATTGGATGTCTTTATTCCAAGGACAAAATCCTGCAATAATTGCAGGACCATGTAGTGCAGAAACCCCAGAACAAGTAATGAGAATCGCTAAATCTTTGCCAAAAGAAGTAAAGGTCTATCGCGCTGGTATCTGGAAACCTCGTACTCGTCCAGGTGGGTTTGAAGGTGTTGGAGCCATTGGATTAAAATGGTTGCAACAAGTGAAAGCTGAAACGGGAATGTTACTTGCAACAGAAGTAGCAACTGCCGAACACGTTCAATTGTGTTTGGAACACGACATCGATATTTTGTGGATTGGTGCGCGTACAGCTGTTAACCCTTTTGCTGTACAAGAAATTGCCGATGCACTTGAAGGTACTGATAAAATAGTACTAATTAAAAACCCTGTTAATCCAGACTTATCTTTATGGATGGGTGGAGTAGAAAGATTAGCAAAAGCAGGTATTAAAAAACTGGGTGTTATCCACAGAGGTTTTAGTACTTACGAAAAAACAAAGTATAGAAATATTCCAGAATGGCAAATACCATTAGATTTAAAGTTACATTTGCCAAATATTCCAATTTTCTGTGATCCATCACATATTACAGGAAATAGAACGAAGATATTAGGAGTATCTCAACAAGCATTGGATTTGAATTACGATGGGTTAATGATTGAAACTCACTGTGATCCTGATAACGCTTGGAGTGATGCTGCTCAACAAGTTACTCCAGAACAATTAAGCGATATTATCGCTAATTTGAAGGTGAGAAATGCAACAGATGACACAGAGGATTTCTTACAAAGAATACAAGGAATGCGTATCCAAATCGATGATATGGATAGTAAATTATTGGATTTGTTGAGAAAGAGAATGGTGATATCTGATTCTATCGGTACATTGAAGAAAGAGAAAAACGTAGCCGTGTTCCAACAAGATAGATGGACGAAAATATTGGAGAAAATGCAAGAGGAAGGAAAACACATTGGGTTTACCGAGGAGTTCATTACTAATATTTATACAGCTATTCACCAAGAGAGTATCTATAGACAAGATAAGATTATTAATAAAGAAGAAAAGTAAGATAAGAGTATTATATGAAGGGAATCGTTTACAAATCAACAGGTAGTTGGTATTCGGTTAAGAGTGAGGATGGCGAATTCTATGATTGCCGTATAAAGGGAAAATTCCGTATAAAGGGGATCAAGAGTACTAATCCTATTGCAGTTGGAGACCATGTACAATTTGAGTTGGAAACGACAAATGATGTGACTACAGGAGTAATTGATATAATTGAGACAAGAAAGAATTACATTGTCCGTAAATCAGTCAATCTATCAAAGCAAGTTCATATTATTGCATCGAATATCGATGTAGTGTTTTTACTTGTAACTATTGATAATCCTGTCACAACAACGAGCTTTATTGATCGCTTTTTAGTTACCGCTGAAGCTTATGGTATTAAGACAGTATTGGTGTTTAACAAAGTAGATACTTTCTCGGAAGAAGCCTTAGATGAACAACTTTATCTTCAGTACATTTACAGTCAAATTGGATATGAGTGCTTACGTGTTTCTGCCATGACGGGTAAAGGTATAGAGGAAGTGAAAGAGAGAATGAAAGGAAATGTTTCGATGTTTTCTGGACATTCCGGGGTAGGAAAATCTACTTTAATCAATGCGATTGAGCCTGGCTTGAATCTAAAGACAGCTGAGATTTCACAGCAGCATCAACAAGGGCAACATACAACAACCTTTGCTGAAATGTTTGATCTTTCTTTTGATGCCCAAATTATCGATACACCTGGAATCAGGGGGTTTGGTATTGTGGATATGGAGCCACAAGAAGTAGGGGATTACTTTCCTGAGTTCTTCGCCTTGAAAGATCAGTGCAAGTTTAATAATTGCCTGCATAGAGAAGAACCTCAATGTGCTGTCAAAGATGCTTTAGACGATGATTTGTTAGCTTGGTCAAGATACAAGAGCTATATACAGATCTTAGATGGAGAGGACGAAAATTATCGAACAGATGTTTATAAAGAAGGAAGAAACCAAGACGAATAGTCTTGGTTTTTATTATTATTGCTGGATTGATCTATCTTAAACATCTTTGTTTTTCTCAAAGAATACCTTACCTTTCTTCTCAATTATTTTAAGTAGAGTATAAATGAAAAAAATATTTCTTATCTCATTTTTAGTTTTGAGTACTTTTAGTAGTATTGCTCAGGTATCAATAGACAATGTAACTAAAGAAGAATTATTAGAAAAGCAGAATAGAGCGTTTCCTACAAGTGGTGCTGTCATTGTAGATGAAAAGAACAAGGTGTATTTTGATATTAACTTAAGGGACGGAAATTTTATATCAGGCGAAGAAGTTACTCGAAAAATTAAGCTTTACAAGGAGCGGGACCTTAGTAAATTATCCTTTACAATACCTTATTTTGTTCGAGGTGCTTATGCAGAAGATGTCACTATCGATGAAGTCTATGTTTATTCTTTAGTAAACAATGAAATCACAAAAACTAAAATAACATCTTTTGAATCAAAGAAGGAGGGGGATTACCGCGAGAAAGGTGTAGATTTTACCAAGATTCCCAATATCCCTGAAGGCAGTATAATTACTTATCGATATAAAAAGTTATCGGAGAATTTAGATGTCTTGCCTGAATGGTTTATACAAGGAGATTTGCCTAAACAAAGATCTATTTATACCATGCGCATTCCAACTTATTTTACGTATCAGATGATTCAAACAGGTAGTCAAAAGATTGCGTCAAATGAGAGTATTATCGATGTGAAATACGGAAATGGTTTACTGGATTCGAATACGATTAAAACATTAGAGAAAACACTTGTCGCACTTAATGTTCCCACTTTTTCTGAAGAAGTCTTGGTAGATAATGCTGCCAATTATATCAATAAGGTTAGATTTGATTTGAGTAGTGTACAATTTCCTGGAAGTAAACAGCAACAAGTTTTAGGAACAAAACAAACGTTTTTTGAAAACTTACAGAAGAATAAACGCTATTGGAAGGAAATTTTAAATGACCGCTATTACAGAAAAAAAATAAGTCAACTTGATTTATCTGCAAAGAGTGATTTAGAGAAAGCTGATTTGATACTAAATTACCTTCAGAAGGAAGTTACTTGGAATGGAATGTACGGCATTTACCCAGAAAACGGACTGAAGAGCACTTATTTAAGAGGGCAGGGAAATACTGCTGATATTAATCTCATGTTAATCTCAATGCTGCGATATGTTGGATTAGATGCAAACCCTGCTTTGGTTAGTACACGTAGCAATGGGAAGAAAAAGGAATGGCAAGGAATGTACTACAATAACCTTATAGCTGTTTTACAAAGTGAAGGTAGCTACTATTTTTTAGATGCCTCAAGTAAAAATGCCTCTATAGGTGTAATTCCAATTGACAATCTAAATGGTGTTGTTACTATGTTTAGTGACAAAGAAGGTACGAAAGACTTAATCTCTACACCTGCTTTTGTTTCTTCTCGAAAGGAGAATTATCAATTAGAGTTTAAACCTAATGGTTCCTTGACAGGTACAGCAATCCACGCCTATGATAATTACGAAGCTTTTTTTGTAAAAGAAAAGTTTAGTTTTATGGGAAGGTTTAAATATATAAAGGAGTTAGAGTTTGTAAACCCAGGGCTATCTGTTCACAATTTTGTTCTTAATGACAATAGGACGGTGGATAAGAATATTGCTCGAATATCGTTTGGTGTGAATAAACCAAATGGAAGTTTTAGTTTTAACAATAAGTTTTTTGTCAATCTCTTTCAATTCTATGATGGGAAAAGCAATCCTTTTGTGACAGATAATAGGCTTTACCCTATCGACTTTGCCTTTCCTAATTCATATACTTATTCTGTTTCCCTTTTAATTCCTAAAGGGTATAAGGTTGATGTGTTGCCAGATGATTTAGAAATTAAAGATGTTGATTCTGGTGTATCAGCTCAAGTAAAATATACAAGGAAAAACAATAGGATAGAGGTAATGGTCGGTTTGCTTAAATCAAAAGCGGTCATTGAACCAGAGTATTACGAGAATATAAAACAGGTATACAACAGCTTCTATAATAAGTTACAAGAGCAAATAACGATTGAAGTTGAACTTGAATAAGCATATTAAGTGACTATTAGAAAACGGATTATTCTCGATCGGAATAATCCGTTTTTTTTATTTATTTACCCTGTGTATTCAGTTCTGTGATAATTATCTTATGTGAAAGAGTATGTCATAAAAGATGTATCTTGATCTAATTAAGACTAATCTTTAGTATTTTCTCATTAAATTATCATAGTGAGATAGCAGTCAGGTAAGTAACAAGTAGAATGTTATTTTGGTGTAACTAAGAATACACCGTAATTAGTCTTATCAAATATAGAATTTGCTGTATTTAGTACATCCTTTGGGGTAATGCTGTTAAGTATATTCTCATAGTCATTAAAGTCCTTCAAAGATCCAAAATTAAGCTGAACTTCACGCAGCTTTTCTATCCACTGGTAAGTGCTGAATTCCGTTAAATGAAGCTGTTTGTTGTTGAGTACAGCTAATTTCATTTGATCTAAATCCTTTGTTGATATTGGTCTTGTCTGTATAGACTGAATCACCTCTTTAGCTAAGTTTTCAAGCTTTTCTATATCGGATAAAGCTGCAGAAAAGTATAGACTAACAGACGTTTTGGGCGTTGGATAAATCGCAACATCTATTGAAGAAGAAGGAGAATATACTAATCCCTCTTTTTCCCTTGATAACTGTAAGAATTTATTGTCAAACAATTCTCTTACCATCTGAGCAAGGATACTTTCTTTGAGTGTTGGATTAATACTTCCATTAAATACAAGTGTTGCTTCAGTGCGTTCTACATCTGCACTTGGTATAGTCACTCGCTTGATATCGTTTATTTGTGCCTTTGGTTTGTTGTTTTCTTTTAGGTAAGAAGTATGTGGCGTAGTAACTAAACTACCAAAGTATGCGATTGATTCAGCCTTTATATCTTCTACATTAAAGTTACCAGAGATCAATATGTACACTTGGTCTAAGTTTGCAAATGTTTGTTGATAAAGCTCAAAGAAGCTTTCTAACTTAACCTTTTGCCAATCTGCTATTGTGTTTAATTCTTCTTGAATAAAAGGCGTTCCTTTTTTGTATTCTTCTATTTGATGACTGAGCTGAATAGAAGGATTGTTTAATAAAGTAGAAGGTATAGGCTCATGTTCTAAAGACACGATGCTCTCTTGTATATATTCATTAAAATCCTCTTTTGGTTCTATGTAATCATACATTTTGCGGTAGGTCCATTCAAACATATCTCTAATATGTCCTAATCTACTTGAAGTATTGACAATAGTTGCCTCATTAGAGAGGCTTACCAGTGTGGATACCTCTCTATCAGCTCCCACTTGTAAGTACCCATCTTTAGTTAGGCCATGAATCCATGCAGAGTCAATAAAGTAACTGGCGTCTTGATAATACTTTTGCTCTTGTTCCTGGATAAGATTTAAGCCATTTCTGGTAAAGACAGTGAGTATGATATTATTATCCGTAGCATGAGTGGGTTTAATACCAATGCGTAGACCGTTTGCTAAGGTTAATTCAGTTACCCCAATGTGGTTGTAAATATGCTCTTTTACAACGGCATTATCATTTGATTTAACTATAGGAGGCATCGTCTTCCAGTGAAACGAACCTTGTGTTCTTTCTTGTTTTTTCTTTTCTTTTTTGTCTTTAAAGAGGAGTGTTTTAGTCTTGCCTTCATTCCAGGAGTCATTTAATTCTTGAATAGAATGAATTGAGAAGATATTGCTATTTACGGTGCATAAGTACAAATTTTGTCTATCTACCGACCATGTATTTTCGTGTTTTACTACAAGATCATTTGCTGTGATTGTCGATAGAATTTCTTCTAATAATTGAATTTTGTGTCGATCTGTCAAGTAATGACTATTCACAACGACTTGGTCTATATAGTTATTAGCTAAGAAGTATGCATCCTCCTCAGTAGAAATAGCAGATTGATTGAGCAAGTGCTGTTTATAAGCTTCTAATTCTTCTTTGTGAATTCCCTTTAAACTCATTGTATTTAGCACACTTGCTACTAAGTGGATGCGAGTAGATAGTTCTTCCTTTGTTTTGGCAGTTATTTCTATGACATCCTCATTTTTATTAGGTAGATACCACGTGCTATGAGCAGAGGTATGTGTCTTGGCTTGGCGAAGCTTCTTGCTTAACCATTGTTTATACAATTGTGCAATAGTGTGTTCTTTAAACCCTTCTTTAGTAGATAAAAAGGGAGCACTATTAAAACGAATAATTTCAACCTTATTAGTACGAGTATCTGAGGTGTTTACTATTTCTAATGCATTGTCAAATGAAGGGGAGAAGGTATCCCAACTTTGAGATCGCATTAAAGTAGAGTTCCCTTTAAACGAGCTGAAACTCGTTTCAATCTGTTGTATAGCTTCTGTTGGATTTACATTTCCTGTGATAATTATAGTAGCGAGAGAAGGTGAGTACCATTGCTTATAAAATGCCTTTAACCTTTTTGCGTCTAGTACTTTAATGTTTTCTATACTTGAGATAGGCAATCGATGTGCGTGTTGACTACCTTCCAACTTTTTTTTGTTAAAAACGGATGCTGTCCCAAAGTCCTTAATTTCTTGGATGACGATCCTCTTCTCTTTCTCAATATCCTCTGTGTTAAGGTGTGCTTTGCCTAAGAAGTTCGCCAATATAGTAATCGCTAAATTTTGTTGACTTTGATCGAGCAGGGATAATTCATACACAGTACGCTCATAGGTAGTATAAGCATTGATATCTCGGCCAAAGCGATACCCTAAACGCTGTAATGTATCAATGGCTTGTCTACCTGGAAAGTCATCACTACCATTAAAAAGCATGTGTTCTAAGAAGTGTGCATATCCTTGTTCATCATCTCGTTCTTGTAGTGATCCTACATTTAAGACCAGACGATATTCCGTCTTCTGTTGAGGTATAGGATGGATAATATAGTTTAGCCCATTGTCTAATGTACCATAAATTGCATTATCTGCTTTAGGCAATGGAGATAAAGTATCTTGCCCAACTGCAAACAGGGGGCAAAGTACTAAAGCAAAGAAATATAGTATTTGAGTACGTTTCATTATTTTAGTTTGTATTCAACAGTGAATAAGATGTAGTCATTTGCATGTTCATGCCCTATGATGAACTGAAAGTTAAGATGCGTATCTGTTAATGTAGCCGATGTCGTTCTGTAGTTACCTCCTTCTCCCATATCGTAATAATCTTCTTGTATATCCTGATTATTGAGATAGTATGACGGGTTTACAGTACCTCCCATTTCTGTGTTTTCTATAGCAAGGGGATTTCCTTCGTCTAAGAGTTTCTTAAGTCTATCCCATGCACTGTATTTAAACTGAAATGGTACAATCGTATAATCATCTCCCCATATATCTTGGAAGGTTTTAGTATATGATAGCTTTCTAGTCTTTAAATCTATGTATATATCGTCTAATTCTACTTCAAAAGTTTCCTTGCTGGTAGCACTTAGGTTGATCAAATTCATGATGTGTTGAGAGGCAGGTACTTGAGTCCAAAACTCGTTGTCATCTATCGTAAGCAACCGCTGTAGTTTATATAAATACCCTTCTATCCCCATAGGATTAGACACCATTTTTAATACTGGTTGTTCAGGTGTAGATTTATCGCTTAATGTGATAGTGGTAATTCCATTTATTTGGGAAGTTTCTGCTTGATACATAGTTTCGAGATTAGCACCTCCAGGAAAGTTGATTGTAGTATTCACTTTAATCTCTCCCATTAATGGATAAAGATCTAATCCCTTTCGTTTATAACCATCGAGTAATTCAATTTGTTTATCTGTTAGTGCTTCTACCTTTTTGATAGGGGTGACTAATAGTTGTACCTCTTTATCTAAGGGGAGTTTGCTTGTATTGTTGATTAGTTTTATAGTGATTGTGGTTTCATCACTTAAAAGTTGTCTTGATGAACTCTTTATTTTTAGTTGTGCTTTTTTCTCTTTTGGAGCAAACTGTATAATAGGATTTTCAATGGTAAGAATATCTTTACCATCTATCGTATTGTTTTCTAATGCGAACTCCAGTGTAACGGCTTCTGTGATTGAATTAACCAAGAAGACATTGACAGTTACTTCATCTGTACTGTTATCTTGTAAGATGTGAGTCCCGTTTGGCTGTAAGACAATTCTGTTCTCTCCCGTATAGCCTTGTAGCTGATTGTCGTCTTGTGTACAGCTCAAGGTAAATAAACTCAAGAGTATTCCCGTAAATATCGTTAAGTAGTGTTTCATTTTAGTAATCTTAAAGTTCTATTGACTGCCATCCATCATTTTGTACCAGGTTGTTATTAAGGCGAATTTCAGCAGTTGGTATAGGCCATGTCCAGCGAAAATCTGTAGCTTCTATGGTATTGGATTTTTTATTAGAATCAGATTCATATCTCGCGATATTGGTATTCCACCTTTTTAGGTCAAAGTAATTAGTTTTTTCACCTATGAATTCCTTTTGTTTTTCTGCTCTAAAGAGTAGTCTTAGTACTTGTTGAGAAGGAGAATCTGTGATAGTTTCACTGTGTACAGAAGTTTTAAAATCATTGTAGAGTGATATTGCTTGTGCTATTTTATTTTGCTCGATTAAGCTTTCTAACAATAGAAAGTAAGTTTCTGTATTTCTCGATAAGATGATGCGTTGTTCTTCTTTGTCATTATAGTTAGATTTGTATTTGCCCAATAGAGCTCTTGTACTTGAGGCTATACCTTGTGCTTTCATGTCATAAAAGAACTGAGATATTGTATATCTCATGTCACTTTCTTCAAACTTATTTAAGAAATGTATTTGCATAATATCACCATCGGTTGTTGTAGTTAGGTAATGATTGGGATTTTCTCTGAAATCGTAAGCCCAATACACTTGCCTTGTAGGCGAGTTGTCTTTGTATTTCCAAAGCGAAGCATATGTCTCAGCAGTATTTGGAAGTGGAGCGGATTCGCTTAATAGCGCAGTGGCTAAAGCTTCTGCCTTGTCGTATTGTCCTTGGTATAACGCAATTTTGATCTCTAATTGTTTAGCGGCTTGAGTAGTGATAAAGTATATTTTTTGCGCTGCATAACTATCCATTAAAGAGATACCTTCTTGTAACATCCTCTCTATATATTGAATAGATTCACTTTGTGTTAACCTTTTGTTGGATTCTATTTTTAGCTCATCCTTTCTCAACACTCCTGGAGCTTCTGGATTATATCGCGTGCTGTATAGCTGTAGTAGATCAAAGTAGATATACGCTTTAAGTACTAAGGCATTTCCTTTGATGTAATCCCAGTCAGTCCCTTTGTCTCTAATGTGTGCTTCTGTATTTAAAAGTGCATTTAAGTGAACCATTGCGCTGTAATAACTATCCCATTGACTATTGGCTAAGGTCTTTAGGGCTATCTCATTCCAAGTATAGTGTTGCTTAGCATTGCTATTATATTCTATGAGATAAGTTGGCTGTAGGTCTTCGCTTAATAGTGTAAATGTACTTCCATTTACAGGTAGTTCCTTGTAAGCTTGAGCCAATACAGAGGTTGCTTTTTGGGTTGTATTGATGATGTCATCACCTGATATTTCTTGTTCATTTTTGACATCTAAGGAACAAGAGCTGATTGACAGAACCGTCAAGGCTGATAGTATATATTTTATCATTAGAATGTGGCGTTAAGTGAAAAGGTTAAAATGGGTTGAACGACGTCTTTTAAGTTTCCTCTATCTTTTTCAAAGCGATAAGTGTATATGTTATCTGCCTGAATATTTATTTGTAGTGTTTTAAAATATTTATTGACAAAACTGTTGTTTCGAATACTATACCCTAATTGGATATAATTAAGTTTGATATAATCTGTCTTGTATATTTTTCTTGAACTGGGTTGTTTGTATAAGTTAAAGACACTGCTGGGCATATCTTTCATTGGATAAGTTTTGTTTTCATCTCCTATTTCAAACCACATATTGTCTAATTGACCAGCCAAAGCATTTTGATTTGAACTAGATAGATCGCGTACATATTGTTGGCTTTGTACTGCTTTTCCTCCTAATCCATAGTTAATATTTACAGCAAGAGACCAGTTTTTATATGACCAATAGTTATTAAAGAATCCTTGGTAAGGAGCAATGCTATTTCCATAGTCTCTATAATAAGTCTTTTGTAAAGGGGCATTGTAAATGATGATATTGTTATTGCTGTCTACATATTCTGGCAGCCCTGTAATAGGGTGTATTCCATTGTCGTGAATACCGTAGATTATACCTAAAGGTTTGCCTACTTCGTACTCAGGCATTACTGCGGTAGGTGAATTATAGATTTTATCTGTTCCATATAGTCTTTTGACAGTATTCTTGTTGTAAGATATGGAAGCAGCTGTATTCCATTTGAAGTCTGACAGGCGTACAATATCTCCACTTAGCAAGAACTCAACTCCCGCATTTTCTATTTCTCCTATATTTTTGGTATATGTCTGAAATCCATTACTTGAAGCTATAGGCGTAGCGAATATGGCCTCTTTAGTTAGGTTGCTATAAAAGGATGTCAATAAATTAAATCTCCCCACAAAACCTAAATCCATGCTTATATTGGTACTGTATGTCTGTTGAGGTTTTAGACTCCTATTGGGTAACCCCATTAGTTGTAGAACGCGGTATTCTCCATAAAAGCTATTGGTATTTGAATAAGTTGTGTTTATCGCACTTGGGACGATTCCTGTCATACTTGCTGTATAACCTAATGAGGTCTTAAATTTAAGAGAAGTTAATAGATCTTGTTTTTTAAAAAAGTCATATTCACTTGGTGTCCAACCTATACCTGTAGACCAGGCATCATTCCATCGCTTATTACTTGGGAGAATAGAAGATCCATCTCTTTTAATACTGGCATAAAAATCATATGTATTCTGGTAGTTATATCCTAAGGCTAACCCGAAACCGAGTTGAGTATTTTTAATTTTATTACCGCTGGCTTTTGGTGCATAAGTACCAGTCAAGCCATTGTTAATACCAGAGAGACTATTGACGTCGTCTGATATTCCATATCCACTTGCTTGTAGATCTTTAATTTGTGTTGTGTAATAATCCATGTTTACTCCAACAAATAAGTTGTGATCTCCAAATTGCTTTTGATAGTTGGCGCGGATATTAGAAGAGAAGTCAAATATCTTGTTATCACTTTCACTGATATACCCTTGTGCGTTTAGAGGTATTTGTTTTTGACTATAGGCCGTAGATAGAATGCGTTGGTTTTTTTCTGCGATGCTGTAATCACCACCTAATACACCCGATATATTCAGCTCTGGCAAGATATCCCAGTGCATGACCACAGAGGAACTAAAGCGTTTAGTCGTTGTCTTCTGTTTGTATTGGTTGATCAAATCTTGATAGCTGAGATTAGAATTTTGACTAAATAATTTTTTTGAATCTTTAGATTCGTATGGGTTGAGTGTAAATGCTAATGAGGTAGGGTCATTACTCATGCCGTTTTCTGTATTCGCCGTAGACAGACCAAAACTATTGTTTAAAGACAACCTAAAGTTGTGTGCTAACATATAATCTAAATTGGCACGTGCGGTTAGTTGATTGATATCATTACCTGGAATACGACCTCCTTGTTTACTGTAGTTCAGGGAATAGAAATACGTACTTTTTTCTGTTCCTCCGCGTACTCCTAAGTTATAAGCTTGAAAGATATTGGGTCTGATTAACTCTTTAAACCAGTCTGTGTTGATTTGTTTTAAGGAATCCAATGTTTTAGCTCCACGTGCTAATTCTTGTTGCAGATTTGGGCTATTAGCATATAGACTGTTGATGTATTTAGCAGAATTGATATAACCAGGAGAACCAGCTTTTTGGATGCGTTCTTCGAAAGCGAGTTTTTCTTCTGTTCCCATCATACGCGCAGGGCGTTCACCTCTAAAAGTAATTCCTTGTTTCATCGAGAAGCTCACTACTGGTTTGCCTTCGAAGCCTCTCTTCGAAGTTAATTCTATGACTCCATTAGCCGCTTTGATTCCATATAGAGCAGTAGCAGGTGCGTCTTTTAGTACCTTGATTGTACTAAAGTCGTTAGGGTTAAGCGTCATAAAGGTTTCTGTTGAGATAATAATACCATCCATAACAAATAGTGGTTCATTAGCACTACCTGTATAAGAAAAGGAAGAATTACCTCTAAGGCGTATCTCTGGCTTTTGACCTAATTCTCCCGAAAAATTGACTGTCAAGCCTGGTACTTGACCTTGTAATAGCTTTGCCATGTCTAACTCAGAGCGTTGGCTTAGTTGTGTCATGTCTACTGTGATGACAGAACCTGTGCTATTTCGAATATCGATATCGTTGATATTCGTGGATTTGTGTATGATTAATTCGTCTAGTTGTTTGACGTTGGAAAGTAAACGGATGGTTTGTTCTCCTTTTTTCAGTTTCGTTTCTAAGTTTTCGTAGCCGTAACGACTGATGATGACTGAGGAGTGATATAATTCAGGAATTGCGAACTCTCCTTTTTCATTGGTAAAGAAAGTATCTCCTGAGGCTAATACGGTGATTATAGCCGTATCAATTCCTTTTCGGGTTTCTAAATCAATAATCTTACCTGTAAAGACAGGTTGTTGTGCATAGACCCCTATAGCACAGAGTAAACTGATTACAAGTAAGGTAATCGTCCGTTTAGATGTGAGTAACATAATAGTTAAATATAATTAAGACTAATTCTAAATTAAAGCGCAAAAGTAAAGAGTTTTTTTGCTTTTCAAAATAGATAATGACTTTATTTAGATTAGATAGATTTTAGTAGTGGATAAATTGCGAACTATTTGTTTGTCACTTTCGCTTGAAGCATAAACTGTTTTGTTTAGATAATGTGTTGTTTTTTAGTTGTGTGTAATCTTTGTCTATGGTATATTTAATAAACTATTATTTAGAGTAGTTTGGCCTACTTCTTTGAGTTGCGTTTGGGATAGTAGTAGTGTTATATTTTGGACTTTTAAGAATAGTTATAATAATTAGCTTGATAAATTCGAAGACAAAAGAGAGGTGAAAATCTGTTTTTTACAAGAAAACGATCCCATTTCAAAGGAGTTATTAAATAGATTGTATACAAGGGAAATTGATAAGTATAAACGATTTGTTATATTTTTATTGGAAGTGGTCGCATAGTGATCGCGATCTGATGGCATAGTGATCGCATGTTTTTTGCTTTTTATTATGCGACCACGATGTGATTATTATACTATCATTATACTATGATATAGACTAATATTCAATGAGATAGTCAAATAAGCGGGATGTAATCTTGCTCATAACCTTAGAAGTAAAGCAATAGCAATTTAGGGGAGGAATGAAACTCTGTCTATTAGATAGCAATGGATTCAATTAGCACCTCTTCTTGATTTCATTTGAAAAGGGATAAGAGTGATGAATATTTCCCATAAAAAAAGAGGACTGCTTATTAGGCAGTCCTTGCAATGTATGGTAAAACAATTTTTATTTTTTAGTAGAGGTAGTATTCTTATAGATTTTCCCACCTTTGATAATCACGATAAAATTCTTCTCAGGATTAGCAATAAGTGATAAATCTTTAAGTGGGTTTCCATCGACTAATAATAAGTCTGCATAAGCATTTTCTTCTACTACCCCAAGTTTTCCTGGATATGGGCTGCGTAAGCCAGATAGTTGTAATAATTCGGCATTATCTTGCGTCACCATTTTTAGAATCTCAGCATTTGTAAACCATTTTTGTAAACGCAGGATATATTCGTTTTGTTCTTTATTTAATTCTGGTTCGAATAAGAAGTCAGTTCCCCAAGCCAGTTTGACACCTAATTGTTTGGCTAATGGCCATACTTTGTCTTGACCTTCTAATACAGGTTTGCGTTTTTCTTTGCGTTGGGCATCCATATTATCATTGTTGTCCATTAGGTTCTGTAAGCTTAGCCATATACCTTTGTCTTTCATGATTTTCAAGGTTTCTTCATCCAACATCTGACCGTGTTCGATAGATTTTACACCTGCTTCGATAGCGCGTTGTACAGCTCTGGGTGTATAGGCGTGTACCATAACATAAGTACCCCAATCTTCCGCAGCATCTACAGCTGCTTTGATTTCGTCAAAAGTGTATTGTGTCACATCGATAGGGTCATAAGCAGAAGAAGTACCTCCACCTGCCATCACTTTGATCTGACTTGCCCCGAAGCGTAGGTTCTCTCTTGTAGCAGTAAGTACTTCATCACGTCCATCTGCTATAAAAGTAGCCCCCATTTCTTCAGCACGAGAAGGCTTTCCGAAGAAGCGTCTTGAGCGCTCATTAGGAGTTCTAAAGTCTCCATGTCCTGCAGTCTGACTGATCGTAGCTCCTGAAGGCCAAATACGTGGACCTGCAGTCTTGTCTGCATCAATAGCTGCTTTTAATGGGAATATTGGTCCACCAGCATCTCTCACGCTTGTAAACCCACGCATTAGCATACTGTGTGCTCCAGTAGCTACCTCTTTCATCAAGCTTTCAGGAGTAGCTGTAGGCGACATCATTTGCTCCATAGTTAACGCTCCAAATACCATATGTACGTGTACATCGATTAACCCAGGCATAAGAGTCTTGCCTTGACCATTGATTTTAGTAACGTCATTACCTTTTACAGAGATGGTTTTAGGACTAATTTTTTCTATCGTTTGCCCATTAACCAATACATTCATTGGCTCTGTTAGAGAGGCAGTTTCGTGATTCAGGATTCTGACGTTCTCAATTAGAACTTGTTTTGTCTGTGCAAATGTGATAGTTGTACTAACTACAAATAGCGCTAATATGGATTTTAACTTCATAGACTAAAGTAAATTTTATGTTGATTCTACTAAAAAATTTGATAGCCTCTAAGATATTATAAAAACAGGGTTTAGCCTAATGTAATTTTTGAAAGTAGCTTGTAATTCGATTAGGTAGGCAGGAATCTCCGTTTGTAAACAGTGTGTTTTTAATCATTTGTTATCAAAATAAATAAAGGTAATATAAGGTATAACTTTAGAAAGTTTTTAAGTTTGTAAGTAATAGATTAAAATAAAAAAATGAAAGTAGTAATCCAGCGTGTGACCAGAGCGTCTGTTACCGTAGAGGGAAATAAAATAGGAGAGATTGACAAAGGGCTTCTTGTTTTAGTAGGAGTAGAAGATGTAGATACTGAGGAAGATATTAATTGGCTATCAGGAAAGATTGTGAATTTGCGTATTTTTGAAGATGAAAATGGAGTGATGAATAAATCTGTAAAAGAAGTAGAAGGGGAGGTATTATTAATAAGTCAGTTTACGCTGCACGCTTCTACTAAAAAAGGAAATAGACCTTCTTATATCAGAGCTTCTAAACCAGATTTTGCTATTCCGATGTATGAAAAGTTTATTAATAAACTTGAAAGTGATTTAGGAAAAAAAATACAAACAGGTGAGTTTGGGGCAGATATGAAAGTAGAATTACTGAATGATGGCCCAGTCACAATTGTAATAGATAGTCAAAATAAAGAATAATGAGTACATTAGTAAAATACAGTTTCTTTACTGTAATATTTGTAATCCTAACTTGGGTTATGACAGATGAAGTTTCATGTGCCTTGAAGGGAGATGAAATCTGTTTAATGAATTTTGCATTTAAATACTTGGTGTTTATGGTGCTAATGGTTATCTACGATAAATGGTTGAAATATAAGATTTTTAAAAAAAAGTAAATAATGAATATACAAGATGCACAAAAAGCTGTAGATAGTTGGATCAAAGAACACGGCGTACGCTATTTTAACGAGTTAACTAATATGGCTCAGCTTACGGAAGAAGTAGGAGAAGTTGCGCGAATTATTGCAAGACGTTATGGTGAGCAATCTGAAAAAGAGAGTGATAAAAATAAGGATTTAGGTGAAGAATTAGCAGATGTAGTCTTTGTTGTACTGTGTTTGGCAAATCAGACTGGTGTGAATCTACAAGAGGCATTTGATAAGAAAATGGACTTGAAGACAAAGAGGGATCACGATCGTCATCACAATAATGAAAAATTAAAATAAAATATAAAGCGTGAAAGTATTTCTTCCTCAAACGCAATTAGCCACGAATCAGCATCTCTTTATTTCAGGTAGTAAGTCTGAGAGTAACCGCCTGTTGATTTTAAAACAGCTATTTGACAAATTACAGATAGGTAACTTATCTGATGCTGATGATGTGCGAGCTATGGAACAAGCCTTAGAATCTAAAGGAGAACTTGTTGATATTCACCATGCAGGTACTACGATGCGTTTTTTGACTGCGTATTATTCTTTATGTACTACTCGTGAAGTAGTATTAACAGGGAGTAGTCGAATGCAAGAAAGACCTATAGGGGTTTTAGTAGAAGCATTAAGGCAATTGAACGCTGAGATTACCTATGTAAATAAAGAGGGATTTCCCCCATTGAAAATCAAAGGTCATCTTTCTGAAGGTGGAAAAATAACACTTCCAGCAAATGTGAGTAGTCAATATATTACTGCACTATTGCTGATTGGAACCAAACTTGAAAAGGGAATGGAACTGCATTTGATCGGTGAGGTAACTTCTCGTCCATATATTGAGATGACTCTGCAATTGCTCAGAAAATTGGGGGCAAAAGTGTTTTTTGAAGATAATGTTATACATGTATATCCTATTGAGCAAATTGTGGAAACTAACTTTGTAGTAGAATCTGATTGGTCATCTGCATCTTATTTTTATTCTATGATTGCTTTGTCTGAGATAGGAACTAAGATTCAGTTGTCAAGTTATAAGGAGGAGAGTTTGCAAGGAGATAGCAAAGTTGCACTATTGTATGAACAGTTAGGAGTAAACACTTCATATAAAGCTGACGCTACAATAGAACTTACTAAGGTCAAACATGTAAATACAGCTTTCGAAGCTAATTTGATAGAAACGCCAGATTTAGCACAGACAATTGCAGTGACTTGTTTTGGCTTAGGGATTGACTGTCGTATGTCTGGTTTGCACACTTTGAAAATTAAAGAAACGGATCGATTATTAGCTCTAAAAACAGAGTTATCAAAATTAGGGGCTACTATTTCGGTTGATGATGAAAGTTTAACATTAGAAGCTTCAAAAGAGATTCGCTCAAATATTTCTATTGATACTTACCAAGATCACCGTATGGCTTTGGCTTTTGCTCCATTGGTGCTAAAGACCAATCTCATGATTAATGAGGCTGAAGTGGTAACAAAATCTTTTATTAGTTATTGGGATGATTTGCAGAAATTAGGTTTTCAAGTTCAAGAACAATAAGGGATAAAAGAAAAATATGGGCAAATACTTGACAACCCCTATGTTGAGGTTGTATATTTGCAAATTCTTTTGCGAAAGCAAAAAGTCTTTGTGTAATTAAATATTAAAAGCGTATTCAATGAAGTTATCAAACTTTAATTTTGATTTGCCAGCTGAGTTATTAGCAGAGTTCCCATCTGAGAACAGAGATGAGGCACGTTTAATGGTGGTGGACCGTAAAACTGGAAACATAGAACATAAATTATTTAAAGACTTAATCGACTATTTTGACGAAGGAGATGTTATGGTATTGAATAATACGAAAGTTTTTCCTGCACGTCTATATGGTAATAAAGAAAAAACTGGAGCAAGAATCGAGGTTTTTTTATTGAGAGAGTTAAATGCAGAACAACGTTTATGGGATGTTTTAGTTGATCCAGCCCGTAAAATACGTATTGGAAATAAACTATATTTTGGTGATGATGATTCTCTTGTGGCAGAAGTAATTGATAATACGACTTCAAGAGGTAGAACACTGCGCTTTTTATATGATGGTTCTTATGAAGAATTTAGATTTAAATTGCAAGAATTAGGAGAAACGCCAATTCCTAAATACATTAATCGCGAGGTTGTGCCAGAGGATGCAGAGAGATACCAAACAATATATGCGACCGAAGAAGGGGCAGTAGCTGCACCGACTGCTGGTCTTCACTTCTCTAAACACTTAATGAAGCGTTTAGAAATCAAGGGAATTAAGTTTGCTGAGGTAACTTTACATATTGGTTTAGGGACATTCAACCCAGTTGAAGTAGAGGATTTATCTAAACATAAGATGGATTCTGAGGAGATGTTTGTCAATCAAGAATGTTGTGATATCGTAAATGAAGCTAAAGTTAATAAGAAACGCGTATGTGCGATTGGTACAACTTGTATGCGTGCATTAGAAAGTTCAGTTTCTTCTAATCAAACATTAAATCCGTTTGTGGGTTGGACTAATAAATTTATTTTCCCTCCATACGATTTTAGTATTGCAAACTGTATGGTGACAAACTTCCATATGCCTAAATCGACTTTATTAATGATGATTTCTGCTTTTTGTGGTCATGATCTTATGATGAAAGCCTATGATTTAGCTGTAAAAGAGAAATATAAATTCTATTCATACGGAGACGCAATGTTGATCCTATAGTAGATTAAATGATAATTTAAAAAGCCTTTGAGTCTCTCAAAGGCTTTTTTTATGTCAAATACGAAGGAGGGTTTTATCTTATATTTAGGAGTTTGTTTGTTTAAAAAGGATTAAATTTACAGTTAATAGTTATTGAAAACACTCTATATATCATGACTTTTAAGAATATACTTGCTTATGCCAAGAGTTTGGATGAAAAAGATCCCCTTGCTAAGTACAGAAGCGAATTTAACTTTCCAAAAGTAAATGGAAAGGATGCTATTTACTTTACAGGTAATTCGCTTGGATTACAGCCCAAAAGAGCTGTTGAATATGTAAATGAGGTAATGAAGGACTGGGGAGAGTTGGCTGTTGAGGGGCATTTTTATGCTGATAAACCTTGGTGGGATTATCACGAAAGATTTCGTGAGCCTTTAAGTGCAATTGTTGGAGCCCTTCCAGAAGAAATTACAGTTATGAATACACTGACTGTAAATCTGCATTTGATGATGATTTCCTTTTACAAGCCAACAGCACAACGCTATAAAATCATCTGTGAAGAAAAAGCATTTCCCAGTGATCAATATATGATTCAATCTCAAGTGAAGGTACATGGATTAGATCCAAAAGAGACTATTATTGAGGTGAAGCGAAGAAAGGGAGAACACAATTTCAGAACAGAAGATATTTTAGCTGCTATTGAGGAAGCAGGTGAGGAGTTGGCTTTAGTGTTAATGGGCGGACTAAATTACTATACTGGCCAAGTCTTAGATATTGAAAAGATAACTGCTTCTGCTCAAGAACAGGGGGCAAAAGTTGGTTGGGATTTGGCACATGCTGCGGGAAATATTGAATTGAAATTACACGAGTGGAATGTTGACTTTGCAGCATGGTGTAGTTATAAATATATGAATGCTGGACCAGGAAGTGCTTCAGGGTGTTTTGTTCACGAGCGCTACCACGACGATGAAAGTATTGTTCGCCTTGGTGGATGGTGGGGACACAATAAAGAGAAGCGATTTTTAATGGAACAAGATTTTGATCCTATTCACTCTGCTGACGGATGGCAAATAAGTAATCCTTCTATTTTAAGTTTAGCACCCTATTTAGCTTCTGTTGAAATGTTTGCTGAGGTTGGTATGAAGGCTTTGATAGAGAAAAGGGATAAGATAACGGCTTATTTGGAATTTGTACTGCAAGATATTGCAAATGAAGAACAAGCCTCCTATGAAGTAATAACACCTCAAAATTCATCAGAGAGAGGAAGTCAGGTGTCTCTCTTTCTGCATGGCAAGGGTAAGAACTTATTTAAATACCTTATGGAACAAGGAGTTATTGTAGATTGGCGTGAACCGAATGTGGTTAGACTTGCTCCAGTACCACTTTATACTTCTTATGAAGACGTTTTTAATTTTGGACAGATTTTAAAGAAAGCAAGTCGAATAATATAGTTTTAATCAGAGTTTTAGAGATTGAATTATAATTTTAAATTTGCAAAAAATAATAACTATATAGATGTCAACAAAACAGCAAAAGATAGCTAATTTCGATCCTTCTCAACCAGGATTAGCTGATGCAACAATTTATGGGCTTCCATTCACAGCAGATGAGAGTGAGGTAATTGTAGTTCCTGTACCTTGGGAAGTTACAGTAAGTTATGGAGCCGGGGCGTCAGAAGGGCCAGAAGCTATATTAGAAGCTTCTTATCAAGTAGACTTATTACACCAACAATATCCTGATTTATGGAAATTGGGTATTTATATAGATGAAGCTCCAGAACATTGGGCAACAGATAGTGCAAAGTATAAAGAAATGGCTCAGCCAATCATTGAAGCACTTGAGAATGGTGAGAACATTGCGGACTTACCAGAGTTGCAAAAAGATTTAGATACAATTAATGCCGTGTGTGATAAATTTCACAAAGAAGTAGAAGAGAAAGTATCTTACTGGATGGCAAAAGGAAAACGCGTAGTATTATTAGGAGGAGATCACAGTACTCCATTGGGATATTACAATGCATTAGCAAAACATCACGATTCTTTCGGTATTTTACACTTTGATGCGCATATGGATTTAAGAGATGCTTATGAAGGGTTTACGTATTCGCATGCGTCTATTATGTTCAATACTTTAAAATTACCTCAAGTAAAAACAATAGTACAAGTAGGTATTCGCGATTTCTGTGAACAAGAAGTGGCAACAGTAGTAGAAGCTGATGGTAGAGTGCTAGTGCATACTGATGCAGATTTGAAGAAAGATGAGTTTGAAGGAATGAGCTGGAAAGATAAATGTGATCAAATAATTGCTTCATTACCTGAAAAAGTAGCTGTTAGTTTTGATATTGACGCTCTATTAGCATGGTATTGTCCTAATACAGGTACACCAGTACCAGGAGGGTTAACTTATGAACAAGCGACTTATATGATTACTCGATTATCAGAATCTAACAAGCAGATTATTGGAATGGACTTAGTAGAGGTTGCTCCAGGTGATGATGATTGGGATGGTAATGTCGGTGCAAGGCTGCTGTTTCACATGTGTGGCGCTTTTGCTAAATCACAAGGTTTAGCTGTAGGTCAGAAGATAGAGTTTAAGAAATAGTAAAGTTTTATAAAAAAATAAGAGTCCCTTAGGGACTCTTATTTTTTAGGATAGGGATTGATGATTATATTATATATTGCAATACTTATTGCTGCAATTAAAAAGATCTGTTTAAACATACTATCCGTTTTGAATATAAAGTGCATAATATACCAAAAAGATAGTAAGATAGTGGCTGCTGTCCATAGTAAGTGCTTCATTAGGCTTGTGATTTAGGGGGTACTTAAAGGTAGAGAAAGTTTGATTTTTTAGAGAAAGAGTATCAAACAATGTTTCGAGATTTTAATAACAAAACAAATAAAATAAAGGAATGAATAGTATAGCTGTTGTGGGAAGTGGGTTAGTTGGAGTGGTACTGGCAATTAGTTTAAAGCAAAAAGGCTTTGATGTTGTAGTTTATGATAAAAGTATTGATATACGCCATATGGATTTTAAAGGAAGATCAATCAATTTGGCAATGTCTGATAGAGGGTGGAAAACGCTTAGGGAAATCGGTATAGAAGATGAAGTCAAACAATTGGCAATTCCCATGCATAGTCGTGCTATACATACCATAGACAAACAACAGAGTATTCAACCTTATAGCGTAAATGGTGATTCTGCTATCTGGGCAATATCCAGGGGAAATCTCAATAAAGAGTTAATTACTATTGCAGAGCGATTTGGAGTTGAGTTCTGTTTTGATACGCCTATTTGGGATGTGGATTTAGATCAAGGACTTTTGTACACTGCTAAGGAAGAGAGAGATAAGTGGACGTCAATTAAATACGATGTTATTTTTGGTGCCGATGGAGCTTATTCACGCGTTCGCCATAGGATGCAGAAACAAAGTATGTTCGAATATCAGCAGTCTTATTTGGAATTGGGGTATAAAGAGTTTATCATACCTGCAGATGCTGCTGGAAAACACAAACTTTCGCCAAATCTATTCCATATATGGCCGAGAAAGGATTTTATGTTTATCGCTTTAGCTAATACCGATGGTTCATTTACTTGTACGCTGTTTCTACCGTATAAAGGAAAGGTGTCCTTTGAGAGTATTCAGTCCGTTGAGGAAATTGAAGTGTTTTTTGAAACCTTCTTTTCTGAGGTGAAAGAGTTAATTCCTGATTACTTAGCTTTATATCAAGAAAATCCTGTAAATTCATTGGTTACCATGAAATGTTTTCCTTGGGTATATGAAGGTAAAGTTGCCCTGATAGGAGATGCAGCTCATGCTGTAGTGCCGTTTTATGGGCAGGGATTAAATGCAGGTTTGGAAGATATTTATGTTTTAAGTCGAATTATTGACAATTGTACTGAACGCAATTGGAAGGAAGTATTTAAGGCTTATCAGGAAAATCGAAAACCCAATGGGGATGCTATAGCAGAGTTGTCTTATCGCAACTTTGAAGAAATGAGTGCGTCCACGGCAGATACTATGTT
Organism: Myroides albus; assembly: GCF_009711045.1. Classification (GTDB taxonomy): domain Bacteria; phylum Bacteroidota; class Bacteroidia; order Flavobacteriales; family Flavobacteriaceae; genus Flavobacterium; species Flavobacterium album_A. The sequence goes on along the minus strand of NZ_WMJX01000003.1, from coordinate 86,035 downwards.
TTTGTTGAGGAAGAAAATAGAAGTGAACTTTTCTAAGAAGTACCCTAAACTTTGGCTACCTCTTTACGATAGGGTTACTTTTAGTGATGATAGTTATCTCAAAGCATTAGAAATAGGAGACAAACAAAAGAGTATAATGGATGATATCATGCAAATTGAAGAAATTGCATTGATTTGGGATACGGAAGCGATTGAAAAGGAAATACTAAAAAGATTATAAAAAAAGAGAAGGTAAGAACCTTCTCTTTTTTGCTATTATTTCTTTTTCTTGTTGTTGTTCATCATCTTGTTTAGGATTCCAAAAGCGCCTCTAATGAAGGTAGCACTTGTGACAACTTTTAGAATGCCTTTTGTCAAATCGCTGTTGTCTGACTTAGAACTGGTAGAAGATGTCTTGGAAGGAGTTTTGTTGTTCTCTTTTTCACTTTCTAATTGCTCTAATTTGGCGGTAAGTATTTCATAAGCACTTTCTCTGTCAAAGTATTCGTTGTATTTAGGTGTTAGTTTAGATTTAGATATAATATCATCTATTTCAGCTTGTGACAATATATCCATTCTACTCATTGGAGCTCTCATGGCGCAAACTGCCAAGGGAGTAGGTATCCCTTTTTCGTTTAGTGCTGTAACTAAAGCATCACCTGTTCCCAATTGAGTAATGATCTCATTTGTTTTGTAGAAATCAGTAGAGGGGAAGTTTTCAGATGCTGTTTTGATTGCTTTTCTGTCTTTTTCAGTAAAAGCGCGTAGTGCATGTTGGATTTTTAAGCCCAATTGAGAGAGAACACCATTCGGGATATCTGTGGGATTTTGGGTAATAAAATAGATACCAATACCTTTAGAGCGAATTAGCTTTATAATAGTTTCAATTTGATTGAGTAATGTTTTGCTTGCCTCATTAAAGATCAAGTGAGCTTCATCTATAAAAATTACTAATTCAGGTTGTCCGCTATCCCCTTGTTCTGGCATTTGCGAGTAAACTTGTGCAAGTAAATTAAGCATAAAAGTAGAGAATAACTTAGGTTTGTCTTGAATATCCGTTAGTCTTAAGATATTCACATAACCGAAGCCTCTGTCATCTACACGCATTAAATCTTGAATATCAAAAGAGGGTTCACCAAAGAAAAGTTCTCCTCCTTGCTGTTCGATTTCGATTAGTTTGCGAATAATAGCTCCCGTAGAAGAAGCAGATATTCTACCATAATCGGCTTCTATTTCTTCTTTTCCTTCATTTGTAAGGAATTGTAATGTCTTTTTAAAATCTTTTAAATCTAAAAGTGGTAATTTTTTATCATCACAATATTTGAATATTAGAGATACAATTCCACTTTGAGTTTCATTTAAATCAAGGATTCTACTAAACAGTATTGGACCAAACTCTGTCAAGGTTGCTCTTAGTCGAACTCCATTCTGTTCAGAAATAGTCATCAATTCTACAGGAAAGCTACTCGCAGCAAAAGTTAGGTTCATTTGCGAATGTCTATTCTTAATAAATTCATTTTCTGTACCAGCTTGAGCAATTCCACTGAAGTCTCCTTTGATGTCCATCATTAAAATTGGAATACCTTTTGCAGATAACTGTTCAGATAATACTTGTATAGTTTTGGTTTTACCCGTACCAGTAGCTCCAGCGATAAGTCCGTGTCTATTAATGGTTTTAAGAGGAATATTGATGAAGTGATTAGGCTGAATTTCCTCATTAAATTTGGCAGCACCGATAGTAATAAAATCTCCTTTAAAGGAATATCCACTATTGATTGTCTGGGTGAAGTTTTCTTTTGTCATAACTTAAGTTGAAATGTGAAAAATTTTATACATTAGCACAAAGATAAAAGAAAGAAAAATTATATTTTGTTTAATTTCGAAATGTTAAATTTAAAGGTAATGTAAAAATCTATGTAGATTATTTCATTTAGAGTTGTTATCTTTACCTTTGCTTAACATTTTCTTTTAATACGAGGTTGTTAAATTATATTAGTGTTAAATGAGATGGATTAATTTTAAAAATATTGTTTTTAATTTTTTTATTTCATCTAAAAACATAAATTTGCGACTCTCATATGTTCTAAAAGAGAAAAAAGTAATAAGTAATAATTGAAAAAAAAAGAATTAAATTTTTAAAAAGATGACAAACGTATCAAACGAATCAGTTGAGAAAAAAAGTTCTAGTTCAGGAGCAAGTAGAGTAATTGCATCTGCAGCAGTTGTGCTATGTATATTATTTGGATATGTTATTTGGCAGTATGTAATGGGAGCTCCATCTAACTTTGAGAATGGAGATCCAAATGGACACCCACTTCCAGGAAACTTCATGGGAATGGTTTATAAAGGAGGAATTGTAGTAGCGGCGTTAATTGGATTATTAACAATGACTGTAGTTTTCTCAATTGAGAGATTCTTTGTGATTTCTAAAGCATCAGGAAAAGGAAATGTTGGGAAATTCGTACAAGAAATTCAAGCAAGCATCAATGCTGGTAGAATTAACGAAGCTATGGAAGCATGTGACGCTCAACAAGGGTCAGTTGCTAACGTTGTAAAAGCTGGATTAATTAAATACGAAGAGATGAAAAAAGAAGGTTTTAGTAGTGAAGAAGCTACTGAGGCTATTCAAAAAGAAATCGAGGAAGCTACAACATTAGAGATGCCAATGTTAGAGAGAAATATGATTGTATTAGCTACATTAGTATCTATTGGTACGTTAGTTGGATTATTAGGAACAGTAACAGGTATGATTAAAGCGTTCTCTGCTTTAGCAACTTCTGGTACTCCTGACTCAGCTGCATTAGCAACAGGTATTTCTGAAGCGTTAGTATGTACTGCAACAGGTATTGGTACTTCTACATTAGCAATCGTAATGTATAACTCATTTACTACAAAAATTGATAGATTAACTTACTCTATTGACGAAGCTGGTTTTGCTATTACTCAATCTTACAGAAGATTCAAAGGGTTAGTAAAATAATTAAAGGTTAAGTTAAATAAAGTATTAATAGATTGGGATTTGCCTTTGGCAAAACTTAATCAAAAGATCTAATCAATGGCAAAAGGTAAAATGAAAAAGAAAAGTATGAGAGTGGATATGACCGCGATGTGTGACGTGTCTTTCCTACTTTTGACTTTCTTCGTATTAACTTCTACAGCTAAACTTCCGGAGCCATTACCAGTAGATACACCAAATTCGACAGTTCAAACTAAATTACCTGAAAGTAACTTAGCTACTGTAACACTTGGTGAAGGTAAAGTATTCTTTGGAGTATTAGGAAAAGAAGATCGTAAAGCTACTCTTGAAAAAATGGGTGAGCGTTACAATATTACTTTTAGTGAGGATGAGAAGCTAGCATTTTCATATTTGGAGGGAATCGGTTCTCCAATGAATGAATTAAAAAGCTTTCTAAGTTTGCCAGCTGATGTTCGTACAAAACAAAGTGCATCACAAAGTGGTATACCTACAGATTCACTAAATAACCAATTAAAAGATTGGGTTCAATGTGCACGTCTTGTTGCCAAAGAAAAGAATGAACTTGTCTTAAACGTTGCTATCAAAGGGGATGCTGAAGAAGAATTCCCTCAAGTTAAAAAAGTTATGAACATTCTTCAGGAGCAAAGAGTAAACAAGTTTTTCTTGGTTACAGGTTTGAGAAATGAAGATTTTTAATCATTAAAAAGATACTGTAAATGGCTGAATTAAATACAGGTGGTGGCGACAAGGATAAAAAAGTAAGAAGTAAGAAACAAAATGCCGGAGTTGACTTAACAGCGATGGTTGACTTAGCATTCTTATTGATTACATTCTTTATGTTGACAACATCAATGAATAAGCCTCAATCAATGAACTTGGCGATGCCTGATAAATCTGAAGATATTCCTAAAGAGGAAAAAATTAAGGTTGATGAGAATCGTACAATGACTGTTCTAATTGGAGGTGATAATAAAATGAAGTGGTATATGGGGATGCCTGGTACACCACTTGAAGGACCTACAGAATCTTCTTATGGAAAAGAAGGAATAAGAAAAGTCCTACTTGAGAAAGATAAGCAAGCTAAAGCTTATTCTCAAGACGTAGAAAAAGGATTGATTGTTATTATTAAAGCAAGTGATAAAGCAAATTATAGCAACTTAATCGATATTTTGGACGAAATGGCTATCACGAACATAGGAACCTATGCTATTGTAGACATTACTCCAGAAGAAGTTGAAATGTTAGGTGAGAATTAATAAACGTCCTTAAGGATAAATAAAAGAAATTATGTCAAAATTAAATATCTTTAAAAAAGATTGGCTTGATATCGTTTTCGAAGGACGTAACAAATCTTACGGAGCATATCAGCTTAGAGCTACTAACCCTACAGTGACCACTTTTTCTTTGATAGGAGGTATTGCTTTCTTTACGTTAGCAGTTTTTTCTCCAAAGATTTTTGGTGAATTAGGGAAAGAGCGAAATAAAGGAATTGATAAGGAGGTTGTGATTCAGACAATTGAAATGCCTGATGTGGAGTTACCACCACCGCCACCGCCACCACCACCAGTTGAGGATGTTCCACCACCGCCACCTCCAGCAGTGAAGTCGGTAAACGATACTAAAAAGTTTACAGACCCTGTAGTTGATACTAAGGAGAATGCGAATGAAGAACCACCAAAACAAAAAGATTTCAAAGACGATGTTGATCCTGGAGCTAAAGACGCTGAAGGAGATAAAAAACACGGTGAAATTAAAACTGGTGAGAAAACTGGTGACGCAAATAAAGAGGATAAAGTAGAAACAGATGAAAATACAGTATTCGTTGCTGTACAAGTTCAAGCTTCTTATCCTGGAGGTATGCCAGCTTTCCAAAAACAATTTGTTAGTAGATTTAGAACACCAGATATTGATTCATCTACTAAGCGTATTCAAGTTATTGTTCAGTTTATCGTAGAGAAGGACGGTTCATTAACTGATATCAAAGTTCTTCGTGACCCTGGTTACGGAGCTGGTAAAGAGGCAGTGCGTGTTCTTAATGGTATGCCAAAATGGAAACCTGCACAACAAAACGGTAGAACAGTACGTTCTCAGTTTACATTACCTATTACAATTCAAGTACAATAATCGTATGTTGAAAAATAAATTTGAACAGAAATCGCTATTGCAGCGATTTCTGTTTCTTTTTGGCTTCTGTTTTTTTTTATTGTATGTCGGACTCGGCATTACTTTAATCGTATGGAAGGATATGCCTATAGCTTTAGAATATAATAATCGTATGCTATTTGGTATTTTATTAATTGTTTACGGAGTATTTAGATTCATCCGTTTAAGGCAAGAGAATTAGAATTATTAGAAATAGTAAAAAGGGGACCTGTTTAGGTGCCCTTTTTTACTTTATGCTTTTGTTAAATCATTCTATTTAAGGATGTTTTCTTATAAATCTTTTTATCTTTATAGAACTTAGATTGGTTTAAGTTTGTAATAAAGATTATTTATGAATAGAGTAGTGCTCAAAAGAGCTCGTTTTATCTTGACAATATGTTTGTTAGGATTAGGATTTGCACAGTGTAAAAGTGATAAAAAAAGTGGTTTGGGGTCTAATGATACCAAGGAAATTAACTTTGAAGAGATCGAGGAGACACCAGTTTCTGGAAAGATTTCTATTCTGGTAGAGGAATCTGTATTTCCAATTACAGAGGATGTGGCAAGAGTTTTTGAACATGAATACACACGTGCTAAAGTTGACTTAATTTCAAAACCCCAACAAGAGATATTAAGTATGATGCTCAAAGATTCATTGAGAGTAGCTATTCTTCCACGTGACTTAAATGAACAAGAACTTGCTTTTTTTGTTGGAAAAGTTACGCCTAAACGCACACATTTTGCCACGGATGCTATTGTATTTGTTACCAGTAAAAGCTTTAAAGATTCTGTTGTAGATTATGATCGCGTTTTGAAGAACTTGGTTAAGAGCGATTATCTAAGAGATACGAAAGATTTGCAATCTGAGTTAGTGAAAGATCCTATTTTGGTATTTGATCATTATAGTTCTTCGGTATCTGCCGCTTTTAGAGAAGCAACAGGAAGTAGAGATTTTCCGAAGGATTATGCCTATTTTTTACCATCAACTAAGGATGTTGTCAAATATGTAAATGAGAATCCAAATGCAATCGGTGTTATTGGGCTAAATTGGTTGGTTCAACCTGATGGTGAGTTAAAAGATGTACTTAAGAATATTAAGGTTTTAGGTGTAAAGAATAAGGAGGACGGTATCTATTATAAGGCGAGTCAAAATAATATAGCCGAAGGAAAGTATCCTTTAACTCGTAAGATATACGTGATAGATACGCAAGGTAAATCGGGATTAGGTGTTGGTTTTGCATCTTATATCGCTGGGTATAAAGGGCAGAGAATAGTACTTAAGTCAGGTTTGGTTCCATTTAAAACCCCGCCAAGAGAACTTAACGTTCGCAATGAATTATAAATCAGAATTAATAAACACACTATATCATGACTAAACACAATAAGTTATCACTTACTTTATTAATTGGCGCTTTGTGTAGTACTGGTGCACTTCATGCACAGGACTTAGCAGAGGCAAAGAAAGCCATAAAAGGAGATCAACTAGATAAGGCAAAGCATATTTTAAAAAATTTGATTGATAGTAAACCTAATGAAGGTGAGAACTATTATTATTTAGGAGATATTTATTTGCAAGAATCTCAAGTTGATTCGGCTAAGTACTTTTTTAATCAAGGTGTCTCTGTTAAGAAAAAGGGATCTTTAAATTATATTGGTTTAGGGCAAATCGATCTTGATTCATCGAATTTAACTGAAGCAAAAGACAAATTTGCTAAGGCTGAGAAAGAAATGAGAAAGAAAGACTACCATGAACAGTTACTTGTGGCAGCAGCTTATTTGAATTCGAAGAACCCAAATGTTGAAGAAGCAGAGCGCATAGCTAAAAAAGTGTTGGAGCAAGACTATCAGAATGCTTACGCTTTTTTCATTGTAGCTAAAGCTAATTTGGCTAAAAGCAATTATAATGAAGCATATGCTGCTTTTAGCGATGCCGCTATATTAGATCCTAATTTATTAGAGGCTCGTATGGAGCTTGCAATTATTACTAAACGTACAAGGGCTTTTAAAGAAGCAATTAATTCTTTAAATGAAATTAATAAGGAGTTTCCGGATTATGCACCTGTTTACAGAGAGATTGCAGATACTTATTACTTATGGTCGACTACAAATAAAGCTGATGAAAGCGATTTATTGGCTAAGGCAAATGACAACTATAAGAAGTATGTTAGTGCTACTGATAATTCTTTAGAGGCTAAGATGAGATATGCTAAGTTTTTAGCGCAATCAAATAATTATAAAGAGTTAGAGATACTTGCTGAAGATTTAGTAAAGTCTAAAGGAGTAAATGATAGAGTATATGAGTATTTAGCTGTGGCTACTTTTAATAATGGCAATTATGCGAAGAGTAGTACTGCTATTGAAAGTATAAAAAACAAGTCTGCAGAGAATTACCTGCAATTAGGTATCAGCTATTTAAAGCAAGGACAGCATACATACAGTAAAGGTATCGAAAGCTTAAAGAAAGCGGTTCAAGTGGATTCAAAAATAGCATCTTCTTTTAATACTTATGGAATAGAGCTTTTTAGAGCTGATAAGTTTCAAGAAGCTATTGATTTGCTAAGTATCTCTGCTGAAGTTAAGGATCAAAGCAATTATAGTTACGATAACTATTATATCGCTTATTGTTATTATTCTTTAGGATTAGATATGAAAGAAGGTCAGGAAGATTACATGAAACAAGCGGTTAAATACTTTGATCGAACTATTGCAAGTGCTCCTAATATTACTGAATCTTATTTTTTCCAAGCGAGAGCATATCGCAATATAAATAGCGAAGAAGCATACGAAGCGCGTTTCAAAGCTTATCAAACATTTGAGAAGGTTGTTTTAGCTAATAGCAAGGAGACGGAACTATCAGATAGTGATAAGAGTCGTTTAGTTGAAGCTTATAATGCTATGGGGGCTTATTATGCTAACATAGATGATATTTCTAATGCAAAAGATATGTTTAATAAGACATTGCAATATGAAGCAAACAATGAATTTGCAGTACAGACATTAAAGGCAATTTCGAATTAAGTGTTATAATTTTAAAAAACTTATTTGTATTCTAACAAATAAGTTTTTTTTATTTAGGAAGTTTATACCTTGAATATGCTTTATCTTTGTAACCATTAAGAAGATTAGAATATGTTACAAGAAGAACGTAATCTTGCGTTACAAGAGGGTAGAGTATTGCCATTAATGGAGGAGTTTTATACTATTCAAGGAGAAGGATTTTATTCGGGAAGTGCTGCTTATTTTATACGTTTAGGGGGATGTGATGTTGGTTGTCATTGGTGTGATGTTAAGGAAAGCTGGGACCCAGAATTACATCCATTAACTAAGATTGAAGATATCGTCGCTAATGCTTCGTCAGAGGCAAAATTGGCTGTAATAACAGGAGGAGAACCTCTTATGTACAATTTAGATTACTTAACTTCTAAATTGAAAGAAGCAGGTATGCAGACTAATATTGAGACTTCTGGTGCTTACGAAATGTCTGGAGATTTTGATTGGGTTTGTTTATCGCCTAAGAAAACTAAATTGCCTACTGAGAGCGCTTATGCTGCAGCGAGTGAGTTAAAAGTTGTAATTTATAATAAACACGACTTCATCTTTGCTGAAGAACAAGCTGCAAAGGTAAATCCTAATGCTTTGCTTTTACTCCAAACTGAATGGGGTAAACGCCAGGAGATGATGCCACTTATTATAGAATACGTTAAGAATAATCCCAAATGGAGAATCTCTTTACAAACACATAAGTATTTAGATATCCCTTAATATGTATTTCATTTACCAATTATAAAAATTAATTTAATATGAGAAAACTACTATTTACTTTTGTTGTAATCTTCGCATCTCAAGTGAGTTTTGCACAAGATTTCAAAACTGATACTAAGAAGTATATGGATATGAGTGGGCAACTTGCAATCTTTGAAAAACTTACAAGTCAGTTAGAAGAAAATATACCATCAGACAAAAGAGCAGATTTTAGAAAAGATCTAAATGCAAGCTTGAATGTATTAAAAGATAAGATGGCTGATTTGTATATGAGTGAGTTTACACATCAGGATGTAAAAGACCTAATCCAATTTTATGAAACACCTTTGGGAAAGAAACTTTCAACTAAGAGTACAATATTAATGGAAAAGGGTGAAAAAGTAGGTCAGGAATGGGCTATGGGATTACAGGGAATTATGATGAAGTATATGCAATAAAATAGAAAAAGAGGAACTAAGTTTCCTCTTTTTTATTTTGTCAAACCTACTGTATATGGCAATAAAAGGAAAATCACTTTTAATCGTGATAAGCACAACTTTACTGCGATGAGCAGGAAATGGTGAATCGTATTGAATTACAATTAGATATATAGCTTAGCTAAGTAATCACAATTGTCTCCTTCGTAAATTAAATCACATTCAAAACCATTTGCATGGGCAGCATTTTGCAAGGTGTTATAGTCCAGGTATAACCAATTAAATGGATTGTCAATTTCCCCTTTGTATTCAACTGTAAAGGTTAATTCTCCATAATAATCTTTGTTCTCCATTGGTATCCACACGCCGCCATCTTCATCTGTATCAAACATATAAATCAAGTCAGAACTGTCTATTAATATTTGTCCACCTGGATTCAATAACGTCTTTAAATGTGTGAGGTATTTTGTTGTATTTATAAGTTTACCAAATATCCCTGTTCCATTCATTAACAGCAGTATAGTATCGAAAGTTTCGTCTTTTAAATCTAAAATATCTTTTACTTCAGCAGCTTGTATTCCTCTCAAGCGACAAGCTTCAATTGAATTTGGTGATATATCAATGGCTTTTACATCGAAGCCTTTCTTGATTAAATGCAAGGAATGAGCTCCAGCACCGCAACCTACATCAAGTATCTTTCCCTTAGCTAAATCAAGTGCTTTTTGTTCGATTTTAGGCATTTCTTCATATTTTCTAAAGAGATAATTAATATCCATTTCTTCAGATTCAGAAATGTCTGTTTCTGTGATTATATTCTGTGGATTATTATTTGTTTGGAAATCTAAAATTGCCTTACCTAATAAATCTTTCATTGTAATTATTGTAAATAAATTAAATGGAGGTTGTAAATTTGCATCAAAATTTAGTTGATGGATAAAGTATTAAAACAACTTCCTACACTCGCCAAAGATAAGCATAACGAGAATAAAAAGTATTTCGATAAGTTAAAAAAGAAACCTCCTAAGGATCTCGATTACAAAATGGAAGAAATACACGAACAAGTTTTTGATCGAATAGATTGTTTGAGCTGTGCCAATTGCTGTAAAACTACTGGACCTCTTTTTACCAATGCCGACATTGAAAGAATAGCAAAGCACCTGAGATTAAAACCCCAACAGTTTATCGATCAGTATTTGCGTATTGATGAAGATAGGGATTATGTTTTACAAAGTGTACCTTGTACTTTTTTGGATGCTGATAATTATTGCATGATTTACGATGTAAGACCAAAAGCTTGTCGAGAATACCCCCATACAGATCGCAAAAAGTTTAATCAAATAACCAATCTAACTTTAAAGAATGTAGCTATTTGTCCTGCTGCTTTTGAAGTTGTAGAGGAAATGAAAAAAAGAATAGCCTTAAAATAATTATTATTTTAAGGCTATTCTTTTTATTTTTTAAATGAAGAAATGTTCTTCTTCTAATAATTGTAATTCTTCTTCTGTGTATTCATCTACTTTCTTTGTAAAGTATTCTACGTACTCTAAAATTAAGTCTTTTAGTTTTTCAAAAAATGCAACCGCATTACTTAAAAAGCCTTTGATTCTATCAAACCAAGCAAGAATACAATCCACCCAGTTGATTAAACGATCTCCTATGTTCATAGTTGTTTTATTAGTGTATTTGTTAGTTGATAATATTCCAAATATAATAAATTAAAATGCGAATAGTTTATAAAATTAATATAAAGTTATTGAAATATTAGTAGTTAACTTAACCATGCTTTAAGCTCGTGAATCTGTGATTTACTCACGAGTATAGGACTTTCCTCTTCGGGATTTGGCTGTAGTTTTATCTCAATTTTTTGGCTATTGTGTTTAATTATTTCGCTTACTGAATTTATATTAACAATGTATTTTCTATTGATTTTAAAGAAGTAATCTGTGTCTAACTTTTTAATTACGTCTTTTAAAGTGTCATCGTATATATAACTATTGTTGTCAAAAGTATGTAAGAATAAATGCTTTCCTTCCGCAACAAAATAGGCAATGTGGTTTGATTCAATAGATTTTAATTTATGACCATTGTGTACTAAGAAGCGCTTTCTAATTTCAGAACTATTTTCTTCATCCAATAAAACTAGACTTTTAAGCGTATTATCAACTTCAAATTGCTTTACAATATTGTGAAACTTCTGCAATGCTTCCTCTAATTCTTCCATTGTGAAAGGCTTGAGTATATAGTCTATTGTAAACTGTTTAAATACTTGTATAGCATATGAATCATAGGCTGTTACAAAGATTATTGGGCTCTTTACTTCTACGTTTTCGAAGATTTCAAGACTTTTGCCATCGCCTAAGTGAATGTCCATGAAGATTAAGTCGACCTTGTTCACTAAGAAAAAGCGAGTAGCTTCCTGAACTGAAGACAGTAAAGTAATATCTGTGATATGGATAATATCTTGTCTTTCTAAAAGGCTTTTTAGGTAGTTTGAAGCCAAGCTCTCATCTTCTACTATAGCTATTCTCATTTGTGACTTAATTTGATCACAAAATTAAGAAAATTAATTTTATATCATTATAGTCAATTAAGAACATAAAAAAAACTACTCTAAAGATAGAGTAGTTTTTAAGGCGTGTTTGGCTATAAATTTGGATTGCTTTGTTTTGCTGTTTTTGGAAAAGGTAAAGTATACCTTATATCGTTTTCGACAAGTCTGTAAACTTTCCCATCTAATTCGTGAATGATTTCTTTTTGATTTAATCGTCTTAAATCAAACCAACGATGTCCTTCGAATGCAAACTCTCTGAATCGCTCTTCTAAGATAAAATCTAAAAATTGCGCTTGATTAAAATTAGATATCTTTGAAAGTAGTTTAGTAGCAGCATCGCTTTTATAGCGTTTAGCTATCAGTGACTCTAAAGCTTCTTTTGCTTCAGCTAAGCGATTTAATTGTACTAATGCTTCTGCTTTGATCATGTATAATTCAGCAGTTCTAAAAGATACTTTTCTGTCTTTTAAACCAGTTTTTTCTACTGTTAATTTATCTCCTGATTTTGAAAAGTAACTTGTGAATCTCAAATCGTTTTCTTGATCATACGCTTGAATTAAATCTTTTGATACATAAGCAATATTTCTAAACTGACCATCAAGAGCGTCTTCTAATGCTAAGATTGACTCTACACTTGTGATTGAAGTCACAGGTGTTTTATTGTCTTGATTCAAATCTTGTAATTGATGCTTATAAGTCAATGCTTCTTCAGCACTTTTTAACGCATCTTCATAGTTTCTTTGATAAAGGTGTACGCGAGCTTCTAAGGCTAAAATTGCTGGTCTTGTAAAACGGTAATTTTTCCCCACTTCATAATTGTCCACTTGAATGTGTTCTTTTGCACGCTGGATGTCACTGTGAATTTGAGCATATACTTCAGCTACAGTGTTAGGAGATTTGAATTCTTCTATCTGAACTTCATTTTCAATTACAATACCTCTTTCATGCCCAGCAGTTTCTTTGTCATATGTTTTAGCATAAAGGTTTACCAAATCAAAGTTAGCCATTGCCTTTAAGGCATAGTACTCAGCTAATAACTGTTCTTTAGCACTTCCAGGCTCCATAGTCTTTACTCCTTCAAGAGTCGCGTGATTAGCGTAAAATACTATTTTATAAAAACTCTCATATGGAAACTCTTGTGTGGAGTTGTCTGCATTTTGATCATTGAATCTGTATATCTCTCTAACAGAAGTAAGAAATGTATTTTCTTCTGTGTATAAGACTACTTCATCAGTACGAGTAGTAGCTAATGATTTATGCTTAGGATAAGCATCGTAAGCCGAAGTGATGAGTTTTCTAAAATCATCTACTGTCTTAGGTATTACTTTTCCCTTTGGTTCTATATCTAAGAATTTATCACAGCTCGATGTTGTTAGAGCTAATGTGATACAACTCATTATTAATACTATTTTTTTCATTTTGTTTCAGGTTGTTAGAAGCTTATGTTTAATCCTATTGATACAGACTTTTGTATTGGCTGAGTATATATGTTTCCATAAGTCTCAGGGTCAAAATAACCTTTGTAATCACTTCCAAATACAAATAAGTTTCTTCCCTCAATAGTGATTTTAGCATTGTCAATTCTCATTTTACTCATGACCTCTTTAGGGAATGTGTACCCTAAACGAATACTGCTGATACGGATATAGCTTACCTCTTTAGTCCAAATGTCAAGGTTCTTGTATGCGTTTCCTGCATCAATTCCTCCGAAGTACTTCGATAACATCCACATGTCGTTTGTTGCTCCATAGTTACCATTGTTATCATCTGGTGTCAAGTTAGGCATTGATCCATTTGGATTCTCAGGTGTTTTCATATCTAAGATTTCTCTTGAATAGTTATGACCTGGATCCAGTAATGAAATATCGTATGAAGGTGCTCTTTTTACAGTTTGTTTTATACTAAAAGCAGCAGAGATATTCAAATCGAAATTCTTGTATCTAAAGTTGTTGATGATACCTCCTGTAAACTTAGGATCTGCATCTCCAGCATAGCTATATAGGTTTCTATATTCTTCAGCTGTTAGGTCTGATCCTACAAGATATCCTGGCATAATATCTTCCATTTCATCTTTTAGTTTAAAGAACTCTACTCCTGAAACTTTATTTCCATCTTTCCAGAATAGTATATTTCCTTGATCATCTAAACCTGCAGTTTTAATTACAAATACTGAGTTTACTGGTAATCCTTCTCTTGAAGGTAAAAAGCTATTCTCACTAATCATGATTCGGTCAACATTGCTCTTATTACGAGCCAAGTTGATTGTTGTACTCCATGAGAAATCAGGTGTAGCTATGTTACGTGTGGTTACCGAAACCTCAAAACCTTTATTGGTTACTTGAGCCCAGTTCATTTGTGTAAAAGCAAAACCTGTTTCAAGTGGCAATGCTCTCAATCCGATTAAGTCTGTACTCTTACGGTTGTATGCATCAAATTCAAAAGCAATTCTGTTATTGAATAAACCTAAATCTAAACCAACGTTTGTATTAGTTGTTTTTTCCCAGCGCAATGTTCCGTTAGGAGGATTTGTAACCTGGATATTTGACTCTGAATATCCTGGTAGAATTTCACTTTTGTTGTATTCTCCAATTACAAAAGGAGATGTTGTTTTATCTATGTTTCCTTGTAACCCATAGGATGCACGTAAACGCAAGTTGTTAATAAACTCAACGTTTTCCATGAACTTCTCATTGCTTACTGCCCATGATCCTGAAATAGCCCATAGTGGCACATATTTGTATTTTGGATCTACTCCGAATAGGTTAGAACCATCATATCTCACACTACCAAAAATGGTGTACTTACGGTCAAAAGTATATGCCGCTGTCGCAAAGAAAGAAGCAAATGCATCATTCGCTCTGGTCTTTCTATACGTTTCGTATTTGTTTTTATCTCCTTGCCCAATACTCTCAGGAAACAGAATTTGTTGTGTTTGCAGGGTATTAGGATCATAACCATATCCCTTTGACTTGATAATTGTGTTTTCTGTTTCGCGAATCTCCATACCTGCCATAACATCTACTTCGTGTTTGTCGTTGAATATAGCATTGTATGTTGCTTGAGTCTTCCAGTTGTACTGGAACAATTCGTTGTTGAAGTTCTCAATTACTCCACCATCAGGTAAGAAGTATTTTGTTTCTCCATTTTGTCTATATCTCGTTCCTTCTCTGAGTACACGAGTAGAATAGGTTTCTTGTCCTAAGTATTTTTCAGTGTCACTTTTGTCTAATTGTAAACCAAATTGTGATGTTACTTTAAGATCTTCAAGTATTTTATACTCTAAGTCAAATACTGCTTTGATAGACTTAGTCTTTAAATCATAGCTTGTGTTTGCTCTTTCTTCTAAGAAGTTAAACGGAATATAGTTTCCGTCAAATCCATCAATATCTTTATCGTAATTGTAACTTCCATCGGCATTGTAAGGTGTTAAATATGGATTAGCATTACGTGAATATACGCTTGGACTAATATTCGCATTTATGTCAGTAACAAAATTCTCCTTGATAGAGTAAGTTCCGAATACTGCCACTCCTGCTTTAAACCTATCTGTCAATTGATAGTTGTTTTTGAAAGTTAAGTTGTAACGCTCAAATCCTGTACCTATCGTAGCTCCTTTTTCATCGTAGTAACCTAAAGAGAAGTAGTAATCTGAATGGTCATTTCCTCCAGATAAGCTCAATCCATACTGTTGGTTCACAGTTGCACGATACAACTCATTCCCCCAATTTGTATTTGTATTTCTTAAATTATTAATGCCATTTTGAGAAGCTAATGAGATTGCTCCAATACCTCCTTGACGGTAAGCATCTAAATCGTTGTTTTGGTTTAAGATGCGCATTACTTCACCTTGTCCAGAACGCAAGTTATTGATGTCTTGTCTTCCTGCTAACATTAATTCTAAATCAACTTTTTCAGACGAGTTCATCATGTTTAATTTAGAGAATCTCGGTCTTTCGTTGATAAATGTATTTGCAGTGAAGTTAACCTTCATAGGTCCTTTTTTACCTTTTTTAGTCGTAATAACGATTACTCCATTGGCAGCTCTTGCTCCGTAGATTGCTGTTGCTGATGCATCTTTTAGAATAGTAATATCTTGAATGTCATCTGGGTTTAGACCGGCAATTGAAAAGTTTTGCAACTGATCAATATTGTCTTTATCGTTAAAATTAGGTACGTCATTACCTTCTAATGGCATACCGTCAACTACCCATAATGGATCTTGAGGCCCATTTAAAGAAGCTGTACCACGTATTCTAATTTTTGTTGGTCCTCCTGGTGAACCTGTAAGTGGTGTAACGGCAACACCTGCAATCTGTCCTGTTAACATTTGGTCAACGCTGGCTACACCTACTTGGTTAATATCCGACATTCCTATCTGCGCAACTGATGAAGTAAGTTTTCTTTTTTCAATTGTTTGATATCCAGTTACAACCACTTCACTTAACATATTTGTGTCACTACCAAGAAGTATAGTATAGCTGTCTTTTGTCGTTAAGTTTACCAGTTTAGATTCATATCCAATGTAACTTACGCGTATCGCTTTTGTATTAGTAGGAACTTCAAGTTTGAAGTTCCCATCCATATCTGTCATTGTACCAATACTGGTACTTTCTATAATTCCTTTTTGTGCAGTCTCGTTCGAAACAGTCTGTGTTTCTACGATAATGGATGCCCCTGGTAAACTTAATTTATCCGTAGCATCTGCAACAAAACCTGTAATCACTCTTTTCTCTTGTGCAAAAGTCAGAGAGAACGTTAGAAGTGAAAATAAAAGAAAAAGTTTCTTCATTGTTTGTTTAAATAAGTGGGGTTAGTTAAGGTTTAAAGCCTCGTTTATTCTATTGATGATATCAATATAATGTGCGCGTGTAGCTTTGTCACCTGTATTCTTCTTTTTGTTTAATAGGTGTTTGATTCTTATTAATTCTCCTTTTTTGTAAGAAGTAACTTCGGATACTCTTTTCATTACGGTATAATTGATATTGCGCAATTTGTTTGCCCCTTCTGTGTAATTACACAAAGTTGGCATTTGTAATGAGTAGTCGCTAATTAATCCTTTTTTACTTGTTTTCTCAAAAAGTTTATTAACATCAATAATTAAGGCGTCAACATAATTCTTTTGTGTCATTCGCTCTAAAATCGATAGTGATTTTCCTTTTTTTGTCAATGCAAAAATCTCACTATTAAGCATATCAAACAAGTCAGAAATTGTGAAGTTTTTCTCTGTTCCCATTTCTGCTTGTAATACTTCATTCTCTAAAAGACGAAGTAAACGTTCATCCATTAATGTGTAGTACAAGGTTGTGTATTGTAACTCTCTCGCTAATGAATAAGGAGAGTATTCAAATGGACCTACAGGAGAGTCTTTTAGGCCGTATGTTCTATCTATCACTTCATTAAAGAACAACCAGTTTGGCAATTGTAAGGCATTTTTTGCCAAGTATTCTACTGCTCTTTTTTGTGTTTCATATGGGACAGGTTCATAAGCTTTTTTGTTGTTTCCGTAAACCGCATGGTTTAAATAAACCCCTCCAATATTGGATAGAACATGTTGATTATACATCTGCCATTGTCCAATAGCTCCCATGTATAATTTTCCAGCCTCGTAATATCCCTCTCCTTTGTCGTATGTCCAAGGAATAATATTATTTACTACAATTTTTAAATTCTTTAATCCGTATTCACTTGCTTTCATTGCATCATCTCCTAAGTCCTCTGATTGTGAACGTGGATCTACAATGTTTAGATAGCTCTGTTGTTCTCCGTAGAAATACATTGGATCATCTTGGTGATCTTCTATCATTTTGCGCAAAGCTTTTTTCTCTGTTTCTTGATCAGGATACCAACGGTAACCCCACTCAATTGCATATTTATCGTACAAGCCAATTTGCGGAGTTATAGCAGTTACTCCATCTTCAGGTTGAGCTACGTAGTTGTACCTCGCATAGTCCATAATTGATGGTGCTGTACCACCCATTTTATCTGTGAACTCTTTTGAACGCAATGAATCTACAGGGAATGCATAAGACGCACCCATATTGTGTTTCAAGCCAAAAGTGTGTCCTACTTCGTGAGAAGATACAAATCGGATAGCTTCTCCCATGTGCTCATCTGTAAACTTATTCGCTCGCGCTTTTGGGTCTATTGGACCAGTTTGTATTCTCATCCAACTGTGTACAGATGTCATTACATTATGCCACCATATAATATCTGCTTCTAAGATTTCTCCACTTCGTGGATCCATAACAGATGGTCCCATAGCATTAGATTTTGGTGATGCAGCATATGTAATTACGGAATAGCGTACATCGTCAATATCGAAATCTTTATCCTCTGCTGTTGGTTCTTTAGCAATAATGGCATTTTTGAATCCCGCTTGCTCAAATGCTACCTGCCAGTCATGTACCCCTGCGATAATCTTTTGTCTCCATTGTGGTGGAGTAGCAGGGTCAATATAGTATACGATAGGTTTTTTAGGTTCTACTAATTCTCCTCTTAAATATTTTTCTACATCTTCTTCTTTTGGTTCAAGATTCCATTTAGTGATGTACTCGCGTTCTTCCATTTTGTGTTGAGCATCACTGAAAAACCAACTCTTCTCAGTAAAGAATCCAACTCTTTTGTCGGCAATACGCGGTTTCATTGGCTCTTTCGCCAATAACACTATATTGGTAGTCACACCTAATGACACAGGCATATCACCACTACCTTCGTTTACACTTGTCGTCAGTAAAGACTTGACAACCATATTCTGAGGAAAGGCTTTTACACCTTCGATATACGATAAGTTTGTCTTAATGGATGTAGGTAACCCCAATCCAGTTAACACGTCATTAAAGCTGGTTTGATTTCCATCAAATACTTTATTAACTTTAATTACTGTAGCTGTGGAATCTGGGTTTTGTGCTTCAATTTCAAAAAATTCAAGAACTGATTCAATAAAGTTGTCTTTAACAGATTCTGTAATAGCATCTTCTTTGGGAGAAGTTACTCTTGGCGTTTCTGTCTTTACCCATATTTTATTAGCTAAAGTATCTTTGTGAAAAGTGATTAGTTTGTTTTCATAATTCATTCCTTTATTTGCACCAGCATCATTCACTTCTAAAGGAACTTGTGATAGTTTGTTGACAATCAAAAACTGACGGTTTAATAAACTATCAGGTATTTCAAAGTACATATCCGTTTTGACTTGGATTGCATTGAACATCCCTTTTTTGTATACGCCATCTTTTATTAAGTCAGCATATTTATTTTTTTTAGTATCTGTCGAATCTTTTTCCTTGGAAACTGCCTTCTCAGTTTTTGGGGTAGTTTTTTTCTTTGCAGCCAAGGCTGGGGGAGCCTGTAATAAGGCGCAAGCAAAAACTAATGCACTGATACTTAGTTTAACCGTGTTTTTATTCATTACAATGTTAAGTTATAGTTAAGTCAGCTAAAGCTAAAGCACTTCGCTATAACTAAAAAATTTATGGGAGTGAGTGGATTAAAAAGGGGAGTGAGTGGATAATTTTAACATTTTATCAAAGGCAATATACATACAAATGTATTCTCATGTGCTGATGCACTGAACATAGTTATATTGTAGTATTTATATATTGATTCTAAGTATTTTAGACCAAATAACTCTCCTTCTTGTGCTACTTTCTTTGGTTGCAGATTATTAATTACCTTTGCTTTATCGTCATCGATTATTAACTGAATTAACAAAGGTTTTTCTCCCGTTAGTATATTGTGTTTTAAAGCATTCTCAATGGTAATTTGCAAAGCTAAAAAAGGAATTTTATAACAACTGTTTTCCTTTCTATTGTCGTTTATTTCAAATTCTAAAACGTCTTTAAAGCGAATTTTCTGTAGTTCAATATACTTTGTAATAAAAAAGATCTCGTCTTCTAAATTCACAATATTGTCCTGAGGAGGAGTGATTAAGTAACGGTATATTTTACTTAAATTTAACGTGAAGTTCTGAGCCATTGACTTGTCTAAGTCAATTAACATAAAGAGGGAGTTCAGTGAATTGAATAAAAAGTGCGGGTTAATCTGATTCTTTAGTTGTTGTAATTGGATGAGTGCTTTCTCTTTGTTTACCTTTTCATTTTCAACAGCAAGCTCCTCTTTTTCTATATATACCTTGCGTGTTGCTAAGGTGAAAAAGTAGAAAAGCATGACAATTACCAACACCGTTGTGATTAAAATTAAAATAGTGTTTCGCTCAATTGGCGCTATGTTGTCATCGACATTGAATTTCGGAAAATTAACTGTGATATACCCTTTGAAATTCTCGGATTTAAAAGAGCTGACAAATCTAAATACATCAAGTTTTAAATACTCAGATTCCACGACATCGGGATTGGTCACTTTGGTAGGTGGGATAGTATCTTTTGGTGATATATTGTGTAATTCGAATACATTTTTCCCTATGATTGATATCTCAGGATGATAGATACACAATCCTTCTTTCGTAAATATATAGGCGTAGTTTGGTGTAGTAACATCTATTGTTGTAAGGTATTTGTGAAACATTTTCATATCTACCGTAATACCGTAGACTAAACGCTTGTTATCGTTCAGTTTATAGCTGTTGTACATCAACCAAAAGTATTGTTTGTTATCAGCAACGAAATCATTGTATGTTGATTTGTCTGGATTATTCAGAATGTGCTGAACAAATATATTTTTATCGGTTAAATTGGTAATATCGCCTACGTAATAATCACTTATTTGATTGTTCTGATCTAATACAATGTACCAATTGGTCTTGATAATATTGCCGTGACTGTAAACCTCATTTAGTACTTCAAATTTGATTTTAAGTTGATCTAATGGCGTTTGCGTAGCGATTTGATCTAATGATAGAAGGTGCTCATCAACTTTGTAAAACTCTTGTTCGAGCGAACGTAATTTTTGATAAAAGTTCTTTGAGGTAATATACTTATAGGTCTCTTGATTGTTCTTATTGATGGAAGAGCTAAGAAAATAAATAGCGATAATTGTCACGATTAGGATGACAATACCAATAAGCATAAAAGCTTGTCGTGATATGTATAATTTAGTCTTTGATGTCAAGAGATAGCCTATTAGTAGATTAGATATGGCGAACGCATTATTTTAAATTGATCAAGATCATCTTGCCAACTTGCTCTGATTTGCTGTTCGCTTTTTCCAGAGGTTATTTGTTGTTTCAATTTATTTGTTCCAGCTAACTTGATGAAAAAATTAGTGAAGAACTTTTCTTTATTTACAGAGTTTTGATATGCTTTTAGCAACCATTTGATTTCTAATTTATCTACGTTTTCTATCGCACTTAAATTTTCCCCATAACACATTTTTCCGTTGTTCATAGGGTCCTTAGCTCCTGCATTTGGTTTTGGAGTAAAAGAATAGGGCATGTTTTTGAGATAAGGGGAACCGTAGATTTGAAACTGTAAATTAGTACCTCTACCTGAACTCACATTCGTCCCTTCAAAGAAACACAAGCTCGCATAGAGGTTGATTGCCTTTTGATTGGGTAAATTTGGCGAAGGGGCAACTGGCAAGTCATATGACTTTGTTCGATCATAGTTTAGAACAGGGATAACTGTTAGGTCACATTGAATCCCTTTCTTCAACCACTTTTGACCATTAATCATTTGTCCATATTCACCAATGGTCATTCCGTGCATAGCCGGAATGGGATGCATACCCACAAAGCTTTTGTTTTCCATCTCTAAAGTTGGTCCATCAATGATACTTATGTTTGGGTTAGGTCTGTCAAGTATAATAACGGGAATATTGTTTTCCGCACATGCTTCCATAAGGTAGTGTAAGGAAGATATATAAGTGTAAAATCGTGCTCCAACGTCTTGTAAGTCAAATAACATGACATCAATATTGTTCAATTGTTCGACTGAGGGTTTTTTACTGTTTCCATAAAGTGAGATGATTGGCAAGCCTGTTTGAGCGTCTTTGCCATCTTTGATTAGTTCTCCTGCATCTGCTGTACCTCTAAAGCCGTGTTCCGGTGCATAAATCTTTGTAATGTTTACACCATTGCTTAACAAGTAGTCAACAACAGAGGTGTCATAGTCATTTGAAGTAAGATCTGACTTTACCACGCCTGTTTGATTTGTAAGAATACCTACTTTCTTATTCTTTATTTTATCGAGATATAGGGAGCTATTTTGTGCACCTACGATTATTGTTCTTTCCTCATTTGAAAGCTTTTTTTTCGTATTAAAAGCGTGTAATTGAAAATTTACTGTCAGTAGCAAGGCTAAGACTGAGAATAAAAATGTATTTTTGAACATTGAACTTGATATCATATTTGTCTTGAAATTAGAATATTTTATAACCAAACGATTAGTAACTACAAAGAATCATAAAAGTAGTATTTCTACGCCAATAATTAAAATTGCTATTACAGCTATAGCAATGGGAATTGTTATGATGTTGGTTTCTGTTGCTACTGGTTTAGGATTAAAGTACAAAATTAGAGATAAAATTTCAGCTTTTAGTGGGCATGTCGTAATTACAAGCTATGATAATAACGCAACTGATATTACTTTAAAACCACTGGATGCTGATTTGTCTAAATACGAGGCATTTAACTCGGTTAAAGACATAAAGAAAATACAGTCCTACGCATCTAAAGCTGGGATAATTAGAACAGAGTCTGCTTTTGAAGGTGTTGTGTATAAGGGTGTTGATTCTCTTTACGATCTAACAGAGGTCGAAAAGTACCTTACAGTAGGTCGATTGCCGAAAACCCAGGCAGCAATGAGTAATGAAGTTTTGCTATCCGAGTATATCGCTAATCGATTGCATTTGGAAGTAGGGGATAAGATTACAACCTATTTTATGAAAGAATGGGGAAATAAAGTACCCAATGTGCGTCAGTTCGAAGTTGTAGGTATATTCAATTCAGGCTTGCAGCAGTTCGATGAAAATATTGTCATAGGTGATATTAAGCATGTGCAACGTTTGAATAGATGGAAATCTAATCAAGTTGGTGGATTCGAAGTCATTGTTAAAGATTTTGATAAGATTGAAGAAATTGGCGCTCAAATTTATTTAGACTTACCTTCTTCTGTTGATAGCCGTACTATAGTCGAAAAGTATAATAATGTTTTTGGCTGGATTGATATGTTTGATTTTAATATTATGGTAATCATTATCATTATGATTGTGGTAGCTTCTATTAATATGATTGTAGCACTTTTGGTATTGATCCTGGAGCGCACACAAATGATTGGAATATTAAAGGCTTTAGGAGCTAATAATTGGACTGTACGCAAAATCTTTTTATACAATGCTTGTTATTTAATCTTGAAAGGTTTGTTCTATGGAAACCTTATTGGATTAGGATTATTATACTTACAAAAGTTTACAGGTTTAGTTAAACTTGATGCTTCCGCATACTATGTGAGAGAAGCGCCTGTATTGATTCGCTTATCAGATGTTTTGTTATTGAACATTGGTGTTGTTATTATTGCACTATTAGTTTTACTTATTCCTTCTTATTTAATTACTAAGATTTCTCCAGTCAAAGCAATTAGGTACGACTAAACTATACATTATTGTAGTTTTAATGCTTGTGCAAAAACGCAAGGGAGGGGCAAACTGTTTACAATTATTTTTTTATCGCTATTTGTTTTGTTAAATTCGGGAATTATTTATTTAACAAAATCATATTATGATGCGAAATTTACTTTTTTTATTGTTGTTTTCTGCAATGATACTTACTTCTTGTGAGAAGAAAGGAGAACCTTCTCCAGTGGGTGAACTTTATAGTGCTGAGCAAATTTTAAATTTGCCTAAAGACAAATCATTGGACGGAAAGTTAATTCAAGTGGAGGGATATATTTCCTTTTGTTCTAAAAGACCTTTGCGTATGAATAGTAAAAATAAAATTACTATTACAACAGAGCAATATTGTCAGGGAACCAAATTGATTGACGCTAATATTTTTATGAGTTCGGCAAGCGTTTCTTACAAGCCTGGAGGTGAAACTCCTCGAAACTATATTAGTGTTACTGATATTAATAAGGTAACAGCTGATAGTATGGTTTTTATTTTAGATGATTATTCAGAAGATAGCAATGAGAAGTTTATGATTTCTGGAAAACTTTTATTTGATGGTAGTGGTTATTCATTGGAGGAGTTAACTTTCATTAAAGCAGCTGCTAAGCAGTAATCAAGGTGAGTTTCATCTAATTAAAGAATATAAAAATAGGATTAGTGTTTTTTAGAATGCTAATCCATTTTTTTTTACCCCATAAAAGTTTTGTGTTTTCTATTGGTTAAATTACCGAGAGTGACGATGATGTTGATGAGCTCTTAATAGGATGTTGGATGATGTTATTGATGGGGTTTTCTTGCACTTCCTTGGAGTTTTCTTGGGGTTTTCTTGGAGTTTCCTTGCTAAAAGGGGTGTTTTGTCGAAGAAAGGTGCAAGAAAGGTGCGAGAAAAGTGTAATAAACTCCCAAGTAAAAGAGTACATAGCTATAGGTAAATTGTTTTTATATAAGGGTAAGCAAAAGATTCTGTATCCAGTAGAATGTATAGTATGAAATCGAGTTAACAGTGTGTTGTGTTTACAGCATCAGTGCTGTAGATTGGCTATCAACTGAAGGTAAACTTACATTAAGTAACAGCAAATAAGTATTGTTTTAGGTCAGTCATACTTCAGTGGTGTGAATGGTCATTTTGATTCGACCGTGATCATGATTGTATTGTTGCTTGTGACCTGCTTTGTATTATTAATGAGTTATAAAAGGCGACTTAAGAACTAAATCGCCTTTGTCTTTTATCCTTTGTATTCAAATAGTTGTTTAATAGTCTGACCTATATCTTCACCAAGTTGTTTACTGACTAAGTATAGAGCGCCGTCTATACCTGCTGTGATACCTGCTGTCGTCAGCACTCTTTCTTGGTCTATGTAGCGCATACCTGTGCGAACTATAGCCTTTGGCAGCGCTTGTGCTAATGCTTCTATCCCCATAAAGTGTGTGGTTATTTCTAAACCATTAAAAAGTGCTGTATTGCTCAGAAGTAAACTACCTGTGCATACTGTAAATAACAGAGCACCTTGCTGGTGTTGATTTACTATCCAAGAAGTATAAGTATTTTGGAAATATTCGTCTTGTAGATAGTTCATGACGATGTCAGGGTTAGCTCCTGGTAGAACGATGACATCCGGTGTAGGACAGTCTTCAAAACTGTACTGAGGTAAGATTTGAGTCGTATTGGCTTCTGTTTTGACTACTTCTTTCGTCGCAGAGACTAAGTAGTGATTATAGCTGTTGGGTTTAAGCACATTTGCTTTAACAAATACATCTAATGGGCCATTAAGATCTAATACTTCCACTTGATCAAAAATGATAAAGGCTACATTAAGGGGACGGTTTGTTGTTGTCATATTTTATTGTTGATAGAAGACAATAGAGGATCTGTCGAAGGCTGGCTTCGATATCGGTATTGTCTTGGGTTATTTGTGATTACTTAGTTGGTAACTAAATGCTAAAGGTTAATTCTTGTAGATTGGAACACACTTCTATAATGAGTAGGAGTGACTTTGACTAGTTTGACAAATGCCTTCCTAAATACATGATCAGAAGTATATCCTACTTGACTAGCTATTTCTACTATAGTGTAAGTTGTAGATTCTAATAGGCGCTTAGCATATTCTATTCTCACACAGTCATTAAAAGCACCTGGAGTCATTCCTGTTTCTTTCTTAAATACCCTTGAAAAATTGCGTTCACTCATATAGACATGATCTGCAAGTTCTGCAATAGTCACCGCTTGTTGGGTTAGATGATCTGTGATATACTGTTTTACTTTTCTAACTAATGAAGTGAGGTCTATATCAGCGGGTATTAATGTACTATAGAGCTCTTGTGTGTTTGTTCTTTTTAGATTCACTACTAGATATCTTGATACATCAGAGGCTAGTGTATATCCATTGTCCTCTTCTATTAAGGCTAGAGCTAAGTCTATACCAGAAGTAATTCCTCCAGAAGTATAGATATTGTCATCTTTGATATAAAAGTGATCATAGGTCAGTCGAATAGAAGGGTAAGTCTCCTGGAGTACTTTAGCATATTGCCAGTGTGTAGTTACTTTTTTATTGGTTAGTAATCCTGTCTTGGCTAGTAAAAAAGCTCCTATACAGATAGAACCTATACGCTTTACAGTAGGTTGTATACCCTTTATCCAATGTAACACAGCTGGATCATAGTCATGCGTTAGGTCTGCCTTAGACCCAGCGATGAGTAATGTATTTAATGGAATATGATGGTCATAAATGGTATAATCACACTTTACACTAATGCCTGCACTAGTAAGTACACTTTTGTCTACTGTTCCGGAGATTAAGTGGATTTGATATTGAGTAAGTGCAGATGTAGCTGTGCGGATCATGAGCTGATTAGCAGTATTGAATACATCACTCGGCCCTGCGAAGTCCAGTAGCTGTACTTGAGGTAATAATAGAAATCCGATATGATGTAGTGGGGTATTCATACTGCTATCTTGTTTTATGATAAGACAAAGGTAAGAAGGCTTTATGATGTATAAATGACATATAACGTACTTTTTCTGCCAAAACAGAAGATGTCTTAATAAATGAATCGTTGTTTTATTTAGATTGATTTGAGTTTAAATGTTAATTTTTATCAGTTAAGAGCTTGTTTGACTGTGTTTTGAGGTTTGTTATTTAAATTACTTCTAAATAATGTTGTTTAGAATGATTTTAGATTATACATTTGCCCCATAAAACATAATACAGTCGTGATGCTCAAACACTTTACTATTATCACACGACCAACCCAACTAACTATTATTATCTTATCGTTATTCATTCACTTTCTCAGTTATGGGCAGAATACTCGTTCTCCTATCTCGATCAAAGTGCAGAATGAGTATGGTGTAGCTATCCCTACAGCTGTGGTGATGATAAAAAGTGATAAGGAGTCTGTCTTAGAACTTACAGATGAGGCAGGTGAGGTGGCTTTTAAACTAGTGCCTGATAACTATCTTTTAGAAGTACAGCACATCAGTTATTCTTTTTACAGCCAGAAGCTAAATACCTTAACGCACAATAATTTTACAGTTGCCTTAAAGGCTGAAACGAATCAATTAGAAGAAGTCGTGATTACAGCTAAAGAAGGGACGGGACTTACGAGTACTTCTGTGATTAATAGAAGGGCTATGCAACATCTACAGCCTTCTAGTTTTGCTGACTTAATGGAATTAGTACCTGGCGGTAGAGCACAAGATCCGTATCTAGGGGGTGTCAATAAAATACAGCTGAGAGAAGTAGGTAGAGTGGGGTCTAATATAGGGGGTGTTGGAAATAAACAATATGACACTTCTTCTCTAGGGACTTTATTTGTAGTAGATGGAGCACAACTAAACTCGGGTGCAAACCTTCAGTATACTTATGGCTATATGGATAATGTTTCATCAGGTGTTAATAAGAATATCAATATTAGCTCAGGTGTTGATATGCGTACAATCTCAACAGATCAAATAGAGAAAGTAGAAATCATAAGAGGAATCCCTTCTGTAGAATACGGAAACCTTACTTCTGGTGTAGTAAAGATCACGAAAAAGAGTGGATATTCTAAATGGCAAGCACGTTTTAAAGCAGATGGATATAGTAAACTATTTGCTGTTAATAAAGGTTTTGAATCTAAGGACAGTAGCTTTAAGGTAAATGTAGGGTTAGATTATCTAAATGCTAAACCAGAACCTCGCAATGATTTAGAGAGTTATAAGCGTGTGACAGGTACTGTACGCGTGAGTAAGGATAAGAATTTAAACAATGGAGGATTGTTTTCTTGGGTATCCAACCTAAGTTATACAGGGTCTATAGATGACGCTAAGTCTGATCCAGATATTGACCTGACAGGTGCGAATAAATATAAAGTGGATAATAAGTTCTATAGTCTGAGTAATATAGTGACTTATGAGAGTAGAAATGAATCTTTCTTTAGAAGTATAGAATTACAGACTACGTTTAATCAACGTTTTGATAAGATTAACCAGACAAAGTTTGTACAGCTAGAGGCTGCTACAGCATTGCCACTTTCTACGGTGGATGGTGAGTACGATGGTTTTTTTCCTACGGCTAATTATATTGCAGAGAGTGTAGTAGATGGTAAGCCACTAGATATCTTCGCTAAGGTAGTAAGTGCATTTCGTTATAATATGTCTGCTATTTCTACAGATATACGCGCAGGTATTGATTGGCAGTATAGTAAGAATAACGGTAGAGGTCAGGTCTATGATATCTATAAGCCTTTAGATCCTAAATCTACTTATAGAAACAGAGCATATAAGGATATTCCTGCTTATGTAACGACGGCTTTGTTTGCAGAGCATATTTCCTCTGCTAAATTTGGACAACACGGTCTAACATTAGCATTAGGAGCGAGAGGATCTATTATGCAAAACTTGTCTAATGATTTCACTATGAGTGGAAAGATGTATATCGATCCACGTGTGAATGTACAATGGACACTACCCTCATTTATGGTAGCGAATAAGGAAGCAAAAGTAGACTTAACGTTAGGATGGGGACAGCAGAGACTATTTCCTGACCTAAATCTTCTTTATCCAGAGAAATACTATAGAGACGTTCAGCAGTTAAACTATTTTCACAGTAATCCTGATTATCGTACAGTTAATTATAAAACGACCGTTTTTGATCCACAGAACAAAGCACTGACACCTGCTTTAAACAATAAGATAGAGGCTAGGTTAGATTTGAATTTGGGGTTTCATCAGCTGACTTTTACAGTATTTAAAGAAAGAATGAGTAACGGGTTTAGAACGATGAACCAGTATGGAATCTTTGATTATAAGAGATATGATACTTCTAATATAGATCATGATCATATCATGAGTACACCGAATAAAGAGGATCTTCCTTACGAACAGTTTAATGAAAACTTCTTATACAATGTCTCTCGCAATGGAAGTAGAACTGATAAAGAAGGAATAGAGTTTCAGTATAGTTCTAATAGAATATCTGTAATTAATACACGTATTACAATTAGTGGGGCATGGTTTAGAACTGAATATGGCAATAGCTTACCAACTTATAGACGTGGTAACTCTAATGCTAATGTGAATGGTAAGCCTTATCCATACTTAGGACTATACGATGAAATGGAACCTAAGAGCAAATACGAACAGCTAAATAGTAATCTATTATTAGATACATATATCCCTAAACTAGATCTACAATTCTCTACTTCATTTCAGTTTAACTGGTACTACTTAGCAAAGAATGAACCGATGAATGGAATGCCTAGCTACTATGTAGGAGTAGATGGAGAATTACGACCTTATGATGCAGAAGAGGCAAAAGGAACATTGTTAGAACAATTAGTAATCCCACAACATAGCAATGCAGATAAATCTAGAAGAACACCTATGCTGATGGATGTGAACTTAAAGCTATCTAAGAGTTTTAGAAACAAGCAGATCACAGTGTCTATGTTTGCTAATAAGCTATTTACCTATTATGCTCCATATTTTGTGAATGGGACTAAGGTAAACAGAAAGGGGCTAAGAGACCCTTACTTCGGAATGGAAATAAATTTTAATCTATAAATACTTATAAAAATGATAAAACGACTTTTACAATCATTATGCTTACTACTAGTAGTATTAGGTTTTAATGCTTGTTCTTCTGATGACAATAGCAATATGACAGGGGATGAGCAGACTTTCGTAACATTCTGGATTAATGATCCTCAAGATGCGAAGATAGAAGAGATAAAACAGATGACTATTTACTTGACAGAACTAAACTCTAATAAGAAAACGGAGTTAGTATATGAAGGAGATAAGAAAATACAGAAAGCACTTCCTACGGGTACTTATGATATCACAGTAGAAGGTGTAATCACACATAAAGTAAACGGTGTAGTAGAGGAGAGTAAAGTAGGTAACTTTATTAAAGGAGTAGTGATCTCGGGTAGAGAAATGACTAAGGCTATCGATATCGTATTTAAAACGAGTAGTACAGGTTTTGTAATAGAAGAGGTATTCTTCGCAGGGACTAAAACACCACAAGGACTTCAGTATACAGATGACCAATACTTTAAAATAACAAATAACTCTGATGAGGTATTGTATTTAGACGGAATGTTATTTGTACAATCTAAGTTTATGACAAATGATAAGCAAGATTATACACCTAATATTATGAGTGAGGCATTGTCTGCTGGAGCTATTTTACAGTTCCCAGGTAAAGGAAAAGACCACCCAGTAGAGCCAGGCAAATCAGTAATCTTTGCAGAGAATGCTATTAACCATAGAGAATTTAACAGCAACTCAATTGATTTGACTAACGCAGAGTTTCAGAATTTTAGAGATGGTGTACATGATGTAGTAGGATTAAAAGCAGCTAAAATGATTACGATTCACGATGAATTAGTGGTTAATATTCAAGGAAGTTATGCTTATGCTTTAGTGAAAATGCCTGAGGGAATGACAACGGAGAAGCTAGTAGTAGATAATATATATGATTATGAGTACGAAATGATATTCGGAGGAGAAGCATATCCTAGTGTAGACTCTGCTATTAAAATTCCAAACTCATGGATAGTAGATGCTGTAAACTTAGGTATCGCTGATGAGTATATGTGGAATGTAACATCTCCATCAGTAGATATGGGGTATACTTATATCACACAACATGTAGGGGATGAAGGAAGATATGGTAAGGCTGTAAGAAGACATGTATTAGGTAAGAATGCAGCAGGGAACAATGTTCTAAAAGATACTAATAATTCGACAGTTGACTTTGCACCTGCAGTAAGACCGTCATTATTTAAATATTAATTAGTGTAGTATGAAGCACTTTCATTTTGGGTTATGTCTGTTGTCATTGTTGAGTACTGTATGGGGATATGGTCAACAGTCAGATTCATTGGCAATAAAAGTAAAGGAGAATCAAGATGTAATACATCATTTTGAAGAACCTATTTATGTCAATCCATCTCACTATTTAGACTATAGAAAGTACAGCTTAACTTCTTTCGAAATCGCAAAACAGAATAGTAAGAATGAAACAACCTTAGCTCAAGAGGGTAAAAACAGAGATGATTTGTCTTTTCAAGCGAATGCTTACCATAAATTAGATAAGCATAGTGCTGTGTGGGGCAGTGCTACTTATCAACAAGGTAAGCGAAGAGATGTAATGTGGAATGAGAGTGCGGATTACCATTTAATATTTCCGTATGTGGTAGCGGATAGTGTAGGTGGAGATATTAAGTATGAAGATTATCATATCGCTGGTGGTTATGCCCAACGATTAGGAAAGTACAATATCGGTATCTCTGGTTTTTATAAAGCGAAGATGGAATACCGGAATATAGACCCTAGACCTAAGAACCTCTCTGCTCGATTAGGAGGGAATATAGGTGTGAGTAGAGTATTTAAGGAGTTCTTTACTATAGGGGTAAATACTTCAATAGAGAAATATACACAGAAACACAAGATGGACTTTTATAGTCCTACTGGATTTCCTGTGATATATGAGATGAGTGGAATGGGAAACTTCAATAATCTATTGAAAGGAAAAAGAAGAGAGGCTTATTATGATGGTTGGAGGTATGGTACTTCTCTACAAGTATATGACACTTATCAGAAGAAGTGGTTTGCCACAGTGGGAATGAATATTTTTAGTTTTGAGAAGTTACTGCCTGATTTCTATGATTTGCAAGTTTCTAAAGTTAAGGAGGTAGAGCATTTCTTCTCTGTAGGGAAGCTATTTGATGTACAAGCTACTCAGTTAGGTGTTCGCTTAGATGGAAACATGAAGACGAGAAAGGGTACAGAGAATTTGTTTGTCAATGTGAGCGCTACGAACTATTTAAAGATAGGACAAGAAGAACAATATAAATACGAGAATAAGAGTCTTAGATTAAGTGGAGTATTTAAGTATGGAACTTTAAATAGTGTGTATAGTATCTTACCGTATATAGGAATAACTCAAGAGGTAGAACGTTATAAAAAGCCTTATTCTAAAACAGATATTCAGTATACCTATATGGGAGCAGATTTACAATGGATGTACACATTTAAGGATAGAAGTCTATTGACAGTAGCTTCTAATTGGAAGGTAAGACAAACTGCTAAAGAAAAGGCTACTTTTAATTATGGAAATAGTAATGCTATAAATCAAATGCTACTTGATAACTATGCTGTTCAGATAGCAGAGTATTGGGAAGGAAGCTTTAAGGTTCGATATGATTTTGCTTTGCCGAAAGTAATAGATGTATTTGTAGGTGGAGAGTATTATTTCCAAAATTATAAGCAGTTTCAAAACAACAGTAGTGTGATGATGAGTTTAGGGATTACGTTTTAAAAGAGAGAGAAGATAGATGAAAAAAAAGGTAGGTGTTATTATTGGGGCGGTATTACTATTTATAGGATACACTAATTTTGAGGTAAGATCAGTTTCAGAATACACAGAGATTACAGATCAATATAAAAGACCTATAAGCTATTGGCCTAGTCCGATAATAGATAAAAGTGTAGAATGGAAAGAGTTTGGGGCAATAGAGGTAGATACATTATACTATGAGACACAAGATTTGCCAGAAGTGGTATTAGGTAAAGCACTGTTCTTTGACCCTAAGTTATCAAAGTCTAATCAGATATCTTGTAGCTCTTGTCACGATCCTGAAATGGGATGGACAGACCATAGACAGGTATCACTAGGGAATGATCATTTATTAGGAGCCAGAAATACTCCTTCTTTATACAATATTGCTGAGCGTAGTTCTTTCTTTTGGGATGGTAGAGCATTAACGCTAGAAGAGCAAGCGATGGGACCTTTATCTGCTCATCATGAAATGGATATGGATGTCAAATCACTACCAGCGAAGTTAAGCAAGTATAAAGAGTACAAGCCCTTGTTTAAAGAAACTTACGGAGATGACAAAGTGACTTATGAAAGAATAGTGGGGGCAATAGCTACTTTTCAAAAGACAATTAAAAGTCAGCCTAGTCGTTTCGACAAATTTATGCAAGGAGAGTATCAGTACCTAACAGAACAGGAGATATATGGAATGCACTTATTTAGAACTAAGGCAGGATGTATGAATTGTCATCATGGTAAATATCTTACAGATGAGTCTTTTCACAATATAGGATTGACATATTACAAGAGAGAGTACGAAGACTTAGGATTATACTTACATACCAAAAAGGCAGATGATGTGGGTAAATTTAAAACACCTTCTTTAAGAGACCTATTAGTGACTAAGCCATGGATGCATAATGGGTTAATGGATGACTTAGAAGGAATAGTGAATTTGTATAATAGTGGGATGCACATGATAGACCCTACAGAGGAAGAGAAAGCATTAGATCCACTCTTTCCTCTAACAGATCCACTGATGAAACCATTAAAATTAAATGAGAAAGAAATAAAAGCTATTGTAGCATTTTTAGAATCAATGTCAGGAAGTTACTATAAAATGGAACGTCCTATTTTTCCAACGAAGTAACGCTTATTTACTTTAATGGTATGTAAAAAACTTCTTTAGAGACAGTTCTAAAGAAGTTTTTTCTTATTTAGAAGTAATCAGTATAGTGTTAATGATGGGGACTTGGATGTAATGATGTGTTTATAATGTAAATTGGTTTAATATGTTGAGTATTTTTCATCTATTTTGTTTAATATGTGTTTTTTATGCTATTTATATTAAATCTTAAATATATATGTGTAATTAATTTGAACCAAGTCTAAATAAATTGCGTAATGTATTTTTCTTGACTACTTTTGTCAACCTATTTGAAAATAGATTTGAATGAAATGCGCGACACATTTAGCAAAACATATTTTTCTAACTATTGTTTTGTTATTCAGCTCTTTACTTTTTGGTCAAGGCAACAAAGTTTCTTTATCTTTAAGAGCAGTTGATTCTGCCAAAATACTCATCACAGATGCCACCATAATCGCTGTTGATAGTAAGAATCAAAGTTATATCCAATTGACTAATGATAAGGGAGAAGTTATTTTTAGCTTAACTCCCGATAATTATACTATTCATGTGAATCATATTGGATTTCAGCATGAAGAATTTTCAGTATCCTTATTAGGTGATTTATCAAGAGAAATTGTTTTAACGCCTAATGCTAACATTTTAGAGGAGATGATTATCACGGCCACAGAAAGTAAAGGTTTAACTTCTACTTCAGTGATTAATCGCCAAGCGATGGAACATTTGCAACCTTCAAGCTTTACGGATCTTATGGAATTATTGCCAGGTGGTCAAGCAAAGGATCCTATCTTGACAAGTGTTAACCCTGTGCTATTACGTGAAAATGGCAGTAGTGGTTATAATACCAGTTCCTTGGGAGTTCAGTTTATGATGGATGGGAATGTGCTTAATTCTAATGCGGATCTACAAGTATCCTCAAATACAACATCAGGTCCTCTTGGCAAAACTTCTCACATAGGTATTGATATGCGTAGTATTGCTACCAATGATATTGAAAGTGTTGAAGTGATTCGCGGTATTCCTACAGCTGCCTATGGTGATTTAACCTCAGGATTGATTAAAATCAATAGAAAGGTTGGGTATACTCCTTTACAAGCTCGCTTTAAAGTGGATGGCTTTAGTAAATTGTATTATGTAGGAAAGGGAATTGATACCAAAAGTGGTTGGAGGCTGAATGCAAGTGTTGATTTTTTAGATGCTAAAAGTGAACCGCGAAATGTACTTGAGAATTATAAGAGAGTTTCTGCTTCACTTCGTTCGGAGAAAGCATGGACTTTGAATGATACGGAGTTAGTTTGGAAATCCAATCTTGATTATAGTGGAACGATCGACAATGATAAGTTTGATCCTGATACAGGTTTTGACCGTACAGATTCTTATAAGAATAGTAAACAATACTTTTCATTAGGTAATAATTTACAATTGAACTTCCCAGAATATGCGGTGTTTAATAATGTAAAATTGAATACATACATCTCTCAAGGAATAGAGGATATCAAAGGAAGTGTCTTTGTTCAACAAAGTGGGCGAAATGCCATACCTATATCAAACGAGACAGGAGTTAACGAAGGTGTTTTTCTACCTTCTTCTTATGTGTCAAACTACAAGACGCAAGGAAGACCTCTGAACATAAATACAACTTTACAAACTACTTTGGGGTTTGTCACAGGGGGGATTAGTCATGAGATTGAATCCGGTATTGAATTTAGATATTCTAAAAACAACGGAGATGGTGAGGTCTACGACCCTATGTTACCTCCAACATTAGGTGTTGTAAAAAGACCAAGACCTTTTAAGGATATACCTGCTTCACAATTATTAGCTGCCTATATTGGAGATAGAATGGAGTATGACTTGGGAGCACATCACTTACAATTATACGGAGGACTTCGCATGTCTAAAATGTTAGGTATTAGCAAGGACTTTAGTATTAGTGACCGCGTTTTTGTAGAGCCACGTGTCAATTTTCAATGGGGATTACCTGAGGTGAAGATAGGGAATGATTTTTTGAAAACAGATATCACTGTAGGATATGGTGAACTCTATAAACAACCTACTCTGGCATTGTTATATCCACAAGATAGATATTTTGATATGGCTCAAGTAAGTTATTATGATCCACAAAATGATAACTACTATGCTCAATTTTATACGTATAGAATGTCTTTGCAAAATCAAAGCCTGATTGGAGCAAAGAATATCAAACGCGAGATTAGACTGGATTTAGCTTATAATAAACATAAATTCTATATTACTTACTTCGACGAAAAGATGTCAACAGGTTTTAGAGATATGACACAGTTTATGGGGTTTGAATACGATCGATATGAAGCTAAGGATATCGTGTGGAATGACGAGTTAGGCCGCCCTAACTTAGATAGTTCCACTTCTACCAATAAGCAAGTAATGTCACAGTATTCTCATACCGAAAACGGTAGTAATACTTTTAAAACAGGGATTGAATTTGGATATAGTTCTCCGCGATTCGAAAGTATTAATACTCGTTTTACTTTGAATGGAGCTTGGTTTAAAACTACTTATTCAAATAGCGCTCCTATTTTGCATAGACCTGGTCTATCTGTAAATGGTCAAGAGTTTTTATATGCCGGTATATATGCTGATGATAATGGGTATAGAAGGTCTTCGTTAGTTTATAACTTGGTTGTAGATACTTATTTACCAAGCTTAGATATGAATATTTCAGCTTCTCTACAAGGTGATTTGTTTAGAAGAGATTTGAATTTGAATCGAGTGGCAGCTCCTTATGCTTATATAGGTATTGATAATGTTGTACATGAGTATACTGAAGAGAGTATGAAGGATCCAATGCTTCAACATTTAGTTAGAAATGTTTCGAGCACTGACGGGATGGAGAAACGCACGCCTTTTACTTTTAATGCAAACTTTAAGATTTCTAAGCGAATATATAAGTCTGTAAAAGCGTCAATGTTTGTTAATCGACTATTTACGCATTATGAATCTTATACCTTCAACGGTGTGAAAGTTAATAGAAAAGATGATAGTGGTCCCTATTTTGGAATGGAAATCAATTTTAATATTTAGAAAATGAAATTTAGACAAATATATTTAGCTGTTTTATTAACAGTAATGAGCTTAACTGTTAGCTCTTGTCTTAGTGATGATAACGCAACTGAATTAACTCAGAATGCCGTTGTTTCTATGACATTTAAAGTTGATGATGTTAAGGAAATTAAAGAGTTAGAAGTCGAATTTACCGAGGTGAATACAGGGATGAAGACAATCGAAAAGGCTGAGAATACGCCTTATTTTTCAGTTGCGCTTCCAGTGGGATCCTACCGAATGTCTTCGGAAGGTATTGGTATTCTTGAGGATGGTGAAGAAGTAATTTTAGGTAGCAAAAACGAGATGCTTGATATTACAAGTCAAGTAACGAATGTGAATATCAAATTGACAGTTAAACAATTTACTGATGATTTTATTTTTGAAGAATTATTTTACACTGGTTTTCAGACCAATGAAGGAAAATCATACCAAACGGGTAGGTATTTTAAAATTGTCAATAATACAGATAGAGTGCTCTATGCAGATGGATTGTTAATCGCTCAATCTGACTTCATGACTACACGCGATAATAAAGAAACCCCATTCATTTTAGATGAGGCATTTGTTTGTCAATCTGTTATGATGCTACCTGGTAATGGAACGGACTATCCTGTTGAACCTGGTGACTTTATCGTTATTGCAGACAATGCACAGAATCACAACCTGCCCAATGTGGCTGGACCTGACTTAACAAAAGCTGACTTTGAGTTTCCAACTTTAGACGGTCCAAAAGTGCAGCCAGATAATCCAAGTGTACCAAACGTTGATGTAATTTATACAAAAATGAATTTTGGTATGTTTGTCATGCATGACCGTGGTTATACAGGTTATATTATTGCTCGTTTTCCTGATGGAGAAAGTGTTGATAGTTGGTTAAGTGAGCACAAGTATGACTATTCTTACTTGACTGGATCTGGAAAAGAGCAGAGTTTTAGTCGCTATAAAATTCCAAATAATTGGATATTAGATGGTGTGAATAATAGTATTCCTGATAAGCTGGAGCGTTTGGTTACAAGTGCTGGTATTGATAGTGGTTTTACTTACTGTGCAACATCGGATGGTGATAAGGGAAGATATGGTAAATCGGTGCGTAGAAAAGGTTTAGGACAGAATGAATTTGGAAGAGAAGTATATAAAGATACCAATAATTCATCAGTTGATTTTGTTCCCGAATCAAGAGCGTCTTTACTAGATGGAATTATTCACAATTAAAGAAGGACAAGATTGAAGAAGATTGTTGTAAATAGTATCAGTGGTTTATTTGTTTTTATCTTATCACTGCAGACTTACGCTCAGCACGTAGTTGCGGATAGTCTTTATATTAATAGAGAACTACAAACGAACGTGTACACTGAATTTGGAAAGGAGTTCTTTGCTAATCGCTCGTATATGTATTCGGCAATTCCCTTGTCGTATTCTGAATTGAATATGAATTATCAGTCTGATCGGAAAGATGCTTATTTGGTACAAGATGGTGATGGATTAGACGCTTTTAGTGTCAATACTTTTTCTTACCAAAGATTGAAAGGGAACAAAGTTATTTGGGGTGGTGCTTCATATAAGAATCAAAAGCAAAAGAATATGATGTGGAATGAAAATATGGATAGGCATATTTTGGGTCCTTATGTTGTAGGGGATTCTATTGGTGGTACGATGAAGCAAGATATTTATCACTTTAGTGGAGGTATTGCTAAGGAATGGCGGAAATTTACACTTGGTGCTGAGGTTACTTATACGGCAAAAAGCGGTTATAGGGAAGTGGATCCAAGACCTAAAAATACCGTTTCTGATTTGAAGGTGCACTTAGGTATTACCTATAATGTCTTTAAAGATTACGAGATTGGTGTATATACTCATTTGAATAAGTATTCACAAAACTCAAGTTTGAAGTTTGTAAACTTATTAGGTAAACC
The DNA here is from genome assembly GCF_009711045.1 of Myroides albus. Classification (GTDB taxonomy): domain Bacteria; phylum Bacteroidota; class Bacteroidia; order Flavobacteriales; family Flavobacteriaceae; genus Flavobacterium; species Flavobacterium album_A. The sequence goes on along the minus strand of NZ_WMJX01000003.1, from coordinate 47,704 downwards.
AATCGCTTATCATCTGACAGGCTTGGGATCTTATAATTACTATTTTAGCTCGGCTGTTGATATGACTAATTTATACGAAGGTTTTGGTTATGATGTTGGAGGTACCATTGCTAAGAATAAGGGGAAAGATTTTGTGATTCAAGGAGCTTTTGGCAAATTTCAAGTAGATAAAGGGATAGGCAGTTCTCCTGCAAAAGATATGTCTAAATTGGAAACCAAAAAGTATACAGTAAGTGCTGTTAAATACATTGATTTTGAACAACATCGCCTTGGAGCTAAAGTAAGTTACCTCTTGAGTGAATCGAGAGGAACAGAGTATTTTTATTCGAAAGTCGAAAAATTAGAGACCAAGATTGCAGAGAAAGAGTTGTATAAATTTGTACGCAGCGACATTTATACTTCTATTTTCTATCAGTATAGTACTGCTTTAAGTAGATTCACTGTTACTCCGCTATTTGGAGTGGAACAAACAGATGAAAAAAGAAGGGATACACAAGTTAAACAACGATTTACATATATTCATTTAGGTATTGAAGTAGATTATTTGAGAAGTATTAATACTTCAAGTACAATTAGTCTAAAACCGTATTTTAAGGTTAGAAACTTAAAAGAAACAACAGAAAGATTGAAAGAGTTCCACTATAGCCCTGCTATGAATCAATGGGTTAAACAGGACTATATGATTAACTCTGCAAATTATTTTAATTGTGGCTTAGTAGTTAGATATGATTTTAAAGTACAGAACTTACCTAATATTTTTGTACAAACTCAATTTGAACAGGTTAAATATAATGTGAATGAAACAAACAATTTCGTTAGTGCAACCTTAGGGGTTACATTTTAATGAATTGTTATTTAATAAAATAATTAATGAAAAAGATAGTTTATTTGTTATCTGGAGTCATGGCTTTTGGACTGGTTAGTTTTAGTTCTGAGTTTACAAGTGTTTTGTGGAGTGATACTCCTGATTACACTAAAATAGTGGAAATGTACAAGAAACCGATTAATGAGTGGCCGAAGCCAACGATTGATCCGGGAGTAGAGTGGAGTGAATTTTCAAGTATTAAAAGAGATACAGCTTATTTTGTAGATCAGGCTAAGCCAGAAGTATTGTTGGGAAGAATGTTGTTTTTCGATCCTAAGCTGTCTAAATCTAATCAAATATCTTGTAGTTCTTGTCACGATCCTGAAATGGGATGGACTGATAGACGTATGGTAGGATTAGGACATGATCATTTAAAAGGGGCACGCAATACACCTTCTTTGTATAATACAGCCGAGCGTACTTCTTATTTTTGGGATGGTAGAGCAAACTCTTTAGAAGAACAAGCAAATGGACCTTTGAGCGCTCATAATGAAATGGCAATGGACGTAGTTGAATTACCTGCAAAAATGAGTAAAATTGAAGGCTATAAAAAGTACTTTATTGATGCTTTTGGAGATGATAAAATTACATACGATCGAATTGTAGGTGCAATTGCCTCATTTCAACGTACAATTAAAAGTCAACCAAGTAGAGTAGATGCTTTCATGGATGGAAAATACAATGCCCTAACGGAAGATGAGATTTACGGAATGCATTTATTCAGAACGAAAGCTCGTTGTATGAATTGTCACCACGGACAGTACTTTACAGACGAATCCTTTCACAATATTGGTTTGACGTATTACAAACGTAAATTCGAAGACCTGGGAAGATATGTCGTAACTAATAATCCTGATGATGTAGGTAAGTTTAAAACTCCTGGACTTCGAGATTTGTTGAATACAAGACCTTGGATGCACAATGGTTTGTTCGATGACTTAGAAGGTATTGTGAATATGTATAATAGTGGGATGCATATGATTGATCCTAAGCCTGAGCAAAAATTAGCAGATCCTCTTTATCCTGTGACTGATTCTTTGATGAAGCCTTTAGAATTAAGTAAATCTGAAATAAAATCTTTAGTGTCTTTTCTTGAGGCACTGTCAGGTAGTAAGTTTAAGATGAGACGTCCTGAGTTTCCTATAGAATAGTAAGAAGGTGGTTATTTTAACTACCTTTTTTTGGCTGTAAACAGAGTTATCTTAAATCTTGCTTTGCTGTTAAGGATAAAATAGGAAAGGGATAGGATAAACTTCTATGGACATTGTTATTTCTCTATGGATAGAGCATGTACAGTCATTTATATCAAAAAAAGGTTTCTTACAATAAAGTGTAGAAACCTTTTTTTATGTAAATGCAAGAGCTATGACAAAAAGATTATAGTAAAATGTCTGTTATATCTTATTAAAAAAACGTACTATATCTGTTATTATTGTTAAATTAGAGGATATTTAAAGTTATAGTTATGTCGTTACAAATCTATCCAGAGTATCCTTTGGATGAGTTAGAACAATTATTGATAAATGGAGTAAAAGTTCCTTATGGTGAATTCTTAGTTTACAAGGATATAGTGGATGCGCTAAGTGATAGCCCTCACGATTGGTACGTGTGGTATAGTATGAAGTTGCCGTTCCACGATAATTCAATGATCAAGAGAGTAAAAGCAGATGCAGAGCTCGATTTTATTATTGTCTCTAAATTTGGAATTATTGTCATGGAGGTGAAGGGAGGAAATATTTCTGTTGATCAAGGCCGTTTTTGTTATAAAGATGGCAAACGAAAAAAGTGGTTGAACCAAAATCCATTTGAACAGGTTAAAGGATATAAGTATACTTTAATGAATAAGGTTTTTCCAAGCTTTAAGCATATTGCTTTTTGTGAAGCTGTTTCTTTTCCTACTACAATGATTCCCATTGAAAATACAATCTATGATTCTAAATTGATTTATAGTGAGTACACCAAAAGAAATAAATACAAGAATATTGAAAAGTTTTTAATGCACATTTATGATTATTCGAAACATAAATTAGAAAGTATTCATCCAATTCGCTTTTCCAATTTAACTCCTGGAGAGATTGAGACTATCGTCAATACTTTTAACCCTGTCGTATCGGATACAAATGTGTTCCAAAGTCGTGATTCTCTCGCTTGGTTGAAAGAACGCAATCTTGATATTTTGTATTCGCTATCTGAAAACCCAAGGCTAATGATTGAAGGTGCTCCTGGTACAGGTAAAACGACAATGGCAATGGCCTATGCTGAAATGCAAGTTGGTCGTAAAGGTATTTACTTGTGTTGGAATTTGCTTCTGTGTGGTTATAATGCTCAACGATTTAAGGAACTGAAAGTGAATATTGACTGTATGACATTTACGCAGTTCGTCATTGAGAATTTGCCAAATGTAAATGAGAGTGATTTGTATTATTTAGAACCAAGTAAGTTTGCTGCATATATTCGTGAAACAATTGACTACTTACAAGATAGTGGTAAATTGCCAAATTACGATTTTATGATTATTGACGAAGCGCAGGATCTATTCGATCGCAACTTACACTTGATGATGCATAAGTTATGTGGTGATCACAATGGAATGAAGCAAGGTAATATCATGTTGCTATATGACCTGGATCAAAGTTTTTCACTTTTCGGAAGGGATGTTACGGATTATGCTTATTTCTTGAAAGAGTATTTTACACACTTTAAACTTCACAAAGTTAGACGTAGTGCTCAAAAGACACAGATTAGGAAAATTGCTGAACATATACAGAGTCATCCTGAAGACTGGGATGATGTTACAACACATCATGAGTATGATGAAATTGAACTCAGGTCTTTTGATACTCGAGATGAATTGAAATATGCTATGGAGGAAATTATAAAGAATATAAATGACCCAAGTTCCTCTTTAATGGCAGAAGATGTTATTGTTCTCGTTCAAAGTAAAGTTTGGCAGCGTAAGAATAACGTTGCAGATTTGATATTGGAAATGGGAATGGAGGAGCTTACGATTGAGAACCTTAGTTTAAAGCCTAATAAACTTCAATATACTACTGCAGTTAAGTTTAAAGGACTGGAGCGTAAACACGTTATCTTAATTGTGGATAAACCTAATAAGTTGACGCCATATGAATGGTACATAGGTTGTACACGTGCTATTGAGAATTTGTGTATTTGGCAATTACATACTTATGAAGAACATGATGGAAATGGGGAAGATGCCTATAAACGCCGTAAAGCTTAAATCTGAAATATTGATTGAAAGACTACGGTGGTAGTATATCTGTGCAATTAGTTGGAAACGCGAAGTGTTTGCTTTAAAACTATTTAGTGTATGGTTGAAAATTGTAAGAATACTTGAGGCAAAAAGAATATAAGAAATCTCAGGGATATTATTTATGCTGTTTCTATTTTGGAAAATAGGATTAATGCTTTCTTTGTGAGATTGTCTAAAGGTGTTTTATCACCTGATTACAGTTTATGTAAAGATCTTCAATGGTTGTCTTATTAGAAGTATGATAGCGATTTCCTTTATCTGTAGATGGAGAACGGTATACTAAAGTTTGTTGAAGGAATTAAGTTTAAACTGCTTGTTCTTCCCATTCTCGCTATTAAAAGAAAGTTACTTAGAAGTATTTATTAGAAATTAGTATTTAATATTAAAGGGATAATGTAGTATAATGTCTCTACTTAGCTTTGTAACGATGGATGATTGAATAGGTATTGTAACAGTAGTTAAGGAAATAAGATTAGATATCGTAATAGGACATCTGTTCAAGTAAACTGAAAAGGCTTGACTATTTATATTGTCAATTAAAACTTTATGATTATTTAGAAATTTAACTTGTTCTAAATTTTTCTACAACTGAGATAGAGATTCAAAATGAAAGCAGCCACCTTTTTAAGGTGGCTGCTATGCAATAAAAAAAGATTAGGGCTACTGTTTCTTCAGTTATTTTAATTGCTTGAAGAAAGAGCAATAATTATACATGAAGTAATTTAAGTGAAAATGTTTTTTTCTGTTGTAAAAATAAGATTTTTATCTCACATAAACTTATAAATTTCAAATGAATTTATGTGTTTATTAGTTTTTCCTAAATACGTTTGGACTCATTTTAGTTGCTTTTTTAAAGAAACTAGAGAAATATGTTGGATATTCAAAGCCTAATGTATAAGCTATCTCTGACACACTCCAGTCTGTTGTACTTAGTAGTTTTTTAGCTTCAACAAGTATTCTTTCTTGTATACATGTTGAAGTAGATTTACCTAATATCTTATTAATTGTGTGATTCAAGTGATTTGTATGTACACTTAGTTTTGTTGCGAAATCATTAGGAGTCTTTAATTCTAAGACATTTTGAATAGATGTCACAGGGAACTGTTTTTCTAATAATTCCAAAAACTGTGAGCACAAACGTTGTGGCGCATTCTTTTTATGTTCTACTTTATAAGCAACATTTAGTTTATTACTTTGGTGAATAATAATCTCAATGTAGTTTCTTAATAATTCTATTTTCTGTGCGTAAGATTGTGACGCTTCTTCTTTCATCTTTTTGAAGATAAAAGAAATTAATTCATCCTGAGATGGGGTTAGACTAAAAACAGGGTTCTCCTCAAGGTGAAATAAAATCGATTTCATTAAGTTACTTTTGAAACCTAAGAAATTATTGCTAAATAAACAGAAGTAACCTTCTGGATTTTCAGATATAGGTTCAAATGTATAAGGAGATAAAGGGTTTGAAAAGAATAAAGTTGGACCTTCTAATTCAATTACCTTTGTTCCACTAAAAAATTTACTCTTGCTTTTTAAGTAAGAAACTTTGTAGTAAGACTTTTTATTGTAAGGAATGAATAATTTCTTTCCTTCTTCTTGTGTGTAAATTTTAAAGTCTTCATTTGGTGAATTTTTCAATTCAATCAAACTAGATTGAATTTGAATTTTTTGTCTTGTGTTTGTCATAATAGGTGTCTTTTGTGTGTTGTGAAAGTGGCTTAAGTTTTCTTTAACACTTGTTCGTAATTAATAGTACTAAAGGGTTGTTTCATTGTATCTACTTATATGTGTTTTTATTCTGTCTTATTGCTCATACTTGTATATTGTAAAAATATTAACATAAAATGTATTGAAGTTGTGTAAAAAGTTTTTTTTATTGACTTTTTTACCTAAAATAAGGCGATTTTTTATGGTTTAAAGGTTGCTTTATGTTGTTTTTTTAATATTGTTTTATGTGATTTATATAGATATTTTTCTTTGATTTATAGATATGGAAACTGAATTGTTAAAGAATACTATTTAATTTTAGTATGTCTTCAATGTGAATAGGATAAAATGTGTCGTCTTATTTTTGTTAATAGTTACTTAAAATTTTAGTATTGTTAGATTTTTTGTTTATGCTTATTATTTCTTATTTCTTTAATTTTATGAGTAGTTGTATCTGATCTTCCACAGATGGAATATTTTCGATTTGTTAACTTGCGATTTATGGTAGGCTCAGTTTTAATACTTAAATTTGTATAGAGTGGTTAAAATTTAAGTGTGATTTAATGAAAAAAGAGGAAGAAGTGAATAAAGAATGTCCTGCAGAACAATTGCTAAAGACATTAGGGGGGAAGTGGAAAATGCATATTTTGCATTCTACTGAGGGAAAGCCTAAGAGATTTAGTGATTATATGCGGTTGATTGAAGGAACGAATAAACAATCATTGTCTGTTGCACTACGCGAGCTTGAAAGTGATGGCCTATTAATTAGACAGGTGATTACCGAAAAGCCTATTCATATAGAATATTCATTGACTGAGAAAGGAAAACTTATTATTCCAATTTTCGACGATTTATATAAAACCTTAACTGATTAATCAGTTAAGGTTTTTGTGTATTGAATACGTGTCACTTCTGTTGATATCTTTGTTTCTTGTGTTTTTCTGTATCCTCTTTTTTGTAATAGCTTCTCTGATGCTTTATTACCTTTGATTAGGTGTGCAATGATCAACCTCTTTTTTAGAATGTGTTGTATATAATCTTCTACTTTTATTAATAATTCTGTTGCAAGTCCCCTTCTCCAATAGGTTGATAGGATAATGTATCCTATTTCTATTGCATTATCTGTTTTATCACAGTCATACAAACCTATTTCGCCTATTATTTTATTGTCTGCTTTATGTGTTATTTTATAAATTCCTATGCCATTTTCATATAGCTTATTATAGGATTCAAACTTCATTGACAAGTACTCTGATGTGTAATAATCTTTTCTATTGGGAATCCAACACATTGTTTCTTTGTCGTTATAGTAGTGTCGAACCTGCGGAATATCATTTAACAAATTAATTTTGTTGATATATAACCGGTCTGTCTCAAGGAAGTTGTTATTGTTCATTTTTTAACATTTTTCGGTTTTGTATTGTATTCTATTTTTTGAAATTGGTATAAATTATGTGATAAGGTCTAAATAAAAATGAAACGTAATTATTAAAGTTGTTTTAATATTTTTATATATTGTACCCCCGTTTTGGTATCAAAACGTTATTTTTTAATCATAATCTCTTTTTGATTTTTCTCTAAATTTAAATGAAAAAAGATTAGACATAATTTATCGAATGAATAAAAAGAAGTTTTTCGATGCGTTAACAATAGGATTTGCACTTTTTGCAATGTTTTTTGGCGCTGGGAATATCATTTTACCACCTATTATTGGTCTTTTGACTGGTAACGATTGGAATTGGTCAGTTACAGGCTTTTCCTTAACAGCTATTCTTGCTCCTTTTCTTGGTATCATTGCTGTACTATACTCAGGTGATGAGTTCACTGATTTAGGAAAGCGAATTGATAGTAGATTGGGATGGATTCTGGCAACAGCTATCATCTTAAGCATAGGTCCTTTGGTGGCTATTCCACGTACAGCAGCAACGACCTTCGAGATTGGTGTGGTTCCTATATTTTCTGATTTTAGTCCAGTTCTATCTTCTCTTATTTTCTTCGGAATTACTTTAGCACTGTCAATTTCACCTTCCCGTGTAGTTGATATTATTGGGAAGTATTTGACCCCTATATTATTAATATTGTTGATTTTTTTAATTTTCTTAGGGATTACAAGCCCATTAGGTCAGTTAGAAGAAACTAATATTAACGGATTGGAGGCTTTTAGAAAGGGATTTTATGAAGGATATCAAACGATGGATGTGTTAGCTTCAGTAATTTATGCAGGAATTATTATTTCTGCGGTGAAAGCTCGTGGATATGTAGAGTTGGGTGAAAAAACGAAAGTTACTTTTATGTCAGGCTCTGTTGCTATATTCTTTTTGTTATTTATTTATGGAGGTTTGGTTTACCTGGGAGCAACTTCTGGTTATCCTATAAATGATAGCTTAAAAAGAACGGAGTTGTTGTTACATATTTCAAATGGCGTTCTGGGTTCAAGTGGTACTATAGCCTTGTCTTTGTGTATTGCTTTAGCTTGTCTTACTACGGCAATCGCTTTGGTATGTGCAACAGGTACTTTCTTTAGTCAGTTGACAAACGGCAAATTGAGTTATCGCTTTATCGTTATTGTTACCTGTTTATCATCTGGATACCTAGCTGTAAAAGGCGTGGATGATATTATTGATTATGCAGGGCCTTTCTTAGGGATAATTTATCCAATAACGCTTACCTTGATTATATATATGGTTGTTTTTGGTAAATATGTAAAGAGAAAAGCTCCTTTTGTAGCTGCAATTATAACTACAACTGTTATTGCTTTGTATCAGTTTGTTGTTTATATGATTGGTTTGTATAGAGAATCAATTTTTGAGAATAGAATGCATGCGACTAATACTATTGATAGACTTAATTCATTAATAGAAGTTGTTCCAATGAGTCGTTACGATGTGCCGTGGTTGATTCCTTCTTTTATTGCTTTTACAGTTGTTTATTTTTTAGGTAAAGTTGTTTTCCCTAAAAGGGAAGCTTAATGAGATATTTAGTACAAAAAAGCCAATCATAGACATGCCCCAAAAAGTTAGACACATTTTGGGGCATTTTTTATGAGTAGAAAACAGAAATACAATTATGAATTTAAGTTACGTTTAGTAACTATAATTCTAGAAGGGAAACATAGTTTAACAGGACTTGCAAAAGAGGAAAGCATTATGCCTTCGAATCTGAGGTTTTGGATTAAACTTTATGAAGCTTATGGCAAACAAGGCTTACTGGGAATTTCCCAAAGTAACTTTACGATAAAGGAAAAAGTTAGCATTATACAAGACTATCAAAAAAGTGGATTATCTTTGATTAACACCTGCGTTAAGTATAGAATCTCTAGTTCTTCTGTGTTATTACAGTGGATTAAAAAATTCCAGAATAATGGATTTAAAGGCTTGGAAGATAATCGAGGTGCACATTTTAGGAAAAACAAAACAAACATCAAGATGACTAAGAAAAGAAATATTCCAGGGATAAAAGCATCGATGAGCGAAGTAGAGAAGCTAAAAATAGAACTAGCATACTTGCGGGCAGAGAATGATTATCTAAAAAAGTTAGAAGCCTTAGCTCAGAGCAAGCAAGCCAAAAAGAAGAAGCCGTAATAATTACGGAGCTAAGGCGCATACATAAACTAGAATATTTACTACACTTAGCAGGGCTAGCTCGTAGTAGTTATTATTACCATACGAAGAGTATAACTTTTTTGGATAAACATGCTGAATTAGGTAAACATGTAACTCGTATTTTTACTAAGTATAGAGGATTATATGGGTACAGAAGAGTCACATTAATGCTTCGATGAGAACTCAAAATACCTGTAAATTTCAAAACTGTCGCAAAACTAATGAAAGAACTAGGTCATAAAAGTGTGATTAGAGCAAAGAAATACAAGTCTTTTAAAGGAGATATAGGTAAAGCAACAGAAAACGTACTAAATCGAGATTTTAATGCAACTAAGCCTCATCAAAAATGGGCTACAGATGTAACAGAGTTTAATGTTAAAGGAAGTAAATTATACCTATCTCCAATAATAGATTTGTTTAATGGAGAGATAATTAGTTATAATTTATCCACTTCTCCAAACTACCAGCAGATTCTTGATATGCTCAATAAAGCATTTAAAAGAAGAAAAAAAGACAAAGCAACTGACATAGAAACCATACTTCATTCTGATCAGGGTTGGCAATATAGATTACAGAGATACCAGAATAAGTTAATGGATAATAATATTAAACAAAGCATGTCCAGAAAAGGAAATTGTCTAGATAATGCTATAATCGAAAATTTCTTTGGAGTATTGAAATCAGAACTGTTTTATTTAAAGAAATACAACTCCATATTGGAATTAACTCAGGAGATAAAACAGTATATAAAATATTATAATAACGAGCGAATACGCATTAATTTAAATGGAATGAGCCCAGTAGAATACCGAGCTCATTATATTAAAAAGATTGCATAACTTCGTCCAACTTTTTGGGGTCAGTCCACTTAAGGGCTTTTATTTACTTATTTCTTATCAATACACTTTAGCAGTGACTGAAACATTTTACTATCGATATTGAGCTTTCTAAACTCTATACTATCAGGATTTAAAGCCCCCATAGACTGATAGATACCATCTCGCTGCGGTTGTATAACAAACCAAGCTATAGCACTTTCTACCATATGAGGATGCTTCGGATCGTCTGACAAATTATCTCGAACATATGCCTTAATGATTATACTGTCGTCAGATATATCCTCTATTCGCACAAAATAGTTGCTATCAGTATATTCGAAATTACTGTGCTTAATAACTTTAGATAAAATATAATTACAATCGTTAGGAGCTATTTTAGATTTATTACTTGCAAAAACGTTAATGCAACTAAAAAGAAAAAACACACTAATACTATTAATTATTGCCTTTTTCATATTCAAGAACTTATTACTTTACTTTCAGCTTAGTAAATGTACTTATTTCTATTGAAAAAAGACAATTATTATCGACTAACTTTACTCTTTCAGCAAATTGTAGATCATTATTCTCTAAACTGCCTATACTCTACCTAAAAAACGCATAATAAAACTATCAGCCTAACAATTAAAACCAAATGTAGTATACATCTATATCTTTCCTTTATAACAACAAGCAATTTTGCCCAACGAAGCTGTAAACTTCTTTTGCCTTGTCCTCCATACTACTCTAATTCTTCAACTAAATACCCTACGCTTTCAATTGTTTGACTTCCCCTATTTCAAGAGCTGTATATGTTTTGACTTCTCCAATTTTATATAGTGATACTGTCACAATAGTCCTTTTTATACGTATAAATCAACAAGCCACATGATTACTCTTGTAGCTTGTAACCTTACTTCTTAATCCTCTCTACTTCCATCATCTGCCATACGCACAATCTTAGGCGTAAACATCGCGACGACATCAACTAACTCTCCCTGTGCAGCCATCACTTGGTGGATATCTTTATACGCCATAGGCGCTTCATCTTTACCCGCTCCGATTAGCTGCACGCCACAGTCTGCTAATACTGCCTTAATATCTTCTGCTTTCAGGTTCTTGATTGCTTGTGTTCGACTCATCTGACGTCCTGCTCCATGCGAAGCAGAGTTTAGAGCGTCCTCTTCTCCTTTACCTCTCACTAAGAATCCTGGTGCGGTCATAGAGCCTGGGATAATTCCCATCACTCCTTTACTCGCAGGAGTAGCTCCTTTACGGTGTACAATAACCTCTCTACCTTGGTACATCTCTTTCCATGCAAAGTTGTGGTGATTCTCTATCTTAGCTAACACCTCAGCACCTATCGCTTTAGTCAACTTATCGTGAATTACCTCGTGACAGGCCGAAGCGTAATCTCCTGCCAAGTTCATCATCGCCCAATACTCTTGTCCTGCTTCTGATTTTAAGTCAAGGTAAGCTAAGTTCTTTGCTTCATAAGGCAACTTACAGATATCCTTAGCGATCTGCGTATACCTACCTGCTATAGTCGCTCCCATTCCTCGTGAACCAGAATGTGTTAGTAACGCTAAATAAGTTCCCTTATCAATATTCAACACCTCATCACGCTCCAGAAACTCCATCAATCCCCATTCTACAAAGTGGTTACCTCCACCCGATGAACCCAATTGTTCCCATGCTTTATCTTGCAAGTTCTTAATAAAAGGGTTAAGGTTAAACTCTCCTCTATCTAAGATATCGTGTTGTGCTTTATACTGCCCTTGGAATCCATGACCTGCTCCAAACTTAGTATGCTTAACCAATTGTTCTTTTAGCAAACCTTCCATTCCGTAGAACTCCACTCCCTTAATATCAAAGATTGACAAGGCCATTCTACATCCGATATCTACACCTACCCCGTAAGGAATGACAGCATTCTCTGTCGCTAATACTCCTCCGATAGGCAATCCATAGCCTTGATGCGCATCAGGCATCAAAGCACCCGCCACTGCTACAGGAAGCTTCGCTGCTGTCTGCATCTGCTTGATAGCTCCTTCTTCTATATGTTCGCTACCATAGATGCTATACCCTACGCCATGTTCTCTTAGTGGAATAACATCCTCCTCTTCACGTTGTCCTACGCCTTCTACAATAGCTTTGGCCAACTTACCAAAAACATGGTGGTTTATATAATCTTCCGCCTTATCTAATACCATTTTATAATGGGCTAACATCTCTACTTTAGTTAGACCTGTTCTCTTCTTGTTTGCTTTCAGAGCAATACCCAACAATTCTGTTTGTGGGTATCCTAAAGCCATTAAATCATTTCCATTAATTGGTGTATTATCTTTCATTTTTTATCAATTTAAAATTAGTGGGGAACGGAAAACCGAAAACCGAAAACCGAAAACCGAAAACGGGGAACTGGAGGACCGAGCGTTAAGAAAGTGCCCAGGTGGCTTTTCGGGGAACGGAAAACAGAAAACAGAAAACAGAAAACAGGGAACTGGAGGACCGAGCGTTAAGAAAGTGCCCAGTGGGCAGTTTTAGCGAAGGGGCCAGGAGGCGCGGTGGCTTTTTGGGGAACTGTAAACAGAAAACAGAAAACAGAAAACAGGGAACGGAAAACAGGGAACGGAAAACTGTAAACTGTAAACTGTAAACTGTAAACTGTAAACCGTAAACTGTAAACTGTAAACTGTAAACCGTAAACCGTAAACTGTAAACTGTAAACCGTAAACTACCTCGAAAACACCTCTTTCAATTGTTTCAATACATTACCTCCACCAGACAAGCTGATCTCACCTACCTTATCAGCGATCTTCTCAATGTATTCCATCTCTTTTAATCGCATTAGCATTTCGTTTTCTTCCATCAACTTAGCAGTGTTTAACAAGCTACGTGTAGCAGCTGTTTCCTCTCTACGTGTGATCATATTGGCTTGCGCTTTTTTCTCCGCGATCAACACCTGATTCATGATCTCTCTGATATCTCCTGGCAAGATGATATCCTTGATACCACACATTTTTACCTCAATACCTAAAGTAGCAATCTCATCTTTTATTCCTGATAAGATCTCCGTAGACAAGTTTTCCTTGTTTTCCATCAACTCGTCAAAAGACATTCTACCTACTTTCTCTCTCAACACTAACTGAACTACATTGTACATCTGTTTCTCTACCTCTTTGTTATCCACATAAGCTTTCAATAAGTCTTGTACTTGGTACACCAAGTTAAAGTTGATACGCAACTGCACTTTATCTTTTGTCAAGATCTCCTGTCCATTCATATCCATCACTTGCTGACGTATATCAACTAAAGTGATTTGTACCTTGATATCGTTTTTCCAATATCTGTACTCACCTGCATTCAAGATTTCTTGAAACTGTCCATCTACGAATAACAATCCTTTCTCATTCACCCCAACTGTGTACATACGCACATAGCTTGGCATATTAGACTTACCAGTGATATTTCTTGCTATTGACTTATCTACTGCTAACCCTTCTGTATTATATCGCTCAAAAGAGTATTCCTTCGCAGCCTTCCAATAGATATGTCTTCCAGCTCCTAATACATTATTAAACACCTTGTTTCTATAAACCAACACTACCTCATTGTCCATCACATCGATTACTTCAAGCATCGCATTTAACTCTGCATTTTGCAACAAGGCATCCATATCTCTACGCATACCGAATGCCTCAGCCATATTGTATTCTAATACTTCTCTCTCTCCCCACAACCAATACTGACCTGCAGTATATACTTTTTGCAACTCTCCTTGTTTAAACACTAAGGCAACGTGATTTGTTTTTACTTGTAACTTTTTCATGATTCTATATTTTTAATGTTTTATGTCTTTATCATAAAGAACAGTCTAAATAGGTCTCCCTTACCTCAGGCGGAAAAAGAAGTACACTTAGAAATAGAATAGCTTGTGTATAGCCCAGAACAACTCACTGAGCAAGTCATTCACTCTATATCATCCCCTATTCCTCTTTCAGAGTATAGCTTGTTTTTACAGGCTTTGATAAGTTGTCTTTTATTCTCTTAGTCTAAGACTGCAAGAAAAAAGACAGAAACACTATTTGACTGAACCTTTTTATAGGAGAGGATTTTTAATGAAGTTCCTCTGCTTCTCCAAAATTGCGTGACAGGCAATTGTTCTGATCTACCAACTGATCTATATTACCCTGAGGTAACAGTAGGATTCGAACCTACGACTTGAACATTGTTTACTAATCCCATATTAGTCGTCCTTCTGATCACAAACAGGATAAGGTAAACTACTGTCCCTTACTTCTGCGCTATACCGAAACGCTTCCAAGGTTTGTATCTTTCGAACAGTACAAAGATGCACACCTATCTACGCAATCAAATTGCGTAGATATAAATAATTACAAAATACTTTATTAAACACTATATATCAATCAATTATAAATAAAAATATTTTACAAAAAACACTACTACGCAACTACACTGCGTACATAAAGAGAAGAATATGTATATTTGAAGTGAATAAAACGCTAAAAAGTAATGGCAACGAATAAATTAGCCCTTCTGCGCTACCGAATTATTGATGAATGTCTACAGAACAGATTCAGAAAATGGACGTTGAACGACCTCATTGAGAAAGTATCTGATGCCCTATACGAATACGAAGGCATAGACACAGGTATCAGTAAGCGTACCATACAACTTGACATACAAGCCATGCGCAGTGAAGGTTTAGGCTACAATGCCCCCATCATCGTAGTTGACAGAAAATACTATACTTACGAAGATCCGAATTACAGTATCAAAAACTCTCCTATCAACGATGCTGATACCGAAAAGCTCAAAGAGGTAGTCGCTATACTCAAACACCTCAACGGATTCAGTCAAGTAGATGAGATGAGTGAAGTCATTGCGAAGTTGGATAACAGCCTACTTACCCGTAGTACGAAAGCGCCTAACTATATACAAATGGAAGGCAACCCTCTATTAAAGGGAATCAAGTTTATCAGCCCCCTCTACGAGGCGATTAAGAACAAACAAACCCTATTGATCGAATACAAATCCTTCAAGTCAAAAGAAGCTACAAAGAATATATACTATCCTTATTTATTAAAAGAGTACCGCAACCGGTGGTTTGTCGTTGTACGCAGTAGTACAAATAAGCATTTGTTAACCTTAGCACTTGACCGTATCCTCAATGTGTATGCCTTAGCAAATGAACCGTATAAAGAATATGAAGGGGTGGACTTCGATAGATATTACGAAGATACGCTTGGGGTAACCAAGACAGAAAGTGATAGAGCTCAGAAAGTCATCCTATGGGTAAACGCTTATAATACACCTTATGTCAAAACCAAACCGATTCATCCATCGCAACAAGTCATCGAAGAAAATCAGGAAGGGATGAAGATACGCTTAGATGTCGTGCTTAATTTCGAACTGGAAAGAGAAATACTCGGATTTGGGGAAAGTGTAAAAGTACTTACTCCCAAATTGCTTCAAAAGAAAATTATGAAACGAGTAATGAAGATGAATGATCTGTATTTTAGAGAAGAAGAAACAGACTAAGCGTAAAAAAAACGCTTACCTTTACCTTCTTTAATTACAAAGAATACAATCAATCCGTATATGGACAAACAACAAATAGAAGAAATATTCAATATGACTTTTGCAGGGTTATCCCTTTTCTATCGCGACTGTGAGCTAAGTCAAAACCTCATCAATAAGTATCAAATTGGTCAGATTATACAAGAACGCGGTTTCACAGACGCAACTTATAAAGGAGGGGGACTTGCGACTAATATGCGTTACCTCATCGCTTCTGCACATGCCAAAGATGTAGCAGCACTGGTACCTCAGATGGAAGAATACGGATTGGTAATGATACAATCAGGTGCTTACTATAAGGTATTGGACACTTATCAAGTAGGAGGTCAAACACAGGTTACCTTATTGCATATTGCAGAAGAAACAGTGGATTTCTTTAAAGAAAACTCATCGAATATAGAAGATCAAATTGCATCAAAAGCAAGAGAAGGATTCCTGACAAAACTAAAAATGGATGTCATATCTTGCCTTCAGAATCCAGAGTGGATAGAGCGCACTGCTGCTCCATTAGGGATGAGTGATAGCGGGGAATTGAATCTATAACAGACCTTACCTTACAATATAGTTAGCCAAGATAACAGCTTGTTATCTTGGCTTTTTTTATACCTCAGGATTTCATCTCTTTATGACTATCTGCCACTTGATGCCCATATGATAGACTATTGATAGGTAAGTGGTCGGCTTATTTTAGGTACTTTTAAGCCGATCACATGCCGACCACAAGCCGACCACCCTCTCCAAAATAGAACTAAAAAGACATTTGATAGGATGCTCAACTGCCGTTTTTAATCCTATAAAAGCACTTTTAGCTTTTTAGTATCTCCCTGAACTTCCTAAATCACTCTACTTAAGACACAATGCCATGTTTGCCACTTCTTACTTTTCTAAGAACCTTTACGCTAACAGCGAAAAATTAGTTCACGCCGACCTTTATCTCTATGTAATTCTCATAGCGAAAAACACAAGATCCCCCATTATTTCCTTCTCCATACATATACATTAGAAACGTAAAATTGCCAGTAGTCTGTTGCTTGATTGCATAGACTATCCCACTTTGAGGATTATCCCTTCACTCTGTTAACGCCATTGAGTGTAAAGCTAATCCTCCTACCAAAAGGATAAACAGACTTAAACACATAGTCACCAACAACCAAAAGAAACTAATAATCAGCCCTTTATAAGGGAAATAATTATTTTTATTCTGCCACAAAAGAGCATACTACTATGAGGGGAAAAATCGCATTTACCCTTGTTATACTTGCTGCATTGGTAGGGATATTTATCCTGCGTAAACCCTCACCTACAAGAATTGACTTAATTCCTATTGGTACCCCAAACAATCGAGATTTTGAAGATTTCAAAGAAGAGCTCTTTCAGCAAATAATAATAAATACTGATACAATTCATACGTATATTGATTATGAAAGATTTATTATTAACAAGGCTGTTTTCGTTTATAAACTTCCTTTGGCAAACGAACAAAACTTAAAAGCAATCAAAAAAGATTATTATCATCCTACTGGAATGACTAAAGAGCATATTGATTATTTTATAAACAATACTGATGAAGAGCAATTAAAAAAAATAGGCTTAGGCAAACCCACTTCTGAAAATGTTGATAAAATTATCACTAATCTGAAATTAATACTCGTAACAGTACAAGCTCAAAATGACTTTTCTAAAGAATACGATATCAATTACATTTATGATATTACTGGTATCGATATGGGAGAGATACATCTATCAGTAACTACTGATGTTAATGGAGGAAATATAGAGGTAGGTTGGGAAACTTAAAATGTAAGGATTCCAATTTAGACATCACACAGAGTTGATTATCTAAATAGTTTTATTGATTATTGACACAAAAGTGATTTAAGTCATAGAATTAATACTTCTATCCTGTGTATATTTGCAACATGAAACGATGTATATTAATCATAGTAGTTTTATTCTTCATGAAGCCAATATTTCCTGTATTGGACTTTGTGATAAACTATGATGTTATACAAGAGCTTTGTATTAATAAAGACAGACCCGAACTTTCTTGTAATGGATCATGTCACCTGAAAAGTGAATTAGCCAAAACAGCTCAAGAGGACAATCCTTTAGCTGGAAAAACTGCATTGAAGCTTCACTTTGAGGTTTTATACTTTCAAATCATACAATGGGATTTACCCTTTGTTCAACAATCAAAGATTGATACCAAAGTTGTCGATAGTTACAATAGTCTATATGCCTATTTGACTTCTGCTGACTCTATAAAACCACCCCTCGCTTAATTTTTTATTTTATCCAATTTAGTTTTCTACTGGGTAAAGCCTTTTGCTTTACGTGGTAAGTGGCTATATAAATTCTATTTTATAAAATTAAAAATTAAGCAAAATGAAAAAATTCATATACTTCGCATTAACTGTGTTCGCTCTTGGTTTAACTACTTCTTGTACTTCTGATGACAACAGTATAAGTAATGACGACACAACAAATCCTACTAAAACAGATCTAACAATAAAGGTATTAGAACAAAAAAATGACCACTATAACATTGCTATTTATAGTAATGTCAATGAGTTCTATGCTCCTTCTACAACACCTATTATTGTAGAAATCACAGATGCTACTGATGCAAACAACAAAGTATTCACTGATGTATCGATGAATATTATGATGCACATGACTATGCCTAATGGTCATAAAAAGTCTCACTCTGCACCTATCTCTCAATTAAAACCTATTGCGGGATCAAGTAATAAATTTGAAGGAGAGATTATGTTCTCAATGGCAGGAATGGATATAGAGAAAAACTTCTGGGAAATTGAAATCAAAGCTAAAAATAAAGATAAGAACATAGAAACTAAGTTGCCAACAACTGTTCGCAACGGACAATTCTTCGATAGAAATGATATAAATTCAATCAAGGGAAGTGATAGAAAAACGCTGGAAACATTCAATATAGATAGTGAAAAACACTTTGCTGCTTTACATCACGTAAGCAAATTCATTGTTGGTAAAAACAATATTGCAGTATCGATCTACAAAAGAGAAGATAACGGCATGAGATTTCCGGAAGTTGGAGAATTACAAGTGTCAATTGACCCGAGAATGCCTGATATGGCAAATCACGGTGTACTTGATGGCGTGATCAAACTAAATTACAATTCAACGACTAAACAATATGAAGGGAAATTACCATTGAGTATGACGGGGTATTGGTTCTTGAACTTAGTGATCAAAGATCAAGCTGGTAATATATTAGCTGGACAACCTGTTGGATTGGATGCTGATGGTAAAGAGACGGTAAATGGAGACAAGTTCTTTGATCTTGTATTCTAATTGACCATGCTCAAACTACAGTAGAACCTATCGCTTAGCATAACCACTTCTTATTAGATCAGTTGACATGATATCAAAAAACCACTTAATAGCAAGTTTACTTCTTACGCTGCCATCATTACTTTCAGCGCAGAACACAGTAGAGCAAGACACCTTGAGTGCCAAAGCTCTTGAAGAGGTAATCGTTACTCACAAATCTCAGAGTAAAAACCTTACAGAGAAAAAGCCATTAGCATCTGTAGATGACTATTTGGCTAAACAAGAAAATATAACACTTGTTCGCAGAGGAGCTTATGCCTGGGAACCGATGATCAATAATATGTCCATTGAACGAACAAGGCAGACAATTGACGGAATGCAGATTTTTCATGCCTGTACGGATAAAATGGACCCTATCACCTCTTATGTAGAAGTAAACAACCTCGATGGAATGGACATTACTTCTGGCTCACAGGGCTCCATGTTTGGAGCTACATTAGGAGGAAGTATAGACTTGCGTACGCGAAAGCTATCGTTTACAGAGGAGGATAAACTTACAGCTCAAGTTCAAACAGGTTTTGAGTCTATCAATAAACAGAAAATTGTCGGTGGTAACTTTGATTATACAGCTAAGAAATTCTATGTAAGTGGTTCAATCATGTACAGAGATGCAGACAACTACAAAGCTGGTGGTAACAAGGAGATATTGTATTCACAATTCAGAAAATTAAACGCATCTGGAATCATCGGTTATGCTATTAATAACTCCCATAGCTTAGAAGCTGCAATTATCTACGATAAAGCAACTGATGTAGGGTATCCTGCTTTGCCTATGGATGTTGGCTTAGCAGAGGCGATTATTACTTCTGTGAAACACACTTATAAGCCAACAGGGTCTTGGGTTGACAAATGGGAGACGAAATTGTATTACAATACCATCACACATCGTATGGATGATACAAATCGACCAAATGTACAAATGCGTATGGATATGCCAGGATCGACAGATACTTATGGAGCCTATACAACTTTGTCAACTACCTTAAAAGATAGTCATCATATCAGTGTAAATGCCAATACTTATTACAACAAGTCCTTGGCAGAAATGACGATGATTCCCAATAATCCAGGTTCAGCAAATATGTTTGCTTATACTTGGCCTAACATCAAGACTAATTACGGAGGATTAACGATCAAAGACCACTGGCAGATAGATGACAAAAATAGCGTATTGCTATCTGGTACTTTAGGAATCAACTTTAATCACGTAAGTGAAAAGGGTATTAACCAACTGAGTATCTTTTTAAATGACGATACTTTCAAACAAAATAAAACTCGAACAGTAGGAAATATAGCTGCCAATTACGAATACTTTTACGATAGTTGGTTATTCGGCATAGGAACAGGTTATGGCAATAGAGCCCCTTCGGTATCTGAGGGATATGGATACTATCTGTTCAATAGTGGAGATCGCTATGACTATATTGGTAACCCTAATCTAAAAAATGAATCTTCCTATGAAGGTAATTTCTTTGTTAAATATGCCTCACCTGCCTTTTCTACTAAATTGTCAGGTTCTGTATTCTACTTAGATAATTACATTATTGGTGTTATTGATCCGATCTATAATGCAATGACTATTGGTGGCTTAGGTTTGAAGAAATACGCCAATATAGATCATGCTATACAGGGAACATTAGCTTGGAACTTTACTTACAACCTTGATGCGAATTGGAAAGTGTCAGGAGGCCTTACTTATAGCTTTGGAGAAGATAGCGATAAAAACACATTGCCTTTTATTGCACCTTTGGCTTATAGTACAACAATTGACTACAAGTACAGTGTATTTAAAACACAGTTAAGTTTAAAGGGAAATGCAGTTAAAAATAATGCTGCAAAAGCTTATGGTGAAGTGCGCACACCTTCCTATGCTATTTTAGATTGGAATGCAAACTACGACTTTTTAATAAAGGAACAATCCTTGAATATCGGTGTGGGTATAGAAAACATATTTGACACCCATTACTCAACCTATGCAGATTGGAACAAAATACCAAATCCTGGGAGAAACTTCTTTGTTAATCTAACTTATAAATTATAATTAAAATTTTTCACTTGTCCCTAAAAAGGCTGAAGACTGCGGTTTTCAGTCTTTTTTTTCCTATATACATAATGTTCATAACTGATAATCCAATCCTCAATATTCTGTAAAACACAGCGCATGGCTACATGCTGGATATACTCAGTATAATTAAGTACAAAAGCAATACTTCGCAAAATAATTACTTTAAACATTGGCTTTTTAGTATTTTTACGCATAGCGTTAGCTTTGTTTAATCCCGCTATCAATGAAAGGTAGCATTTAAAAATAATCCCTATACTATGTCTCGAATTAAAATTACTATGCCTACTGACTATACATACAAAGTATCAATACCTGTGCGAATCACAGATTTAAACTATGGCAATCACTTAGGCAACGACAAACTGCTCTCTATCTTGCACGAAGCGAGAGTGATGTTTTTGAATCACTTCGGATATACAGAAATGGATTGTGCCGGCGTAGGGTTAATTATGGCTGATGTCGCTATTGAATATAAAAATGAAGCCTTCTACGGAGATGTATTATCCATCCAACTGGTTGCTGGTGATTTTAGCAGAGTGGGCTTTGACTTATACTATCTCGTACAGACAGAAACTAAAGTTATTGCTAAAGCCAAGACAGGCATGGTTACTTTCAATTACCAAAGTAAATCGGTAGTGGCTGTTCCCGAAATTCTCCTTTCGCAATTTGTCTCACAGAATATCTAAGAACCAAAAGCCATAGTGTAGGATTTCCTTTTGATGACATTGCTTTGGAGCATCGTATGTCTTATACACCCTTTCTCCAATCTCAAAAGGAACAGGTTTCTGAAACATCGGCCCATCATATACAAAGGTGTGAAACTCTCCGTTCTCTCCACATGGATCAACTCCTTTTGGCAAATCAGCTATAAATTGTTTGTCAATCGTACGTCCAACGAAACTCTTGTCGAGATATTGCTCATTCACACAGACTACGATTGTCTTCAGTCCACTATCAACCATTTCGTGAATCAATGCTGTTGTATCTCGATTCCACAGCGGAAACACCCCATTTATACTTAATCGAGCAAGCTGTTGCTCCCGAAAGGTTTTCAGATCTTCTAAAAGAATATCGCCATATACACTATCGTAAATCCCCTGTTCACTATATTTTTGCAACTGTTGCGTTACGATATCTTCATACTCCTGCAAAGTTAATTTCTCGTGTAGATATACGACATCAATAGGCAAACCGAGACACTCTGCTTGACGACGTAAAACACTTTCTCGTATTCCGTGCATTGAAACACGTCCAAAGTGCTCATTAACCGTTGTCATGAGTCGGGTAACTTGCAACTCTTTACTCTGTTGCAATTGATATAAAGCGAAGGCTGCATCCTTTCCACTACTCCAATTTAAAAAAGCTTCTTTCATACTGTATGATAACCTTTAGACAAAACAAGATATAAAAAAACGGTTTCACAAAGGTGAAACCGTTTAAATAAAATATTTTAAATGAGTATTATATCTCTCTATTTGGATCAAAAGCTTCTAAGATCTGAGCAACTCTTTGTACGAATTGTCCTCCTAATGCTCCATCTACCACTCTGTGGTCATAACTGTGAGATAAGAACATCTTCTGACGGATACCGATGAAATCTCCCTCTGGAGTTTCGATAACCGCTGGTACTTTACGGATAGCTCCTAAAGCAAGGATACCTACTTCAGGTTGATTGATAATCGGTGTACCGAATACACTACCGAAAGTTCCTACGTTAGTTACTGTATATGTACTTCCTTGTGTATCGTCTGGTTTTAATTTACCAGCTTTAGCACGATTACCTAAGTCATTAACTGCTTTAGCCATGCCAACTAAGTTTAATTGATCAGCGTTTTTAATTACTGGCACAATTAAGTTTCCGTTAGGTAATGCAGCAGCCATACCCAAGTTAATATTCTTTTTCTTAATGATATAGTCACCTTCTACAGAGATATTCATTCCAGGGAAGTCTTTTAAAGCCTTAGCAACAGCCTCCATAAAGATAGGTGTAAACGTAAGTTTCTCTCCTTCTCTCTTCTCGAATGAATTTTTAACTTTATTTCTCCAGTTTACGATATTGGTAACGTCTACTTCGATAAATGATTGCACGTGAGCAGAAGTCTGAACAGATTTCACCATATATCCTGAGATAAGTTTACGCATGCGATCCATTTCTACAATCTCATCCGCACCATTTACAGATACAGGCGCCGCTTTAGTTGCAGTTGGAGCAACAGGAGTTGCTTTTGGAGCTTCTACTTTTGCCGCTACAGGTTGAGGTTGGTTACCTCTGTTCTTAACGTAAGCTAATATATCAGTTTTAGTAACTCTTCCATCTTTTCCTGTTCCAGTGATTGATTCTAATTCAGCTAATGATATACCTTCTTCTTTAGCAATATTTTTTACTAAAGGAGAAAAGAATTTATCAGAATCTGCAAAATCAACAGGAGTCGCAACAGCTTCTTTTGCTGCAGCTACTGTTTCTGCTACAGCTTTAAATTCAGATGAAGTACTAACAGCAGATGGAGCTGGTGCAGCTGCATCACCCTCTGTTTCTATAATTGCGATTGTTTGCCCTACTTGAACAACATCGTCTACTTGGAATAATATCTCAACCAAAGTCCCTTCCACTTCTGATGGAACTTCACTATCAACTTTATCAGTTGCAATCTCTAATACTGTTTCATCAGCTTCAATGCGGTCCCCTACATTCTTCAGCCAGTTTGTAATGGTTGCTTCAGCAACACTCTCACCCATTTTGGGTAATTTCAATTCGAACTTTGCCATATTTATAACCTAAGGTTGTGATTTTTGATTCAAATTACAAATTTAATAATATTTCGGACTTATAATAGCAGAAATAAAAATTATGAATCTTATAAAATCTACATCTTCAAAACATTATTTCTCTCAGAAGTTCTAATTAAAAAATCATAATATAATCGTTTTATTAAATAATTTAATCCAAATAATATATTTAGCAGTTCTTTACAAACTGACAAAATACTGCATCAAAACACTAATTACTCGAATTATTCAAATAAAAAAACAAAAGGTAATTACCGCATTTGTACTAAATAAAAAAGTCAGCTTATTGCTAAGCTGACTTCGTATATCAAAAATAAAATTTGATTCTTATTTAATAGTATTGCGTTTTCTATCTGTCTCTTTCAAGAAGATTTTTCTTAAACGCAAAGACTTAGGAGTTACCTCAACATACTCATCTTTTTGAATGTATTCTAAAGCTTCCTCTAAAGAGAATTTGATAGCAGGAACAATACGTGCCTTATCATCTGCTCCAGAAGAACGAACGTTAGATAACTTTTTCGTTTTAGTAACGTTAACAGTCATATCATCGCTACGTGTATTCTCTCCAATTACTTGACCTTCGTAGATGTCTTCATTAGGATCAACGAAGAATTTACCACGATCTTGTAATTTATCAATAGAATAAGGAATAGCTTTACCATTCTCCATAGAAATTAAAGAACCATTGTTACGTCCTGCAATCTCTCCTTTGTATGGTTGATATTCTAAGAAACGGTGTGACATAATTGCCTCTC
The DNA here is from genome assembly GCF_009711045.1 of Myroides albus. Lineage (GTDB taxonomy): Bacteria > Bacteroidota > Bacteroidia > Flavobacteriales > Flavobacteriaceae > Flavobacterium > Flavobacterium album_A. Next base: position 22,858 of record NZ_WMJX01000003.1, on the reverse strand, counting down.
CTGCAGTAGCAGTTAACAACTGATTTCTTAAACCGATAATTCCTCTTGATGGAATTAAGAATTTAATAATCATACGCTCACCTTTAGGTTCCATACTTAACATTTCACCTTTTTTCAATGTAACGTATTCTACTCCACGACCAGATAAGCTTTCAGGAATATCAATAGTTAATTCTTCAACTGGCTCACATTTAACACCATCAATCTCTTTGATGATAACTTGTGGTTGACCAATTTGTAATTCATATCCTTCACGGCGCATTGTCTCAATCAAAACCGATAAGTGCAATACCCCACGACCAAATACCATAAACTTATCAGCACTATCCGTTTCGTTTACACGTAGTGCTAAGTTTTTCTCCAGCTCTTTGTTTAAACGATCTTTAATGTGTCTTGAAGTTACGTATTTACCTTCCTTACCAAAGAATGGCGAGTCATTAATAGTGAATAACATACTCATCGTAGGCTCGTCAATAGTGATTGTTGGTAATGCTTCTGGATTTTCGAAATCAGCGATAACGTCACCAATTTCAAAACCATCAATACCTACAACAGCACAAATATCTCCAGCTTGCACTTCAGATACTTTCTTGCGTCCTAATCCTTCAAACGTATGTACTTCTTTAATTTTAGACTTAACCGTTTTTCCATCTCTTTTAATCAAAGAAATGTTCATTCCTTCTTTTAAAATACCTCTATGTAAACGACCAATAGCAATACGTCCTGTAAATGTAGAGTAATCTAAAGATGTAATTAACATCTGTGGAGTACCTTCTTTAACCTCAGCTTGAGGTATGTGCTCAAGAACCATATCCAATAATGGTTCAAATGAATCTGTTGGTTTTTTCCAATCAGTTGACATCCAGTTGTTCTTTGCAGAACCATAAACAGCAGGGAAATCCATTTGCCATTCTTCAGCTCCAAGTTCAAACATCAAGTCAAATACTTTCTCGTGAACCTCTTCTGGCGTACAGTTCTCTTTATCTACTTTATTAACAACTACGCAAGGTTTTAAACCTAAGCTAATTGCTTTTTGTAGTACGAAACGGGTCTGAGGCATTGGTCCTTCAAAAGCATCTACAATTAAAAGAACACCATCAGCCATATTCAATACACGTTCCACCTCACCACCAAAGTCAGCGTGCCCTGGAGTATCAATAATATTAATTTTAGTTCCCTTGTAGTTTACCGATACGTTCTTAGAAGTAATAGTAATACCTCTTTCTCTCTCGATATCCTCATTATCCAAAATTAATTCTCCAGAAGTTTCATTCTCACGAAATAATTGACAGTGGTGTAATATTTTGTCCACCATCGTAGTTTTACCATGGTCAACGTGTGCTATGATAGCAATATTCCTAATTGGTGTCATATAAGGATTTTAAATTAGTTATTTTGTAAAATACGAATTTGGCTATAAATCAACAAAAAAAGCTCTCATTAATTGAGAGCTTGTATTCTTTTCTTAACTTTAAAAGACACTTGCTTTGCAATTATTATAATGCAGCAACGTGTTTTGTTAACTTAGATTTCAAGTTAGCAGCTTTATTATCGTGGATAATATTTTTCTTTGCTAATTTGTCAATCATAGATACTACTACAGGTAATTTATCAGCAGCCTCTTTTTTATCTTCAATCAAACGTAAAGCTTTGATCGCATTACGAGTTGTTTTGTGCTGATATCTGTTAAGTACTCTTTTCTTTTCGTTACTTCTAATTCTTTTTAAAGCTGACTTATGATTTGCCATTTCGTTTAAATATTTTATTAAGTCTATACTATTTTTTCTCTGTAGTCCGTAGGGGAATCGAACCCCTGTTACCAGGATGAAAACCTGGCGTCCTAACCCCTAGACGAACGGACCATTACCATCAATCTTGTTGTTCCTCTAAAAGAAAGAACTTTGTAGTCCGTAGGGGAATCGAACCCCTGTTACCAGGATGAAAACCTGGCGTCCTAACCCCTAGACGAACGGACCAAAATTTCAATTATTGACTCAAAAGACTCTGTAGTCCGTAGGGGAATCGAACCCCTGTTACCAGGATGAAAACCTGGCGTCCTAACCCCTAGACGAACGGACCAAAATTTCAATTATTGACTCAAAAGACTCTGTAGTCCGTAGGGGAATCGAACCCCTGTTACCAGGATGAAAACCTGGCGTCCTAACCCCTAGACGAACGGACCAAAATTTCAATTATTGACTCAAAAGACTCTGTAGTCCGTAGGGGAATCGAACCCCTGTTACCAGGATGAAAACCTGGCGTCCTAACCCCTAGACGAACGGACCAAAATTTCAATTATTGACTCAAAAGACTCTGTAGTCCGTAGGGGAATCGAACCCCTGTTACCAGGATGAAAACCTGGCGTCCTAACCCCTAGACGAACGGACCGAAATTAATGTTTGACTCAAAAGAATCTGTAGTCCGTAGGGGAATCGAACCCCTGTTACCAGGATGAAAACCTGGCGTCCTAACCCCTAGACGAACGGACCATAAATTTCAATAATTGATTCATAAAAAAAGAATCTGTAGTCCGTAGGGGAATCGAACCCCTGTTACCAGGATGAAAACCTGGCGTCCTAACCCCTAGACGAACGGACCATAAATTTCAATAATTGATTCATAAAAAAAGAACCTGTAGTCCGTAGGGGAATCGAACCCCTGTTACCAGGATGAAAACCTGGCGTCCTAACCCCTAGACGAACGGACCATAAATTTCAATAATTGATTCATAAAAAAAGAACCTGTAGTCCGTAGGGGAATCGAACCCCTGTTACCAGGATGAAAACCTGGCGTCCTAACCCCTAGACGAACGGACCAATTTGCATTAGATTATTTCTCTTATAGAAAATCTTGTAGTCCGTAGGGGAATCGAACCCCTGTTACCAGGATGAAANTGTAGTCCGTAGGGGAATCGAACCCCTGTTACCAGGATGAAAACCTGGCGTCCTAACCCCTAGACGAACGGACCATTTGTTTCTCTAATGCGGATGCAAAACTACAATAAATTTTTTATCCCGCAAGAGAAAAACAAAAAAAATATAATTTTAATACGCTTTTGCGAATAACACTCTTCCCTTAGATGGCTTGCCTGTTAGCACACATACACCATCTTCTTCCACCCTATCAATTGGAATACAGCGAATTGTAGCTTTCGTAAGATCTTTAATCTTCTCCTCTGTCTCTGTTGTACCATCCCAGTGAGCTGAAATAAATCCACCTTTACCTTCCAAGACTTCTTTAAATTCATCAAAAGAATTTACTTCAGTAATATGTGCTTCTCTATAATCAAATGCCTTTTTGAATAATGTAGCTTGTATTTCCTCTAACAAATCTTGGATATACTCAACAATACCTTCTTTTGATATAGTTTCTTTTGTCAATGTATCACGACGCGCTACTTCAAAAGTGCCATTCTCTAAATCTTTTGGCCCTACAGCTAAGCGCACAGGAACTCCTTTTAATTCATATTCAGCAAACTTCCATCCTGGTTTAAATGATGTACGATCATCAAACTTAAAGGAGATGTTTAGTTTTTTAAATCTATCTGTGATCTTCTTCACTTCTTCGCGAATAGCTTCTAACTGCTCATCTGTTTTGTGAATAGGAACAATAACCACTTGTATTGGTGCCAAGTTTGGAGGTAATACTAATCCATTATCATCTGAATGTGTCATAATTAATGCACCCATTAATCTTGTACTCACACCCCACGAAGTTGCCCATACATGCTCTTGTTTTCCTTCTTGAGAAGTAAACTTAACGTCAAATGCCTTAGCAAAATTTTGTCCTAAGAAATGTGATGTTCCAGCCTGTAAAGCTTTACCGTCTTGCATTAATGCCTCAATACAATATGTCTCAACAGCACCAGCGAAACGCTCATTTGCTGTTTTAAATCCTTTTACAACTGGAATAGCCATAAAGTTCTCAGCGAAATCAGCATATACATTTAACATTTGTTCTGCTTCAGCAATAGCCTCTTTCTCTGTAGCGTGTGCTGTATGACCTTCTTGCCATAAAAACTCTGCTGTTCTCAAAAATAATCGAGTTCTCATTTCCCAACGTACAACGTTAGCCCATTGATTTACTAAGATTGGTAAATCGCGATAAGACTCAATCCACTTTCTATAAGTATCCCAAATAATTGTTTCCGAAGTTGGACGTACAATTAATTCCTCTTCTAATTTCGCTTCAGGATCAACTTCAATTGTCTTACCATCTTCCGCTGTCTTTAAACGATAGTGAGTAACTACTGCACATTCTTTTGCAAATCCATCTACATGACTCGCCTCCTTACTAAAATAAGACTTGGGGATAAATAAGGGGAAATAAGCATTTTGGTGACCAGTTTCTTTAAACATTCTATCTAACTCTGCCTGCATCTTCTCCCAGATTGCATACCCATATGGTTTTATTACCATACACCCACGTACTCCTGAATTCTCAGCCAAATCTGCTTTGACAACAAGTTCATTGTACCACTTAGAGTAATCTTCGCTTCTTTTAGTAATATTCTTGCTCATTTTTAATATATTAGCAGTTAAAATTGTTTAACTCTTAATTAACTATAATAATTCCACAAATCTAATTAAATTTGTTTTGACCAACAATTAAAAAACAGGGAAATGAAAACATTTGTAAAAAACTTCGTAAATACAAGTAAACTCTATGCTTTACTTGCAATAGGTGTATTTACTGTTTCATGTGGTTCATACTATAATACATCGTATTACGATGATGGTATATATAATAGTAATTCCAACAGAGCAGTGGTTCAACAACCTCAGCAAAACTATTACCAGCAATATTTTGCCAGTAAAAGTGATGATTTAGAATATTTTACAGATGTAAATAATTATATTTCGCCTGTAAATGACAGTATTCAACAACAAAGAGAACTTTCAGCAAAAAGCTATGGCACTTGGGGCAGTCAACCTAATGACGTCAAAATAAATATCTATAACAACAGTTATGGCTATGGCTATCCTTATTACGGATCGCCTTATTATGGATACCCATATTACAATGCTTTTTATGATCCATTTTACGATCCATATTATTATGGAGGTTGGGGCTGGGGTCTAAGCTTTGGGTTCGGATTTGGATGGAATGGCTATTATGGCGGTCATTGGGGACATGGTGGTTATTGGGGATATCCTTATTACCATTCTTACTCATATAGACCTACTTATTATGCAGGTTCAAGATATCCTACTACATATAGTAGAACGTCATACAACAGAACAAATAATAGTACTTCATATTCTCGTAATCCTTCTTATAGTAGAAATACATATAGTAGAACTTCTTATAACAGAGGTAATGTAGGAAATAATGGATACAATAGATCATCGTATTCACGAAACAACTACAACACTAATTCGAGTAACTCCTATAATAGATCAAACTACAGTAGAACAAATTATAGCAACTCTGGAAACTACAATAACAGTTCTTCTTCATATAGTAGAAATAACTATAATAATAGTTCTTCAAATTCAAACAACAACTATTCAAGAAGTACATATAGTAGAAGTAGTAACAGTACTCCGTCTTCTTATAGCAGAAGTAGCTCATCATATAGTAGAGGTAGTTCATCGTCTTCTTCCTCTTATAGTAGAAGCAGTTCTTCAGGTGGAGGATCTAGAACGACATACAGTAGATAATTATTCACTTTAGATATATATACATATATTAATTATGAAATTAAAAAAAATAGCTTTATCTGGAGCATTGTTAGGCCTTACGCTATCTTCATATGCGCAGGAAACTAATATGCAGAGCGCAATGCCCTTAAATGAAAATGATCTTAATGGTACAGCTCGTTTTAGAGCAATGAGCGGAGCATTTGGTGCAGTTGGAGGTGATTTATCAGCTTTAAAAATTAACCCTGCTGGGGGTGCAATCTTTAATTACAATAACGCTGCATTTTCAATGTCTTTTGTCAATAAAAGCAATAAGGCAAACTATAATGGCACAAACGACAAGAAGAATTATGATGGATTAGACCTTGGACAATTAGGAGCTATATTTGTTTTCAATTCTTTTAAATCGGATGCCGTAATGAAAAAATTTAGTATTGGAGTTAATTACGAGAGTACTAATAATATGCGTAACAATGTGCGCTTTAGAGGTATTGGTGATGAAAATTCACTAGGTGATTACTTTTTACAAATTGCTAATCACGGTGGGCCAAATGGTGGTCCTATCCCTCTTGGCGATATTAGTCCAGAAAATCAGCAAACAACGATTACTGATGGTTATCTACGTGCAAATTACTACGGTGGATTAACAGGAAGAAATGCGTTTTTGGGTTATAACGGAGGTTTATTCACTGAGAACAACAATGCTGAAGGATATCACCATGATTTCCTTACTGACACTCCTTTTCACCAATCGCGTAGCATAAGCACTTCTGGAAGTACAGGCTTATTTAGTGGTAACTTTGCAGCTCAATTAGGCGATCGCTTTTATGTTGGGGCAAACTTAAATATACACACCGTAGACTATACAGTAGATAGTGCATCTTATCAAACAGCAAGAAACTCATCTAATGGCAAAGACGAGAACATCTCTTTCATGAATAGCACCTATACGTATGGTACAGGATTTTCTTTTAATATTGGTGCAATTGCTCAAATAACAGAGGGACTTAGAGGAGGTTTATCTTATCAGTCACCAACTTGGTATTCGTTAAAAGATGAACTATATCAAGGGCTTCGAACGCAAATGAGTTATGATAACAATACTAATTTTATCTATCCTGATGTAGTGTTAAAAACGCCTACTTACAAGTTGAAAACTCCTTCTAAATACACTGCGAGTTTAGCTTATATTTTCCAAGAAAAAGGATTAATCAGTGTGGATTACTCTTTGAAAGACTATTCTAATAACAAATATAAACCTACAAACGAATATCAAGATATTAATCAAGATTTCAACAATGAACTACAGGTTGCCAGTGAATTAAGAATTGGAGCTGAATACAAAATCAAACAAGTAAGTTTACGAGGGGGATATCGATTTGAACAAAGCCCATACAAAAACACTAAATACGTAGGTGATTTAAACAGTTTCTCTTTAGGTTTAGGATATAACTTCGGTCCGTCTAGATTAGACTTGTCTTACAATCATACTGCAAGAAACTACCAAACTACTTTAGTGGATATGTCTTATAATAATTTATATTCCAATGCTACTGTTAAATCAAAAGAGAATTGGATAAATCTTACCTATAGCATCACTTTTTAAAACTTTGTTTTTAGAACTTAAACAACTAACAATCTCTTTGCTGAGGAAACTCGCAAAGAGATTTTTTATTGTACCTTTGCAGATTAATAAAAGACTACTTAAATAAAAATTCTTATGAAACATATTTACAAATTAATAGCTGTGCTAACTCTATTTTCTTCGACAATAAGTTTTGCTCAAGAAGCTGTGACAACACCTTTGCGTTATACAGACTCAAATAAAGGTAAATTTTATATTTACTGGGGAGGTAACCGTGGATATTTTTCAAACTCAGACATCACGTTTAGAGGAAATGATTATGATTTCACGATTAAAGATGTACAAGCATCTGATAAGCCAAAAGGATGGCATATTGACTATATAAACCCATCTCGTATGACTATTCCACAAACGAATCTTCGTATCGGGTATTTTATTAGTGATAAATACAATATTTCGATTGGTGTAGACCATATGAAATATGTAATGGATCAAAATAAAATGGTGAAGCTTTCAGGGTATTATCCAGGTAAAGGTACATATGGTGAAACAATCGAAGGTGATCCAGACAGAGTATTGTTAACAGATGATTTCTTAACATTTGAACATACAGATGGATTAAACTACCTAAACTTTGAGATCAACCGCGTAGATGATATCTCAAAACTTTTTGGAGTATGGAATACAGATAAAGTACAAATTAACCTTACTGAAGGTGTTGGTTTTGGTATAGTATACCCAAAGACAAATACTAAATTATTAGGTAAAGAAAGATATGATGAATTCCACGTTGCAGGATTAGGTGTATCTGCAAAAGCAGGTTTGAACGTTACATTCTTTAAACACTTCTTTATTCAAGCTGAATTAAAAGGAGGTTTTATAGATATGTATGACGTACGTACTACTTCTGATAAAGCGGATAAAGCAATGCACAACTTTTGGTTTGGACAAACAGTTATTGCTTTTGGAGGTATATTCAGACTATAACAATTGCATTAAAAACAAATACAATATAAAAACGGGTGTCAGAATACTGACACCCGTTTTTATATTAGGTACATCCATGAGAACTTATAACAGAATACTGGAAATAGGTCTAAAATCAGAAATGACGTACATACCTTACTCTATTCAAAATAGAGAAGAACTCTTATCTCAACAGTCTCTAACGATTGTAAAACACAAAAACAATTTACTCTTTCCTCTCCTACCTTGATTGTAGATTCAGGATACCTCAATACAACCTACTATCCCTTAACGAAAACTTAGAATACAGCTGACTTCATCACAAAGTTGTCTCTACTTTACAAACTTGCTATTCAAGCAGTATAAGACCATTCCTCATGACTAGAGCCTAAGTTTGCTAAAATGGCTATCACTTTACTCAAATAGTTAAAACCATAAGCCACAAAGACTAATTGCAACCTTAAGTATAATTAATTGTACATAAACAAGTTTATTTTCTCCTTACAAAACCACATATCCAACTTTATTATAAAACAGAATGTTTCCATTTTGCAAAGGTGTATCATATAAATATACTAAAGCAGATGTTTTGTAGCTAAAAAAAATGTAATTTTGCAGTCCAATTTTTTTAAATCAATGAGAACCAAAACTTTAAAAAAGAATAAAATCAACGTCATTACTTTAGGTTGTTCAAAAAACGTTTACGACAGTGAAGTGTTAATGGGACAATTAAAAGCAAGTGGAAAAGAGGTAACACATGAGGCTGCTAATGATGAAGCTAATATTGTGGTGATCAACACTTGTGGTTTTATTAATAACGCTAAGGCGGAGTCAGTAAACACAATCTTAGAATACGTAGAGAAAAAAGAGGAAGGTATTGTTGACAAGGTCTTCGTTACTGGATGTTTATCTGAGCGATACAGACCTGATTTAGAAGCTGAAATCCCTAATGTAGATCAATACTTCGGTACGACAGACTTACCTTTGTTGTTAAAAGCATTAGGAGCTGACTATAAACACGAATTATTAGGAGAACGTCTGACGACTACTCCTAAAAACTACGCTTACCTTAAAATCGCTGAAGGATGTGACCGTCCTTGTAGTTTCTGTGCTATTCCAATAATGAGAGGAAAGCACGTATCTCAACCGATCGAGAAATTAGTAAAAGAAGCTGAAGGATTAGCTAAAAACGGAGTAAAAGAGTTAATCTTGATCGCTCAAGACTTGACCTACTACGGATTAGACTTATACAAAAAGAGAAACTTAGCAGAGCTATTAGAGAACTTAGCGAAAGTAGAAGGTATCGAATGGATCCGTCTTCACTATGCATTCCCTACAGGATTCCCTATGGATGTATTAGAACTAATGAAGAGAGAACCTAAGATCTGTAACTACTTAGACATCCCTCTACAACATATCTCTGACAATATCTTAAAGTCTATGCGTCGTGGTACTACACAAGCGAAGACAACTAAGCTATTAAAAGAGTTTAGAGAAGCCGTACCTGGTATGGCTATCCGTACGACATTAATCGTAGGATACCCAGGAGAAACAGAAGAAGACTTCCAAATCCTAAAAGATTGGGTACAAGAGATGAAGTTTGAGCGTTTAGGATGTTTCACTTATTCTCATGAAGAAAATACACATGCTTATTTACTGGAGGACGATGTTCCTGAAGAAGTTAAACAAGCTCGTGCGAATGAAATTATGGATATTCAAGCACAAATCTCTTTTGACTTAAACCAAGAGAAGATAGGACAGACATTCCGTTGTATCATTGATAGAAAAGAAGGTACTGAGTTTATCGGACGTACTGAGTTCGATAGTCCAGACGTAGATAACGAGGTAAGAATAGATGCTACTAAACACTACTTAAAAATAGGTGAATTTGCAGATATTCACATCGATAGTGCTTATGAGTTTGACTTATTTGGTACACCCGTAAAATAAAGAAAAAGGCTGAATATTATCTATTCAGCCTTTTTCTTTACACAAACTTAATGATTAGATAAAGTTAGATTAATTGAATTTTATTTCCTTTGAATAAATCATTAAGAACAATACAATGAACATTAAAAAGAGTATATTAATAATTGCATTATCGATGAGTTCTATTTCGTTTGCACAAGAATATAATCCCCTAAAAATTGCGCATAGAGGAGCAATGGGGCACGTAACTGAAAATACTATTGAATCAGTACAAAAAGCTTTAGAGATGGGGTGTGATGCAATAGAGATTGATGTTTACAAAGTAAAGGATGGCTCTTTAATGGTCTTTCACGATGAAAAACTCAATAGAGTGAGCAACGGAACTGGTAACATAGAAGACTATACTAAAGAAGAATTAAAAAAACTGTTAGTCACAGGTAATTATCGAATTCCTACTTTAGAAGAAGTCATATCTACTATTGACAAGAAAGTTATTTTGAATATTGAACTAAAAGGTTCTAATACAGCTGAAGGAACGATTGAAATCATTAAAGATTTTAAGAGAAAAGGTTGGACCAATTCAAACTTTATTATTTCGAGCTTTAAATGGGAGGAGTTAGAGAAGATTTACGAATTAGACCCTACATTGGATATAGCTGTATTGACAGACAAAGAACCTGCTGACGCAATTGAATTTGCACATAAGGTCAAAGCAGTAGCTATCAATCCACATTTCAAAAAATTAAACAAGACAAATGTTTCTAAAATCAAGGAAGCTAATCTTAAAATTTACCCTTGGACTGTAAATGAAATTAAAGATATCAATCGAATGAAAGAACTAAAAGTAGATGGTATTATAACAAACTACTTAGAAAGATTGTAGAAATAAAGCTATTTTTCTTATTACTAAAAGAGGTCAACTGAAATATCAATTGACCTCTTTTTTATATTTAACTATGTATTATTTATTAAATGTAATCAAAGAATGTAGTAAAGTTTTGAAGTAGTAAAACCCAAAGGACAATAATCACTGTACCTAAAAGTGCCCCAAACAATCCCCCGAGAACAAAGTCTTTCTGTTTCAACATTCCCGTACCAAAAACAATGGCATTTGGCGGTGTAGAAACTGGTAAAAATAATCCACATGAAGAACAAAGTCCCACTACTAAACCAACAGGTAGTAACTGATCATGGGGTAGAACAATTGCCGCAATGTTTATGACAATTGTTGCGGTTGCTGTACTACTCATAATATTAGAAAACAAGACAGTTACCACTGCAAATATTATCATCATCACCACTACATTAAACTCCATATCAGCTAAAAACTGAGAATAATATGGAGCCAATAATTCTTTAATTGCCATACCCAAGGCTAAACCTCCAGCTACTAACATCAAGGTATCCCATGGCAATTTTCTCACGTCCTCAGCCGTTATAATTCCAAGCATTGGTAAAAACATAATAGGTACCATAGCTGCACCAGCTGTAGGAATATTCAATCTATTTCCAAACATCCACATTCCTACTGTTATAAATAAAATAATAACAACTATTAGGCGCTGTAGCCTCATAGTTTTAGTTAACTCTAAAGCTTTATTTACAAAGGATACATCAAGACCTTTTACTTTCGAAGTATATTTTCTAACAACAGCAAACCAAAAACCTACCAACAAAATTGTTGCTGGTATAAATCCCAAAAAGAACCATTGTGTAAAACTTACATCAAAACCCTTTGACTTTAAAACGTTCACAACGATTAAGTTTGGAGGGGTTGACACCATACTCATCATACCTGCAAAAGTAGCAGCAGCTGGTATACTAACCAATATTGCCTTTGACATCATAGAGTCTTTCCCTTCTCTATCTATAAGTGGCATAACCGATGCCAACACCATCGCTGCTGTAGCTGTATTAGATATAATCAAAGATAGAACGGAAGTAACAACAATGATTCCCAATACTAACGTATTGGGGTTTGATCCAAATATTGAAATCGTTTTCTTAAATAGAGATAAATCGAGATTGGTTTTCCGCATCCCCTCACTCAAAAAGAAACCTCCTAAGAATATCCAAATAACATTATCAGACCAAGTATCCGAAATCTCTTGGGAGGACAAAGTTGCTCCCTCAATATTATCCATTGTATAGACAAGGAAACCAATAATCATAATACCTACCGCAAAGGGAGGTATAGCTTCTGTTGCCCATAGAAGAATGGAGAAAATTAATATAAACATGGTGTATTTCTGCGCTCCTGTAAACACCTCAGGTGATAAAAAGTACGTTCCCCCAAGAGCTACTAACAATGAGAAAAAGAAAATTCCCACCCTTGTTTTGATATTCCACATATTCCATGAAGCTTCGATTAACAGCTCACTATAGAAACGAATACCAGTTCTAATCTTTCGAATCTTTTCGAAATAGTCAAATTCCATAACCCTAAAATTTTGACTGTTAAAATTACAACATTTAAACGCAAAATGCCACATTTTTAAGAAGTATAACCTACTAAAAAGCCTACCTTGAAAGACTCTGGTTTTATCTTTCTAAAAAATTCACTTAATTAGCATGAGTTCGTTTTACAAAAAACAAGAGGTAACCTTTTCTAAGGTGTTTGTTCACACCTATTTAATTCAAAACATCTGTGCATTCACTATTGATAAAATCACTACAACTGAGCATGAACTTAACGCGTTTTTAAAAGTATACTCGAATGCTGTAATAGCGGTCTTAGCTTGCACTTCCTTGGGGACTGATAGGCCTTTTCTGGGGGTTTTCTATCCCAGAGGGTGGTTTTGTCGAAGAAAGGTGCGAGAAAGGTGCAAGAAAACCTAAAGCAACTCCCTATCAGATCAGTGAAAAACTATCGATAGGTAATCAATAAACATGGATAAGCAATTAATTCTCTTTCTGCCGTTTTTTATAAACGATGTACTAATGTTAGATCACTTCGTTTTTTAATGTGCTTTAATTATACTTCTTAGGTTTTTACACAGAAAAGAATTTCTCTAAGTGCAATCTTTTGATTAACTATTCAGCGAGGGAGTATATTGAATTACTAAAGTCATGAATAAATAAATATCTCAATGTTGTTGTTAGAGAATAAAAAACCTTAATAGAGAAGGAATCCTGACAAAACTGTAAAGAAATTAATTCAATATTTTGTAGCAAGTAAAATATACTTACCTCAAAGCCTACTCTACAAAATATTCACGATATCATTGATAAAACCAGTTTACGAACTAAAGTTTAATATATGTTTATTATAATCTGTCTTTCTCTGTCATATCTATTTCTTTAGAGCTGTATTTCACCTTTTGGTTTCCTAAATTATACTTCAAAGAAACAGCAAAACCTTGTGTATCGCTATAGTCTTTAAAGTAGTTATTTTGATTCGCATAGTTAGTACTAATGATCTGTCTATCACTACCAAAAATATTATATACATACAGATTAGCAGCTAACTTATTCTTCAAGAATTCTCTACTCATGATAAAGTCTGTACGCTGATAACTACTTATTCTAAAGGTTCCTTGTACAGTAGGAGTATAAAAGTTATAAGTCAACATCGCTTTCCAGTTACTTTTCTTTTCAATATCAACAGAAGTACTTAATCGCCCTCCAAATATTAAAGCATCATTCTTATACAATTTCTTATCTACACCATAAAAATAATCTTCCTGCTGTTGCAAGTAAAGAAAAGGACTCACTGACCAAATAGGTAAAATCTGGTGAGAATAGTTTACAATCATACCCGCTAGTTGTCGTTTATCTATATTCGTATAATGATAGATTAACATATTATTTTCAGGTTCTTGATAAGAGATTTCCATAGATGGATTGTTCTCACGATTATAAAACAGTTCAATATTTAACTGATTCCAATTATAACTTAAACTAAAATTATGACTGATCGTTGGTTTTAAATCAGGGTCACCTTGAAAATATGAAAACAAATTATAGTAACTCTTCGCAGGGTTCATCCAAGAATACGAAGGTCTGTCAATGCGCTTGCCATACGAAAAACTCAAATGATGATCGTCTGTTACATCATATTTCACATAGGCTGTAGGAAATAGTTTAAAGTATGACTGTGTGTCACTCCCTACTCCTGTACTCTTCGTCTGAATACCGGTGTACTCTCCTCTCAATCCTGCTTTGATTTGCCATTTATCCCATTGCTTCGTAAAGGAAGTATATCCAGCCCAATTGATTTCTTGATAATCATATTCGTTACTCTTGTCTTTATTAGGATTACTTGTTTTAGTATCAAAAAAGTCTAATGAATATAAAGCTTTGACAATACTATACTTACCACCTAACTCCCATTTGGTTGTTTCTTTATCTATCGTATAATCAACACCAGATACAGCTAATCGTGTGCGCGACTTATCTTTCGTTGCAAAAAAGCGTTCAGATGGTACTTGATCTTTAAAGTTTAATTCAGTTAAAACATCTTGATTATCTTTTTGGTTATCATACGTAAAATAAGATGACCATAATAAATTTTTCTCGTGACTAAACTTTTTGTCTAACATAAAATACCCTGTGTACGTATCCATATTAGCACGCTTCTTATTAAAAGTGGTATAATTAGATTCTACAATCCCTTCTTTATTATAGATCAATGTAGGGATGACAAAGTCACCTTTGGTTTGTTCATTAATATAACCACTTCCTCCTACTGTCAGTGTCAATGTACTATCTACCTTTACATCCATCTCTGCATTAAAACTATGACGACCTTTCATCTTATTCTTACGTGTCAGGTCTGTACTCCAACGCTCTCCGTTCTCATAGATAACGTTGTCTTCATTATACCGCACTCCAGTTCCTTTTGTATAAGTATAATTGCCAGATAAATTCACTTTATCACCAGAGTAAAAATGTTGTGTACCTAAGGTGTTAACCGCGTAGGTAGTTTGTTTAAAACGATTTGTTACGCTCCCTTTATACCCTAAATTTATATTCTTTTTTAATTTAATATTCAATACTGCTCCACCCTGAGCATCATACTTAGCAGGAGGATTAGTGATAACTTCTACAGCTTCTACCTGTGTACCATCTGTAGATTCAAGCATCTCCTTTAATTGCTCTCCTGTCAGCATCACTTTTCTATCGTTAATCGTCACTAATATACTAGAGCTCCCACGGATACTTAGGTTATCTCCTATCGCACTTACCCCAGGTGTTTGTTTCAGAATATCCCACGCATTCGTAGTCGCTAAAGGCGTATCTTGTACATTAAATACTAATCTATCTATTTCTCTTTTTATAGTAGGACGCTTAGCAGTAATCATTACTTCATCTAAAATAGCGTTATCTTCTGTTAACTCTACTACAGCTGGAGCCGTACCTAAAGGTATTGTTTGAGATTTAAACCCTACATAGCTAAACTCTAATTGAGTAATCAATGCATTATCATCTAAATCATAAACACCTTGTTCATCCGTATAAACAGCCTGTACCATCTTGCCATCTGCATCTTTTGCTACAACAGTAACGAAAGCCAATAGTTCCTTTTTATTATCTGTTACTTTTCCTTTGATTTGAGAGTTAGTTGTTTGTGCATTGACTAATACACTTAACAATAATATGCTCCATAAAATAAGTATGCGTACCATAATTTCATTAATTTTAAACAAAGGTGTTGTATTCATTAAAAGAAGGTGGTTAATGAACGGTTAATGAACGGTTAACAGCAAAAGCCTGTTGATGTATTACCCTGTTTTTAAAGTATATTTGTGTATATGAAAAAGCTAAATTCTAAATATTACTTAATCATCTTTTGTGTTTTCTATATCCTCTTATTAGGATTAATGGGGTTCTATTTTAACCAAGCTATCCGTCTTAAACAAAAAGCTATAAATAGTCTAGCACATGAGAAAATAGATGATTTATTAGAGCAGAGTTCATATAAGAATATGAGTCTGAATAAAGAGAGTGAATTATATAAACATTTCTTAGCTCTAAAAAAACAAGAAACAAGTATAAATATTATCAAAGAGGATTATAATCATAATAGCGAATTATTTACTACTAAAGTAGATAGTACCTTTAAAGAATTAGGTTATAAAGTAGCTGCTAAATTCACGATAACACAGATTACCCTTAATGATAAAAATATAAACTTACTAGACGAACCTTTTACTTTCTTAGAAACAAATGAGAAAGTAGTTCATCCTCAAAAAATAAATACTTCTGAGTGGGAAATCAATGAGACGAGTACTCATGATCAAAATGACAATCATATAGGGGTAAAAAACGATAAGGATTTACATATCACTGTTCATCAAGAAAAAGAAATCGAAGTAGTTAATTATTTAAGTATTGTACTAAAGCAATTACTTCCTTTATTTATAGGTTCTAGCCTTATCTGTATCTTTATTTTAGTGCTTTACTATATCACTTATCGTACCATAAAACACAAAGAAAAAGAGGTAGCTAATCTATACAATATGGTAGATAATGTCTCTCATGAGTTTAAACTACCTATCGCTACCTTAAAATACGGTTGTAAGAATCTGTCCAAAGAATATGAGTCTCCAACAGTGAACCTTCTACTCCGTCAAGTAGATCGATTAGACCGATTACAGAATAGCCTTAATCCTATCCTATCAGATGAAGAAGAAAGCTATAAAAAAGAAGATGCTTTAGTGCTGATAAAGGATCTCCAAAACCTATATCCTGAAGTATTATTATCAATAGAGTGGAGTGCTAAAGATGAACTCAATCTCCCTAAAACTAAAATAGAGACTGTGCTTCTTAATTTATTAGAGAACAGTATTAAATATGGTGGGACAGAGATTAAATGCAGTGTCTCATCAGATGCTAATCAATATATCATCACAGTTATAGATAACGGAATGGGAATCGCTAAGGATAAACAGAGTGATATCTTCAAGAAATTCTATAGAATACGAGAAGGCAATATCCATAACACCCAAGGACTAGGTATCGGCTTATACCAAGTACAACAAATAGTAAAATCACTTCACGGAAGTATTAATATAAATAGTAAACTACAAGTAGGGACTACTTTTAAAATCACGATACCTTATGTATAAATTATTATTAGTAGAGGACGATATTGATTATGGTACTGTTATCCAACAGTATTTAGGTATTTGTGGATTTGAGGTAAAATGGTTCACTACTCCAGAAGAAGTTATAGATACTGTAACTCAAGAACACTTTGACTTAGCGATATTAGATATTATGCTTCCACAGAAAGATGGTTTTACCTTATCGAAAGAGATTAATACGGTATTACCTAATTTGCCTTTCTTATTCTTAACAGCAAAGAACCAAAGCATCGATCGCTTAATGGGGTTAAAGTTAGGTGCTGATGATTATATCTCTAAAACATGTGATCCTGAAGAACTAAAACTGAGAATAGAGAATATCCTAAAGCGAACCGCTGTACAAAAGACAGAACAGTACTCATTAGGTAGCTATACTTTTAATCCTATACAGCTAAAGCTTAGTCATCCCTCTGAAACAATACGTCTCACAGAACGAGAGAGAGATTTATTACTTTTATTAATCAGTCATAATGGCGATATTATCTCTCGTGAGGAGATCTTACAGAAACTCTGGCCATCTGCTGATTACTTCAATGGCCGTAGTTTAGATGTATTTATAACCCGTTTGAGAAAATACTTTCTACACGATGAATCTATAAGTATTAATAGCTTAAGAGGTGTTGGTTTTGAAATATGTTTAAACGTGAAAAAAATATAAAAGGAGAAATCACTATTCTGACTTAAATGTAAACTTATCAAGAAATTCCTGTGTAATAGTAGGTAATTTTCTCAATTTACTTAAAGTAGCTTTACATTTTTCTTCCCATTTGACATCGTGTGTTTGCAAATATAAATTGTAGGTGGACCAAGCATAATTTGCTAAATAATCTAGAAGTTGGCCAAACATATCTTCACAACCTTCAAATGAAACAACAGCTTCTTCATATTGTTTAAGTTGAGTATAGAGTATCCCTTTCATTAATAAAACTTCACTCTTTCTCTTTTCAGTCAAACTATTTATTTGAACAAACTTTTGCTCTGCGAGTTCAAGACATTCTATTCCTCTTTCATAATCACCTAAACTTGTAGCTGTTAGTCCGATTCCATAAAAGCCAATAGGGCTATTCGGAAACTTCTCTACGATATTTTCATACTCCTTACGAGCCAATCCTACACTACTCACTCTTAATGCTGCTTCCGCGAGTTCTTCTTTAAACTTTAAATTTGGTGAGCTTGATAAGCTATCAGCATAAAAATAATAGGTTAAGGCAGCTTTGTGTTTATCTTGTTTTGTAAGAGATACACCTGTAAAATAATAGGCATCACATAGTGCTTTGTCTTTTTCAATAATTTGAAAAAATATCTTTCCTGCTAAATTCACATGCTCGTCATTATTGAGCGATTTAATACCTACTTTGTATAACTGCTTGAGATATTCATCAGAGGTAGGACATGCAAACTTATAGGAATCTATACGATAAATATCATCGATATCTTGTCCTTTAGTTATAAATGTCCCAGTAATTAAAAAAATAAATACAAATATTTTAAACCTACAAAACATACAGTCTATTTTCGATAAACCAATTCTCCATTTGGCGAAGCACTGAAAAATTCTTCTTGCAATTGTTCTTCGATGCGTTCTGGAAACAAAACACCATTTAAATGGTCAAACTCGTGTTGTAATATAACTGCAGTATATCCTTCAACAACTTCCTGAAAATGCTGACCTTCCAAATCGTAATAAGTAATCTGGATAGCTAAACTACGGGCAACTTCTTCATAAATATCTGGAATCGATAGGCATCCCTCTTCCCCTACTCTCATTACTTTAGAATACCATACAATCTCAGGATTAACAAAAAACTCAAAAGGATTATCTTTTTTGTCCAATCGCTGAGCTAAAAATACTCTGCGATTTATCCCAATTTGTGGAGCTGCTATACCTACACCAGGTTTTTCTTCATCGCGTACAGTGGCATACAAACGAGATATAAGGATTTTCAAATTAGGATCACGAGCATCAACAGGTTTACACTTTTCGTGTAACGATTGATTATCGATACTATCAGTACTTTGTAAAACACGCATAGGTTCACTAACGCTACCTTGACTTAATAAGTTTAATTCTATTTCGTTTAAAGGAGTAAAACTTTCCATCAATTCAAATTTTGATTGTAAATGTAAGGATTTAATACACTTTGTACTAAACAAAAAAGCTCAAGATTTAACTTGAGCCTTTGTTATTACGCTGCATTCTCCGTTATATTGGGAGGGGTTGCATTATTTTCTTCTGGGAGTGTTGGCATTGGATCATTCACAGATTTTACTTCAACTTCATCATCTTCCTCGTCATCCTCTGTGCTTTTTCCTAAAACTTCACTTGGTTTATACTTCCCGAGTTTAATTTTAAAATCCTCTGGAGAGCCTGTAATTTTCATTGGTATTCCTATAATTCCCATAGGAGGAAGTCCCAATCTAAACCCTATATTCATTTCACCATCCAAACTAACCTGTCCTTCAAATCGAGGTCTAAACCCTGCCATTTTCATCTTCGTTCGCTCAATAGTCAAGACATTGTCTTTAATAGAAGATTTAATATCTACTTTTGATACATTCCCTTTTTCAAGAGATTTAGCATCAGTCTTATCAGCAATTGCACCTAACAACTTAAATGATTTAAACTTAATATCCTCTAAGGTCAAAGTTCCCTCTCCTTCTAATGATCTCATCACAGGAAACATTCCACTGTTTAAATTCCCCTTTAACTTGTAATCTAAGGAAACAGTTCCATAAGCATCTTTAGCCATACTTACCATCTCTCTAAACATTGGTACTTCTTTGTAAGCACGTTGAATATCAAAGTTAGAAGCATCTATTGCATATTCAAACTCAGCTTTTCTAAGTCCATTAGGCTTATATCTACCTGTCATTCCTACATTGGTCCCAACTAACTCAAACTGTGTCTTATTCAAGTTTATTTGACCTTTATTTATAACTAACTCTCCATTGAAGTCATTTAAGTTATAATCCGTATACTTTACTTTCTTAGCATCTGCTGTAAAAGTAATATCGATATTCCCCGGTACTTGGATAACACCTGTATTATCAGAAGATACTTTCGTTGATGTGGACTGATTATCAGCAAAAACCATAAACTCATCTACATTCATGAAAGGAGTTTCTAAATCAAACTTTCCTTGGATAGTGTCTTCTTTCAATATATAATTAATAACATTTGTTAGATACCCATTCATACTAAACTTAGAGCTACCGTATTGGGCTTCAAACTTTTCAAACTTCATCTTCTCTTTAAAAAATTTGAATACTCCTTTCTTAATATGGAGAGGTTTTGGAAATAACTCCGAACTAACTGTTATATTATCTACCTCAAAACGTCCTCCGTTCTTCAGCTTATCAAAGTTTCCGTTAACTGCATCACTTTGCAAACCACTTAAAAATAAATTAGTTACAATTTTACCTTTAACGTCAATACCGTCTATCTTAAATAACTTATATAGATTATCAATGTTTAGCACTCCTTTAGATTTAACAGTATAATTTAAATTATTTAAATTATACAAACTAGCTGCTATTTGAAATGATTCGTCAGCAATCTTAAAGTCAATTGGAAGTACTTCTACGGTTAAGTCACTCATGGAACCACGTTTACTATTGATCTTAGTATGAATATGAATATCTTCTACTGGTAACTCCGGAATCCTGTCAAAACGAAGATAACCATTCTCCATTTTGATATCTGCTGATACAATAGGAAAACGCTTGCGATTAGGTTCGAATGTACCATTAACTGATCCATCAATATTTACAAGTCCTCTTATCTCCATATCAGAGATTGGTATAAATTCTTTGACATTATCAAGATCAACCTTTGCCTTTAAATCTCCTTGTAAATCATAATTATGTAAATTCTTTATTTTAGCTTTACCTTCTATAAAGTTATCCATTGCTAATAAACTAATATGATTTAGATTAATAGCGATGTTCTTGTAGTTAGAATCTTTACCAATAGCTTCTAAATCGACGTCTACTTTGGAGATTGCTTCCGGTAGCTGTTCGAGTTTGAAATAACCGTTACGCAAAGTTGTAGTGATATCGAATTTTGGAACACTGCTAATAACTGTATCAGTTATAGTTTTACGCAATGTTCTACTTACAACAATGTCCTTTGTAAACAACCCATCAACATTTCCCTTCATTGTTAGATCCCCTTTCATATCAAAGCTACTATTACCTACCGCTTTATTAAATAAAGCTAAATCTAAATTAGAATCTATACTACCATTTACATGCAATGAATCAATACCCTTACTCGAGAGATTCAAAAGACTTTTCTTGCCATCAACACTGAAAGATAAATTGTTCACATTTACTTCATTCTTCTGAATGTCCAATCCTGGTAATGAAAATGAAAATCCAAGCTCTAAATTTTCTAAAGGCTTTGTCAGTTCTCCATGTTGGATATAACCATTATTAACTTGTAAATTCAAATTAACATTTGGAGCTAAACTATCCGCAATAACGTATTTCCCTTCTAATAAGAAATCTCCTGTAACAGTTCCTTTTATAACGGTATTATCTAACCAATCTTGATACTCAGGAGGTATCACTGATAATAGCTGCTCAAGAGACGAATCTTTAGTTTTAATATCGAACAACATATCGTAACCATTCTCAATGAAAGCAAACTTACCTTTAAAATCTACAGGAAGATCTTTTATGCGAATATCGTTACGTTCAAAAATTAAAGTAAGCGACTTAGTATCTATCTGTGTAGATAACTTTGCAAGTATAGGTTTTTCCTTAACATAATGAACACCATCAAAATTCAAATCAAAAGACTGAATACGAATAACACTTTTTAAGTCAAAAATAGCTTCACTCATATTTCCGCGTCCAACATAGTCAAAATTTTGCATAACAAAACTCAACTTGCTTGCTAAATCATTATAAATTACCTCTGCATTCTTAATATGTAATCGATTAATATTCAACTCCAAATCACTGTCCTCCTCTAATTCATTAGACTCACTTGCATAAAAAATATCATAATTAGAAGAACCATCTTCCATCACGTTCACATTCACAAAAGGTTTATCGACATAGATACGACCAAAGCTTACTTTACCAGATAAAAGAGCAAAGGGATTAACTCCAAGACTTACAGACTCAGCTTCGAACAATTGTGTAGAACTAATAGAATCTTGATTAACACCACTAATTGAAGGCTTGGAAATATTTGCAGTTAAAAAAGGGAACTTTGTGTAAAATGATAAGTCTATCTTATCAAACTCAACTTCACCTTTAATTGTTTCTTTAATAACTACCCTAACTTTCTCATTTATAGTATCTATAAAAAACATAGGAACAATCCACATTAATAATAATGTAATTCCTGTAAAACCACCGACAAATAATAGGGACCTTTTTAATATAGTCTTCATTCTAACACTCATAGCTAACTCAAATATTAACACGTACAAAGTAAAGCATTTTTTTCGCAATACATTCTAATTAATTCCACAAAAGCCTGCAGTTTAAGTAAAATAATAATAATTACAATTATTGATTCGCAATATTTACCATAAATAAAAACAATCTTTGTGATAAACAAGAAGCTAATAAAACTAATAATAGATAAATAGCCTAAGTATATAAACAAAAAAATCCCCAACCTCATATGAGAT